>NZ_JPOC01000021.1 GCF_000738775.1 Prescottella defluvii
GCGTCGCCCTGCCCGGTCCGGAACTGTTCTTCGCGGAGGTGCACCTGTTCGGCGGGCCGGCGCCCGTCCGCCGCTTCCTCCCCGAGCTGATCGACCTGATCTGGAACCGAACGATCGACCCGGGCACCGCGTGCGAGCCCGAGCATGCGTTCGCCGATCACGTTGAGCTGCACCTCGGTGGTGCCGCCGTAGATCGTCGTCGCGCGGCCCGCGATGAGCTGTTCCATCGCCTTGTCGCTCGGCTGCCCGGGTACCGCCACCACTCCCGCCGGACCCAGCTCGGCCACCACGAACTCCGAGATCGCCTGCCCCAGGCCCATACCCAGCAACTTGCCGACCGACGACGTCGTACTCACGTCCGCACCGGAGAGCTGTTTCAGTACCACCCGCGCGCCGATCAGGTCGATCGCCTGACTCTCGGCGATCAGCTCACCGAAGCGGTAGCGGCCCACCGGTCCCAGTTGACGGCCGTACACGAAAGCGAGCAGATCCTTGTCGCTCGCGTACGCCTCCATCTTCTGGCTCAGCGCCACCCGCTCGCCGGCGAGCGTGGTCCGGGCGACACGCCAACCATCGTTCAGGTCGCCGACGACGTTCTCGTCCGGGACGAACACGTCGTCGAGGAACACCTCGTTGAACAGCGCCGAGCCGGTCATCTCCCGCAGCGGCCGCACCGTCACACCGGGTGTGGACATGTCGAGCACGAAGTACGTGATGCCCTCGTGCTTCGGTCTGGACGGGTCAGTGCGCGCGATGAGCATCGCCCAGTCCGCGAACTGCGCGACGGTGGTCCAGATCTTCTGGCCGGTGATCTTCCAGCCGCCGTCCACCTTCTCGGCCTTGGTTGTCAGCGACGCCAGGTCGGATCCGGCGCCCGGTTCGGAGAACAGTTGGCACCACACCAGGTCGCCGCGCAGGGTGGGCACGGCCAGGTCCTGCTTCTGCTTCTCCGTGCCGTGCGCCACCACGGCCTGCACCGCCCAGCCACCCATCAGCAACTGCGGCAGAGCGATTCCCGCAGCCTTCGCCTCCTGTGCGATCACGATCTGTTCCAGCGGTCCCGCACCGCGCCCGTACGGCTTCGGCAGGTGCGGCTGCACCCAACCGCCGTCCCCGAGCGCGACGAGCCGGTCGTCCTCGTCGTCGATGGCCGCGATCGGCGCGAGATCGGCACGCACTACCGCGCGCACGGCCTCGGCCTCCGGGGGCAGTTCCAACTCCGACTGCCGGATCACACCGGCGAGCGCCTGTTCGGCGACCCGCTCCACCCGCTCCTCACGGGTGCCGAGCACGCCGCGGATCGCGAGGGCCCGGCGGTAGTACAGGTGCGCGTCGTGCTCCCACGTGAAGCCGATACCGCCGTGCACCTGGATGCAGTCCTGCGCCACCTGCACGGCCGCGTCGGGCACGATCACCGCCGCCACCTCGGCCGCGAAATCGGCTGTCGAGTCGTCGGCGTCGAGCGCGGACGCGGCATCCCAGATCGCGGCCCGCGCCTTCTCCAGCGCGATGCCCATGTGTGCGCACCTGTGCTTGACACCCTGGAACTGCCCGATCGGCCGACCGAACTGTACGCGGGTCTTGGCGTACTCGGCCGCCGTCGACACGCACCACGACAGCACGCCCACCGCCTCGGCGCCCAGCACCACCGACACGATGGACCGCACCCGCCGCTCGCCCAGCCCGTCGAGAACGCGGTCGGACCCGACCGTCACCCCGGATGCCTCGACCCGCGCTGACCCACGCAGCACGTCGACGCTGTCCTGCGGTGTGATCGTGAGATCGGCGCCGTCCACGACGATCCAGCGCACCGCATCGCCGACGACGGCCGGTAACAGCAGCACGTCCGCGTGTTCGCCACCGAGCACCGCATCGAGGGTCCCGGAGAGTCGGTACCCCTCCCCCTCCGCGGCCGCCTGCAGCGGGACACCGAGAGCGACTGTCGCGGTGCGTGTCCCGTCGAGCAGACCCGGCAGCACCTCGATTCCGATCTTGGAATCGACCGCTCCGAGCACCGCCGCGGCCGCCGCGGTGGGCACGAACGGACCCGGAGCAACGGTGCGCCCCAGCGCCTCGAGCACTACCGCGAGCGTGAGCAGGCCGGCGCCGTGACCGCCCCGGTCCTCCGACACCGCGAGCCCCAGCAGATCCTGGCCGGCCAGCGCCGACCAGAACGACGGAAACCGGTCCTCGGTCCGCGATTCCACCGCGGCCCGCACCTGATCGGCGGTGATCGTGCGTTCCGCGAAGCCGCGGACCGAATCGGACAGTGCCACATGCTCGTCGCTCAGCCCGAGCCCGAGTTCGTACGCGTTGCGTGCCATGCGCTCGTGCCTCTCAGCCCAGTCGTTCGGCGAGATCGTCGACGGTCCACGGCCCGTCGCTCTCGATGGTCTCCCCGCCGTGCCAGTTGATCAGTTCGGAGATCGCCCCACCCTGCACGGCGTACACCTTGCCGGTGAGCTTGCAGTCCGCCGCGGCGAGGCGGGCCACGAGCGGTGAGATGTTGGCCGGCGCGAAGGCGTCGAACTCGCCCTCCGGGATCTCCGCCGCGAACAGCGCGCCCATACCCGGGGTCGCGAGCGTGAGACGGGTGCGGGCGATCGGCGCGATGGCGTTGACCCGCACCCCGTACCGCTCGAGTTCGTCCGCCGCGACGAGGGTCAGCGCGGCGATACCGGCCTTGGCTGCGCCGTAGTTGCCCTGGCCGGCGTTGGGCATGAAGGTGCCCGACGCCGACGCGGTGTTGATCACCGAGGCCTGCACCGTCTCACCGGCCTTGGACTGTGCCTTCCAGTGGGCGGCCGCGTGGTGCAGCGTCGCGGCGTGCCCCTTGAGGTGCACCGCGATCACGGCGTCCCACTGGCCCTCCTCCATGCCCGCGATGAAGCTGTCGCGCAGGATGCCGGCGTTGTTGACCAGGATGTCGAGGCGGCCGAACTCACGCACGGCCTGCGCGACCAGCGCCTCCGCGCCCGCCCAGTCGGCGACGTTGTCGGTGTTCGCGACGGCTCGACCGTCCGCGGCGACGATCTCGTCCACCACCTGTTGCGCCGGACCGGTGTCCGCACCGGTGCCGTCGTTGGCACCGCCGAGATCGTTGACCACGACCGCGGCGCCCTCCGCCGCGAAGAGCAGTGCGTGCTCGCGGCCGATGCCGCGTCCCGCGCCGGTGACGATCGCGACACGTCCGTCCAGTGTTCCCATCAGTGTTCTCCTCTGTCGCAGAGCCAGTTGTCACACAGTCAATCGGTGATGACGGCGAGGCCGTCCTTGATGACCAGCTCGTCACCGACGGTGGTCTCGTACACATAGGCGGTGGCCCCGGATTCGGACCCCGATGTCCGCAACTGTGTCTCGATGTCCTGTTCCGGCAGAACCGGTTTCGCGAACCGGACCGCGAGCCGCTTCAGCCGCTCGACCTCCCCGTCGGCGAACTCGGTGAGAACCGCCCACGACGTGAAGGCCATCGTGCACAGGCCGTGGTTGATGATGCCCGGCAGACCGGACATGCGGGCGATCTCGTCGTCCAGATGGATCGGCATGGGATCCCCCGACGCCGGCGAGTACCGGAACGTCTGGTCCTTGTCGATGTGCTGCACCACCGACGCCGCGGGAGGCGTGACGCGCAGCGTGTCGTCGAACCGGTGCGCGGGCGCCCGATCCCCGAGGCCCGGACCGGCATCGACCTTGCGGAAGAACGCCGTCATCCACTGCTCGTTCACCAATTCTCCGGTGTCCGAGCGGGTCTCGACGTAGACGACCACGGTGGATCCGTTCTCACGCCCTTCGAACCCGATCGGCTTGGCACGGACCACCAGGATGTCGCCCGGGTAGATCGGCCGGTGGAAGTGGAAGTCCTGCTCGCCGTGCACGAGTTTCATCAGCAGTTCGACGGGCGCCACCGACAGCGCCGCGGGTGCCATCGACGTGAAGGCCGGGACCACCGCGAACACCGGCGGGGCGACCTCGCCACGCCGATGCCGCTCGATGGGGTCGTTCGTGGCCGCCGCGTACTCGGCGATGCGTTCGGCGGTGACCTCGAACCTCTGCTCGTCGGTCCAGGCTCCGAGTCCGGAGGTGTCGAATTCGACGGTGGGCGTGGTCATCGCGCGCCTAGCCGACCAACTCGGCGAACTTCGCAAGCGACGCCTCGAGATCGACGGCCGCGTTCTTGGCGACGGCCTTCCCGATCGGCCCGACGATCATGGTGCCCTTGAAACTCGCGTCGATGACGGCCCTGCTCCCCGATCCGTCGGGCTCGACCCGGAGAGTGAACTCCACCGTGACACCGGCCATTCCGGTGCCCGCGATCCTCACCAGCTTCGGTACCTCGACCTCGGTGACGGTCCACTCGATCTTGTTCGCCATGCCCATCACGGAGACGACCTCGGTGAAGGTGGCGCCCTGGCGAACTTCGGTGGGCAGTTCACTCTTCCAACCCTGATGGATGGTGAGCCACTCCTCCCAGCGGGAGAGGTCGGACAGGGCGTCCCAGGCCCTGTCGGGGGCCGCGGGGAGGGCTGCGGAGACGGAAACGGAAGCCATGACTACTCCTGGAGTGTTGTGGGACGGAAGGATTCAGCGTTCGGCGGGCCGGTATGCGGTGACCACGACCGCACCGCCCAGCCCGATGTTGTGCTGGAGCGCCACCGTGGCGTCGGTGACCTGCCGCCTGTCGGCGGTGCCGCGCAGTTGCCACGTCAGCTCGCTGCACTGCGCCAGCCCGGTCGCGCCGAGCGGATGCCCCTTGGAGATGAGGCCGCCGGACGGGTTGACCACCCAGCGGCCGCCGTACGTGGTGTCATCGGCGTCGACGAGCTTGCCGCCCTCCCCCTCGGCGCACAGTCCGAGCGCCTCGTAGGTGAGCAGTTCGTTCGTGGAGAAGCAGTCGTGCAGTTCGATGACGTCGATGTCGGCGGGGCCGATCCCGGCCTGTTCGTAGACGAGCCCGGCGGCCGTCCGGGTCATGTCGGCGCCGACCAGGCTGATCGCGCTCCGGTCCTCGAACGTGCTCGGCAGGTCGGTGACCATCGCCTGGCCCACGATCTCGACGGCCTGCCCGGCGAGGCCGTGCTTGTCGACGAACGCCTCGCTCGCGACGACGACCGCGCCGGAGCCGTCCGACGTCGGCGAGCACTGCAGCTTGGTGAGCGGGCCGTAGATCGGCTTGGAGGCGAGGACGTCCTCGAGCGTGTACTCGTCCTGGAACTGCGCGTACGGATTGTTGATCGAGTGCCGGTGGTTCTTGACGCCGATCTTCGCGAACTGCTCGGCCGTGGTGCCGTAGCGCTCCATGTGTTCCTTGCCGGCGGCCCCGAACATGTACGGCGCCGGCGGCATCGCGAACTCCTGCAGTTCGGCGAGCGCGAGCAGGTGCCGCATCATCGGCTGCTCGCGGTCGTCGTACGTGGTGCCGAGCGAACCGGTCTGCATCTTCTCGAACCCCAGTGCCAGCGCACAGTCCACCTGACCGCTACGGACCGCCTGAGTCGCGAGGTAGAGCGCCGTCGAACCCGTCGAGCAGTTGTTGTTGACGTTGACGATCGGGATGCCGGTGAGACCCAACTCGTACACCGCGCGCTGACCGGACGTCGACTCGCCGTAGACGTAGCCGACGTACGCCTGCCGGATTTCTCGGTAGTCGATGCCGGCGTCCGCGAGCGCCTTGGTCCCGGCTTCCCGTGCCATGTCGGGGTAGTCCCACTCGCGTGCCCCCGGCTTCTCGAACTTCGTCATTCCCACGCCGACGACGAAAACCCTGTTGCTCATGCGGACTCCCGATTCGGATCAAGTGTGTGTGACACGCTGTCCAACCAAAAGTAAGTGAGACACGTTGTCCAGTCAATGCCCGCTCCACTACTGTTCACCGAATGACGGACGGACGCGCGACCCGGTGGGACGACCACAAGGTGCAGCGTCGCGACCGGATCCTCGAGGCGGCCCTGGCCGCGATCGAGTCCGCCGGGCCGGACGTCGGGGTTCAGCAGATCTGCGAGCGCGCGCAGGTTCCCCGATCGGTGGTCTACCGAATCTTCGCCGACCGCGGTGACCTCGACGAGCAGATCCGGATCCGGATCGTCGACGTCATGATGGCCGACCTGACCCCGGCGCTCACCCCGCACGGCACCGTCCGGGAGACGATCGAACTCGCGGTCGACACGTACGTGAAGTGGATCGTCGAGCATCCCCGCCTGCACGCCTTCCTCAGCAAGGGGTCGCCCAGCCGACGAACCGTCGGCTCACGCGTGGTCACCGGTACCAAGACCGCGATCGGCGTGCAGTTGGGCGCGCTGCTCGCGGGCATCCTCGACCGCCGCGGCCAGGCGTCGGACCTCGCGGAGTCGCTGGCCTTCGCACTCGTGGGCCTCGTCGACGCGACGGTCAACCGCTGGCTGAGCCAGTCCGAGCAGACGGTGTCGAGTGACGAACTCGCGCAGTTCCTCGCGACGTCGATCTGGAGCGTGCTCGAGGGCAATCTGCACCGGATGGGCATCGCCGTGGAACTGTCCACACCGATCTCCGAGCTGTAGCAGCCCGGGACGGACTAGCGTCCCGCGAGCCACGCGGCCAGCACCGGCCCGATGACCGCGAGTGCATCGGGGTCGATCATGTCGTTGTGCCCACAGTCGACGGCGTGTTCCTCGATACGGCCGGTGACGAGGGGGCGCCATTCCCGCGCCGACCGATCGGTTCCGCCGCCCTGCCCGCGTGCGGCGGGGAACACCAGCAGGTCGCCGTCGTAGATGCCGGGCGCAAAGCGATGCACCAGGAGCCGTGAGTGGGCGTAACCGTCGTTGATCCGTTCGAGATGCCCGGCGGTGACCGCATCACCGGTCCCGAAGTGGGCGTTGAGCATTCGGGCAGCATCGACGTAGTCGGCTGCGTGCTCGGTGGCGGGCGGTTCGAAACCCAGCCCGCGCAGCAGGTCCGTCAGGTCGAGCCGGCCGAGCAGGGGTTCCGAACCGTCGTCGGGGTAGGCGTCCATGACCGCCAGCGTCGCGACGGACCTGCCCCGGCGCTGCAGTTCGACGGCCATCGCGTGTGCGATCACGCCGCCCAGCGACCAGCCGAGCAGGTCGTACGGACCGTCGGGCGCCATGGCCGTCACCTCGTCGACGTACCGTGCGGCCAAGTCGTCGAGCGAGTCGTACTGCGGCCCGTCGGTGATCACCGGTAGCTGCAGCCCGAACACCGGCCGCTCCACCGGCAGGTACCGCACCAGCCCCGCATAGCCCCAGGACAATCCGATACCGGGATGGACACAGAACAGTGGGCGTGCGGACCCATTGCTGCGCAGCGGGATCACGGGCCTCAGGGCGTCGTCCACCCCACCCGTCGCGGCGTCGGTGATCCGCCCGGCCAGGCCGGCGGGCGTCGGTTCGAGGAAGAGCTCCTGCAGCGTGACGGTGGGCCCTAGTCGTGCCCGCAGCGCGGTGACCACCTTCGTCGCGAGCAGTGAGGTACCGCCCAGATCGAAGAAGCTGTCGTCCAACCCGATCCGCTCGACACCGAGGACATCGGTGTACACCTCCACCACCGCCGCCTCGATCGGGCCGCTCGGCTCCCGGAACTCCGCCGCCGCCGACATGAACCGCGGCGGCGGCAGCGCGTCGCGGTCCAACTTGCCGGTGGGCGTCAGCGGGATCCGGTCCAGCACGGTCACCGAGGCGGGCACCATGTGCGCGGGCAGGTGACGCCCCACGTCGCGGCGCAGGTCGTCGGCGTCGAGGTGGGCGCCGTCCACCGGTCGCACGTACGAGCAGAGCAGCATGTTGCCCGCGGGGCCCGGGCGGGCGAGTGTGACGGCGAACCCGACGCCCGGCTGTGCGGTGAGCACCGCGTCGACCTCCCCGGGCTCGATCCGGAAACCGCGGACCTTCACCTGGAAGTCGCTGCGCCCGATGTACTCGAGGGTGTCGTCCCCGCGCCATCGGACCAGATCGCCGGTGCGGTAGATCCGCTCGCCGGGCCGACCGAACGGGTCCGCGACGAACCGGCCGGCGGTGAGCCCGGGACGCCGGTGGTAGCCACGCGCCAGGGCGGGGCCGGCGATGTACAGCTCTCCGACGACCCCGCGCGGGACGGGGTGCAGACGCGGGTCGAGAACCAGTTCGGTGACGCCGCGGATCGGTCCGCCGAACGTGACCGGCTCGCCCGGGCGCATGGGCGCGCTGATGTTCGCCATGATCGTGGTCTCGGTGGGGCCGTACGCATTGAGCATCGTGCGCCCCGGAGCCCAACGCGTCACCAGCTCGGGCGGGCACGGCTCCCCCGCCACCACGAGCGTCCGCAGATTCTCGAGCCCGAGCGGGTCCACCGAGGCGAGAGTGGTTGGGGTCACGAATCCGTGTGTCACCCTGCCGGTTTCCAGCAGATCGGCGAACTCGGCGCCCCCGTAGACATCGGAGGGCACCACGACCATGGTGGCGCCCGCGCTCAGCGCCATCACGGATTCGAACACCGAGGCGTCGAAACTCGGCGACGCGAAGTGCAGGGTCCGTGCGTGCGGCGTCACGCCCAGGCGTTCGCGTTCCTCGGCCGCGAGGTTCGCCAACCCCCGGTGGGTCAGTACGACGCCCTTCGGCGTGCCGGTCGAGCCCGACGTGTAGATCAGGTACGCGGGGTGCTCGGCCCGCAGCGGGCGGATCCGCTCGGTGTCCTCGATCGGCGCGGCCGACTCGGCCGCGACGGCGGCCTCGGCATCCGGATCGTCGAGCACCACCCAGTTCACCGAATCCGGCAGCCGATCCCGGCTCGACCGCACGGTGACGCCCAGTCCCGCAGCGGAGTCGGTGAGCATCCGGGTGATCCGCTCGTCCGGGTAGCCCGGATCCACCGGCACGAAGGCCGCGCCGGTCCGTGCCACGGCCCAGACCGCGAGCACCGACGACACCGAGCGCGCCAGCCCCAGCGCGACGTACGTCTCCGGGCCCGCACCCATCCCGATCAGGCGCCTTGCCAGGCGGTTCGACCGCTCGTCGAGTTCCCGGTAGGACAGCTCTCGGCCGTCGCACACGACCGCGACGGCGTCGGGGGTGCGTGCCGCGGCCACCAGCAGGTCGGCCAGCAACAGTGTCGGTGCGTCCGGCCCGCCCCGTGCGGGTACCAGCCCGGCCAGCTCGCGCGGGTGCAGGATCTCGAGGTCGCCGACGGGCCGCCCCGGTTCGACCGTCGCGGTCTCGACGATCCGCACGAATCGTTCGGCGAGGCCGCGCACGGTGTCACGGTCGAACAGATCGGTCGCGAACTCGATGCTCCCGACGATCCCCGCGGGTGCCCCGGCGTCGTCGAACCGTTCGCCGAGAACGAACTCGAGATCCTCCTTCACCACCCCGGACGCGACCGGCAGGACCTCGAGGGTCAGCCCGGACAGCCCGAGTCGGACGCGCTCGTCGTTCTGAAACTCGAGCGCCACCTGGAACAGCGGTGAGTACGCGGTGGTTCGGGCCGGGTCGAGCGCCTCGACCACCCTCTCGAACGGCACGTCGGCATGCGCGAAGGCCCCCAGATCGACCTCGCGGACCGACTCCAGCAGATCCGAGAACGACTGCCGCGCAGCGATCCTGGTGCGCAGAGCCAGTGTTCCGACGAACATCCCGACCAGATCGTCGAGCGCGCGCTCACCGCGCCCGGCGATCGGGGTGCCCACCACGATGTCGTCCGTGTCGCCCATCCGGGCGAGCAGCACCGCGAGGGCCGCGTGGATCACCATGAACAGGCTCGTTCCGTGGTCGCGCGCGAACGTCACGAGTCGTCGGTGCAGTCCGGGGTCGAGCACGAACGCGACACGGTCGCCGCGGAAGGACTGCTGGGCCGGCCGCGGCCGGTCCGTCGGCAGGCGCAGCAGGTCGGGCGCGCCCGACAGCGCCTCGGTCCAGTACTCGAGTTGCCGGGACAGGACCGATCCGGGATCGGCGTCGTCGCCGAGGAGGGTCCGCTGCCACAGCGTGTAGTCGGCGTACTGCACCGCCAGCCGATCCCAGTCCGGTTCGCGGCCCACGGTGCGCGCGGCGTAGGCGCGCATCAGATCACGCGACAGCGGGCCCAGCGAGTAGCCGTCGATCACGATGTGGTGCGCGACGAGGACCAGGACGTGCTCATCGGGCGGCGCCACGAGCAGCGTTCCACGCACCGGAATCCTCTCGGTCACATCGAATCCCGTCGACACCGTCGCCCGCGTCCGGTCACGCAGTTCGTCCTCGCCGTCGACGGCGACCGGATCGAGTTCGATCGCGACCTCGGCCACCGGGCGGACGTCCTGGATCGGCCCGTCGGCGCCGATCGGGAACCGGGTGCGCAGCGACTCGTGCCGCGACACCACGTCGACGACCGCCGCCCGCAACGCAGGCACGTCGAGATCTCCGGTCAGGCGTACCACCAGCGGCACGTTGTACGCGGGCGACGACGGATCGAACTGGTTGATGAACCACATGCGCTGCTGCGCCGCCGACAGCTGGATCTCCGCCGGGCGCGGCACCGCCTCGAGCACGGGGCGACCGGACGGGCCGGTGTCGGCGTGCTCGATTCGTTCGGCGAGCGCTGCGGCCGTGGGAGCCTCGAACAGCGCCCGCACGCCGAGGTCGATGCCGAGCGTTTCGTCGAGGCGTGCCACGGCTCGCGTCGCGGACAGCGAGTTGCCGCCGAGGTCGAAGAAGCCGTCTCCGGTGCCGACCCGGTCGACCCCGAGGACCTCCGCGAACACCGTCGTGATCGCCTCCTCGACAGGGTCGGTCGGGGCCCGGAACACCGCTGCGGTGAAACCGAACTCGGGCTCGGGAAGCGCCCGCCGGTCGAGCTTTCCGACGGGGGTGAGCGGGATGTCGTCGAGAACGACGAACGCCGTCGGCACCATGTGTTCGGGCACCCGCTCAGCCAACCGTCCACGCAGATCGTCGACGTCGATGCGGCCGCCGTCCCGCGCCACGACGTAGCTCACCAGCACCGTGTCGCCGCCCGGGCCACGGCGGCCCAGAGTGGTCGCGAAGCGCACGTCGGGGTGTCCGGTCAGCACGGCATCGATCTCCCCCAGTTCGATCCGGAAACCACGGATCTTGACCTGGAAGTCGCTGCGCCCGAGATACTCGAGCTTGCCGTCGGCCGTCCACGCGCCGACGTCGCCGGTGCGGTACATCCGATCGCCCGGTGCCCCGAACGGGTCGGGCAGGAACCGGGCCGCGGTCAGCCCCGGGCGCCGGTGGTACCCACGGGCCACTCCCGGTCCGGCGACGTAGACGTCGCCCCGGACACCGGCCGGCACCGGCTGCAGCCGCGAATCGAGCACGGTCTCGGTGACACCCGGGATGGGCCGGCCCAGGGAGTGCTCGGTCTCCTGGTCCGCGACGAACTCCTCGATGTTGACGACGATCGTGGTCTCGGTGGGTCCGTAGACGTTGAGGATCCGTCGCTGCGGCAACCAGTCGTCCACCAGTTCCGGCGGCCAGGCCTCGCCGCCGACCAGCGCGCATTCGAGGTCGTCGAGTCCGGACGGATCCACCGACGCGAGTGCGGCCGGGGTGATGAAGGCGTGCGTCACCCGCTGCTTCCGCAGGACCGCCGTCAGTTCGGAGCCGCCGTAGACCGTGCGCGGGACGAGCACCATCGTCGCGCCGACCGCGAAGCACAGCAGGTACTCGAGCACCGAGACGTCGAAGCTGGGCGAGGAGAAGTGCAGGGTTCGCGCCTCCGCGGTGACACCGCAGGCGTCGCGCTGCGCGTCCGCGTAGTTGCCCAGGCCCCGGTGGGTGACGGTGACGGCCTTCGGTCGTCCCGTGGACCCGGACGTGTAGATCAGATAGGCGGCGGCATCGAGGCGGAGCGGAGCGGCCCGATCGGTGTCGGTGATGGGTCCGGCGGACGTGTCGGTGAGAGCGGCGACGAACCCATCGTCGTCAAGTACCAGCCATCGCGGCCCGTCGGGCAGTCTCGGCCGGTGGGCCGTCGTCGTCAGACCGATGTCGGCACCCGAATCGTCGACCATCGCCACGACGCGTTCGGCCGGGTAGTCCGGGTCGACGGGCACGAACGCGCCACCCGCACGGGCCACCGCCCACATCGCGACGACCGACTCGATCGACCTCGGGATGCCCAGCACCACACGCGATTCCGGACCGACGCCACAGTCGATCAACGTGCGTGCGAGCCGGTTGGACCAGGAATCGAGTTCGCCGTAGGTGACCTCGCGCGCGCCGTTGACGAGCGCCGTCGCCTCGGGGTCGCGGGCCACGGCGGCGTCGAGGATCTCCGGGA
Organism: Prescottella defluvii; assembly: GCF_000738775.1. Taxonomy (GTDB): domain Bacteria; phylum Actinomycetota; class Actinomycetes; order Mycobacteriales; family Mycobacteriaceae; genus Prescottella; species Prescottella defluvii. The sequence continues at coordinate 12,250 of NZ_JPOC01000021.1, forward strand.
GGGTGCGGAGCGCGGACCGCCGACCGCCGCGGACCGGGACCAGGGCGCGGCGCTCGGCGCCGGTCAGCAGATCCAGCGCCGCGAGTCGCCGCTGCGGGTCGTCGACGAGTCCCGCGAATGCGTGCAGCACCCGCAGCAGTCGCGCGGCGATCCCGGCCACCGTCGCGCCGCCCACCAAATCGGGACGGAACTTCATCGTCACCTGCAGCTGCTCGTCGGGCGCCGACGCGACGACACTGAGCGGGAAGTGCGCGGAGTCCCGGGCCTCCACCCCGGTCAACCGCATCCCGTCCAGGTCGGTGTCCCCCGACGCGGTGGTGCGGGTCGGGTACGACTCGAACACCGTGAGGGTGTCGAAGATCGAGCCCGGCCCGACGGCCTGCTGGATCTCGGCGAGCCCGACGTGGTGGTGGTCGAGCATCGCCGACTGCGCGGCCTGGACCCGGTCGAGCAGTTCGCCGAGACTCGCGTACGGATCGAGCCGGACCCGGACCGGAACCGTGTTGATGAACAGCCCGATCATCGTCTCGATGCCCGCGATGTGCGGCGGGCGTCCCGACACCGTGGCCCCGAAGACCACGTCGTCACGGCCGGTGAGCAGTCCCAGCACGATCCCCCACGACGCCTGGACGACGGTGTTCAGGGTGACGCCGCGGGCCCGGGCGAGGTTCCGTAGCCGCTCCGACGTCGGTGCATCCAGTCGATAGGTGCGATCCCGCGACTCGGTGTACGCCTCCGTGGCCGCGGCGTGGCCCGGCAGCAGGAGCGTGGGGTCGTCGATGTCGCCGACGGCGCGCACCCACGCGTCGAGGGCGGCCTCCCGGTCCTGCCGGGCCAGCCATTCGAGGTAGCGGCGGTGCGAGCGGGGACGCGGCAGCGCGACGTCGTCCCCGCCTGTCAGGTACAGCGTGACGAACTCTTCGAGCAGGAGCGGGGTGGACCAGCCGTCGAACAGGATGTGGTGTTCGGTGAGGACCACCCGGTGTGCGCCGCCGGGCATGTGTACCAGCATCATTCGCAGCAGCGGAGCCGTCGTGACGTCGAACGGGGTGGCGCGGTCGCCGTCGAGCAGTGCCGCCAGCCGCGTGCCGGCTTCCCGTTCCCCGAGCCCGGACAGGTCGATTTCGTGCCATGCCGCCTCGACGCCGGTGCACACCACCTGCACCGGGTCGCCGCTCGGGAGCCGCGTGTAGGCCGTGCGCAGGTTCGGATGCCGGTCGAGCAGTGTCCTGCCCGCCCGTCGCAGACGCGGCCCGTCCACCGCCCCCTCGAGGGTCAGGATCAGCTGGACCAGGTACGCGTCCGTGGAGTCCGCGGCCAGTTCGGCGTGGAACAGCATGCCGCGCTGCATCGGGGACAGCGGCCAGAGATCGGCCAGGCCCGGGTACCGCTGCTCGAGTCGGTCGATCGTCGCCTGATCCACCTCCACCAGGTCCAGGTCCGAGGGGGTCGACCCGCCCGCCCCGGGGGTCCGGACATGGGCGGCGAGTGCCTCGGCGGCACCGATCCACAACTGCGCCAACCGCTGCACCTCGCCGGAACTCAGGACGCCGCGGGGGAAGTCCCAGGTCGCCGACAACCTCGGTCCGTCCGGTCCCGACACCGTGACGGCGTTGACGTCGATCGCGAACACGACCGGCAGGTTCGGTGCGACGACGCCTCGCAGTCCGGAATCCTCGACGGGAAGCCAGGTTCCGGCGGCCCGATCGGTGGTGCCGGTGTCGAACCGGCCGAGGTAGTTGAAGCTGATGTCGGGCAGCCGACGCGGAGCCAGGACGGCCGCGGTCGCGTCGTCCAGGTACCGGAGCATGCCGAACCCGATGCCATGATCGGGAATTGCCCGCAGTTGCTCCTTGACCGTCTTCACCGCGGCACCGACGACCGCCCCGTCGTCTGCCCGGTCGACGGCGGCGATGTCCACACCGGCGAAGTCGAGTCGCACGGGGTAGAGCGAGGTGAACCAGCCGACGGTCCGGGACAGGTCGGCGCCGGGTACCACCTGCTGTTCCCTGCCGTGTCCCTCGAGCACGACCGCCACCGCGTCGCCGTCGCCGCCGCGCTCGCGGCGCCACTGGACCAGCGCGAGCGCCAGCACGGTGACCAGTCCGTCGTCGACCGACCCGTGGAAGCGGTCGGGCACCGTGGTCGTGAGGGCGGCCGTGACCTCGGCCGGTAGTTCCACCTCGACGCGGTCGAGCGTGGACGCGACGTCCACGTGCGGATCCAGTGCGCGCCCGACCGGGCATCGCCCGTCGTCCGCGGTCGCCGACCGCCACAGGTCCAGTTCCGCCGCCCGCGCCGGCGCGACCGTGGCGAGTCCGTCCGCCCACGTCCGCATCGACGTCCCGGCCGGCGGCAGCGCCGGATCGGTGCCCGCCGCCACCGCGGAGCAGGCCGCCGCGAGGTCGGGGACCAGGATGCGCCACGACACGCCGTCGATCACCAGGTGGTGTGCCACGATCAGCAGCCGGGCGCCGTCGGCCGCGGCGAACCTCACGAGCTGGATCATGCTGCCGGACATCGGGTCGAGCCGATCCGCCGCCGCTTCCAGAGCGGCGCGCGCGGATGCGGTGAAGCCGGTGCCGGACACCGTCTCGACGGGGACGCCCTCGACGATCGCGCGGGCGTCGACCGCGCCGGGGGGTCGTACCTCGATCCGCAGGCCGGTGCCGGACCGTGCGTCGGGACGCAGCCGGGACCGCAGCATGTCGTGGCGGTCCAGGACCGCTTCCAGGCCGCGGGCCAGGACGTCGCCGTCGATGTCGGGCGGGAGGTCGAGCAGCACCGACTGCGAGTACCGGTCGGCGTCCCCGCCCCGGTCCGCGAGCCAGTGCACGATCGGGGTGGTCACGACGTCGCCGACGCCGCCGCCGGGAAGTTCCCGCAGCGGCGCCGGCCCGCGGCGTTCCGAGTACTCGGCGACCTCGGCGAGCCCGGCGACGGTGCGCCGCTCGAAGACGTCCCGGGGTGTCAGTGTCACGCCGGCGGACTGGGCGCGGGCCACCAACTGGATCGACATGATCGAGTCGCCGCCGAGCCCGAAGAACGAATCGTCCGCGCCCACCGACCGGGCACCGAGGATCTCGGCGAACAACCCGGCGAGGATCCGCTCGACGTCGGTGGCCGGCGCCCTGCCCGCACCGGCGCTCGGTGCCGGGTCCGGCAGCGCCGCGCGGTCGACCTTGCCGTTCACCGTCATCGGGAACGCGTCGAGCACCACGACGGCGGCGGGCACCATGTAGGTCGGCAGCCGCTGCCCGGCTTCGGCGAGTATCGCGTCGGGATCCGGTTCGTGGCCCGGTTCGGGCACCACGTACCCGAACAGCCGCCGGCCACCGGTGTCCCCGGCGCGGGTGAGCACGACGGCCGACGCCACCCCCGGCACCGCGAGCAGCGCCGCCTCCACCTCGCCCGGCTCCACCCGGAATCCGCGCACCTGCACCTGGAAGTCCCTGCGTCCCAAGTATTCGAGCCCGCCGGACGTCGTCCACCGAACTCGATCGCCGGAGCGGTACATCCGCTGTCCACCCAGGAACGGATCCGCGACGAAGCGGGCCGCGGTCAGTCCCGGACGGCCCCGGTAGCCCCGCGCCACCTGCGGCCCGCAGACGTACAGTTCCCCGGCCACGCCGGGCGGCACGGGGTGCAGGCGGTCGTCGAGCACGCGGACCCGGACTCCGGGAAGCCCGACACCGACCGCCGATCCGACGGGCCGCTGCGCCCGTTCGGCGCGGACCGCTGCCGCGTCGATCCGCCGCCAGGTCACGTGCACGCACGTCTCGGTGATACCGAGCATGTTGACCAGCACGGGCGCCGTGTCACCGTGCCGTTCGATCCAGCCGGATAGCCGCGTCGCGTCCAGCGTCTCCCCGCCGAACACCACGTAGCGCAGTGCGAGGTCACCCGGCGAGTCCGCATCGGCGTCCGCGAGTGGGTGGAAGGCGGACGGAGTCTGACTGAGGACCGTCACGGACTCGTCCCGCAGCAGCCGCAGCAGGGCACGCGGGTCGCGTGCGGTGTGGTAGTCCACGACCACCACCCGGCCACCGAATCCGAGTGCACCCCACAGTTCCCAGACCGCGAAGTCGAACGCGAACGAGTGGAACATCGTCCACACGTCGCCCGACCCGAACCCGAGAACGTCCCGGACGCCGGTCAGCAGCGTCGCGACGTTGCGATGGGTCACCGTCACGCCCTTGGGGCGCCCGGTCGAACCCGACGTGTAGATCAGGTACGCGAGCGAATCCGGGTGCAACGGCCGGGTCCGGTCGGTGTCGGTGACGGGCGCCGCGGGGTACCGGTCGACCTCGTCGCGGGTGTCGGGTGAATCCACACACATGACGGGAAGCCCTTCGGGCAGAACGACATCCGCCCGGTCGCGGCGGAACGCCCCGTCCACCAACGCGCACGCCGCACCGGCATCGCCGACCACGAACCGGATCCGGTCGGCGGGATATCCCGGATCCACCGGGAGATAGGCGGCGCCGGCACGCACGACCCCCACCAGCGTCGCGACGAGGTCCGCGCTCCGGCCCATCACGACCGCCACCACCGATTCGGGACCGATGCCCCGATCGATCATCCACCGGGCCAGCCGGTTCGAACGCTCGTCGAGTTGCCGGTAGCTGATCCGCTCAGTGCCCGCGACCACCGCGTCGGCGTGCGGTGCTGCGGCGACGGAGGCCGCGAACAGGTCCGCGAGCGTGGTGTCGGCCGCGATCGGCGCCCCCTCCTCGGCGGCGGCCCCCGTGGGCGCACCGGTCAGGTCGAGGTCGCCGACCGGCCGACGTGGGTCGGCGGCGAACTCCGCGAGCACCCGGGCGGTCATCTCGGCGAGTTCGGTCGCCGTCGCGCGGTCGAAGATGTCCGAGGCGTACAGGAGATCACCGGACAGCCCGGTCGCCTCGCCGTCGCCGTCGTGGGTCTCCCCGATGCCGAACTGCAGATCGAACTTGACCTCGCCGGGATCGACGTCGAGGGCCTCGACCGTCAGGCCCGGCAGTTGTACCCGTGGCCGCTCGACGTTGCGGAACTCGAGCATCACCTGAACCAGTGGCGCGTACGACGTGCTGCGTCCCGCACCGAGGCGTTCGACGATCCGCTCGAACGGCACGTCGGCGTGCGCGAACGCGTCGATGTCGCCGTCGCGGACCACGTCGAGCAGGTCCGCGAACGACGCCCCCGGATCGACCGCGGTGCGCAGGGGCAGGGTGTTGACGAACATGCCGACCACATCGTCCAGCTCGGCCTCGCCACGGCCCGCGACGGGAGTGCCGATCACCACGTCCCGATCGGCCCCGATCCGCGACAGCAGGGCCACCAGTGCGGCGTGGACCACCATGAACAGCGTCGAGTCGTGTTGCCGGGCAAGGTCGGCGAGACGGCGATGGATGTCGGCCCCCACCGCGAACGACGCCCGGCCCCCGGCGGTCGACCGGTGTCCGGCGCGGGGACGGTCGAGCGGCAACGCCGCGACGGGTGGCGCGCCGCCGAGCCGGGCGAGCCACCACGACTCCTCGCGGGCGAGCGCCGACTGCGGGTCGCCGGGAGCCCCGAGGACGTCGCGCTGCCACAGTGCGTAGTCGGCGTACTGGACCGGCAACCGGTCCCACCCCGGTGCCGCACCCGTCACCCGGGCCGCGTACGCGGTCGCGACGTCGCGGGCCAGCGGGCCGATGGAGAACCCGTCCGCGACGATGTGGTGCACCACCAGCACCAGCACGTGCACCTCGGCCGCCACCTTCAGCAGCGCCACCCGGACCGGAACCCGCTCCGCGACATCGAAACCCCCGCCGACCACCTCCGCGACCCGGTCGGCGACGGCGTCCGCGGCGATCGGCTCGGGAGTCAGGGTCCCGACCACGTCGCCGGCCGGCACCGTCACCTGCGCGGGCCCCGACGCCGACGCCGGGAACACCGTGCGCAGCAACTCCTGCCGCTCGACGACGTCGACGAGCGCAGACCGCAGCGCAGCCACGTCGAGCACGCCGGACAGTCTCAGCGCCATCGGCACGTTGTAGGCCGCGGACGCGGGCTCGAACTGGTTGACGAACCACATCCGCTCCTGCGCCCACGACAGCGGCACCCGCTCGGGCCGGACACCGGCGCGCAGCGCGCGGCGGTCCGCGGTGCCATCGCTCCCGGCGCGCCCGGCCCGGGCGGCGAGCCGGCCCGGGGTCCCGCACGCGAAGAGGTCCCGCACGTCGATCGCCGAGCCGAGGGCGCGGTTGATCCGCGCAACCGCCCGGGTCGCGCTGAGCGAGTTGCCGCCGAGCGCGAAGAAGTTGTCGTCCACACCGACTCGCTCGACGCCGGTGACCTCCGCGAAGACCGTCACCACCTGTTGCTCGGCCGGGGTGCTCGGGGCCCGGAACCGCGGGGCCGCCGAGGTGAAGTCCGGCGCGGGGAGCGCCTCCCGATCGAGCTTGCCGACGGGCGTCAGCGGGATCTCGTCGAGAACCACGACCGCGTTCGGCAGCAGATGTGCCGGGAGTCGCTGGGCGGCGAACTCGGTCAGCGCCGACACGTCGATGTCGTGGTCCGCACCGGGCACCACGTACGAGACCAGCAGCGGATCCCCGCCGCCGCGGCGGTGCGCCGCCGTCACCGCGTGCGCCACCGCGGGATGCGCGACGAGCACCGCGTCGATCTCCCCCGGTTCGATGCGGAATCCGCGCACCTTCGTCTGGAAGTCGCTGCGGCCCAAGTAGTCCAGCGCGCCATCCGGTCGCCGGCGGACGACGTCACCGGTGCGGTACATGCGGCTGCCGGGCGGCCCGAGAGGACACGCGACGAACCGTGCCGCCGTCAGCCCCGCACGGCGGTGGTATCCGCGGGCCGTGCCCGCCCCGGACAGGTACAGCTCGCCCGGAACACCGACGGGGACGCGGCGCAGGAAGGCGTCGAGCACGACGACGGCGGTGCCGCGCACGGGCGTGCCGATGGGGATGTCGGCGCCCGGCACCAACGGCGCACTGATCGTGGACAGCACCGTCGATTCCGTCGGCCCGTAGCCGTCGAGCATGATCCGTCCCGGCGCCCAGTCGGCGACCAGTTCCGGGCCCACCGCGTCACCCGCGACGACCAGGACCTCGAGCTGGTCGAGCCGCTCGGGTTCGACGGTCGCCAGGGCCGCCGGTGTGATGCAGGCGTGGGTGATCCGTTCGCGGCGCAACAGGTCACCGAGCGGATCGCCACCGTAGACGTCGGGCGGCGCCACCACCAGCGTCGCCCCCGCGACGGATGCCTGCAGCAACTCGAGCACGGAGACGTCGAAGCTCGGTGAGCAGATGTGCAGGCAGCGGGCGTCGGGGGTGATCGGGTAGCGCGCCCGCTGCTCGGCCAGCAGGCTCGCCAGTCCGCGATGGGTCACGCTCACCCCCTTGGGGCGGCCCGTGGACCCCGACGTGTAGATCAGGTAGGCGACGTCGTCCACGAGCACGGGGCGCACTCGTTCCTCGGCGGAGACCGGTTCCGCGGCGACGCCCTCCGGCGGGTCGCCGAGCACCAGCCAGCGCAGAGTGCCCGGCAGTCCGTCGCGGTGGGTGGCGGTCGTGAGGCCGACGCTCGCCCCGGAATCGGTGATCATGTGCTCGATACGCGCACGCGGGTAGGTCGGATCGACGGGCACGAACGCCGCGCCGGTCTTCGCCACCGCCCACACCGCCAGCACCGATTCCAGCGATCGTGGAATCGCGCACGCCACCACCACGCCCGGCGCCGCACCGACACCGATCAGGCTGCGCGCCCACCGGTTCGACAGCTCGTCCAATCCGCGGTACGTGAGGCGACCACCGCGCGCGTCGACCGCGACGGCATCCGCGTGGCCGGAGACGGCCGCGGTGAGGAGATCCGGTAGCAGTCGCGGCGGGGCGGGCGCGGTATCCCGTGTCGGAGCACCGGTCTCCCGCTCCCGATCGGACAGCAGATCGACGGCCGCGAGCGGGAGTCCGTCCGCGTGGGAGATCGTCGTGAGCGCCGATCGCAGTCGCGCGGCGACGGATTCCGCCGCCGCCGGGGCCACACTGCCCACCCGGTACTTCAGGGACACCTCGAGTCGGTCGGTGAGTCCCACCGTCACGGTGATCGGGTAGTGCGTGGCGTCGAGTCCCTCGACGCCGTCGACGTGCAGCCCCGCGATGTCCGTGCCGTCCTCGAGGGCCGCCCGGTCCACCGGATACGACTCGAACACCGTCAGGGTGTCGAAGACGGCACCCGGGCCGGCCGACTGCTGGATGTCGGCGAGCCCGATGTGGTGGTGGTCCATCAGGGCCGACTGCTCGCCCTGCACGCGGGTCAGCAGATCCCCGACGGTTTCACGTGGATCGAGTGTCACGCGCACCGGCACGGTGTTGATGAACAGCCCGATCATGGTCTCGATACCGGGAACCTCGGGGGCACGACCGGATACGGTGGCGCCGAACACGACGTCCGACCGGCCCGTGAGCACGCCGAGCACGAGCGCCCAGGCCACCTGCACGACGGTGTTGACGGTGACGTCGCGGTCCCGCGCCACCCGGGTGAGGGCCGCGGTCTCCGCCTCGTCCAGCGTCACGGTCACCGCGGCCACCGCGAGTTCGTCGGACTGCAACGCCGGCAGGGTCGGCGCCAGCAGGGTCGGTTCGGGGGCACCGGCGAGCGCGTCGCGCCAGGCCGCGGCCGATCCGTCCTGACCCGCGAGCCACACCAGGTAGTCGCGGTACTCACCGCCGTGCGGCAGCACCGACGGGTCCGCCTCGGCCGCATACAGAGTCAGCAACTGTTGCAGCAGAAGCGGAGTGGACCAGCCGTCGAGCAGGATGTGGTGGTGCGTCACCAATAGCCGGTACCGCCCGGGAGCCAGGCGGACGAGCACGAACCGCATCAGCGGCGCGCGGCCCATCGGGAAGGCGGTCGCACGGTCGTCGCTCAGCAGCGCCTGCCAGTGCTGTTCGCGCGCAGGATCGTCCAGACCGGACAGGTCGATCTCGTTCCACGGCACCGCGACGTCGGCCGCGATCACCTGGAGCGTCTCACCCGCGCCGTCGTCCACGAAACACGCACGCAGGTTCGGGTTCCCCCGCAGCACGGCGCGGGCCGACGCGACGAGCCGTTCCCGGTCGGGCTCGCCCCGCAGGTCCACCACGATCTGAACCGTGTAGGAATCGGGGGCGTTCCCGGCCATCCGGGCGTGGAACAGCAACCCGGACTGCAGCGGGGTGAGCGGCCAGACGTCCACCAGTCCGGGCCGCTGAGCTTCGAGGGTGTCGATGGTCGCCTGATCGAGGCGGACCAGTGCGAGGTCCGACGGCGTGAGCCCGCCGGCGTCCGGGGACCGCGAGTACGTGGCGAGCGCCGCCAGCGCGTCCCGCCACAGCTGCGCGAGACGGCGGATGTCGGTGCCGGAGAACACGCCCGGCGCGAACGACCACGTCGACTGCAGTGCCGCACCGCCTCGGCCCGCACCGATCCCGGCGGCGATGTCGAGCGGCGCCAGAACGGGCATGTCCGGATCCTGCGTGCCACCGAGGCCGCCGTCGCCCTCGACCGGCATCCACGCCCGGGGCGCGGTGTCGTCACCGGGCGCGAGGCGGCCGAGATAGTTGAGGAGGATCTGCGGCGAGCACCGCAGTCGCGCACCCGCCTCGCTGTCCCGCTCGGTGAGCAGTCCGTATCCGAGACCGTGGTCGGGGATCGAGCGCAGATGCTCCTTGACCTGTTTGACGGCGTGGCCCGCGGCCGGCCCGCCATCGAACGCGTCGTCCAGGTCGATCGACGACAGATCCGGCCGCGTCGGATGGATCGTGGTGAACCAGCCCACCGTCCGGCTCAGGTCGGCGCCCGGCACCAGTGTCTCCTCACGACCGTGTCCTTCGATCCCGAGAATGGGATCGATTGCGGTGCCGTCGCGTTCGGTGGTCCAGCGGCGCACTGCCATCGCGAGTGCCGTCAGCAGCACATCGACCGGGGTGCCGTGGATCGCCGTCGGCAGCGTCGTGAGCACGGGGACGGTGAGCTCGGGCGGCAGGTCGACCGGCAGCACCTCGACCGCCGCATGGACGTCGCGGGTGGGATCGGCGGCGCGTCGTCCCAGGGGCGGGTCGCCCGCACCGATGATCTTCTCCCACAGCGGTATCTCCCGGCGCCGGCGGCCCGCGACATCTCGCAGCGCGTGCGCCCACCGGCGCATCGACGTGCCCACCGGTTCCAGTTCGGGAGTGCGGCCGCTCGCGGCCTGCGCCCACGCCGACGCCAGGTCCGGCACGATCACCCGCCACGACACCCCGTCGACCACGGTGTGGTGGACCACGATCAGCAGTCGCCCGGCGTCGTGCGGACCGTCGAACCACACGACCCGGACCATCCGGCCCGACGCGGGAGTCAACCGGTCGGCGGCCGCCCCGAGTTCCGCGGCCGCGCGGCGCGCGAAGTCCCCGCCGAGGTCCGGAACCGGCAGACGGTCGACGACCTCACGTGCATCGACGGCACCGATGGGGAGAACCTCCATGCGCCAGCCGGATTCGTCGTCGACGAGCCGTGCGCGGAGCATGTCGTGCCGGTCGAGGACCGCCTGCACCGCGGCCACGAGGTCCGCCTCGCGGACACCGGCCGGGAGGTGCAGCAGCACGGATTGCGCGAAGCGGTCGATCCGGCCCGCTGCACGCCGATGCAGCCACGAGAGGATCGGCGTCGGAGGGACGTTCCCCACCCCGCCGCCGTCGAGTTCCGCGAGCTCGTCGGCCGCTTCGGCCTGCGACGTGGCGATCCTGGCCAGACCGGCGACGGTGCGGTGGTCGAACACGTCCCGGGGTGTCACCGACACCCCGACCGCCTTCGCGCGGGCGACGAGCTGGATCGACATGATGCTGTCGCCGCCGAGCGCGAAGAACGAGTCCTCCACCCCGACCTGCTCGAGCCCCAGCACCTCGGCGAACACACCCGCGAGCGTCCGCTCGGCCTCGGTGGTGGGCATCCGCACGGTCGATGCCTCGGCGGCGAGGTCCGGTTCCGGCAGCGCGGCACGATCGAGCTTGCCGTGCACGGTCATCGGGATCCGGGAGAGCACTGTGATGTGGGACGGCACCGTGTACGACGGCAGTCGGGCGGCGAGCGCTTCGTGGAGGTTCGCGGTGTCGATGTCGGCGCCCGCGGCCGGGACCACATAGGCGAGCAGGCGTTCACCGAGCCGGCCCAACCGGCGGACGTCGACCACCGCGTGCCCGACGTCGGGGTGCTGCGCCAGCACGGCCTCGACCTCGCCGAGTTCGATGCGGTGCCCGTGCAGCTTGACCTGCCGGTCCCCGCGACCGAGGTACTCGAGATCGCCGACGGCGTTCCACCGCACCCGGTCCCCGGTGCGGTAGGCACGCGCCCCCGGGGCGCCGCCCGGGTCGGCGACGAATCGTGCCGCGGTGAGCGACGGCCGACGGTGGTAACCCCGTGCCAGACCGGGACCGGCGAGATACAACTCTCCCGGTGTACCGACCGGGACGGGTCGCAGTCGGCCGTCGAGAACGAGCGCACGGAATCCCCGGATCGGACCGCCGATCGTCACCGTGGCCCCGGGGGTGAGCGCGTCACTCATCGTGCCGATGACCGTGGTCTCGGTGGGCCCGTACGCATTGATCATCACCCGGCCCGCGGCCCAGCGGTCGGCGACCTCCGGCGGCAATGCCTCACCGGCGGCGAGCACGCACAAGAGGTCGGCGAGGCCGTCCGGGGCATCGTCGGCCGACGCCGTCGGCGTCGTGGCCAGCACCGTCGGCGTCATGATGCAGTGCGAAACCCGTTCGGACACCAGCAGGTCGCGCAACTCGTCGCCGCCGTACACCGTGGACGGGACGATCACCGAGGTCGCGCCGACGCCCGCCGCGAGCAGCAGTTCGAGGACGGACACGTCGAAGCTGGGCGACGCGACGTGCAGCACCCGCGACTGCGGCGTGGTCCGGCACCGCTCGTGCAGGTCCGCGGCGAAGTCCGCCAGGCCCCGGTGTGTGACGGCAACACCCTTGGGGATGCCGGTGGACCCGGACGTGTAGATGAGGTAGGCGACATCGTCCGGGCGGAGCGGTGCGAGCCGCTCGTCGTCACCGATCGGCGGCCCGGAAGACACCGAGGTGGAAAGGCTCTCGTCGATCGCCCACCAGGGGACGGTGTCGGCGAACGAGTCCCGCAGCGCCGCGGTGGTCAGTCCGATGCTCGCCCCGGAGTCCCGCAACATCAGCTCGACCCGGTCGGCCGGGTGCGCCGGATCCACCGGGAGGAAGGCGGCACCGGACTTCGCGACCGCCCACACCCCGATGACGTACGCCGGGCCTCGGGGCATGCCCAACGCCACCACGGACCCCGGACCGATCCCGTCGGCGATCAGCCTCCGCGCCAGTTCGTCGGACCCCCGGTCGAGTTCGCCGTAGCTCATGTCGGCGCCGTCGAAGCGGAGCGCGGATCGCATCGGATCCGACGCCGCCGCCCGCGACAGCAGCTCCGCGAGGGTCCGTGGCGCGAGTCCCGGATCACCCCGAACCGGCACCAGCGCAGCATGTTCGGACGGATACAGGAGGTCGATGTCCCCGACGGACGCGTCGGCGGAGGTCGCCGCGGCCCGCAGGATCCGCGTCAACCGGTCGGCGAACCCGCGGACCGTCCTCGCATCGAACACGTCGGTCGCGAAGACGATCCCCGCCGACATGCCCGCGGCTTCGCCGGCGGGGCCGAAGTCCTCCGCCACGCTCAGTTGCAGATCGAAATTGGCGACCTCGTCGCCGTGGTCGAGAGCGTGGACCCGCACTCCGGGCAGTTCGACGTCCGGGCGGGCGATCGTCCGGAACTCGAGCAGCACCTGGAACAGCGGGGAGTGCGCGGTGGACCGCGGCGGGTCCACCGCCTCCACCACCCTCTCGAAGGGGGTGTCGGCGTGCATGAACGCACCCAGATCGGCCTCCCGGACCCGGTGCAACAGGTCCGCGAAGGACAGGTTCCCGTCGACGACGCAGCGCAGGACGAGGGTGTTGACGAACATGCCGACCATGTCGTCCAGCGCCGCCGCGCCGCGGCCGGCGACGGGGGTGCCGACCGCGACGTCGCCGGTCCCGCCGAGCCGGGCCAGCAGCGTCGCCAGCGCCGCATGCATCACCATGAACACACTCGCATCGTGCTCGCGGGCCAACTCGACGATGCGCCCGTGCAGATCGGCCGGGATCTCGAGGTCGACGCGGTCGCCCCGCTGGGACCGCACGTCGGGTCGGGGACGGTCGCACGGCAGGTCCAGCACCGCCGGCAGACCCTCGAGCGTCGTGGTCCAGTAGTCCAACTGGCGGGCCAGCGGCGAGTCCGGATCGTCCGCGGCGCCCAGCCAGTCCGACTGCCACAGTGCGTAGTCCGCGTACTGCACGTCGAGCGGCGACCACGACGGTGCACCCGCGGTGGTCCGGGCCGCGTAGGCGGTCGCGAGATCACGCGCGAGCACCCCGAGCGAGAACCCGTCGGCCAGGATGTGGTGCAGCACCACCGTGAGCACATGCTCGGTGTCACCGATCCGGAACAGGCCGGCGCGCAACGGCACCCGCAGCGTGACGTCGAACCCCTGCGACATCAGCGCCCGCATCCGGCGCCGGAGGTCGTCCTCGCCGTCGACGACCCCGCGATCCAGGCCCTCACCGTCGACCCGGAGATCCGACCGCGGCGACAGCACCTCCTGGCGGGGACCGGTGCCGTCGAGCGGGTAGATCGTGCGCAGCGACTCGTGCCGGGCGACGACGTCTCCGATCGCCGCCGTGAGCGCGGCCCGGTCGAGCGTCCCGGACAGCCGCAGCGAGAGCGAGATGTTGTAGGCCGGTGATTCCGTGTCGAACTGGTTGATGAACCAGATCCGCTGTTGGGCGGGCGAGAGCGGAATCCGCGGGGGCCGGGGCCGCGCGACGAGCGGCGGGCGGGCCTGCGGGCCACCTGCGGCGCCCGTTCCACGCACGCGGCGGGCCAGGCCGGCGACGGTCGGTGCGTCGAACACGTCCCGGATGCCGAGAGCGGCGCCCGTCGCGTCGCCGACGCGGGCCGCCAACTGTGCGGCCACCAGCGAGTTGCCGCCGAGGGCGAAGAAGTCGTCGTCGATGCCGACCCGGTCGAGCCCGAGCAGGGTGCCGACCGCCAACGCGACCGCCTCCTCCACGAGGTCCCGGGGGGCCACGAGCGGACGGTCGGCGTCCTCGGGAACGGGCAGCGCCGCCCGGTCGAGTTTGCCGTGCGCGGTCATCGGGAACCGCTCCACGACCGTGACCGCCGACGGCACCATGTACTGCGGGAGCGATTTCGCTGCCGCCTCCTTCACCGACTCCGGATCGGGTGTCGCCCCGTCCGACGGCACCACGTACCCGAGGATCCGGATGCCGGCCGGGCCGTCGTCGGCGATCGCGACCGCGGCGCCGACCCCCTCCGCCGCGGCCAGGGCCGACTCCACCTCACCCAGTTCCACCCGGTACCCGCGGACCTGCACCTGAGCGTCGGCGCGTCCGGCGAAACGGAGCGTGCCGTCGGCTGTCCAGGTGCCGCGGTCTCCCGTCCGATACATCCGGGTACCGGCACCGAACGGGTCCGGCACGAACCGGCCCGCGGTCAGTGCGGGCCGGTCCAGGTAGCCACGCGACAGCCCGGGGCCGGCCACGTACAGTTCGCCGATCACGCCGGGCGGCACGGCGTGCAGGCGTTCGTCGAGCACCCGAACCACCGTCCCGGGCAGCGGGTGCCCGATCGTGTCGGGGCCCCCGCGGGTGGCCGGGTCGGCGGTGACCGGCCCGTGGGTGACGTGGACGCACGTCTCGGTGATCCCGTACATGTTCGTCAGGCGCGGCGTGCGGTCACCGTGGCGCTCGAACCACGCCGACAACTGCAGCGGATCGAGCACGTCACCGCCGAAGACCACGTGCCGCAACCGCGGTGCCCACTCCCCGTCGGGCGACGCCCGGTCCGCGTCGATCAACTGCCGGAACGCGCCCGGGGTCTGGCTCAGGATCGTCACGCCCTCGTCCCGCACCAGCGCGTGGAAGTCGCGGGGAGACCGGGCCGTGTCGCGGTCGACCACGACGACCGTCGCGCCGTGCAGCAACGCACCCCACAGCTCCCACACCGCGAAATCGAAAGCGTACGAATGGAACATCGTCCAGATGTCGGTCGTGTCGAACCCGAACAGCGGCGCTGTGCGGTCCAGCAGCGTGACCACGGCGCGGTGCGGGACCACGACGCCCTTCGGCCGGCCCGTCGAGCCGGAGGTGTAGATGACGTACGCGGCCGCGTCGGGCCGCAGCGGCGACCTGCGGTCGGCGTCGGTGACCGGGTCCGCCGACACCGCGGCGACCGCGGCCCGCACCGGCGCGCCGTCGAGATCGACGAGCGGGACCGCGACCGGCACCGACGACAACCGTCGGGCTCCGGCGGAATCGACGAGGACGCATGCCGGGCGCGCGTCGGCGAGCAGGAACGCGATGCGCTCGTCGGGGTAGTCGACATCGACCGGGACGTAGGCGGCTCCCGCACCGACGACCGCGGCGAGGGCGACGGGCAGGTCCGCCGACCGGGCCATCGCGACGGCCACTCGCGTCTCGGGCCCGACCCCGCGCCCGATCAACCAGCGGGACAGCCGGTTCACGTGTTCGGACAACGCCCGGTACGTCAGCCGCACCGGACCCGCGACGACGGCGACGGCAGCGGGATCCAGCGAGGCCGCCCGGGCCAGTCGATCCGGCAGCGTCGCGGCCACACCGAGCACGTCCGGCGGCCGCGCCGACAGTGCGCGTTCGGTGTCGTCGGCCATCTCGAGGTCGCCGACGACGACGTCGCCGTCGGAGGCGATCGCGGCGAGGACGCGCTGCAGTCGGGCGGCGAAGCCCTCGACCGTCGTGTGATCGAACAGGTCACGCGCGAAATACAGTGCGGCCGAGAGTCCGTCGGGTCGACCGGCGTCGTCGACGTGTTCCCGCACGCTCAGTTGCAGCTCGAACTTCGCGACCCCCGTGTCGACCTCCCGCACCTCGGCGCGGACGCCGGGCAATTCGACCGACGTGATCGCCGAGGTCTGCAGTTCGAGCAGTACCTGGACGAGCGGGGCGTGCGCCGGCGAACGATCGGTGGCGAGTGCCTCGACGAGCCGCTCGAACGGAAGGTCCACGTTGGCGAGCGCACCCAGATCGGTGTCGCGGACCCCCGCGAGCACCTCGACGAACGTGGCCGCGGGATCGATGTCGGTGCGCAGCACGAGGGTGTTGACGAACATGCCGACGAGATCGTCGAGTTCCGTGGCGGCCCGCCCGGCCACCGGGGTGCCGATCGCGACGTCGCGACCGGCCCCGAGTCGCGACAGCAGCACCGCGAACGCGCCGTGAAGCACCATGAACAGCGTGCAGTCGTTCTTCCGGCCCAGTTCGAGCAGCCGCCGGTGCGTGTCCGGGGCGATCTCGAACGGGACCGTCCCGCCGCGGGTCGTCACCGCCGACGGGCGCGGACGATCGTGCGGCAGTGCGATCGCAGGCGGCAGGTCCGCCAACCGGGCCGTCCAGAACCGCAGTTGCCGGGCGGCGACGGAGTCGCGGTCGCCCTCGTCGCCGAGCATCTCGCGTTGCCACAGCGCATAGTCCGCGTACTGGACCGGCAGCGGCGCCCAGTCCGGCGGACCGTCGGCTCGCCGCGCACCGTACGCGGTCATCACGTCGCGTGCCAGCGGTGGAACCGACTGTCCGTCCGCGGCGATGTGGTGCACGACCACACCCAGGACGTACTCGTCCGACGCGATCCGGAACAGCCGGGTCCGCAACGGAAGCTGTTCGCGCACATCGAACCCCACGACGGCGGCGGCCCGGATCGCGTCCCACACCTCGTCCCGCCCCACGACGACCGGCGTCGTGTCCGGCACGGCCGATCCGGCTGCCACGATCACCTGGCGGGGGCCGTCGGCGTCCGCCGGGAAGACCGTACGCAGGGCCTCGTGGCGCTCGACGACGTCCGCGATCGCGGCGTGCAGGGCCGGGACGTCGAGTCGGCCGGTGAACGCGACGGCGAACGCAATGTTGTAGACCGGCGAATCGGTGTCGAGTTGGTTGACGAACCACATCCGCTGCTGCGCCGGCGAGAGCGGCAGCCGATCCGGCCGGTCCCGGCGCGCTGGAGGCGGGAGCGGCGCCGGACCGGTCGGTGATCCGTCCGGGCCGGCCAGCGCGGCGACGTGCCGCGCCAGCCCGCGCGCGGTGGGCATCTCGAACAGGTCCCGCACCGTCAGCCCCGCGTGCAGCGCCGAGTTCAGGCGGGCCACCACCCTCGTCGCCACCAGCGAGTCGCCGCCGAGATCGAAGAAGCTGTCCTCGGGGCGGACCGGTCGCGCCGTTCCCAGGACCGCGGTGAACACGTCCGAGATCTCCTGCTCGGTCCGGCCGTCGTCGACCCGGACCGACGGGCCGGCAGGCTCGGGTTCGGCGGCACGGACCGGCGCCGGCGCCGGAGCGGACGCTTCCGGCACCGACGGCGCCGCGGCGACGTACACGTCGGTGACCGGCACCTGCGGATCGGCGGCGACGAACCGCTCGAGGACGTCCAGGAAGTGCCGATGGTGGGACGCCTGGATCGCCGCCGGGTACCGGTGCGGATTCGCCCGGAAGTCGACGAAAGTTCGCACCGGCGTTCCGGATTGGTAGACGTTGACCAGCAGGTCGTCCACCGGGCCGGACGTGATGATGTGAAACTCCGTCGCGAGCGGGCCCATCACGATCTCCGGATGGAAGAACATGACGTTGACGATCGGCGCCGCCGGATCGCCGCCCCGGTCGCGTCTCATGTCGGCGCGACTACACCGCTGATGCCGCAGCGCCGCAACCAATTCGATCTGCACCCGATCGACGAGGTCGCCGATCGTGTCGTCGCCGCGGATCTCGACCGGGAGCGGCACCAGGTTGACCGTCATGCCACCCGACCTTCGCAGCACGGCCGTGGTGCGGGCGGAGACCGGGATGTTCACGACCACGTCACGGCGGCCCGTCGTCCCGCTCAGGAACCACGCGAAGGCCGCGACGATCCGGGCCGCCGCGGACGCGCCGGCCCCCGGCCCTTCCGCCGGCCGTTCGAGTCGCCGCATCGTCGCATCCGTCAGTGCCGCGGTCACGAGCCGACTTTCGGCAACCGCGGGCGCCGACGAGCCGGCGAGGACCGAGTCACGCACCCCGTCGAGCCGGCGCACCCAGTACGCGCGGTCGGCGGCGTGCCGGTCCGACGACCGGTAGCGCTCGTCGATCTCGAGCAGCGTGCGCAGATCGGCTGCGGCCGGCGGATCCGGCTCACGCCCCTCCACCGCAGCGGTGTAGAGGTGCGCGACGCGGTAGAGCATCGTCGCGGCACCGTAACCGTCGAGCGCGATGTGATGACTTCGGCTGTACCACAGGAAATGTCGATCACCGACCTGCAGGATCACGGTCTGGACGAGGCGGTCGGCGGACAGATCGAGCGGCGTCGCGGCCTCGCGCTGCATCCACGCGTGGGCCGCGCCGACCGGGTCGGCCTCGGAACGCAGGTCCATCAGCGCGATCGACGTGTCCCGCACCGGGTCGACATACTGCGCGGGCTCACCGTCGACGGTGACCACCCGCAGGAAGGGCGACTGGAACTCACGGGCCGCGCGAACATTCGCCGCACGCAGCACGTCGACGTCGAGCGAACCGTCGACCTCCACGTACTGCGCGATGAAGAGCGGGACGTCGGGCACCAGTTGCTGCGCGAACCACAGGGCGCGCTGCGCCTCCGACAGCGGAAATCGGTCGGTGCCGCGGGCGGCGTCCGTCCGTGCGGTAGCGGCCGACTCCGCGCGGGCTTCGGGGTGAGGTTCAGCTGAATCCACGTATCGCCCCCAAGAGAGGTTGGTTCGCCGCGGCGGCTCGCGCCACCGTCGTCGAACAAACACTTCCTCGGGCGGAAGCCGTCCCACGACGGGCAGCGCCTACCTGCAGTATCCGCCCGCGTCGTGGCCGCGGTCCAGATCGGCAGGTCAGACACGTCGACGGACCGACGTCGGGAGCAGCGGACGCTCCGCCGGGGCGAATCGGGCATGGATACTGGCACGCATGAGTGAGCGCGTCGAGGGCAGCGGACCCGACAGCAACGACGATCCCGCGGACTTCCGCGTCCACGTCGCGACCCAGGCCATCCGACTGTTCGCCGAACACGGCTACGAGGCCACCACGGTCGATCAGATCGCCGCCGCGGCCGGCGTCTCGCGGCGCACGTTCTTCCGGCAGTTCCGGTCCAAGGAGGACGTGATCTTCGCCGATCACGAATCGCTGCTCGAACAGGCCGCGGACTACCTCGCGGGTACCGGGGAGGATCCGTGGGTGGCGGTGTGCGAGGCCGCCCGCCTGGTCTTCGACCGGTTCCGGGAGAACCGCGAGCTGTCCGTGCGCCGCTACCAGGTGGTCCAGCGGGTGCCCGCGCTGCGCGACCGCGAACTCGTCACGGGCCACCGCTACGAGCGCTTGTTCACCGACCACCTGCGCAGCTCGGTCCCGTCCGCGAGGCCGCTGGACGTCGTCGGGTTCGCGGCCGGCGTGACCGCGTGCCACAACTACCTGTTGCGCGCGATGATCCGCGGTGACGAGACGGCCACCGCCGAGGAGTTGCAGCGCACCCTGGTCGAGATTCGCCGCAAGTTCGGAGCCGTCACCCGCGAGACCGCCGCGCCTGCCGTGACCTCCCCGGACGCGACGGACGCCCGCCCGCCCGAGGCCGTGACCGTGGTGACCTACCCGCCCGGAACGCCCCCCGCCGAGGTGGCGCGGCGGGTGCGCCTGCAGCTCGAGGCGGCCGGGATCGGAACCCCGCCTACCACCCCTTGACTGGCACTTAGTGCCATGCTTGACTGGGGGCATTCGTGGGCTCACGTGCGCGATCGGCTGAAATCTGCCGACGGGCACGCCACAGTACGACGATGCGAACCTGGCACTGAGTGCCCCATTCACTCGGTGTCGGTCGACCGACACGACAGACCGTCCCGCACAACCGAGGAGCGTCCCCATGGCCGGCAATCCCGATTTCCCCCTCTTCCAGCTGAACGAGGAGCACGACGAGCTGCGGGCTGCGATCCGCGCACTCTCCGAGAAGGAGATCGCTCCGTACGCGAAGGACGTCGACGAGAAGGCCCGCTTCCCCCAGGAGGCACTCGACGCCCTCATCGCATCGGGATTCAATGCCATCCACGTCCCCGAGGCCTACGACGGCCAGGGCGCCGATTCCGTTGCCACGTGCATCGTGATCGAGGAGGTCGCCCGCGTCTGCGGTTCGTCGTCGCTGATCCCCGCAGTCAACAAGCTCGGCACGATGGGCCTGATCCTCAAGGGCTCCGACGAGCTCAAGGCCCAGGTCCTGCCGGACATCGCCGGCGGCAAGATGGCCTCGTACGCATTGTCCGAGCGTGAGGCCGGCTCCGACGCCGCTGCGATGCGCACCCGCGCGAAGGCGGACGGCGACAGCTGGATCCTCAACGGCTCCAAGTGCTGGATCACCAACGGTGGCCAGTCCACCTGGTACACCGTCATGGCCGTGACCGATCCCGACAAGGGCGCCAACGGCATCTCCGCGTTCATGGTCCACAAGGACGACGAGGGCTTCGTCGTGGGACCGCTCGAGCACAAGCTGGGCATCAAGGGCTCCCCCACCGCCGAGCTGTACTTCGAGAACTGCCGCATTCCGGGCGACCGGATCATCGGCGAGCCGGGCACCGGCTTCAAGACCGCGCTCGAGACCCTCGACCACACCCGCCCGACGATCGGTGCGCAGGCACTCGGTCTCGCGCAGGGCGCGTTCGACGCGGCACTGGCCTACACCAAGGACCGCAAGCAGTTCGGCACGTCCATCGCGTCGTTCCAGAACACCCAGTTCATGCTCGCCGACATGGCGATGAAGATCGAGTCCGCCCGCCTCATGGTCTACACCGCGGCGGCCCGCGCCGAGCGCGGCGAGAAGAACCTCGGCTTCATCTCCGCTGCCGCGAAGTGCCTGGCCTCGGACGTCGCGATGGAGGTCACCACCAACGCCGTCCAGCTGTTCGGTGGAGCCGGCTACACCACCGACTTCCCGGTCGAGCGCATGATGCGCGATGCCAAGATCACCCAGATCTACGAGGGCACCAACCAGATCCAGCGCGTCGTGATGTCACGCGCACTGCTCAAGTAGCGAACGGTTCCGCTGCGACGGTTCCCCTGTCCGCCGTTCCCGGCGTTCAATGAGGGGGCAGCACCTTCGGGTGCCGCAGTAGGTGACAGCACGGTTCGAACCGGGTACTGCGCCAAGCAGGCCGTTCGGGGGCCGGCACCGTGACCGACGCAGGGGAGTTGATTACACATGGGTTCGATCAGCATTCTCGGGGAACTGGTGGACGTCCTGGCCCGGCTCATGGACATCATGGGCGGTCAGGGACAAGGCGCTCCGGGGGCCGGGATGGGCGGCCTGGGCGGCAGTCTCGGAGGTGGTGGCGGTCTCGGCGGCAGCCTCGGCGGCTGACCGGTTCGACGCCATCTGCACCACCCGTCACCCCGGCGCCGGAACTTCCGACGCCGGGGTGACGGCTGCATCGCGCCGGATAGCAGAATGACCTTGAAAGCACACCGTCCCGACGGTCGGTGTGAAGAGACGACAGTGGAGATTCGACTGTGGAGCTAGTGGGTGTGATCGGCGGCGGCACGATGGGTGCCGGCATTGCCGAGGTGTGTGCCAAGGCCGGAAGCTCGGTCCTGATCCTCGAGACCAAGCAGGAGTACGCGGACGCGGCGCAGGCACGGATCGCGAACTCGATCAGCCGCGGCGTCGCCCGCGGCAAGATCACTCAGGAGGAGGCGGACGCTGCCATCGCCCGCGTCCGGGTGACCCTCGACATCGAGGAGTTCGCGGACCGCGACCTGGTGATCGAGGCCGCCCCGGAGATCGAGTCGCTCAAGGCCGAGATCTTCGGCAAGCTCGACAAGATCGTGAAGCCGTCCGGCATCCTCGCGACCAACACCTCCTCGATCCCGGTCATCAAGATCGCGAACGCCACGCAGCGTCCGTCGCAGGTCGTCGGCGTCCACTTCTTCAACCCGGTGCCGGTCATGCCGCTGGTGGAGATCGTCGTCAGCCTGGTCACGTCCGAAGAGACCGTTGCGGCGGTGACCGATTTCGCCCGCAACACCCTGGGCAAGAAGGCCGTTCGCGCCGGTGACCGTGCGGGCTTCATCGTCAACGCCCTGCTCATCCCGTACCTGTGCGACGCCGTCCGGATGCTCGAGTCCGGCTACGCGACCGCCGAGGACATCGACGACGCGATGAAGGGCGGCTGCGGATACCCGATGGGCCCGCTGACGCTGCTCGACACCGTCGGCCTCGACGTCGCGCTGGCCGCGGCCGAGTCGCTGTACGCCGAGTTCGGCCAGCCGAACTACGCGCCGCCCGCACTGCTGCGCCGCAAGGTCGACGCCGGACACCTCGGCAAGAAGGTCGGACAGGGCTTCTACAGCTACAAGTAGCCCCTGTTCGAATACGGCAAGCGCCCCATCACCTATCGAAAGGTGCTGGGGCGCTTGCCATTCACGCAGAAGATTCCGACGCCGAACCGTCGGGCACCGACGCGAACAACCTCCGGTCCACCCCCGGCGGCCCGGCCGGGATGCAGAACGGAGGTGTGGTTCGACAGTCGATCAGCTGAAGGCGTTCAGCGCGCCGACCAGGCCGAGGATCGCGGCCGCACCGGAGAGAACGCCGCCGATGCCGCTGATGACCGGCTGGATCTGCTTGATCAGTGCCAGATCTGCGTCAGAAGAACCCATGTCAAACTCCTCGCGAACGATTGGTGTGTACACGCTCTTGCGTGTCCGATGTGCTGCACAGCGCTCACGACAGTACGTAAGACATCCGTGCAGAGATTCTGCAAGACAGTCGATTTCGTTTCCGACCAGCTCGAATCTCCGTGAGTAATATTCCTGTGACCTGGCAACGGCCCTGGAACAGTCGGGTGACCGCCAGGCGAACATCAGCCGTCGAATCGGGTCAGCCGACCGCCAGAGAGCGGATGATCCGGACAATTCCGGAGAGAGGCGTCTGTCGGTCCGAGCCGTCGTAGTTGGGTACGCGTCCGTTCCCCAGGTTGAAGTAGGTCCCCACCTGGCCGAATGCCGGAAGAACCGGCGGGGTCGTGCACACATCCGCGACGAGGCACGGGTAGTCGGCGAGCAGTGCCGCGAGACGCTCACGATGGGGCGCGGATATCCGGTACCCGGGATCTATCAGCGAATCGGTCTCCACCTGGAAGTATTCGACGCCGGCGGCGACGAGGCGGTCCAGGTGCTTGCGGTTGTCGAGCAGGCCGACGTCTTCCTTCAGGACGAAGAGTCCGTTCGCGATCTTCGGAACCGGCAGCCGCGCCAGCAAGTCCAACTGTTCGGCCGCCGCCGACTCCTTGGGTCCGTCGACGACCGTGAATTCGAAATAGGTGGGCCGGAGCGCCTCGACGGCATCGACGACGTCCTGCGGCGAGAGGGCCGCCGAGGCATCGATGTACAGCGACGTTCGCGGGCCGACCACGTCCTGCAACATCGTGAACGTGCCCGCGTCGACGACTCGCCGGTCGGTTGTCGCGGCGTCGCCCAGGCAGATACCCACGATGTCGACGCCGCGCAGCTTGTCCGCCTCGCGACGCGAGGTCACCTGGTTCACCTTGATCACAGATACCTCCCGCGCGAAACCCGACCCCTGATAGTAGGCGAGGTTCCCCGCGCACGCGGGGGACCTCGTTCACGCACGGCACGAACGGAACTCAGTCGTCGAGGACGCCGATCCGGCCCTCGACGGCCGCCCGTGCGATCGATTCCTGCATCGCCGAGCAACTACGCGCGCGCGACACCGGGCCCGCCGCGTCGTCCAGTTCGACGCACGCGGCCCGGGCCTCGGCTGTCCACTGCACCGACGTGTGCTGCCAGCTGTTCTTGGCCGCCAGCACCCGGCAGCCGCAGCGATCGCACTCGACCGGTTCCACGACTACGCCTGTTCCACGGCGCGACGGGCCAGGTTGTCGGCCACTTCCTGCTTCCACGCCTCCACGGGCTTGGTGGTGTCGAGTTCGAACTCGAAGCGGTCCACCATGTCCGGGGTGACGTCGGCGACGTCGACGTAGAACTGCTCGTACCAGCGGCGCAGCTGGTAGACCGGGCCGTCCTCGTTGGTCAGCAGCGGGTTCTCGATGCGGGTCTTGTTCTTCCAGATCTCGATGTCCTGCTCGAACCCGACACCGATGTAGCCGATCATCGCGTCCACCAGCTGGTCCGCGATCTCGGCGGGAACCTGCTCGGTCTTCTTCACCGAGATGCCGTACATCAGCACGAACTTGTCCGGGGCGATCGGGTAGTGGCAGTTGATGAGAACTGACTCGACGTCGTGCTTGTCGTAGTGGTAGATCAGGTCGTCGATCATGAACGACGGACCGTGGTACGCGGCGACGGACGTGTTGCCGACCAGTTGCGGCACGTCGGGGTCGGTCCACTCGGTGACGTCGTCACGGCCGACGCCCTTCTGCTCCTGGATCGCGACGTGCCCCTCGAAGACGTTCTTGAAGTACGTGGGGAACGAGTAGTGCACGTAGAAGAAGTGCGCCATGTCCACGACGTTGTCGACGATCTCACGGCAGTTGGTGTCGATGACGAGCGACTTCCACTGCCAGTCCGTCCACTCCGCGTCGGTCGAGCGCATCGCCGGGATCGTGATGTCGGCCGGCGGCGGGTTGCCCTCCGGGTCGTTCCACACGAACAGCAGCTCGTCCTGCTCCATCGTCAGCCACGCCCGTGTCTTCGCGACCGGGGGAACACGACGGGCGTAGGGGATGTCGGTGCAGCGCCCCTTGCCGTTCCACCGCCAGTCGTGGAACGGACACGCGACCGAGTCGCCCTTGATCTCACCCTGGCTCAGATCGCCACCCATGTGCCGGCAGTACGCGTCGAGGACCTTCAGATCGCCCTGGCTGTCGGCGAACACCACCAGCTTGGTGCCGAACGCCTCGACCGAGTGCGGCTTGCCGTCGCGGAAACCGTCGACGAGACCGAGGCAGTGCCAGCCGCGGGCGAACCGCGCCGGCGGCGTGCCCTGGTCGATGATGCGGATCTCGTCGGTGTCGACGCCCTCGGCATGCACGGAGGTCATGGTCAGTCCTTTCGTCCCACGGTGCACGCAGGCGGGCTGTGCCGGTGCTCCGTTCGAACCTCCAATCTCCCGACGCCTCGACCCCGATTCCAGAGCTCCTCCCGTTGACTGGTCATTCGTTCGGTGGCGCCGTCGGCTCAGCTCGAGACCACGTCGACGAGGTCCGGAGCGACGACGTCGGACAGCCGTTCCCACGGGACCGTCACGTCGATCAGCCCGATCGCGTGCGGCCCCACCTGGTAGTCGGAGAAGTGGATCTCCATCCCGTCCGGGGTGGCCACCCAGTTCGCGAAGTTCTCCCGCTTCGGCTCGATGCCCTCGCGCAGGAAGTCGGGTCCGGCGGCGGTCGCGGGCAGGAGACGCGCGGATTCCTCGGACAGCCGGTCCAGCCCGGCCTGGAGATCGGGGAACAATCGGTCGAGCGTGATCGGCTGCGCGTCGTCGGCATCGATCACGACCGTCGCGACGATCGGTGTCGGGTGCGCGCCGGGCGGATCCGCGTTCCACGACGTCACCAGGAGCCCGCTGACGACTCGGGAACCGATGTGCACGACGGCCGACCGGTCCGTGGATTCGAGGGTGAACCGGTCCCCCAGCCAGCCGTCGATCTGGTCCTGCAGCGCCGCCCGCATCGACTCGTTGAACTCGGCCGCGACGGCGGGATCCCCGCCGTCGATCTGCGGAACGACGACGTCGTACCGGACCCGACCGTTGTCGCCCGCGACCCGCACTGTCGTTGCGGTGTAGCCGCTTTCGGCTGCCGTCGTCGAGGAAGAGGAGGAGGGCGGTGCCGCTGTCGTGGACGGAGCGGCGGACACCGCTACGCCCTGGGGTTCGGCCGCACCGTCGGTGCTGCCCGAGCACGCCACCGTGGTGAGGAGCATTCCGGCCGTGGATGCCACGGCCGCCGCGCGAAGGATCCGGTTGTTCGCCATCGCCCCATCATCACCCGGGTGATGGATCTCGGCACGGCACGCTCACGCACACGCCGGAGACGACAACCCCGCAATACCGACGATGTCGCACGCATTGTCCTTCGACAGCTTCCACCCACCGTCCTCGGCGACGAAGGTCATGATGCTCTCGGGTGCCGGCTGACCGTCGAGTGTCATGACGACGGTCGCCACGACCGTGCCGTCGCCGAGGTCGGTCACGTCGCTGACCTCGACGGACGCCTTGTTGACCTTCGCTGCTTCGACCACTCGATCGATCAGCTGCGGATCCGCCTGCGCGCCCTGGACCAGCGCCACCTTCTCCGCCGCGGGGACCGTCTCGTCGAACGCGCGCGCCAGGTTCGCGTTCAGTTCCGCGACGGTCCCCGCGGCGACGAGCGGCGTTGCGATGAGCGGCGCGACGGGCGTCGTCGTCGTGGGTGTCGGATCGCCGGGATCGGCGGGCCCGGAGCAGGCCGCAGTCGCGAGTGCCACACCGCACAGGGCCACCGCTGCGATCGCCTTCGGATTCCGCTTCGACCCACGCATCGAGAACATGTCGCTCCATTCGTCCGGTTCCGCCCGAATGCGCAACGGTAGAGACGCGTCCGTGCGGCGGGGACCGATTCGACGGTGCGGCGTCGAACTCTTACCGTCTCCTCACGATCGGTGGGCTGGCGCCCCGAACCCCTTCCGGTCGGGCGGAGTCGCGAGCACCATCGAAGGCATGACGGCTCCGGCGCTCCACCTGACATCGTCGCGGGGACGGTGGGTCGTGGCGGCGACCGTGCTCGGATCGTCGCTCGCGATGCTCGACGGCACCGTCGTCAACGTCGCCCTGCCCCGCATCGCCGAGGATCTCGGCGCGGAGGTCACCGGACTGCAGTGGGTACTGAGCGGATACACCCTCACGCTCGCGTCGCTGATCCTGGTCGGGGGTGCCCTCGGTGACCGGCTCGGGCGCCGCCGGGTCTTCGTCTGGGGGACCGTCTGGTTCGCGATCGCGTCCGGATTGTGCGCACTCGCACCGAACGTCACGATCCTGGTGGTGGCCCGGTTGCTCCAGGGCGTCGGCGCGGCCCTGCTGACCCCGGGCAGTCTCGCCATCATCTCGGCGTCGTTCGACGACGAGGATCAGGGCGCGGCGATCGGGCTGTGGTCCGGGCTCGGCGGGGTCGCTGCGGCAATCGGGCCGCTGCTCGGCGGCTGGCTCGTCGAGATCGCCGGATGGCGCTCGGTGTTCCTGATCAATCTTCCCCTCGCCGTCGCGGTGGTGTGGGTGTCGGTGCGGCACGTGCCCGAGACGCGGGACCCGCATCCACCCGCACGGCTGGACCTGCCCGGAACGATGCTCGCGGCGCTCGGTCTCGGCGCCGGCACCTACGGCCTCATCGAGCAGTCGGCGTGGGCCGCGGCGGCCGGAGTCGGCCTGCTGGTGGGGTTCGTCGTCGTCGAGCGACGCTCACGGTACGCACTGGTACCGGGATCCCTGTTCGCGTCCCGGGTGTTCGTCGCCGCCAACCTGGTGACGCTCGCGGTGTACGCGGCGCTCGGTGGCGTGTTCTTCCTGCTACTGCTGCAACTGCAGATCGTGTCCGGCTACTCGCCGTTGGCCGCGGGAATCGCATCCCTGCCCATCACGATCCTGATGCTGCTGCTGTCGTCGCGGGCCGGCCGGTGGGCGCAAGTGCACGGACCGCGGATCCCGATGACCGTCGGGCCGCTGCTCGGCGCCTCCGGGTTGCTGCTGATGTTGCGGATCGGGCCGGGAGCGTCGTACCTGACGCAGGTCCTGCCCGCCGTCGTGGTGTTCGGACTCGGGCTCTCGGCGCTCGTCGCGCCACTCACCGCTGCGGTCCTCGGATCGGTCTCGTCGAACCAGGCGGGCATCGCATCCGGCGTCAACAACGCCGTGGCCCGCACCAGCCAGCTGCTCGCCGTCGCCGCCCTTCCCGCACTCGCGGGCATCGGCGCCGACGCGCTCGCCGACCCCACGACCTTCGCCGCCGGGTTCCGGATCGCGATGCTGATCTGTGCCGGACTGCTCCTGCTCGGGGCCGTCATCTCCGCGGTGATGATTCCCCGGCACGGCCCGGTCGAGGCGCCGACGACGGAAACGGCGAGCGAGAACGTCGCGTGCCAACCGCACTGCGACGTCACCTCACCCGCCGTTGCACCTCCCCCGCACTGACCCGAAACCCCCGCGTTTTGCGCACTTATCGCGCTCCGGGATCCGGATTCTCAGCGACAAGTGCGCAAAACGCGGGGGTGGGGGTCAGACGTTGTGGCAGGCGACGTAGTGGCCGTCGGCGACTTCCCGGAGTTGGGGTTCCTCGGCGGCGCAGTTGTCGGTGGCCAGGGGGCAACGGGTCCGGAACCGGCAGCCGGACGGCGGATTGAGAGGCGAGGGTAGGTCGCCTTCGATCTGCGGTGTCGTGTCGGCTTCGCCGCGGTGGATGTCCGGGTCCGGGATGGAAGCGAGCAGAAGTCGCGAGTAGGGATGTCGCGCTTCGGATTCCAGATTGCTACTCGGGGCGATCTCGCACACCTTGCCGAGGTACATGACCATGACGCGATCGCTGATGTTCTTGACCACAGCCATGTTGTGGGCAATGAAGATCATCGACAGGTCGAACTCGGCCTTCGTTTCCTCGAGGAGGTTGAGGATCTGTGCCTGGACCGACACGTCGAGGCTCGAGACCGGCTCGTCGCAGATGAGGACCTTCGGGTTGACCATCATCGCTCGGGCGATGCACACCCGCTGGCACTGGCCGCCGGACAGCTCACCGGGCAGCCGGTCCCACACCATGTCCGGGTCCAGTCCCACCGAACGCAGTAGGTCCCGGGCCAGTTCGTCGAGGCGTTCCTTGTTGTGCTGACCCCACATGCGGGCGCCCTCGGTGACCAGGTGCTTGACCTTGCGGCGCGGGTTCAGCGACGAGATGGGGTCCTGCATGATCATCTGCATCTTCGCGCGGATCGAGCGCAGTGCGGACGCACTCAGGGTGGTCAGCTCGATGCCGTCGATCTCCACGCTGCCCGACTTCGGTGCCGGCAACTGCAGGACCGCGCGACCGGCGGTGGACTTACCGCAGCCGGATTCACCGACGATGCCGAGGGTTTCGCCGGCCATCAGGTCGAAACTGATCCCGGACACCGCGTACACCGTCTGGTTCCGGCCGGCGGGGAACTCCACGACCAGGTCCTCGACGGTGAGCACGGGCTTGTCGTCCCTGCGCAGGTGCGCAACTCCACTACCGGCCATCAGATGGTCTCCACTTCCAGCTCACGATCGTGCGCGCCCAAGACGCTGGGCACGCCGAGGTCCGCGACGCCGTCCAGCGGGAAGTGGCAGGCCACTTCGTGCGGATGGCGTACGCCGACGGTGTCCGAGGACGCCGTGAGAGTCGGCACGACCTCGCGGCACTTGCTCTGCGCGTACTTGCAGCGGGACGCGAACGAGCACCCGGTGGGCGGCTTGGTCATGTCCGGCAGACCGCCCTCGATGGACTCGAGTCGGGTGTGCGGTTCCTGCTCCAGCCGGGGAACCGCAGCCAGCAGCGCCTCCGTGTACGGGTGGCGGGGGCTGGCGAACAGCTGCCGGGTCGGCGCAGTCTCCACGATCCGGCCCGCGTACATGACCGCAACCCGATCGGTCTGTCCGGCAACGACTCCGAGGTCGTGGCTGACGAGAATGCCGGCCATTCCCATCTCGGTGCGCAGCGAGTCGAGAAGCTCGAGGATCTGCTTCTGGACCGTCACGTCGAGGGCGGTGGTCGGCTCGTCCGCGATCGTCAGCTTCGGATCACACGCCAGTGCCATCGCGATGACCACACGCTGACGCATGCCGCCGGACAGCTCGTGCGGGTACTGATCGATCCGCCGCGACGGCTCCGGGATCCGGACCTTGCGCAGCAGTTCGATCGCACGCTCCCGCGCCTGGGCCTTGTCCAGACCGAGATGCGCCCGCAGCGACTCGGTGATGTGGGCGCCGATCTTCTTGAACGGGTTCAGCGCCGACATCGGGTCCTGGAACACCATGGCGATGTCCTTGCCCCACATCTGCTGCTGCTCCTTGCGGGTCAGCGCCTGCATGTCCCGGCCCATGAAGTTCACCGTGCCGGTGACGGTCGCGGCACCACCGCTGGAGACCAGACCCATGATGGTCTGTCCCAGAACGGATTTACCGGATCCGGATTCACCGACCAGGCCGATGGTCTCGCCGGCGTCGAGTTCGAGCGAGACCTGCTCGACCGCGCGGAGCTGACCGCGCTTGGTGCGGAACCTGGTGGACACATTGTCCACGGTCAGAATCGGTTCGTTGCTGCTCACAGTTTCACCTCCCGGGCGCCGCCGGTCTTCTTCTGCGCCTTCTCGCCGACCATGTTGAACGCGAACACCGTCAGGAACAGGAACAGACCGGGCACCAGCACGATGTACGGATGCTGTTCGAAAACGTTGCCCTGACCCTCGGAGATCATGTTGCCCCACGTCGGTGAGGGGGGCTGGATCCCGAGTCCGAGGAAGCTCAGCGACGCCTCCGCCACGATCATCACCGAGATCATGACCATGCCGAGCGACAGCAGCGGCAGCGCGACGTTCGGCGCGATCTCCCGGAGCATGACACGCCACCTCGTGGCACCCATCGCCCGCGCCGCCAACACGAATTCACGTTGCGAGAACACCAGGGTGTTGGCTCGCGCTATTCGGATCATGCTGGGTATCGCGAGCACCGCGAGCGCGAACGAGACGTTCCGCAGATTCGGCTGCAGCACCGACGCGAGCGCGATCAGCAGGATCAGTGCCGGGACAGCGAGCAGCGAGTTCGTCAGGATGCCGACGATCCGGTCGACCCAGCCGCCGAAGTAGCCGGCCAGGATGCCGATCGCACCGCCGACCAGGACGCCGATCACGACCGCCGCGATCGCGACGATCAGCGACGAGCGAGCACCGTAGATCGACCGGGCCAGCATGTCGAGACCGAAGTTGTTGGTACCCAACGGGTGGGCCGAGAACAGGCTCGGCGACGCGTAGCTCTTCGCGGCCAGTGTCTTGGTGGTGTCCTCGTGCTCGGAGAGCGGCAGCAGCGGCGCCGCGATGGCAGCGACGATCAGCACCGTCAACCACGCACACGACAGGATGAACGTCAGGTCGAAGTCGGAACCGAACCGGGCCAACCCCAACCGCCGCACGCCCATGTACAGCACGACGAGTCCGATCACGAAGATCGCCACCCGCGCACCCATCATCAGAATCGGCGCCACACCCAGACCCGCGCAGATCACGCCCACGACGGTCAGGATCGTCCCGATCCGGTACAGGTTGCGGCGCTCGGCCAGATCCGACGCGTTCGCCAGCTCCTCCGTACCCGCATCGTCGAGCACCCGGCCGGTGATGGCCGGCATGTCGACCTCGTCAGTCTTGATCTCAGACATGGGCTCGTCGGCTCCTTGGGTCGAGGTATCCGTAGGAGATGTCGATGACGGCGTTGGCCACCACGTAGATCACCGCGATCACCAGGACCGCGCCCTGCACCATCGGCATGTCACCCTGCTGGGCGGCCCGCACGATCAGCGAACCCATACCCGGCAACGAGAACAGCGTCTCCACGATCACCGTGCTACCGATCATCGAACCGAGCACGATACCGAGCATCGTGATGAGCGAGAAGGACGACGGCCGCAGCGCGTCACTGAACAGCAGGCGCGCATTCGACATGCCCTTCGCCTTCGCGACCAGGATGAAGTTCTCCTTGAGCGTCGTCACCAGGTCGCTTCGCAGGATCCGGATGAAGATCGCCATCTCGAGCAGGCTGATCGTGATTGCCGGCAGGAGCGCGTGATAAAGGTTCTGCCCCAAGCCTTCCGATACTCGCACCCACTGCGAACGCGGGAACCAGCCCAGGTAGTTGACCATCACCATGATCAGCAACAGACCCGACAGGAACGACGGCACCGACAGCACACCGAACGTGCACGCACTGATCGCCCGATCGATCCATCCACCCTGATGGCGCGCCGAGTACATCGCCAGCGGAATCGCCACCACGAGCGCGATGACCAGGCCCATGACCGCCAGCTGCACGCTCACCGGCAACGCGGACGCGATGCTCTCGGTGACCGAACTCTGCGGCGGCACCATCGAATTGCCGAGATCGCCCTGCAACGCACCGGACAGCCAGTCCCAGTACCGCGTGAAGAAGGGATCGTTGAGCCCCATGTCCTGCCGCGCCTGCGCGTACTCCTCGGGTGTGCGTCCCTCGCCCAGCGCCGCAACGGAGGGGTCACCCGGAATGAGTGAGACAAGCGCGAAAGTTCCGAGACTGACGATGAAGAGCACGACGATCAACTCGACGATCTTATTGATCACTGTTCTCGCCATCTTCGCACCGCCTCCTTCCTGAAATCCATGAGGGTCCTTGCTGTCGGTGTTGCAGATCTCCGACTAGGAGGCCGAATCTGCACTGAGCCAAGCGTTTCCGAAAGGTATGATGCCGTCGACACTGGGCATGATCCGCTGGGCATTCCTACTCAGCGGGACGAATGTCCGGTCGCCGGCGAGGGAAGTGGTCGCCACGCCTACCTGCTTCCGGAAACTTCGTCGCGCGACACGGAGAAGTCCGGATCGGAGGAGTACACGATCCGGTCCGCGACGACCGTCGCCAGGACCGAGATGTCCTTGATCCGCGCCGGATCGCAGGTGACCGGATCCTCGTCGAGGACGACGAAGTCGGCGAACAGTCCGGGCGCGATCGCACCCTTCACGCCGGACTCTCCGCCGAGACGGGCAGCCGACGAGGTGTATCCCGCGAGAGCCGTTGCCGCGTCGATGCATTCCTCGGGGCCGAGGACGTCA
The DNA here is from genome assembly GCF_000738775.1 of Prescottella defluvii. Taxonomy (GTDB): domain Bacteria; phylum Actinomycetota; class Actinomycetes; order Mycobacteriales; family Mycobacteriaceae; genus Prescottella; species Prescottella defluvii. The sequence continues at coordinate 45,195 of NZ_JPOC01000021.1, forward strand.
CCCCCGCGGGTGATCCGGTTGACGGCGGTGTGGATCGTGAACAACGGATTGACCGGGGTGACGGGGCTGTCGCAGTGCAGCGCGAACGGCACATCGGCCGCGCTGATCGAGGCGAGCGGACTGATCCTGCTGCCTCGATCCGGGCCGAGGAAACGGTCACGATGCCGATCGCCCCAGTAGTAGACGTGATTGACGAACACCGATGCCGAGACGCCGATCTCGCGCATCCGCAGAATCTGGTCCCCGCGGAGAGTCTGGACGTGCTCGAGCCGATGCTGCAGACCGTCCGGCAGCGACGCCCCACCCGAGGCCGCCACCGCCTTCTCGATCGCGTCGAGGGCGAGATCGATGGCGCGGTCACCGTTGGTGTGGATCGCGACCTGACGCCCCGCCGCATGGCAGCGGGCCACCATGTCGTCCAGATCGGACGGCGGAATCGCCATCTCACCGCAATGGCATTCGCCGAGATCGTGATAGGGCTCCGACAGGGCGCCCGTGTGCAACTGGATCGAGCCGTCCGAGATCAGCTTGATGCCGCCGACGACAAGGCGATCGTCGGCACCGGTCGCGTCCGCATCGGACTCGACGGTGAAGCCGTCGAGCGTGCCGAATCCTGCGTAGAGCCGACTGCGGAGGGTGAGCTCACCCGACGCGAGCAGCCGACGATACGAATCGACGATCACCGGCGTGACGAACATGTCGTGGAAGCTGGTGACGCCGACGGCCGCCATCCGATCCAGTGCGAAGCGCAGGCCGGCGTCGAGTTCCCCACCCGTCGGCATGGTCTCGTCGGGGTCGACGACCAGTCGCATCGCGGGGATCTCGCAGAACTCCCCGGTCGGATTCCCGGCCGCATCGCGCACGATCACGCCGCCCTCGGGATCGGACGTCGCACGTCCGATCCCCTTGGTCCGCAGCACGAAGGAATTGACGTAGACGCCATGACCGGAAAGGTGGCGCACCACGATGGGGTGACTGTCACTCGCGCGGTCGAGGTCCGCGACGGTCAGTCCGCGGTCCTCGGCGACCAGACTGTCGTCGAAGCCGGACGCCACGACCGGCCGGCCTGGGGCCGTCTCCGCGGCGCGTGCCGACAGTGCGACCAGGAGCGCCTCGATGTCCGGGCAGGCATCCGGTCCGGCATCGACGGTGGCACTGTTCATTCCCGACATGTGCGGGTGCACATGAGTTTCGATGAACCCTGGCACCACGGTGCGGCCACGCAGGTCCACCCGCTCGGTATCCGTGCCGGCCAGCGCGAGGATCTCGGTGTCCGAGCCGACCGCCACGAACCGCCCACCGGCGACCGCGAAGGCCGTGGCGGAGCCCGAGCCGGTCATCGACCGCACGACACCAGCGGTGTAGATGCGGTCGACGTCCGCACACACCCCGGTAGTCGATCTACGGTCTGACAACGGAACCTCCTGGTGAGATGTACATCACATGACTTTCGAAGAGGCTAGCTCACAATAGAATTCATGTCAGCATCCGGGGTCCACATACTCACCGGTAGCTTTCCGTCGAGCCTGGACACAGCGCCGACCGGGCGCCGAACCTGTCAATCGGTTGACAGATGCGAGCCGATACTGGTCGCGATGCGGTACCGATCCGCTGGATGCGTGTGCCGCCCGACGGCCTCGAGCGCGCCGCTCGAGTCGATATGCCGATGGGTCACCACCAACGCCGCACTACCGCTCTCGGCGCCGAGCGCCCGGGCGAGCGACGGAGCCAGCACCGATCCGCTCACCTGTTGCTCGATGCGTTGCCGCACGAGATTGCCGATGTCGAACCGGCCGGTGAGAACCATCCGGCGGTGCGGAAGATCCGCCCGGAGATAAACTTCGCTCCAACAGATCGGTGGCAGTTCAGTCCCACGGACAACGCGTGGACCGGCCACGCGGTACCACTCCGATCCGAGCGGAACGCCCAACTGGTCTTCCAAGTCTTCGTCTGCCACAACATCATTGGCGATCGGATTCTGAATCCGGGTGCGTTGGACGAAGGCCAGCAGACCCACCGCACTGGTGACGAACGCTTGATGTCCCGCAACGGAGGCCGGCGCTTCGACGGTCGTGCCGGCACCTCGACGACGGCTGATCATTCCCGCATCCTCGAGATGCTTGAGCGCCTGCCGCACTGTCCCGCGCGCAAGCGAACTGCTCTCGCACAACTCGAGTTCCGTCGGCAGCTTGTCACCGATCCCGAACTCTCCGGACTGGATCCGGGAGATCAACTCCTGCGCGAGCAGCACGTGCTGCGGGTCCCTCACGGAACGGAGGCTCTCCGACCGCCGCGGACAGCAGGTAACGCACTGACTACCTGGTACATCGGAAGAAACCTCCCGTCCGGCTCTGCTCGTCATCGGCCACGCCGGATCCGCGCCGAGATCGGCCGGATACGCCCGTGAGGAGTACGAGAACTTTGTCTATACAAATCTGCGTCCGGCCAATCTAGGACACGCATCTGAATTCCACAAGGTTTCCGGTGGAATTCGTTTCGGTCGGTCGTCGCGCGCCCGGGGCCCCTGGGCTCGAGCCTGGACACAGGTGCCGCTCACGCCCGTCGAATACCGCTGTAACGCTGCGGAATCACGAGTTCTGGAGATTCCTTGTGGGCATCCGCCGCGGAGGCTAGAGTCCGATTCTGCAACGACCCAGACTGCATCGAATTCTGGTGTAGTCGACACTCGGCGGCCGGGCACAGCCCTGTCGGAGCTCCGAGATTCAACACGATCATGCGGACGCGTCCTTTGACTCACGACGGGCAGGCGTCGACCCCGAAAGCGTGGAGGTTGGTTCATGAGCAAGTATTCGAGAAGGTTGGGACGCACGCTGGCGGTGGCCGTAGTCAGCGCAGTTGCCCTGGCCGGGTGCGCGAGCACCGGTGAGTCCGGCGACAGTGGATCGTCGGGTACGACGACCACCGCGTTCGGCATCCTGGGCGATCAGGGAGACGGCGGCACTCCGGTGTCGGGCGGCACCCTGAGCTACGCCGTCTACGCGCCGGTGTCGAGCCTCGACCCGACGAAGACGCAGCCCGCCGGCGCGACGGGCGGTTCCGAGATGGCCGCGGTGTACGACGTGCTGATGCGCTACGACACCGGGACCCAGACCTTCGAACCGCAGCTCGCGAAGTCGTTCGAGGAGAGCTCCGACCACCTGACGTGGACGCTGAAGCTGCGCGACAACGTGACGTTCAGCGACGGAACCCCGCTGGATGCGAACGCGGTCGTCGCGAGCATCAACCGCTACAACCAGAGCCGCGGCGCCAACTCGCAGGTGTACACCCAGATGGTCGCCAACACCGAGGCCAAGGACTCGTCGACCGTCGTCTTCACGCTGAAGCAGCAGTGGCGGACGTTCCCGGCGATGCTCGCCTACGGACACGGCATGATCGTCGCGCCGTCCTCGCAGCAGGGTGACAAGTTCACCCCGATCGGCGCCGGTCCGTTCACCGTCGAGAACCTCCAGCCGCAGGAACTCCAGCTGAAGGCCCGTCCGGACTACTGGGGTGGCGCACCGAACCTCGACGGCCTGAAGTTCGTCGCGATCAATGCCGAACAGCCCAAGATCGAGGCGCTGAAGACCGACGGCGTCGACATGATCTACCTCCGCAACGCGGAGACCGTCAACGCGGCCAAGGACCAGTTCCCGGGCTACATCGAAACGGTGAGCATGTCGATGGTCGGCCAGCTCAACAACGCGGAAGGCCGCCCCGCGGCCGATCCCCGGGTTCGCCAGGCGATCGCGTTCGCCGTCGATCCCGAGGTCCTGAACCAGCGGGCACGCAACGGCCAGGGCATGCCCGGCACGGACATGTTCCAGCCGTGGTCGATGTGGCACGGCGAGACGGACGGCATCACGCCGGACGCCGCCAAGGCCAAGGAACTGCTGGAGCAGGCGAAGGCCGACGGCTTCGACGGCAAGATCACCTACGTCGGTGTCAACGAGCCCAACGCCCAGCAGATCGCGCTGGCCATTCAGGCACAGATGAATGCCGTCGGCTTCGACGTCGCACTCGAGACCACCAGCAACATCACCGACATGGTCAAGCGGCTCTACGTCGACCGCAACTACGACATGAGCTTCGGCGCGTACAGCATCTCCGATGTCGCACCCGAGATCCGACTGTTCAGCTCGCTGTCGAGCACGTCGACGAACAACATCCTGGGCTACAAGAATCCGAAGATGGACGAGTTGCTCGGCAAGGTGCTGTCCGCGCCCGACGACGCAGCCAAGCTGACCGCGATCAACGACATCCAGAACCTCGTGAACACCGACCAGCCGTTCCTCACCTGGGGTGCCGGAACCAACTTCGTCGGATGGTCCGACAACGTGTACCGCGCGAACCCGACCGTCGACGGCATCATCCTGTTCGACAAGGCATTCAAGAAGAACTGATCGGTTCCACGACCTGGCACCGGACATGAACGAAGGCCCCACCGCTCGAGATCACGGGCGGTGGGGCCTTCGTCGTCGGACTGGTCAGTCGGTCGCCGCGGGAGCCGGCCGCGCCCCGCGCACCAGGCGCCCCGGCAGCAGGCCGGTGTGCCTGCCGTTCTCGACGACCACCTCGCCGGCGACGATCGTCGCAACGTAGCCGCTCGCGGTCTGCATCAGGCGGCGTCCCCCGGTCGGCAGGTCGTAGAGCACCTCGGGATGATCGGCCTGCAGCCTGTCGAAGTCGATGACATTGAGGTCGGCACGGTAGCCCGGACGCACCTGTCCGCGGTCGAGCAGACCCACTACGGCCGCGGTGTCGACCGTGTGCCGCCTGACCAACCACTCGACGGGAAAGAGACCGCCCTGCTTGCGGTCTCGGCCCCAGTGCGTGAGCAACGTCGTGGGGAAGCTGGCGTCGCAGATCGCGCCGCAGTGCGCGCCGCCGTCGCCGAGTGCGGGAACGGTGTCCGGGCGTGCGATCATCTCCCGCACGGCTTCGAGGTCGCCCGCGGCATAGTTGAGCATCGGAAAGTACAGGAGTCCGCGCCCGCCCTGCGCCATCATCGCCTCGTACGCCACCTCGGCGGGCGAGACGCCGTTCCGCACCGCGAGCGCCGCCACCGAGTCACCCGGTCCCGGTTCGTAGTTCGGCGGGTCGCCGAGCAGGTACACCTGCTCGAACCGGGTGGAGAGTCGTTCGACGAACTCGCTGTCGGTCGCCGGGTGTTCGGCGAGGAGAGCTGCCCGGATCTCCGGTCGACGCAACTGTTCCACCCGCTCCGCGCGCGGCAGGTCCGCGAGCGGCGCGTAACTGGGATGCGCCATGAACGGATGCCAGCTCAGTTCCCAGCCCAGCATCACCCCCACCGCCCGGGGAGCCACCTGCCCGGTGATCGGAACGTTCTTCTCCGCAGAGACTTTCGCCAGGCCGTCGAGCAACGAACGCCACTTGTCCGGAGCCCGGTCGCTCTGCACGATCGACACCGACATCGGCCGCTGCGCCGCCTCGACGAGCGCGCCGACCAGTTCCATCTCCTCGGGTTCGTCCATGAAATCCGAGATGAAGTCGATGACACCACCGCCCGCCTTCGCGAGGCCGAGTGCAAGACCCGTCAGTTCCTCCCGCGAGGCGGTCAGGCTGGGGGTCGGCTCGCCGTCGGACGTCTTGTGGACAGCCGACCGGGACGTCGACCAGCCCAGCGCACCGGCCTCGACCGCCTCGGCCACGAGGTCGCGCATCCGTTCCATCTCGGCGTCGGTGGGACGGATCCGGTGGTCGCCACCGCGGTGGCCCATCACGTACGTGCGCAGCGCGCCGTGCGGCAACTGGGCTGCGAAGTCGATCGCGTGCGGTGTGTCGATCGCGTCGAGGTAGTCGGGAAAGGTCTCCCAGTTCCACGCCATGCCCTCCGCGAGAACGCTTCCCGGGATGTCCTCGACACCCTCCATCAGGCTGATCAGCCACTCCCGCTGGTCCGGCTCGACGGGCGCGAATCCGACGCCGCAGTTCCCCATCACGACGGTGGTCACACCGTGCAGCGACGACGGCGTGAGCAGCGGATCCCACGTGACCTGACCGTCGTAGTGGGTGTGGATGTCGACGAATCCGGGCGTCACGAGCAGGCCCGACGCATCGATCTCGCGGCGGCCCGGTGCGGCCACCTCCCCCACCGCCGTGATGCGCCCGTCGTCGACTGCGACGTCGGCGACGACGGGGGTCGTGCCCGTTCCGTCGACGACTCGGCCACCGCGGATCACCAGGTCATGCATGCTTGCCTCCCGAGATCGAATCCTGCTGTGCGGACGGGTTTTCGACGAGCCGCGCCACCGCGGCAGCGATCGCCTGGGCGGCCTCGCTCGCGATCGGCGAGACGGCCGTGAACTGGAGGAAGCCGTGCGGCAACGTGGGGTATCGCAGCAGTTCGACCGCCACCCCGCCGACGGACAACCGCTCCGCGTACTCGACACCCTCGTCGAGCAGCGGGTCGTGGCCGCCCACGATCACCACCGCAGGTGCGGTCGTGGACAGGTCCTGCGCACGGATCGGCGCGACGAGGGGCGAGATCCGGTCGGCACGGTCCGGGCAGTAGTGGTCGAGGAACCACTGCATCTCCCGGGCTCCCAGGAAGATTCCCGAGTGCTCCCGATACGACGCACGGGTGAGGTCGACGTCGACCACCGGATAGATCAGCACCTGACCGGCCACGTCCAGATCGTCGTCGGCAGCGGCGAGATTGGCGCACACCGCGGCGAGGTTGCCGCCGGCGCTGTCCCCGGTCACGACGATGCGCCGCGGTAGCCCCTCCCCGCCGCGCGCGACCCAGCGCAGGGCGGCGACCGCGTCGTCGACCGCCGCCGGAAACGGAGCCTCCGGCGCGAGCCGGTAGTCCACGCTCACGACCGGCACGCCGGCCACCTGCGCCATCAGACGGCAGATCGCATCGGAGTAGTCTAGATCGCCCGTGACCCAACCGCCGCCGTGGAAGTGGACCACCGTCGTCTCGGCCCGCACCGTCTCCGGGCGGTAGAGGCGGGCGGTCACCTGATCGTTGACCGCATGGGTCGTCACCGACGCGACCTGCGGTCCGGGGGCACACGACTGCAGCGCGCCCCGGATCCGTTCCCGCGCACCCTCGGGCCCCAGCTCCACCATCGGTGGAAGTCCGGCGCCCGCGACGGCGTCCGTGACGGCCTGGAAGACCGGATCCAGTTCACTTCGGTTGTCCCGCACAACTCTTGTCATGAACTAGAATCTAACTCTAGTCTCGACCCATGACAACGGTCACTTCGGATCGAAGAGGGCATCCCCGCCGGAGCCGAGTCCGGTTGGTGGACGGCCCCTCTCGTGTTCTACGCGGGTCGACTCAGGACTCGGGCGGGAAGATCATGTCGACCGTGCGGTCGAGCAGTCGGTGCACCTCGGCGACGTCCCGCCGGCCGAGGCCGAAGAGGATCAGCTCGTGGGCCAGCACGGCCGTGACCACGGCCACGACGTCCGAGGCCTCCTCGTCCGGCAGGTCGGCGAGAGTGTCCCGGTACGACTCGATCACCTGCGTCGAGAAGTCGGCGAACAGCGCACACACGATCGGGTCGGTGGACTGCTGGAGGAGATTCTGCAGCCTCAGGTACGTCGGGTACTCCTCGAACCTGCGCACCGAGTGGTGCAGACGGGTCCGGAGGCGTTCGGCGGGCGACGCCGTCGGATCGGCGAATCCCTGGTACTTGATCGGATCGGTCGCCGACCACTCCCCCAGCACCGCCGCATACAGATGTTCCTTGGACGAGAAGTACCGGTACACGGTCCCGAGGGCCACGCCCGAACGTTCTGCGACGTCACGGATCTGGATGCGTTCGAAGTCGTCGGCCACCAGCAGTTCGCCGGCGGCGTCGACGATGCGCTGACGTCGCTCCCGCTGTCCCTTCGGCAGCAGAGCGGGGTCGTGCAGCGACGGCCTGCCACCGCGGTCCGGACCGTCCGTCCCCACGCTCCCACTCCTCCCGAACCCCCGCGCGATCCGCGGGACACCAGCACTGCCTGCACAGATGCTACTGGCAGGCGCCTCACCCCCCACGAAACGAGGTCCCAGCATGACGAACACTCCACCGGCCGAACCCACGTTCGACGCCGTCATCGTCGGTGCCGGATTCGCCGGCCTGTACGCGCTCCACAGCCTGCGTCGGCGCGGCATGTCCGTGCGACTGTTCGAGGCGGGCGCCGGAGTGGGCGGGACGTGGTTCTGGAACCGCTATCCGGGCGCGCGCTGCGACGTCGACAGTGCCGACTACTCGTACTCGTTCGACGACGCCCTGCAGCAGGAGTGGGTGTGGACCGAGCGCTATCCCGCGCAGCCCGAGATCCTGCGCTACCTCGAGCACGTCGCGGATCGCTTCGGGTTGCGCGAGGACATCACGTTCGGCACCCGCGTGACCGCGGCGCACTTCGACGACGAGCGCGGGCTGTGGACCATCACGACCGACGGCGGCGACGCCGTCACCGCGCGCTGGACCGTCATGGCGACCGGGCCGCTCTCGTCCGCCCGGATTCCGGACATCGCGGGACTGGACACGTTCGCCGGCGAGATCCACCACACGGCGAACTGGCCCGAGCAGGGTGTCGACTTCGGCGGCAAGCGCGTCGGCGTGATCGGCACCGGCTCGTCGGGAGTCCAGGCGATTCCGGTGATCGCGGAGCAGGCGGCGGAGCTGACGGTGTTCCAGCGGACTCCCGGATTCGTTCTTCCGGCACGCAATCGGCCGCTCGGGCCGAGCGAACTCGCCGAGATCAAGGCCGACTACCCGACCCGCCGGCAACTGCAGCGGGAGTCGCACGGCGGCTGGATCCTCCCGCCGCCGGTCGGGCTCGCCCTCGAGACCGCGCCGGAGGTCCGGATCAAGGAGTACGAGACCCGCTGGGCCGCGGGCGGACTCGCCTTCCAGACGACGTTCGGCGACGTCATGATGGATCCCGCCGCGAACGAGACCGCCGCCGAATTCGTGCGCTCGAAGATCCGCGAGACCGTGACCGATCCCGCCACCGCGGAAGCCCTGTGCCCCAAGGGCTATCCGCTGGGCGCCAAGCGCGTCTGCGTCGGCACCGACTACTACGAGACCTACAACCGCGACAACGTCGAACTGGTGGACCTGCGCGCCACCCCGATCGAGGCGATCGTGTCCGAGGGCATCCGCACGGGCGCCGGCGTCCACGATCTCGACGCGCTCGTCTTCGCCACCGGGTTCGACGCCATGACCGGCGCGCTCGACGCGATCGACATCCGCGGACGGGACGGGGTGACGCTGCGCGAGACGTGGGAGGCCGGCCCGCGCACCTACCTCGGCGTCTCGGTCGCCGGATTCCCCAACCTGTTCGTGCTCGCCGGTCCGGGCAGTCCGTCGGTCCTCTCGAACGTCGTGGTGTCGATCGAACAGCACGTGGAATGGGTGATCGGCTACCTCGACCACATGCGCGAGACCGGCGCCCGGTTCGCGGAAGCCACACTCGAGGCGCAGAACGAGTGGGTGGATCACGTGACGGGCATCGCCGTCGGCAGCCTCTACATGCAGGCGGACTCGTGGTACCTCGGCGCCAACGTCCCCGGGAAGCCGCGCATCTTCATGCCGTATCTCGGCGGCGTCGGCAACTTCCGAAACTTGTGCACGCAGGTCGCGGCGGACGGCTACCGGGGGTTCTCCACAACCACCGAACTCGGGTAGATCCGACGTGGTTACATGGACTTCAGCCCGCCATCCGTGACGAACGATCGTTGGGAGAAGCGCTGTGACCACGTCGAAGGATTCCTCCGCACCGGACATCAAGCCGCGTAGCCGGGACGTCACGGACGGCCTCGAGAAGACCGCCGCCCGCGGCATGCTCCGCGCAGTCGGCATGGGCGACGACGACTGGGACAAACCGCAGATCGGCATCGGGTCGTCGTGGAACGAGATCACCCCGTGCAACCTGTCCCTGGACCGGTTGGCCGACGCCGGCAAGGACGGCGTGTTCGCCGCCGGCGGCTATCCGCTCGAGTTCGGCACGATCTCGGTGTCCGACGGTATTTCGATGGGACACGAGGGCATGCACTTCTCCCTCGTGTCCCGCGAGGTGATCGCCGACAGTGTCGAGACCGTGATGCAGGCCGAACGCCTCGACGGTTCCGTCCTGCTCGCCGGATGCGACAAGTCGCTGCCCGGCATGCTGATGGCGGCCGCGCGACTGAACCTCGCGAGTGTCTTCCTCTACGCCGGATCGATCCTGCCCGGCATCGCGAAACTCTCGGACGGCACCGAGAAGGAAGTGACGATCATCGACGCCTTCGAGGCCGTCGGCGCGTGCTCGCGCGGGCTGATGAGCCGCGAGGACGTCGACGCGATCGAACGGGCGATCTGCCCCGGCGAGGGCGCGTGCGGCGGCATGTACACCGCCAACACGATGGCCTGCGCGGCGGAGGCACTGGGGATGTCGCTGCCCGGCAGCGCCGCTCCTCCGGCCACCGACCGGCGTCGCGACGGCTACGCCCGCCGCAGCGGCCAGGCCGTCGTCGAGATGCTGCGCCGCGGCATCACCACGTCGGACATCCTCACGAAGGAGGCGTTCGAGAACGCGATCGCCGTCGTGATGGCTTTCGGTGGTTCGACCAACGCGGTGCTCCATCTCCTCGCGATCGCGCACGAGGCGGAGGTGTCGCTCACCCTCGACGACTTCGCCAGGGTCGGTGCGCGCGTCCCGCACCTGGCGGACGTCAAACCGTTCGGCCGGCACGTCATGATCGACGTCGACCGCATCGGCGGCGTCCCCGTGATCATGAAGTCCCTGCTCGACGCCGGACTGCTGCACGGCGACTGCCTCACCGTCACCGGACGCACCCTCGCCGAGAACCTCGCCGACATCGCCCCGCCCGATCCGGACGGCAAGGTCCTGCGTGCACTGTCGTCGCCGATCCATCCGACGGGCGGCATCACGATCCTGAAGGGGTCGCTCGCTCCCGGCGGCGCGGTCGTGAAGTCGGCCGGGTTCGATTCGTCCGTCTTCGAGGGCACCGCACGGGTTTTCGATCGGGAACGCGCCGCGATGGATGCGCTCGAGGACGGCACGATCACGGCCGGCGACGTCGTGGTGATCCGGTACGAGGGCCCCAAGGGCGGCCCCGGGATGCGCGAGATGCTGGCGATCACCGCCGCGATCAAGGGCGCCGGACTCGGCAAGGACGTGCTGCTGCTGACCGACGGCCGGTTCTCCGGCGGCACCACCGGGCTGTGCGTCGGGCACGTCGCCCCGGAGGCCGTGGACGCTGGGCCCATCGCGTTCGTGCGCGACGGCGACCGGATCCGTCTCGACGTCGCGAACGGTGTCCTCGATCTGGTGGTCGACGACAAGGAGCTCGCCACCCGCCGAAGCGGATGGGAGCCCCTGCCTCCGCGCTACACGCGCGGTGTCCTGGCGAAATACACCAAGCTCGTCGGTTCCGCCTCCGACGGCGCCGTGTGCGGGTGAGCAGTCACGGCACCACCGGAAGCTCGGTCAGATCGGCCGGTAGCCGGCCCCCACCCCACCGGTCGCGTTGATGTTGTCGAGGATCGCAGTCATGTTGGTACCGAGTTCGGGACCGAGGCAGGCGACGCCGAGATAGGCGTTCACCATCGCGACCAGCGTGGTGCCGACGACGACCGGTGAGCCCGAATCGCCCTCGATGACACACATCTGCGTCCACGTTTCCTGCGACTGGAGCACGTCTCCGTACACGACACCGCACGTGTGGCCGGTGGTCCGCCCCTGCTTGCACGCGACGGCGGGGAACTGTGCCGGCGCGCCGACACCGGTGATCGTGACCTGACCGATCGTGTTGACCGGGTCGACCTTCGCTGGATCGAATTCGATCACCGCGTAGTCGTAGTCGTGGTTGGACACCGCGAAGTGCCCCACCACGCCCGCGTCGGGCGCGGACTCCGGCACCACCGCCGCTCCCGGATCACCGCAGTGTCCCGCAGTGATTCCGACCAGCCTGCCGGCGTTGTCGTGCCCGATGGTGGTGAGCGTGCACTCGTACATGTTGTCGATCACGATTCCGGACCCACCGCCGAGAACCGTCTTCGGCGGCGCGGCGGTGGCGGTGCCGGCTCCGAGCATGGCGGCGATCACCGCCAGTGCCGAGAAGATCAAGGAAAGTCGCTTGAGCATGTTGCCCTCCCGGTTGGCGCTACGAATGTGCCATCGGTCGATCACCGCCACATGCCTGCGCACTTCCCGTGCATGCACGCCCTCGGCGCGATCACGCGCGAACGAGTCGGCGGGACACTCTATCGGCAACCTTCCCACCCTCGACGATGCCGCCGGGCCGCGTTGACCCGATCGTCACCGAATCGCCGACTAGGTGGTCGAGCCCAACGCTTCGAGTGCCCGCCGCGCATCCTCGAGTTCCTTGCTCAACGCCGCAATCCGCTGCTCCGCAGCCTCTCGAGCTGCGGTGATGACCGATTGGACCGCTTCGAGAGCGTTGGGTTCCCCGAGCTCCCGGACCGCGCGATCCACCGCGTCCGGACTCACCGGAACCGCCTTGCTCGGGCGCTTTGCGCCGTGCGCGACCGTGACCGTCCATTCGTTCTCGGGGCCGGCGTGAATCGTCACGCTCACGCTGCCCGTCGCCACCTTCTTGGTGCGCCGCGGTGCGGGGACCGGCGCGGTGCTCGCTGCGGGAACGGGCGCGGGCGCAGGGACGGTCGGCACAACCGGGGCGGACGCGGGTTCGCGCGAGGCCGCCACCGGCGGCACCGAGGCGGCCGGAGACGACGCGCGCACCGGGGCGGCCGGCGCGGCCTTGCGGACGGTGGCCGGCTTGGTGGCCGTCTTGGCGGCCGCCGGGGCGGGCACCTCGGGAGCCTTGCGCGTCATGCGCAGTTCCTCCGCTTCGAACGGTAGTTCGTCGTTGACACCCTTGGGCCGGATTATGACCGTATTACCTTCCACGGAAACAACTTTGGCCGAACACCCCGCCTCGATCCCGAGGCTGGGGGTGGCTTCGTTGAGGTACACGGTGGCGCGCTTGCCCTCGGCGACGGCCGTGGCCAGTGCCTCGAGGTTCTCCGCGGTGAGGTGTTCCGGTGACGAGCCAGAGCCGGAACGTCTGCGGGGCGGCATGATGAGGGTCCTCCTGAATACCTACAAGAACACAGAATTCGTACCCCGCTACTTTGGCACAGCCCCCCGACAGTTCCCCACGCCGCGCAAACCCCCACGCCGTGCGGACCCACGGGATCCGGCAGTCGCGCTCACCGACATTCCGCGCCCCCGGCACCTCGGGCCGTGAGGAAGTCGTCGACGATCCGCACGCAGGCGTCCGACCCCAGCGGCGCGAGGGTGGCCAATTTGGTGAATACGAGCGGACCGACCAGTTGCGCCAGGGCGAGGTCGTAGTCGAAGTCGCCCAGGACCCTGCGCGCCTCATCGGTGCCGAGCACGCGATCGAACGCGGTGCGGTACTGCACGACGACGTGCTCGCGCAGTGATCTGAGTTCCGGCTTGTCGGGGTGCCGACGGCCGTCCTCCAGATCGGATGCGCTCGAGTAGCCGTCGAGCGCCGGCCCCATCCCCAGCCAGCACAGCGCGGTCACGTGCATCGGCGCCTCTTCGATCAACCGGGCCTGGCTGACCATCAACTCGATCAGCTGCGTCCGCAGATCGCCCGACAGCGGAGCGGCCGGGGCCGGCGGGATGAGCCGCCCGAAGGCCGCCGCCACCAGTTCGGTGCCGCTGTCGAAGTGCCGGTAGAGCGTCGCCCGCGCCACCTTCGCGAGTTTCGTGACGGCATCGATCGTGACGGCGTCGGTGCCGCCCTTCGCGAGGAGCGTGGTCGCCGCGTCGAGCAACCGTGCACGTGAACGCGCCTTTCGCGGATCCTGTTCCTGCTCCGCCACTTCGGTTACGTCGCTACCCATCCGTCATCACCTCTTGTGGAACCGTCCGTCCACCTACGATACTGACAGTCTTGTTTCCTACGGGGAGGCCCGCATGGCTGGAAAGTACACCGGAAACGCCGAGCGGATGACGTGGGGCCAGATCTGGACCCTCACCGTGTCGTGCGCGGCGGTGGCACTGGTCGTGGCGGCGATGGCCGCACTCAACACGGCCCTGCCGGACCTCGCCCGGGACACCGGTGCCACCCAGTCCCAGCTCACCTGGATCGTCGACGGCTACACCCTCACGCTCGCGTGCCTGCTCCTACCGGCCGGCGCCCTGGGCGATCAGTACGGTCGCCGCGGGGTTCTGGTGTTCGGCCTGTTCGTGTTCGCGGTCGCCTCCGCACTACCGGTCCTCGTCGACTCCCCCACGTGGCTCATCGGCGCCCGGGCGGCGTCGGGTATCGGTGCGGCGTTCGTCATGCCGGCGACGCTGTCCATCCTCACCGCGAGTTTCCCGGCCGCGCAGCGCTCCAAGGCCGTCGGAATCTGGTCCGGAGTCGCGGGTTCCGGTGGCATCGCCGGTCTCATCGGCTCCGGGCTACTGCTCGAACAGTGGTCGTGGCACTCGATCTTCATCGGGCTCGCGGCCGTCTCGGCAGTACTGTTCGCCTTGTCCTTCACGATCCCGTCGTCCCGCGACGAACACCCGTCGGCATTCGACGTCCGGGGTGGCGTGCTGATCGTCGGGGCGGTCGGACTGTTCGTGCTCGGCATCATCGAGGCACCGCAGCGGGGCTGGCTCGACCCGTTCGTGCTGGCGGCGATCGTCGGCGGTCTGGCCGCGGCGGCGGTGTTCGCGGTGGTCGAACTCCGCGTGGCGCATCCTCTGCTCGACGTCCGACTGTTCCGCAACCGAACCTTCGGGGTGGGCGCGACGTCCCTGCTGCTGCAGTTCTTCGCGACGTTCGGGCTGTTCTTCCTCATCATCCAGCACCTGCAGTTGGTCCTGGACTACTCGCCCCTGCAGTCGGCCCTCGCCCTTGCCCCGATCGCCGTCGTGGTGCTCGCGCTGTCGGTACTCGCGCCGGTGCTCATTCCGCTGCTGGGACTGCGCGCGATGACGTTCGTCGGCCTCATGGTGATGGCGGTCTCGCTGGTCCTGCTGGGCCGGCTCGACCAGACCAGTTCGTACCTCGATGTCGCAGTGCCCCTCGTGGTCGCCGCGGTCGGGCTGGGGCTGTGCACCGCGCCCGCGACCACCGCCATCGTGCAGAACACCCCGACCGCCAATCAGGGCGTCGCATCCGCGGTCAACGACGCCACCCGCGAGATCGGCGCCGCGATCGGCGTGGCACTGGCCGGCAGCATTCTCGCCGCGGGCTACGGGCGACACGTCCAGCCCGCGGTCGACGCCGTCCCCGAGCAGGCGAAGCAGCCCGTCGGCGACTCGCTCGCCGCCGCGCTCGAGGTGTCGAAACTGGCAGGCCCGCAGGGAGATCAGCTGGCCGACTTCGCGAAGGCGGCCTTCCTGCACGGAATGCAGGAGGCCTCCTTCGTACTTGCCGGCGTCCTGTTCGTCACCGCCGTCGTGCTCGGTGTGTGGGCCCCGGGCGGGCGCGGCATCGCCGCCGCGCCCGAACCCGAGGACGCCACCGCGCTCGCCGAGGTCGACTGACCGACCGGAGGCCGGTGCGTGGCGGAGATCAGACCACGCGGGCCGACCGGGGGATCGGGACGGGGATGGCCTCGAGCAGTTTCCGGGTGTAGTCCTGTTGCGGATGGTCGTAGATGTCGGTGACGGTGCCGGTCTCGACGACCTCACCGGCCTTCATCACCATCACCCGGTCCGCGATGACCTCGATGAGCGCGAGGTCGTGGCACACGAACAGGTACGCCAGGCCGAGTTCCTCCTGCAGGTCCCGCAGCAGGTTGAGCACCTGCGCCCGCACCGACACGTCCAGCGCCGCGACTGGTTCGTCGCAGACGATCATCTTCGGCTCCAACGTCAACGCGCGGGCGATCGCGACGCGCTGCAACTGCCCACCGGACAGTTCGGCCGGATACCGGCTCAGGTAGCGGGATCCGATACCGACCTTGTCGAGCAACTCCTTCGCCCGCCGATCACGCGCGGCCTTGTCGAGGTCGGTGTGCACGATCAGCGGTTCGGCGACCGCCTCGGCGACGGTCATCCGCGGGTCGAGCGAGGAATGCGGATCCTGGAAGATCATCTGCATTCCGCGTCGCATCGCCCGCAGTCGTGCCGGCTTCGCGCCGCGGACGTCCTCGCCGTCGAAGACGACGGTGCCGGTGTCGGGTTCGATCAGCCGCAGCACCATCCGCCCGACCGTGGACTTCCCCGCCCCGGATTCGCCGACGACGGCGAGGCATTCGCCGGCGTCGAGGGTGAACGAGACGTCCTTCACCGCGTGGGTCCATCCGGTCTTGCGGCCGAGGAAGTCCCGGCGGGTGGAGAACGACTTCGTCAGGTTCGTGACCTCGAGCAAACTCATGGTGCCTCCACTCCGTGCAGTTGCAGATCGGTCGCCCGCAGGCACCGGGCCGCCCGGCCCGGGACCGTCTCGGCCAGAGCCGGATGCGTGGTGTCGCAGAGACCGGCCCGGGCGTGGGTGCAGCGGTCGTGGAAGTGGCAGCCCGCCGGCCACTCCCCCGCGGCCGGGATCCGTCCCGGGATCGCCGTCAGCCGGCGATCGGCGTTCAGACCCGGACGCGGGATCGACGCCAGCAACCCCGACGTGTACGGGTGCTGCGGGGAGAAGAACACTTCGTCGGCGCGACCGTCCTCGATGACCTCACCGGCGTACATGACCACGACCCGCTCGCACAGTTCCGCGACGACACCGAGGTCGTGGGTGACGAACAGCAACGCGACCCCGGTCTGCTGCTGCAGATCCCGCAACAAGTCCAGGATCGTCTCCTGCACCGTCACATCCAGCGCCGTGGTCGGCTCGTCCGCGATCAGCAGTCGCGGATTGCAGGCCATGACCATCGCGATCATCACCCGCTGGCACATGCCACCGGAGAACGCGTGCGGGTACTCCCGTACCCGGTCCGCCGCCCGCGGGATCTGCACCAACTCCAGCATCTCCACCGCGCGCGCCATCGCCGCCTTGCGGTCCAGACCCAGATGCTTGCGCACCGACTCCGCGATCTGATCACCGACCGTGTAGGCGGGGTTGAGGGACCGGATCGGCTGCTGGAAGATCATGCCCATCCCGGTGCCGCGCAGGTCCCGCCATTCCTTGCCCGGCAACCGAGTCAGGTCACGGCCGTCGAACTCCACGCTGCCCCGGGAGATCCGTCCCCCGGTGTCGCCGGTCAAGCCCATCACCGCGAGCGACGACACGGTCTTCCCGGAGCCGGATTCGCCGACCAGGGCGACGGATTCGCCGGCGGCGACGTCGAACGAGACGTCCTGCACGGCGGTGACCCAGTCCTTGCGGCCGGCCCGGAACTGCACCGCGAGATCGCGCACCCGCAGCAACGGCGCTGTCGGGTCGACGGGCGTCCCGCCGCGGCGGGTGAGGGTGTCAGTTACTGCCATTTCGACTCCTCGTCAACGCTCGGCGCACACCGTCACCGAGATAGGTGAACGCGAGCACCGTCAGAAAGATCATCACACCGGGCGGCCACACCAGGTACGGCGCCAATTGCATGTTCGACGCCGCCGTCGACAGCATCGAGCCCCAGCTCGCCGCCGGCGCCTTCGCACCCAGTCCCAGGAAACTCAGGCTCGCTTCCGCCGCGACCGCGGTGCCCAGCGAGACGGAGATGACCAGCACGATCGGGGGCATCACATTCGGCAGGATGTGCCGAACGATGGTGCGGGAGGTAGTGCAGCCCAACGCGACCGACGCCTCGATGTAGGTGTCGCCACGCACGTCCATCGTCGACGCCCGCGCGACCCGGAAGAACCGGGGCGCCATCACCAGACCGACCGCGAGCATCGCGTTGGTGATCCCCGAGCCCAGCACCGCGACGATCGTGATCGCCAGCACCAGCGACGGCGCACTCATCAACGCATCCATGATCCGGGTCAGGACGGTATCGACCCAGCCACCGAGGTAGCCGGCGATCACGCCGAGCGGCAATCCCAGCACCAACGCCAGGACCACCGCCTGCAACGACGCCTGCAACGAGATTCGCGCACCGAAGATCAATCGACTCAGCACATCCCGGCCGTAGTCGTCGGTGCCCAACCAGTGCGTCGACGACGGCGGCTGCAACCGCCCCAGCAGATCCTGCGCATACGGATCGTACGGCGCCAGCCACGGCGCGAACACCGCCATCACGACCAGCAGCAGCACGAACGCCCCGGCCACCGTCGCCGCGGGACGCCGTCGCACCACACCCCACACCCGACCGGCACGCCCAGGAGCCCGGTCCGCCACCTCGGTAGGCAAAGTTGTTGTCATGCGCGCACCTTCGGATTGAAGTAGCCGTACGAGATGTCGACCAACAGATTCACGACCACCACCACACACGTGGTGAACAACACGAACCCGAGCAACACCGGAACATCGTGGTTCTGCACACTGTTGACCGCCAGCGAACCCATCCCCGGCATGCCGTAGATGATCTCGATCGTCACCGCACCACCGAGAACCTCGGAGACCCGGAACCCGAGGACCGTGACCACCGGGATGCACGCGTTCTTCAGACCGTGCTTGAGGACCACACTGGCCTGACCGAGCCCGCGCGCCTTCGCATTCAGGATGTAGTCGCTGCCCATCACCTGCCCGAGGGCCGACCGCAATTGCAGTGTCACCTCCGCCGCCGGCAACAGCGCCAACGCCACGCCCGGCAACACCAGGTGCTGGAACCACGGCACCACCCCGTCCGACAGCGGGACGTAGCCGAATGCCGGGAAGATCTGATTCGACACCGCGAACAGCGACACCAGCACCAGACCGAACCAGAACGCCGGGATCGCGATCGCGATCGATGCGAGCACATTGATGCCGCGGTCGACCACGCCACCCGGACGCAGCGAGCCCAGCACCCCGAGGATCACACCGATCACGACCGCGAGCACCATCGCGAACCCGACCAACGACAACGTCGTCGCCATCCGCCGCAGCAGCAACTCGGCCACCGACTGGTCCGACAGCAGCGACACTCCCAGGTCACCCTGGAGCACCGACCCGACCCAATCCAGATACCGCACGAACACGTTCTGATCCAGGTTCAGGCTCGCCCGCAACTGCTCGAGCCGCTCGGGGGTCGACTCCTCCCCCGCGAGGATCACCGCCGGATCACCCGGCGCCAGGTCGATCAACAGGAATATCAACAGCGGCACGACCAACAGCAGCGGAATCGCTGCCAGCAGCCTCTTACCGGCATATCGCAACATCGTCGGCCTCTCGAGACGTCTCGGCGGATGGATGGGAGGGCGGGAGACCGCGTGCTACTTCGCGATCCCCACGTGGCGAATGTCGAAGAGACCGTTGTTCACCCACGGGATACCGTCGATGCCGACGACCTTGTCGACCGCGACGGTGGCGTTGGTGAGGTTGCAGATCGGCACGAACATCGCCTCCTTCAGGGTCTGGTCCCCGATGTCCTGGTAGAGGGGTGCCCGCTCGTCCTGCGACAGAGTCGGATTCGCGGCCTTAGCGGCCAGCTCCTTGATCTGAGGGTTGCCGTTCGACAGGTCGTAGGCGCCGAGAACGTAGGTGTTCACCGTCTCGGCGGGATCGACCTTCGGGGTGAAGCTGTTGGCAACCATGGACTGGAAGTCCCCCGCGGCGTAGCGCGGTTCGTTCTGACTGTTCGGGACCGGATTGAGTTCGGCATCGAATCCTGCTGCGGCGAGCATGGACTGGATGACGTTGGCGGGCTTCTCCGTGTTGGTTCCCGCACCGAACGTGAGGGTGATCTTCGGCGCTCCCCCGGCGCCCTGGACGATGCTCTTGGCCTTGTCCAGGTCGAACGCGTACGGGTACTCGTAGGAGTCGTCAGCTGCCCAGCTGCCGGCGGGGAACAACTGCTGGTAAGGCGTGCAGGTGCCGGAGAACAGCGCGCTGATGGCCGCGGGGTCGATCGAGTAGGCGACGGCCTGCCGGACCTCCGGCTTCGTCAGATCGCCCTGCGCGCGCATGTACACACCGAGCACGTTGCGGAACGAGACCTCGTCGACCGCCAGGGTGCCGCTCTTCGCGAGCGACTGCGCCTCGACGACCTCGTTGGCGGAACTGACCCAACTGAGGTCGACGGCCCCGGTCTTGAGACCGTTCAGACGGGTGCTCGCGTCGGGCATCGCCTTGATCTCGATGCCCGCGACCTTGCCCGCCTCCGGATCCCAGTTGGTGCCCTCGGCCCGAACGAGCACCAGCGTTTCCTCGGGGACGTAGGAGGCGACCTCGTATGCTCCCGATCCGCTCTTGCCCGGATCGTTCCGGATGTCCGTGCCCGCCTCGATGGCCTTCGGGCTGATCATCATTCCGGCGTTGGTGCTGAAGACACCCGGAAGTTCGACACCGCTGCCCGGCGCCAACCGGAGCCGGACCGTGTGATCGTCGACCACCTCGGTCGCCGTGATGTTCTTGAACGCGGCCACCACGGTGCTGCCTTCCATCGTCTGGCCGCGCTTGATGTTCGCGGCCACCGCCGCCGCATCGAACGGGGTACCGTCGTGGAAGGTCACGCCCTGGCGCAGCTTCAGGTCCAGGTACGACCCGTCCGCGGCGAACTCCCACGACTCCGCAAGCCCCGGTTCGAGATTGCTGTCGGCGTCGACAACGGTGAGCCGGTCGAAGATGGGCGAGAGGTAACCGTATCCACCGACACTGGTCTGCAGGTAGGGATCGAGGTTCCGGGACGGCGCCGCGGTCGCGACACGCAGGGTCGCGGACGAATCGAGTTCTCCGGAATCAGCCGACGATGTCGTCGAGGAAGACGCACCGCCGCCACAGCCGGCCAGTGCCACTGCGGCGACGGCCACCGCCACCAGGCTCCTCGAACCGCGAATCCACTTGTCCATCATGCAATGCCTCCTGAAAAGACCCACGACGAATCGGTTCGCACCGTACGTGGGATCGCACTTTCGTGTTGTACGCAGCCGGCAGCGGACCACCTGCCCGGCTGATCGGGTCGACTCGGGTGGTTCGCGCCACGCGCGGATTACTGACGAGTAGCCCGGAAGAGCTGCGGCAAAAGATGTTTCAGTCCCCTGCCATCGCTGGAAGGGACACTAGCAGTGTGTCACATCCGATGTGCGGCAAATCACACCGGGTTGCGACGGTCGACGCCGGCGCAGCGCGCCGAATCGTGTCCGGACATCCCGAACAAACGCACGACAGGGCGTTTCGCGTCTCCGGAACGCCTCATCGGCAACGGTTTTCACATGGTCGACCGCTTTGGCGATCACGCCGGGCGGCCGGTCGTCGCGTCGACCACCGCCAGGACACCCCTCACAGCCCTCCTCGAACAGCGCGAACGTCTGGAACGCATCTGTTGATACAGGAGAATCGACGGTCGGTGTGGCCTACGTCTCACTGGGTGGAAAGGAGTGGCATCTCCATCTCGTCGCGACCGTCTCGGACACGCCGCACATGCGATCGGCCGACGTCACGGATGTCCCGCACACCGAGAAGCGTCAGGCCCCGCTCGATCTCCGACTTCAGAATCGTCAGCACGTGTTCGACGCCGTGTTCACCGGCGACGGCCATCCCGTACAGGCACGGGCGGCCGATCAGCACTGCGTCCGCTCCGAGCGCGAGCGCCTTCAGCACGTCCGTGCCACGCCGGATCCCGCCGTCGAGCAGGACCTCCGCCCGGCCGGCGACGGCGTCGGCGACCGCGGGCAGCGCCGTCACCGACGGCACGCAGCTGTCCAGTTGGCGACCACCGTGATTCGACACGACGACGCCGTCGAGGCCCAGATCGACGGCGCGGACGGCGTCCTCGGCGCGCAGCACGCCCTTGATGTACAGGCGACCGTGCCAGTTGTCCCGCATCCAGGCGAGATCGTCCCAGTTCAAACGGGATTGCACGAGGTGGCGCTCCTGGACCTCGATCGAGGCGAGCGCCGCGGTCACGCCGTCCCCGGACGCGAGGTTGCGGCCGCCGATCCGCTGGTGCCGCACGACGTCGTAGGCCCATCGCGGGTGCCGGGACACGTCGAGGAGACGGCGCGGCGTCAGGACGGGCGGAACCCCCATCCCTGCACGTCTCTCCCCCTCGCGATTGCCGACGGTCGGGACGTCGACCGTCACGAACAGCGAACGGAAGCCGGCGGCCCAGGCGCGCCGCATGAGTGCCGCGGCCACCCCGCCGGCACCGGGATACAGCTGGAATGCGTGTGGCTCGGCGGCCGCGTCGGCGATCTCCTCGACCGACCAGGTCGACGCCGTGCTCACGACGCAGCGGGTACCCACCCGCTCCGCTGCACCGATCGCATCGAGGTCGCCGCTCCACCGGGTGAGCCCGTTGAAACCGGTGGGCGCGGTGAGGACCGGCATCGAGAGCGGGAACCCGGCGATCTCGGTGGACAGGTCGTGAGTGTCGTGGCCGGCCAGGACGCTCGGCACGAGCCACCAGTCGTCGAACGCCGAGCGGTTGCCGGCGACGGTGCGCAGGTCGTCGGCCCCGCCCTCGACGTATGCCCACACCATGCGCGGCAGACGCCGTCGCGCAGCCTGCCGGTAGTCCTCGACACTGAGCAACTCGCTGGAAGCCTGCCAACGCCAGTCGAATCCGAATGCCTTCACCGAGGCTCTCCTGTCAGTGTTCCGTCGGCGTACGCCGCGACCTTCCGCGCTACCGCGGACCAGCACCGATCGAGGACGTCGTCGGTGATCCCCGCCGCGTGCGGTGTCACGACCACGCCCGGTGCGCCCCACAGTGGATGGTCGGCGGGAAGCGGTTCGGGATCGGTGACGTCGAGAATCGCATGGATGCGGCCCGCGACGTCGAGGAGGGCCCGCGTGTCGACCAGTCCGCCCCGGCCGACGTTCACCAGGACCGCGTGGTCGCGCATCTTCCCCAGGAAATCGGCGTTCACGAGGTGGGCCGTCGTATCACTGAGCGGCACTGCGAGAATCACGACGTCCTGCTCGCCCAGTCGGGCCATCCCCTCCGTGACGTCCACGATCCCGTCGCGTGCGGTCCGGCCGACCACCGTGACGATGCAGCCGAACGGTTCGAGCATCCGGCGAACGTGCTCACCGATGTCGCCCGCGCCGAACACCAGGATCCGCTTCCCCGCGAGCGTGCCGGTGCGATGCGCCTCCCATCGCCGATCCGACTGCTTGACCCGATACGCAGCGAGATCCCGGTAGTGGCACAGCAACTGCGCGGCCACCCATTCCGCGACCGTGCCGCCGTGCACACGGTCCGCATTGGACACCCGGACGCCGTCGGGCACGACGTCCGCCCAGCGCTCGACGCCGGAACTGAACAGCTGAACCATCCTCAGCCGCGGCAACTGTGCGAACAGCGGACCGGCGCCCACCGGATCGAGGCGCTGCACCACCAGGACCTCCGCGGCAGCGGCGTCGTCGGGAAGTCGCGGAACGTCCGGGTCGTACACGACCGCGCGGACGTCCGGGATCCCGGCGAGCGCTGCCACCCCGCGCTCGTCGGGGACCAGGACCACCGTCGCACTCATCGGGTGACCTGCTCTCCGGCCGCGCGCCGAGCCGCCACCCAGGTCAGGATGTCCGCCGGCCAGAGCGGGCGGGAGTGCCGACGATAGTGGTCCCACGTCGCCTCGAGCACCTCGCTCTCGGTGCAACCGCCCAACAGTTCGGCCCAGTAGTACTCGTCGAGCCGCTCGCCGGGCGGACGCCGCTCGATCCCGGAGATGATCCGGACGACCTCGCGGCACGTGAAGATGTCCGCTGCGCGTTCCGCCGGGGCGGGACGGGCCGCTACCGGGCCCGGTCCCGCCCCCACGGATGCCGATTCCACGGTCATCGCGGCCGGGACAGGATCTTCTGCGCGAGAGTCGGTTCGGCACGCAATGCCGCGCGCACCGCCGCTTCCCAGAAGCCGTGGTACCCGTTGCCGTCGTTCTTCAACTGCCGGTCGAGCCACCAGTCCGGGAGCGACGTCTTGTCCGGCCCGCCCGCCACGCGCACCATCCACGCGTTCTTGCACCGCTGTTCGAGCGCGACCGCACGGAGGTAGACCGCCCGCGCGGTGTCCGCGATGACGAAGACCCCGTGTCCGCCCAGCAGGGCACGATCGGCGTCCCCGATCGCCCGGACCGCCTTCTCCGCAGCCTCCATGCTGTTGACGGCGCCGTCGTACTCGTCGACCAGGACCAGCTCACCCCCGCCGAGGCTCGAGCTCTGGTCGTACGCGGGCGGCACCTCCTTGATGTCGCCCCACACCGTGCCGTACTCGGAGTGGTTGTGCAGCGCCCACACCACCTCCGGGCGGGCGTTGTGCAGCGCCAGGTGCAGCGGGATCCCGAGCGGGACCGGCCAATCACCCTCGATCAGGTTGCCCTGCAGATCGATTCGCAGAATGTCTTCCGGGCACATCTCCTCCCACGTGAGCAGCCACGGATTGCACAGCAACGTGCCGTCGCCGAGGTTGTAGGTGATGTGGCCCGCGAGATGGTCGCGGTAGCCCTCGTTCCAGAGGGTCCGGCCGAGCAGGACGATCTCTTCGCGCGGATCGAGTTCCGGGATCAGCCGGTCCGCGGTGGGGGTGAAACTCATTGGGTGGATTCCTCTCAGCCGCGGGGCAGGACGATCTCGGGCAGCGGGTGGCGGTACAGCTTGGCGGCGTTCTCGCTGCACATCGAGCGCATCTCGTTCGCCGGAATGTCGCCCCAGTAGTTCTCCAGGACGCTCTGGGTGTGCGGCCAGGTTCCGTCACCGTGCGGGTAGTCCGTCTCGAGCATGATGTTCTCGACGCCGATGACGTGGCGCAGTGCAATGGTGGACGGGTCGTCGAGCGTGCAGAACCAGAAGTTGCGGCGCAGGATGTCCGACGGGCGCTCGTCCCAGCCGAGACCGTAGCCGGAGCGGTCGATGATGTTGTCCAGACGGTCGATCAGCATCGGCACCCAGCCGATGCCACCCTCGCTCATCGCGATCTTGAGGGTCGGGTGGTCCTTGGGGTAGCCCGACCACAGCCACTCGCTGCACGCGCCGAGCGAGAGCTGACCGAACATGGTGGCGCCCAGCTGAAGCCCCGGGGCTCCCTGCGGGTACTGGTACATGCCGGAGCTGCCGACGTGCAGCGAGATGACGGTGTCGGTGTCGACGCAGGCCTGGATGATCGGATCCCAGTGGTCGCGATCCCACAGCGAGGGAAGGCCGATCGCGTGCGGACGCTCGGGGAAGGTGACCGACGTGAAACCGCGCGCCGCGTTGCGCTTGATCTCCTTGACCGCCTCGACCGGATCGGTGAGGTAGGTGATGCCGCCGGGGATCACGCGGGTCGGGTACTCGAGGTACCACTCGTTGTAGAGCCAGTCGTTCCAGGCGCGCACCGCCGCGATGCCCACCTCCTTGTCGGACGCGTGCGCGAAGACGCGGCCGCAGAAGCCCGTGATCTGCGACGGAAAGTTGAGCATCGCCCAGATGCCACCCTTGTCCATGTCCTTGACGCGGGCATGAATGTCGTAGCAACCGGGACGCATCTGGTCGAAGCGGAACGGCTCGTACTTCACGGACTCCTTGCGGCGTCCGGCGACCGCGTTCATGCCGACCTGCGAGTAGATGTTGCCGTCGAACTCCCAGACCTGTGCGCCCTCTTCGTTCTCGAGGATCTTCGGTCCCCGGTCCTTCAGCCCCGCGGGCATCCAGGTCTCGAACAGGTGCGCCGGCTCCACGACATGGTCGTCGACGGAGATGACCGTGTACTTGACCTCGGCCTGCTCGGGCTCCGGGTTGAAGAGGGCGGGGTCGAGTTCCTGATTGACAGCCGTCACCGATTTCTCCTTTGTCGAAAGGTATTGCAACGCAAACCCTTGCAAGCAAAGTATCGCTATGCGATACTTACTATCACTTTCAGATACACACAGTAGGAGTGATTCAGATCGCAGTCAAGACACTCGGCACCCTCGCGCGCGGTCTCCGCGTCGTCGAGGCGATTGCCGCACACCAACCCATCGGCCTCACCGCGCTGTGCCAGGTGGTCGGCGAGGACAAGAGCGCCATGCAGCGCACGCTCGCGACGCTGCACGATTCCGGTTGGATTCGGCCGCTGGCGGATACACCACCACGATGGGAGCTGTCGACGAAGCCGCTGGTCGTCGCCGGGCGCGCACTCAACACGTCGTCCCTACCCGCTCGCGCGCGTCCCCTGCTGGCATCCATCCGCGACGCGACGGGCGAGACCGCACACCTCGCACTGCTCGACGGAACGACGATCGTCGTCGTCGACGTTGCCGAGGGCCGGCAGATGGTCCGCACCGCACTGCAGGTCGGCGCGGTCCATCCCCCGGAGACGAGCGCCGCCGGACGCGCCATCCTCGCCCACCTCACAGCCGCCGAACGCGCCGATCTGGCCGACGACCCCGGCGCACTGCTCGCCGAAGCGGAGTACGACCGGATCCGCGACCGCGGTTGGTCACTGTGCGAGGG
Organism: Prescottella defluvii; assembly: GCF_000738775.1. Taxonomy (GTDB): domain Bacteria; phylum Actinomycetota; class Actinomycetes; order Mycobacteriales; family Mycobacteriaceae; genus Prescottella; species Prescottella defluvii. The sequence continues at coordinate 71,590 of NZ_JPOC01000021.1, forward strand.
CGCCGTCCAGCAGGGCTCGACGAGCATCGCCGCGGCCGTCACCGACCTGAGCGGGAGGCCGTTGGGCGCACTCGTGGTCAGCGGCCCCGACAGTCGATTGATCCCCGAGAAGTACGCCGAGGCCGGGACACTGCTCCGGAACGCGGTCGCCGAACTCGGAGGAACACGCCACTAGCAGGCAAAACCCGACGCCGCCCCGATGTGACCGTTGCCATCGTGACAATGGCCATTGTATGGTTCAGCTAACAGTAACCATCAGTCACACACAGATGGCCTCGCCGCGACCGCGGCCGTGACACGAACGAGGGGTAGTCATGACCACTGCGACTCCGTCGACTCGCACAGCACCGCCGGTATCCGACCGGGAGGAGACCGCACGCCGGCTGCTCGCGTCGTCGGCGCGCAAGTCCTACGACCCGATGGTCGAGGTCGACTGGGCGGCACCCGTTCCCGCCGACAAGTTCGGACTCACTCCCGAGTGGAGCACGCTCTACGGCACCACCTTGTGGGACGAGATGACCGACGAGCAGAAGATCGAGCTCACCAAGCACGAGGCCGCGAGCGTGTCGAGCGTCGGACTGTGGTTCGAGATCCTGCTCATGCAGATGCTGCTGCGCGACGTGTACGGCCGCGACAAGCATTCGCGTCACGTCCAGTTCGCGCTCACCGAGGTGGCCGACGAATGCCGTCATTCGGTGATGTTCGCCCGCGCCGGCGAGCGCCTCGGGATGCCTGACTACGGTCCGATCCCGTTCATCCACAAGGCGGGTCGCCTCTGGGGCGGTCTGTTCAGCGGCGCCAATGCTTACGCCAGCGTGATGGCCGCCGAGGAGATCCTCGACATGATGCAGCGCGACTTCATGAAGGACGAGCGCGTCCAGCCGGTCACCCGCACCGTCAGCAAGATCCACGTCCTCGAGGAGGCCCGGCACATCCGCTTCGCGCGGGAAGAGGTCGGGCGTCGCCTGCAGGGCGCGAGCCGCGCCCGACTGGCGGTCGAGCGCGTCAACACTGCCACCGTCGTCCACTTCGTCGTCAAGAGCATGATCCACCCCGACGTCTACGCGAACGCCGGCCTCGACAAGAAACGCGCACTCGAGGCCGCGCGCACCAACACCCATCACCACGACATGATCCGCACGTCGGGCTCCAAGCTCATGAGCTTCCTCGACAGCGTCGGCCTGGTCGGCGGCCCGTCCAAGATGCTCTACAAGAAGGTCCATCTGCTCTGACCGCGAAGCACGGTCACCGGACAGCAGTGCCCGCACCTCCTCGAAAGGTGCGGGCACGCGCGCGTCGTCGCGAGGTCAGCCCCAGCGGGCCTGCCCACCGTCGAGCGGAATCGTGGCGCCGGTCAGGTAGCGGGCGTCGTCACCGACGAGGAACACCACCGCGCGCCCGATATCGGATTCGGCGTCACCGATGCGGCGCAGCGGGATGCTGGCCTTGAATGCCGCGGCCTCCTCCGGACGGGCGGCGATCCAGCCCTCGAGCGCCGGCGACATCGCGTGTGGCGCTACCGAGTTGACCCGGATTCCGTCGATACCCCACTCGCACGCGGCAGCACGGGTGAGCGAACGCATGCCCTCCTTGATCGAGCCGTAGGCGCCGTAGTTGCTCGCGTCCCAACGGACGGCGGCCGACGTCACGAGATTGATGATCGACCCCCCGCCGCGCTCCTTCATCGACGGGTAGCACGCACGCATCATGCGCAGCGTCGCGAGCGGGCCGGTCGCGAACGACCGCTCGAAGTCCTCGTCCTTCACCGACAGCAGCGGCCCCGGGCCGCAGTCGTTGGCGTTGTTGACGAGGATGTCGACACCGCCGAAGAACCCGATGGTCTGTTCGACGGCGGCCTCGATGTCGGACGCACTGCTGACATCGCACCGGACAGGTAACGCCTTGCCACCGTAGGCCTCGATCTGTTCGACCGTGTTGACGAGCTTGGATTCGGTGCGGCCCGCAACCGCGATCGACACACCCTCCTTGGCCAGTGCGTGCGCGATGCCCTGCCCGATGCCCTGCCCGGCGCCCGTGATCAGCGCGACCTTACCGTCAAGCTTGCCCATGTGTACCTGCTCTCGGATGTCGTAGAAAGCTCGGAGACCTGGTGCTACAGCCCTCCAGTCGACTATTCTCAACCAAGCATTTGCTTGCGCGCAGCGTTTTCGTGAAATTGGTGGCGGAAACTTCTGAGCACCAACGATCCTCGTGGTGTAGGGGGCTGCGCCACGACAGAAAGGCAGTTCCGATGAGCTACCCCAACCCGATCGATTTCTCCGGTCGCGCAGTGGTCGTCACCGGCGGCACCAAGGGCATCGGCTTCGTCATCGCCGAGCACTTCCTGACGGCCGGCGCCGACGTGCTCGTGTGTGCCCGCAACGAGCCCGAGAACCTGCCCACCGTCGACGGCCGCACCGCAGCCTTCCGCGCGGTGGACGTGCGCGACCCCGCCGACGCCACTGCACTCGTCCAGGACGCCGTCGACCGGTTCGGCCGCCTCGACGTGATGGTCAACAACGCCGGCGGCTCGCCCGACGTCGACGCCGCGACCGTGTCGCCGCGGTTCACCGAGAGGATCGTGGCTCTCAACCTGCTGGCCCCCGCCTACATGGCGCAGGCCGCGAACCTCGTGATGCGCGAACAGGAGACCGGCGGCGCGATCGTCAACATCGGCAGTGTCTCGGCGCACCAGCCGCAGCCCGGCACCGCCGCCTACACCGCCGCCAAGGCCGGCCTCCTCGCACTCACCAAGGCCCTCGCCCTCGAATGGGCGCCGAAGGTCCGCGTCAACCACATCACCACCGGCCTGATTCGCACCGATGCCGCCGCCGCCGTGTACGGAGAGGACGGCGGCGCCGCCGTCACCCGCACCCTGCCGATGCAGCGCATGGCCGCCCCGTCCGATATCGCGAAGGCGTGCCTGTTCCTGTCGAGCGACCTGTCGTCGTACGTCAACGGCGCCGACATCGCCGTCCACGGCGGAGGCGAGTACCCGGCCCGCTACATGGCGACCCACCCGGAACTCTGATCCACCACCCCCGGCTCTCGGCCGAATGTCACACACGATCGGTTGAACTGAACACGTGTGACATTCGGCCTCGGCCGCGGGACTACTTCTTGATCCAGGCCTCGTCCAGCAGCAGAATGCCGTCGAGGCTCGGGTTCACCCCGTAGACGGACTCGTCCCAGCCGATGAAAGCTTCCGTCGCTCCGAGATTCACGAACGGAACCTGTTCGTTGACGATGGCCTGCAACTCACTGAATGCCCGGACCTTGTCGTCGCTGGTCGGAGCCACCTGAATGGCGTCCAGCGCCGCGTCGATCTGTGGGGAGTTCACCCCGTTGATGTTGTTGGTGGAGGCACTGTCGACCGCACTGAACAGGCGGATCTCGGGCGCGGCGTCGAGCAGGCTGGTCGCGCCGAACCCCAGGTCGAAGTCCCTGTCGACGTAGAGGCGCTTGACCATGTCCGTGACGCTGGGAACGTAGTCGATCGTCACATCGAATCCGACGGCGTTCAACTGCGCCTGGATCGCCAACGCATTCGCCTGCGAGTTCGCCTCCGAGATCGCCAGATAAGACGCTTTGCCGTCATAGCCGTCCGCCTTCGCCTCGTCCAGCAGTGCGCGGGCCTTCGCCGGATCGGGTGCGATTGCAGGAACATCGTTGTGCCACTGGGACCAGTCCTGGAAGATCACCGAACCCGGCATTCCCTCGCCCTGGCGGACCCGCTGGTCGACCAGCACCGGGTCGATCGCATATGCGATCGCCTGCCGCACTCGCACGTCCGAACCCGCGTGGCCCGCACGCTGATTGATCTGTACTACCTGACCGATGCTGGTGGGGTCGATGTATCCGGGGAACCGCTCCTTGGCAGCGTTGACGGTATCGGCGTTGCGGAGGTAGATCATGTCGACGCCACCGGACTGCAGCGTGTCGATCTTCGGCTGATCCCCCTGGACCGATACGACCTTGACCGCGTCCAGGTTCGGCCGTCCGTCCCAATAGTCGTCGCGGGCAACCAACTCGATGGACTCCGGTGGAGTGAACTTGCCCAGCGTGAACGGGCCGGCACCGATCGGGGCGAACTTGCCGTCCGGCCCGTCGGACGCCGGGGCGACGACCATGCCGTGGCCGAACGTGAACATCGCCGGGAACGCGCTCCACGGGGCCGTGAGGGTGAACGTCACGGTGTCGGGGGAGGTCGCCTCGGTGCTTGCGACAGCCGCAAGGTACTGCTGCGTGGAGGCGCCCTTGTTCCGGTTGAGACGGTCGATGCTCGCCACGACGGCCTGCGCATCGAGCGGTGTGCCGTCACTGAACGTGATGCCCTCACGCAGCTTCATCGTCCAGGTCAGCCGGTCCTCACTCTCGTCCATGGACTTCGCGAGCTGCGGCACGAACTCGTTGGTGGCCGAATCATGGCGGATGAGTAGGTCGTAGATCGCGGCCATCTCCGTTCCGCCCGTCGTCCCCGCCACCTGCGTGCGTGCCGGATCCAGGCTCGCAGGCACCGAGTACGCGGCGTACGTCAACGTTCCACCGGACTGGACGGATCCACCGTCACCCTGAGTACCCACGATGCGGGCTGCTCCGGATTGCACGGTATCGCCGCTCGCCGCGGTGCCACCGCTCGAGGCACAACCCGCGACCAGCGCCGCGCCCACACACGACGCCAGCACCATGCCGCCGAGACGTCTGCCGAAAATGTTTCCCACTACTCGTCAATCCTCCGTGAGTGTTTCGAACGCAATGAATCCGGCCCGCCTCCGGGGAGTTCGACCGCAACGAACGCTTCCCGGCCCCGAGGCCACGTTGCCCGCGATCCTGCGGGGCACCATCGTAGGGTCATGGAGACTCGAAGCGCACGGCGAATCCACGAATTGGTCAAACAACTGACTGATTGAGTCGATATGCCGCACATCACACCCGAATCCGGTAATCTCGGCCGCAATCGCCCATATCGGGCACATCTGTGCCCGAATGCAGCAATCGCGGCCTTGCAGAACGTGGATGCCGGCCTGGAATCACTCGAGGAGATGCAGTTGACGATCGACGAATCCCTATTGTCGCGCAACGTATTCGACGATTCGATCGTCATCGACGGATGTTCGGTCTCGGCCACCGGGTGGCACGAGCGCATCGAACGCTCGGGAGTGACCGCACTGCAAACAGTCGTGACATGGCCCCGAGACGGGACTACGCAGGCGCTGAGCCGAATTCAGCAGCAGCGCAATATCATCCGAGCCGATTCACGTTTCGAACTCGTACAGAACGTGGACGACATTCGACGGTGCAAGAAGGAGGGTCGCGTCGGACTCGTCCTGGGCGCCCAGAGTGCCGACATGCTGGGCAGGGACACATCCTTGGTCGAAGTCTTCCACGACGCCGGACTCCGGGTCATGCAACTCGCCTACAACGAGCGGAACATGGCCGCCGACGGCAGCCTCGAATCGACTAACACGGGACTGTCGTTCTTCGGTCGCGAGCTCATCCGCGCCTTGAACGACACCGGGATCGTGATCGACCTCGTGGATACCGGGATCAACTCCAGCCTCGAAGCCATCGAACTGTCGACCAAGCCGTGCATCTTCTCCCGCCTCAACCCACGGGCGACCGCGCTCGAACAGCACCGGAACCTGACCGATGAACAGATCATCGCGTGCGCGGCCAAGGGCGGAGTCATCGGACTCATTCCCTACGCACCCCTGTGCGCCACGACACCCGGAGTCCGGCCGACCATCGACGACTACCTGCGCCACATCGAATATGTGGTCGATCTCGTGGGTGTCGACCACGTGGCCATCGGAACGGATTCGGAGGCGACCCCGGGAAGCGTCTCGCCCGAACTGGCCCTGCTCATGGGACAGGTGGGTCGCATGGCCCGCGGGGCCGAGAACAGCATCGGCGAGATTGCGGCCGGAATGGGAATGAGCAAGCCGAGGACCCGACCGCTGACCTATTTCGAGATGGCCGAGGCCCTGCAGAACGGCAACTGGGGCGCAACTGGATTCGAGAACGTGGAGAAGTTCCCGAATCTCGCGAGCACGCTCACCGGGGCGGGCTGGTCGGATGACGACCTGCGGAAGATCCTGGGCGGCAACCTGCTCCGCGTCTACGACGCCAACTGGTCCGCCGCAGTGTGAGTGGACGACTCGCATCACCCGTCGAATGAAAACAGCTGCGGGAGCACGACCGAAGTCGAGTGCTCCCGCAGCTGAAGTCGTGGGGCTACTTGGCGAAGACCGCGTAACCGCCGGAGATCGCAGCCTTACCCTCGCGGATCAGTTCGAAGGACAGACCCGACGCGTCGCCCCAGGCCTGCAGGTCGGCGGTGTCCCCGGGGAACATCGGCGCCGCGAAGCGGCCCTGCAGCTCCGTCAGATCCGCCGGGTGCACGCCGAGTTCCTGAGCGAGCGGCAGCGTCGACGCGGCGAGCGTGCACAGGCCGTGCATGATCGGACGCGGCTGGCCGATACCCGCGGCGGCCGCCGGGTCGATGTGGATGTGGTGACGGTCGCCCGTGAGCCGGTACAGCGCGGCCACGTTGAACGCGGTCTCGAGCTGAGCGGTCACGTTCGCGTCGCCCTCGGGTGCCGGCGGCTTGGACGGGCCGCGCTCGCCACCGAATCCGCCTGCGCCCGGGGCAAACAGGGACCAGGTCGCGACGAAGTACTCGCACTCGACCTTGACCTCGAACACCGCCGCGGCGCCCTTGTCCCAGACCTCACCGACGCTGGCCTTCAGGGTGACCTCACCGCTGCGGGGCAGCGGCGCGAGCACCTTCAGCTCCTGCGAGCCGTGCAGCGCGGTCTTCATGTCGAAGGCACCGCGCTGCCCCAGCTCGTCGGGGGCCCACTGCGCCAGGGTCAGCGCGAACGTCGGCAGCACCCGCAGCCGGTCCTCCATGACGAGGTCCAGGTCGGTGGCCTTCGCACCCACGGCGAGCGCGTACAGGATCGCGTCGCGCTCGTCGTAGCTCACCGTGCGGGTGCCGAGGTCGACCCCACGCCACGCGCCGGCCGGCTTCTGCTCCACTGCCGTCATTCTTTGGTCCTTCCAGGTAATTCGGTCAGGCGACGCCGAGAATCAGACCCGACGTGGGAACCGCGGTTCCCGCCGTGACGAGCATGTTCTCGACGTTCTCGGGCTGGTTGGTGGACGTGCCCCGCAGTACCCGGACCGCCTCGGCGATGCCGTTGACGCCGTGCAGGTACGCCTCACCGACCTGGCCGCCGTGCGTGTTGCTCGGCAGCCGTCCACCGATCTCCAGATTGCCCTCGCGGATGAAGTCCTTGGCCTCGCCGGGACGGCAGAAACCGAGTTCCTCGAGCTGCGGGAGCACCAGAGGGGTGAAGTGGTCGTAGAGGATCGCCGCATTGATGTCGTCCGGCGTCAGACCGGCCTGCGCGTACAGCTGACGACCGACCAGACCCATCTCCGGGATACCGGTGATGTCGGGGCGGTAGTAGCTCGCCATCATGTGCTGGTCCTTGCCACTGCCCTGCGCGGCGCCCTTGATGATCGCGGGCTTCTGACGCAGGTCCTTGGCGCGTTCGGCCGAGACGATGACGAGGGCCTGGCCGCCGTCGGTCTCCTGGCAGCAGTCGAGCAGGTGCAGCGGTTCGGCGATCCACCGGGAGTTCTGGTGGTCCTCGAGCGTGATCGGCTTGCCGTAGAACCACGCCTTCGGGTTGTTCGCGGCATGCTTGCGCGCCACGACGGCAACCCGACCGAAATCCTCACTCGTGGCACCGTACTGGTGCATGTACCGCTGGGCGAACATCGCGACCCACTGGGCGGGAGTCGCCAGTCCCTGCGGGGTCAGCCACGCGTAGGCTGCGCGATCCGCAGTGGAGTCCATCGGGCGGTCGTGCTGGCCGGCACCGAAGCGCATGCCGGAGCGTTCGTTGAACGCGCGGTAGACCACGACGACGTCGGCGACACCGGTCGCGACGGCCATCGCGGCCTGCTGCACCGACGCGCACGCCGCGCCGCCGCCGTAACCGATGCGGGAGAAGAACTTCAGCTCCCCCAGTCCACAGTTGCGTGCGACGAGGATCTCGCCGTTGGTCTCCATCGTGAAGGTCGTCAGACCGTCGACCTCGGACGGGTCGATGCCGGCGTCCGCCAGCGCGGCGGTGACGGCCTCACACGCGAGCTGCAGCTCGGAGCGGCCGGACTTCTTGGAGAACTCGGTGGCGCCGATACCGACGATCGCGGCGGCACCCGAGAGCGGGCTGACAGCCATCAGGCGTCCTTCCCTTCAGCGTCGGGGTAGGCGACCGTCACGGTGCCCGACAGGTGGTTGCCCAGGCTGTTCGCTCCGACGATCTTGACCTCGACGAGGCCGTTCTCCTTGGAGACCACCTCGCCGGTCATCGTCATCGTGTCGCCCGGGTAGTTGGGGGCGCCGAGGCGGATCTTCACGCGGCGCACCGTCGGATGCGGTCCGGCCCAGTCCGTCACGAAGCGTCCCGCCAGCCCGTTGCTGGTGAGGATGTTCATGAACACGTCCTTGCTGCCGCGCTCACGCGCCAGCTCGGGATCGTGGTGCACGTCCTGGAAATCGCGGGTCGCGATCGCGGTCGACACGATCAGCGTGCGGGTCAACGGGATCGCCAGCTCCGGCAGCACCTCGCCGACGGTGATGTCGTCGTAGCTGCGGCCCGTGACGGTGACGGTGGCGGTCATCCGACCACCTCGACACCCGCGGCGAGCTGCGCGCCCAGACGCGCCAGGTCGGATGCGGATCCACCGAGGGTCGCGCCGATCTGCTTGCCCCACAGCAGGTGCCGGTGCACGGGGTAGTCGGTGTCGACGCCCATGCCGCCGTGGAGGTGCGTGGTGCGGTGCACGATGCGCTGGCCGCCGTCGGTCGCCCACCACTTCGCGACCAGGACCGAGGTGCCGGCGTCCGTGCCGTCGACGAGGTTCTGGGTGGCCTGCCAGAGGGTCACGCTCATCGCCTGCAGGTCGATGTAGCAGTCGGCCAGCTGGTGGTTGACGGCCTGGAACGTCGCGAGCGGACGCCCGAACTGCTGGCGACCGTTGAGGTACGTGACGGCCTGCGCCGTGGCGCCGGATCCGACACCGAGCTGGATCGCGGCGAGCGCCAGCTCGACGCGGTCGACGAGCCACTGTGCGGTGGTGCCGTCGGCGGGGCCGAGCAGCTCCGCGGGAGCCGACTCGAGCGTGACGTTGCCGCAGATCTCCCAGTTGGTGGAGTGCGTCTGCTCCACCGAGACACCGGCAGCCGCCAGGTCGACGACGAACAGCGCCGCGCCGGTGGGCGTGGTCGCCGAGACGATCGCGCGATCGGCGACGTGCGTGATCGGGACGACGGCCTTGGCGCCGGTCAGGGTCCACTGGCCGCCGGCCTCGGTGGCGGTGGTCTGCGGGTCACCGTCGACGTACGGACCGAATTCCTCGAGGCCGATCGTCAGGAAGCTCGAACCCTCGGCGACACCCGGCACCAGCGCGGCGGCTTGGGCGTCGGTGCCGAGCTCGGCGACCGCGAGGGCCGCGAGGGCCGACTGCCAGATCGGCACGGGCGCGACGTGGCGGCCCTGCTGCTCGAGCAGCACGTACAGCTCGGCCAGGCCCAGTCCGCCGCCGCCGAGATCCTCGGGCAGCGCGATGCCGAGCAGGCCCGTGTTCGCGAGTTCGCGCCACAGGTCGCGGTCGATGCGCTCGTCGCTCAGCTCGACCTGCTTGACGCGGTCGATGTCGGCCTTGCTGGTGAAGACCTCGGCGGCGAGGTTGCGAATTGCCTCTTGCTCTTCGCTGAAGTTGAAGTCCATCAGGAGTCCTCCCGTGCGGCCGGCCGGAACGCGGGCAGCGTCAGATCCGGGTCGGCGTCGATCCAGTCCAGTTCCACCGGCATGCCGATCTCGACGTCGCCCGGCGCGATGCCGGTCATGTTCGCGATCAGGCGGGTGCCCTCTTCGAGTTCGATGGTCGCCACGATGAGCGGGTACTCGAACCCGGGAATCTGCGGGTGGTGGTTGACAACAAAGCTGTAGACGGTGCCGCGGCCCGAGGCGTCGACGGTGTCCCAGTCGAGCGACTGGCACGCGCCGCACATCGGTCCCGTGGGGTGCCGCAGCGTGCCGCAGGAGGCGCAACGCTGGATCACCAGGCGGTGCTCCTTGGCGGCCTCGAACCAGAAGGCGTTGTCGACGTTGAGCGCCGGACGCGGGCGCAGGCCCGGGATCGGACCTGCCGGCTTCTCGGCGGCCTTCTCGCTGCCCTTCGGCTTGAACCGGAGGGTGCGCCAACGCTGCGTCGCGACGACGTCGTCGTCACCGTTGCAGTACGTCTTGAGCGTCGTGACGAAGTGCCCGACACCGAGGCCGGTCGACTTCTCCTCGGAGACGTTCTCGATCACCTCGGTGATCGAAACCCGGTCGCCGGGACGCAGTTCCGAGAAGAACTCGAAGTCCGAGTCGGTCGCGACGACGGACGAGAAGCCCGCGTCGTCGAGCGTGGCGATCAGATCGGTCCACACCTGCGACGGATCGTTGTTCGCCATCTTGTCGGTGAACGTGCGCATGATCCAGACCTGGGCCATGAGCGCGGGTGCGACCGCACCGTCCCGGCCGGTCGCCCGAGCGGCGTCGTCGTCGAGGTAGACCGGGTTGGTGTCCCCCATCGTCTCGACCCAGTGCCGGATCATCGGGGTGTTGACCTCGTCCGGGCCCCACGTCTTGGGGGTCAGGACCTGTCCCTCGAATTCCCGGAGCTTGGTGAAGAATTCGCTCACTTGACCCTCTTCTCACGCACGAGACCCAGGCCCATCGTGCCGACCATGTCGCGCAGGACCTCGTTGACGCCGCCGCCGAAGGTGTTGACCATGCCCTGGCGGGAGATCTGCTCGATCTGCCCGGCGAGCAGCGCGCCCGGCGACTCGGGTCGGATCCGGCCCGCGGCGCCGAGGATGCCGAGCAGGGTCCGGTACACGTCGATGTGGGTCTCGGTGCCGTACGCCTTGGTGGCGCCGGCGTCGGCACCGGACAGCGTGTCCGCGGCAACCGCGGCGGTCATCTTCCAGTTGAGCAGGCGCATCGCCTCGAGCTTCGCATGCGTGCGCGCGAATTCCTGCTGCACCCAAGGGATCTCGATGGCGCCGTTCTCCTTGGCCCAGTCCAGCACCTGATGCCACAGGCCGTAGGTGCGGCCACCGATCGCGGCGAGACCGATGCGCTCGTGGTTGAGCTGCGCGGCGATCAACTGCCAACCACCGTTGACCTCACCGATGACGTCCTTCTGCGGGACGCGGATGCCGCTGTAGTACGTCGAGGTGACCATGAGGCCGCCGACGGTCGGGATCGGCGACCACGAGAAGCCCGGATCGTCGGTGGGGACCACCAGGATCGAGATGCCCTTGTGCTTGGGGGCCTCCGGATCGGTGCGGGCGGCGAGCCACACGTAGTCGGCGGTGTTGGCGCCGGACGTGAAGATCTTGTTGCCGTCGACCACGAACTCCTCGCCGTCGAGGACGGCGCGGGTCTTGAGCGAGGCGAGGTCGGTGCCGGCCTCGGGCTCGGTGTAGCCGATCGCGAAGACGATGTCGCCCGCGAGGATGCCCGGCAGGAAGCGTTCCTTCTGCTCCTCGGTGCCGTACTTCATCAGCGTCGGGCCGACGGTGTTGACCGTGACGAACGGGAAGGGCAGACCGGCGCGCTGCACCTCGTCGAAGAACACGAACTGTTCCTCGATGGAACGCCCCTGTCCACCGAACTCCTTGGGCCACCCGATGCCGAGCCAGCCGTCCTGGCCGAGCAGCTTGACTACCTCGCGGAAGTACTCGCCGCCCACGCCCTGCTCACCAGCTGCGCGGCGCTTCTCCGCAGGCAGCAGGTTCGCGAAGTACTCGCGCAACTCCTTGCGGAGCGCGAGCTGTTCGGGGGATTCCCTCAAATCCATCGTTTACTCTCCCTAACAAAGAACGACTCACAATTGACGTCAGTGCCAAAGTAGACAGCCGCCACGGATGGCGACTGTCTACCTCGTTTGTCCGGACGCTAGCCAGCACACCGGTCCGCCGGGGCGGACGTCTCGCCCAGCGGGAATCGCCGGTGGACAATTCCGATGAGACCAGTCACCGCCGCTCACGGCAAGCCCCTCGCGGCGACGGGAATCCCAGTTCCGGCGTCCGGTTCAGCGCTCGGCCGGATCGACCAGATCGTTCACCAGCTTCGGCGCCCAGACGACCCGGCCGAGGAAACGGTCGGCGTCCGGGTCGGTGGCCAGCCACACGGCCGCTGCGGCGGGCACGGTCGCCGGCACCGCGTCGAAGCCGGCGTCCTCGATCCGGTCGGTGCCACCGCGCGCCTTGCCGGACTCGGTGACGACGAACCCGGGGCTGAGGTTGAACGCGCGGATGCCCCGACCCCGGTACTCGGCATTGACGGCACCGGCCAGGCGACCGAAGGCCGCCTTCGACGCCGCGTACGCCACGCCCCAACCGCCCTCGCCGGGCGCGGCCGGCGGATCGGTGGTGGCCGACCCGGAGACGAGGTCGACGACGACGCCGTCCCCGTTCTCCAGCATCGACGGCAGCACCCGCTGGATCAGGGCCAACTGGTGCAGGTAGTTGCCCCGCACCATGACCTCGGCGTCGTCGAGCCGGAGGTCGAGGATGCGCTCCATGTGACCGGCCGTCTGCGCGTACGCGTTGTTGACGAGGACATCGACACGGCCCCACTCACGCAGCACCTCGTCGGCGGCGCCGACGACCGAGTCCAGCTCCAGCAGATCCATCCGGATCGGCAGCGCACGGACACCGCACGACTCGATCTCGGCGGCCGTCGTCTCCAGGCTGCCGGGGACCGCGAGGAGCGCCTCACCCTCCGCGCGGGTGCGGGGCGTGACCGCCCCTTCCCCCTCGCGGACGGTGCGCGCGGTGATCGCGACGTCGAAACCCTTGCGCGCGAAGGCAAGAGCGATCTCCCGGCCGATGCCCCGGCTCGCGCCGGTGACGAAGGCTACCTTGCGGACCGCCATTCAGATGCCCAGGAAACGCCGGCGCCCGAACGAGACGAACTCGGCTTCGAGCGCGGCCTTGTCGTCGGCGGTCATCGCCTTGTAGACGGGCTCGCCGCGGCCTTCCCAGCGGTAGACCGGCTCGTCGGTGCGCCACAGCTCCGCCTGCAGCTCACGCTTGAGGACCTTGTTCGATCCGGTGACGGGCAGGTTCGTGGACACGCGCAGGAACCGCGGGGTCGCCTTGGTACCCAGGTCGGCCTGGCCCGCGAGGTACTCGGCGAACTTGTCGACGTCGAACCCGTCGATCGAATCCACCTCGATCGCGGCCATCACCTGGTCGCCCGACCGCGGGTCCGGGATCGCGTAGACACCGGTCGCGATGACGTCGGGGTGGCGGCGGATCACCCGCTCGATCATCAGCGCGGACGTGTTCTCGCCGTCGACGCGGATCCAGTCGCCCTTGCGGCCGGCGAAGTAGATGAACCCGGCCTCGTCGACGTACCCGAGGTCACCGGTCCAGTACCAGCCGTGCTTGATGCGCTCGGAGTCGGCGGCGTCGTTCTTGTAGTAGCCCTCGAACGCGCGCGCACCCTCCTTGTTGATCATCTCGCCGATGGCCTCGTCCGGGTTCAGGACCCGGCCGTGCTCGTCGAGGATCGCGCGGACGCACTCCTCGCGCGTCTCGGGGTTCACGATCGCGATGCCGGCGTGCGCCGGACGGCCGAGGGCCGCCTCGGGGGCCTCCGGGTCGAGCTTGACCGAGCCGGCGCCCTCCGAGGAGCCGTAGCCCTCGAACAGCTCGGCACCGAAACGCCGCACGAACTCGACCTTGTCCTCGGGCGAGGCCTCCGTACCGAAGGCGCGCTCGAGCTTGTTGTCCTTGTCGTCGGACTGCTCCGGGGTCGCCATCAGGTAGCCGAGCGCCTTGCCGACGTACGTGAAGAACGTTGCGCCGAAGAACTTCACGTCGGGCAGGAAGCCGGACGCGGAGAACTTGCGGGCCGCGGGCAGGCAGACGGTGGCGCCGTTCGCCAGGGCCGGGGCCCACAGGGCCATCAGCGCGTTGCCGTGGAACAGCGGCATGCAGCAGTAGTCGACGTCGTCGCGGTGGTGGCCGTACTTCTTCGTGTTCGCGTACGCGAGACGGGAGAGCCGCCCCTGGCTGCACTTGACGCCCTTGGACATACCGGTGGTGCCCGACGTGAACAGCAGCAGGAACAGGTTGTCCTCGTCGATGCCGTCGGCAATCGCCGGCTCGACCCGGTGCGCGTCGATGCGGTCCTGGTAGTCCGGGGCGTCGATCAGGATGAACCGATCGTCGGCCAGGCCGAGATCGAGATCCTTCAGCTTCGCCATGCCCTCGGCGTCGGTGACGATCAACTGGCAGTCGACGTAACGGATCTCGGCCTCGAGTTCCGTCGCACCGCGGGTCGGGTTGATGCCGACGACAGTGCCGCCGACCAGGGCTGCACCGCCGAGCCAGAACAGGAAGTCCGGCACGTTCTCGAGGAGGATGCCGATGTGGAACGGGCCGTCCACCCTCAGCGACTGCGCGAGCGATCCGCGTGCAGCGCTCTCGCGAACCACCTCGTCCCACGTCCAGTCCTGCTCACGGGTACGGACACCTGGACGCTGGTCGCCGAGGCGATCGAGGAGCATCTCGGCAATCGTCGTGCGTTCCAACTCATTCTCTCCTGTCGCAGCGCCGGTAGGCGCGTTACTACTGACTGCGGGCTGTGTAGGCGGGTCAGCCATCCGTGGCCCGACCGGCAACCGGACCTCGAGGTTCGATCATCCAGCCATGCCCTTTCGCGAAAAGTAGCCTCGGCTGTCGCACAGATCACCGTTAGTCTCGCTGAGTGGTAACTCATCCCGCGGAACCTTCCCGACGTGAGAAATTGCCGTGAGAAACCCGTCACATCCCATGTCCCGAGCCTGGTGCCTGGGCGTTCACACGCAGAAGTGACAGGAACGACACTGTGACACGGACGAAAGGTCACTCATGACTGCCCCCGCAGATCCGCAACTGCACCTGGACCAGGTCATGTCTCGTCTGGTCGGTCCCGGCGGACCGTTCGAGATCACCGAGGAAGAGGTCCTCGGCACCCGAATGCCGGTCATGAAGAACCGGGACCGGGCCGTGGGCGATCTGCTGGCCCAGTCCGTCAAGTGGGGAGACCGCGACTACCTCGTCACCGAGGACCGCCGCGTGTCCTACGCACAGCATGCCGCCGACGCATACGCCCTGGCAGCAGCCCTGCAGGAGCGGTACGGCGTCGAGAAGGGCGACCGTGTCGCGATCCTCGCGGCCAACACCCCCGAGTGGGTCACCACCTTCTGGGCGACGCAGGCACTCGGTGCGATCACCGTCGGCCTCAACGGCTGGTGGGTGCCGCGCGAGATCGAGTACGGCCTGCAGCACAGCACGCCGAAGGTCGTGATCGCCGACGCCAAGCGCAGCGCCGCCCTCGCCGGCGTCGATACGACCGGCATCACGGTGCTGACGATGGAAGAGGACCTGCCTCGCCTGTTCGCCGAGTTCGCCGGCGCGGGACGTCCCACCGTCGAGATCGACGAGGACGACCCGTCCGTCATCCTCTTCACCTCCGGGACCAGCGGCCGCCCCAAGGGCGCACTGCACTCGCACCGCAACCTGCTCGCGGTCGTCGACTACCACCGCTACAACGGCGCGCTCATGGCGGCGTTCACGGGCAAGCCCAGTGATCCCGACGTGCCCACCGAAATGCGCGACCTGCTCACCTCGCCGCTGTTCCACATCGCGAGCCTGCACAACCTGGCGGTCCCGCGTCTCGCCATGGGTGGCGCGCTGGTCATGAACCAGGGCTCGTTCGACGTCGACCGCATCCTCGGTCTCATCGAGCGGGAGCGCGTCACGAACTGGGGCGCCGTCCCGACGATGGCCTCCCGACTGCTCGAGCACGGCAACCTCGGCAAGTACGACCTGTCGTCGCTGACGTCGTTCTCGCTGGCGTCGGCGCCGTCGTCGATCGCGTTCAAGGACCGTCTGCGCGAACAGGTTCCGTTCGCCCGCAATGCCCTCGTCGACAGCTACGGGCTCACCGAGTGCAGCACCGCGATCGCCGTGGCCACCTCGGCGGAACTCGAGGAGTACCCGGGCACGCTGGGCCGGCCGATCATCACGGTGAGCATGGAGATCCGCGACCCGTTCGGCGAGTGGCTGTCGGACGGCCACGAAGGCGAGGTCTGCGTGCGCAGCCCGTTCGTCATGCTCGGCTACTGGAACGACGCCGACGCGACCGCAGCCTCGATCACCCCCGACCGCTGGCTGCGCACCGGCGACTACGGCGTCGTCGAGAACGGACGCCTGCGCCTGACCGGACGTCGCTCGGACCTGATCCTGCGCGGTGGAGAGAACGTCTACCCCACCGAGATCGAGCAGACCCTCGACGAGCACCCCGCGGTGCAGGAGTGCGCCGTGATCGGCAGCCCGCACCCCGATCTCGGCCAGGAGGTGTCCGCGGTGGTCGTGGTGGTCCCCGGCCAGACCGTCACCGAGGAAGAACTGCGGGAGTTCGCGTCCGAGCGCCTGTCGTACTTCAAGGTGCCGACGAAGTGGCGTCTCACCACGGACCTGTTGCCGCGCAACGCAACCGGAAAGATGATCCGTCGCGAGATCAACGTCTGATGCTCGACCGCACCGTCGAACGCCTGGTAGCCGTCGATGCGATCCGCGACCTGTCCCACCTCTACACGCACCTCATCGACGAGGCGCGTCTGGAGGAGGTCTCGGATCTCTTCGCACACGCGGTGTACGGGCAGTGCGACGGTGCCGGGACGCCGCTGGGGCCGGTGCGTGACTCCGATCCCGGCGGCGTCCTGGAGGCGTGCCGCAGCTTCATCCGGATGCACGGCACGCCGCCGCGGCCGCGGACCAAGCACGTCGTCACCAATCTCCGGGTCGACGTCGCCGACGACTGCCGCACCGCGACGTCCCTGTCGTACTTCACGGTGCTCCAGGCCACCGAAAAGCTTCCCCTGCAGCCGATCCTGTCGGGCCGCTACTTCGACGCCTTCGCCGTCGCCGACGGCGAGTGGAGGTTCACGCAGCGGCTGACCTGCATCGATCTGGTCGGAGACCTGAGCGAGCACGCCCGACGCTCGCTGTGAGATTCATGCCCGAGACCCCTCGGTTCACCGGTCGCCGAGTACCCGGCGACCGGTGAACCGCCGAACGCGCAACCGCGGAACAGGAGCACCATGCAGGTCGGTCTGAACATTCTCGGCGCCGAAAACCTCTACGCCGGACGGATCCGCCCGGTGCTCGACGTCGCCGCCGCCGCGGACCGCGCGGGAGTCGACATGATCTCCACCGGCGATCACATCGGTTTCAACGCGGATGCGCACGCGGAACGCGTTCGCACCCATGGCTTCCCGTTCCCGATCGAACACGACTGGTACGAACCGCTGTCACTGCTGTCGTCGGTCGCCGCCGTCACCGAGCGGGCACTGCTCAACGTTTCGGTGCTGATCGCGACGGTGCGGCCGCCGGTGCTGCTGGCCAAGCAGATCGCCACCCTCGACCGACTGTCCGAGGGCCGGGCCGCGATCGGCATGGGTGTCGGCTGGCAGGAGGCCGAGTACACGGCCACCAACATGCCGTTCGACGCCCGCTTCGGCCGCATGGAGGACACCGTCCGCGCGTGCCGTGAGCTGTGGACCCAGGCGCCGGCCACCTTCCAGGGCCGCGAGTTCTCCTTCGAGGACTTCCACGCCCGGCCTCTGCCCGTGCAGGAGCGAGTTCCGGTGATCTTCGGGTTCGGCCCGAGTCAGCGCAACTTCGATCGCATTGCCCGTATCGCCGACGGCTGGACCGTGAACCCCGCCGACATGCAGACGTTCTCGGACAGCGTCACCCTCCTGCGTGACACCTTCGAGGCGCACGGTCGCGACCCTCACTCCCCCATCGTCCAGGTGTCGGTCGCCCCCGAACGCCGCGACGACGGAAGCGTCGATCTCGACGCCACCGCCGACAAGGCCCTGTCCTGGCATGCCGCCGGCGCAACCGTCGCAGTGTTCCGACCGGCCACGTTCTGCACAGCGGGAGAAGAGGTTCCGCAGCTGATCGAGTGGGCGGTAGGACTGAAGTCCACGGCCGGAACCACGCAGGAGGCAGCACGATGACGACGGTGGACAGGGACACGGCGATCGCCGAACTGCTCGACAAGCAGGCCATCTACGAAGTGATCATGCGCTACTGCCGCGGAATCGACCGCCTCGACTTCGACCTCGTCCGCGAGACCTACCACCCCGGCGCTGTCGACCACCACACCGGATTCGACGGTGGCATCGACGATTTCATCGCCTGGGTGGAGCCGAAGCTTCGCGCGATCGGCGGCACCATGCACCACATCGGCAACCACCTCGTCGAGCTGCACGGCGACTTCGCGATCAGTGAGGCCTACTCGACGGCGGCCCACTGGGGCGGCGGCGAGGGCATCGGCATGGTCAACTTCACCAGCGGCTGCCGCTACGTCGACCTCATGGAACGCCGCGACGGCAAGTGGGGCATCGCCGAGCGCTGGGCGGTTCGCGAATGGACCCGCTCCGACGCCGGCCGTCTCACCCTCCCGGAGAGCGACGGACCGCGTGGTCGCCGGGACGGTACCGATCCGCTCGACGCCCTCCGCGACCGACTGGGCTGAGGCGCTCGGCCCGGCGTGCTGTACTGGGGCCGTGTACCGCGAGCGCCCGTCACGCATGATTCCCGGTGCGACCGTCTGGCACACGGTCCGTTCGCCGGACGGAACGGTGCTGCCTGACGGCTGCATGGATCTCGTGTGGCGGGACGGCGCGGTCCTGGTAGCCGGGCCCGACACCCGGCCGTTCACCGTCACCGCGTCATCGGACCCCGGCGTGGGCGTCCGGTTCCCGCCCGGCCTGCTCCCCCACCTGCTGGGCGTCCCGGCCACTGACCTGCGTGACCAGCGGGTACCGCTCGCCGACGTCGTCGGCGGGCGGGGCGCCGCGGCCCTCACCGCGTCGGATCCTCTAGAGGCCGCAGCGGCATTCGAGTCCTTCGCGGTGGGGCGACTGGCGGAGTCCGGGGAGCCGGACCCGGTCGTGACGGTCGCCGCCCACCTGCTCGGGACGGGAGGGTCCGTAGCCGCCGTCGCCGAGGCCACCGGCATGTCGGCCCGCGCGCTGCACCGCCTCGGCAATCGCAGCTTCGGCTACGGACCCAAGACCCTGGCCGGCATCCTGCGTCTCGCACGCGCCCGCAGCCTGGCTGCGCGCGGCATCCCGTCGGCTGTCGTGGCGGCCCGGTGTGGCTACGTGGATCAGAGCCACCTCATCCGCGAGTCCCGTCGCATCACGGGAAGCCCGTTCGGCGAACTCCGTCAGGACGGCAGCGGTGCGAACAGGTCGACGCCGTTGCCGTCGGGGTCCGTGATCGTCGCGTAGCGCTGTCCCCACGGGGCGTCGAACGGCTCGACCTCGGCGTGCCCGGCCGCGGCGAGCTTCGCCCACACCGCATCCACCTCGGCGGGACTGCTGCACTCGAACGCGAGCGAGACCCGGGCGTCACCGGTGGGCGCGGTGTAGGGACCACCGAAGGACTCGACGACCTCGACGGTGTCCCACATCAGGCGGACCCCGCCGGCGACGACCTCGACGTGCGGCTGCGACTCGATGTCCGCGGGGATGTCGAGACCGAGGAGACGGTAGAACCGCAGCGACGCCGCGAGATCCGTCGTCACCAATCCGATTGCGTTCAGCTGAGGAGTCATGGTGGCCACGCTAGCTGTCCCCGGCGCCCGGCGATTGGATGTTTCGGACAGGGTCAGCCCTGGGACCCGCCGCGCATCGCGGACAACATCGCGAGCGGGGCCCCGACGTCGTGCTCGTCGAACGCGGTGAGCACCGCCTGCGTGATGTGCCGCTGCACCGCCCACTGCAGCCCCGGCTTGACCCGAGCGGTCAGCCGCAGCATCACGGCCTCGGCCGTCACGCTGTTGACGCCGAGCATCTGGGGCCGTTCGAGGACCGCGTCGGCGATCACGTCGTCCTCGGTGGCCTCGATGGCGGCGGTGAGCGCGATCTCGGTGGCCCGCGGCACCGCCGCACTGTGCGCGATCGGCAGATCGATCACCGCGACGGCATGGCCCTGGCTCATGTTGCCGACCCGCGCGATCTCGCCGTTGCGGCAGTACCAGAGTGTCCCGTTGAGGTCCCGGATCGTGGTGACCCGCAGACCCACCGTCTCCACGGTCCCGACGGCCTCGCCGACGTCGATGATGTCGCCCACCCCGTACTGATCCTCGAGCAGCATGAACATGCCGGTGAGGAAGTCGCGCACCAGGTTCTGTGCGCCGAAGCCCAGCGCGACGCCGACCACGCCCGCGGACGCGACGAGCGGCGCGACGTTGACGCTGAAGACCGTGAGGATCTGCAACACACACCACGTGAGGGTCACGATCGAGACCCCGGATTTCAGCACGGACCCGATGGTGCGGGCCCGTTGCGCCCGCCGCGCTGCGGCGACGGCGTCGCGTGTGCCCACCGGGAGACGCTCCTTGAGCGGCCGCAGCAGCCGAGGCTCGCCACCGGATCTGTCGCGCGTGGCCCGATCGATCAGGCGGTTCAACACGAAGCGCAGGACGAGGGCGACCACGATGTAGACCGCGATCTCGATGGGCCGCTCGACCAACCATGTCTGCGCACTGTCGGACAGTTCGATTGCAGTGGTTTCGTACGTCATCCCCGCCGACCCTACGGAAGGTCCGGACTCTCGGCACGGCACCGCGGGCACGCCGCCCGACCACACGACCCGGCGGGGACGGCGGGGCGGCGGGGGCGAATCCATCCGTTTCGGCCCCTGCGAGAGCCCTGTCGTGTTTCATTCTCCAGACCAACGGAAGGAGCTCGAAACATGTTGAAAAACTCGACGACCCGCCGGTCGCGGCTGCGACCCGCGCTGGGAGTCGGTGTGTCGGCAGCGGCAGCGGCGGCGCTGTTCGTTCTGACCCCGGGTACGGCCGGCGCCGACGTGGTGGTGCCCGAACCGGACCCCTTCGGCTCGCTCGGTAGCGCCTTCATCGCGCCGGCCGACGGAATACAGATGCTGCTCGGGCAGTTCGGCACCACCACCGGCAGCGTTCGCATCGTGGTCGGCGGTCAACCGGCCACCGGTAGCCTCGGCAGCCTGGGCCTGGGCAGCAGCACCGGCAGCCTCGGCAGCACTTCCACGGGCAGCTTCGGCAGCTCCTACGGCAGCGTGACCGACTCCCCCTTCAGCTGAGCGGGGAGTCGGCACGGGACCTTCGTCAGTCCACCTGCGGCGCCCACTGGACGCCGTTGATGTGTCCGCCACCGTCGACGAACAGCGTGTTGCCGGTGACGTAGCGCGAGTCGTCGCTCGCGAGGAACGTGGCGACCGGCCCGATGTCGTCGAGTGGGTCTCCGACACGGCCCATCGGGTTGGCCGACGCCATCGACGCCGCCATCTGCGGATTGGCCTCGGCCACCCGACGGTACGCCTCGCTCTGCGCGCCCGGGCAGATCACGTTGCAGCACACCTGCTTCGGCGCCCACTCGCGGGCGGCGGTGCGGGTGAGGCTGCGCAGTGCCTCCTTGGCAGCGTTGTAGTGCACCGAGTACATGTGTGCGTTCACGCCGTTGAGGCTGGCCAGGTTGATGACCCGACCGGTGCCGTGCTTCTCGAGCTCGGGCAGCGCGCGCTGCATCGCCCAGAACGCGGCCATCACGGCCATGTCGAACCCGCCACGCAACTGCTCGTCCGTCATGTTCTCGAACCGCGCGAAACCCGTACTGCGCCAAGCATTGTTCACCAAGATGTCGAGGCGGCCGAACCGGTCGACGGCGCTGTCGACCATCGCATGCACCTGGCCCTTGTCGGTGATGTCGGTGTGCTGGAACTCGGCCTCGACGCCCCACTCCTCCCGGAGCCACCGCGCCGTCGACTCACCCGCGACCTCGTCGATCTCCGCGACCAGCACGTTCGCACCCTCACGCGCGAACGCGCCCGCGATGCCACGGCCGATACCCATACCGGCACCGGTGACGATCGCGGTCCTACCTTCGAGCTTTCCCACAACGCACTCCCCTCGATGTAAGAGCTGAAGGGTCCCTTCACACGCGCACAGCGCACGAAGGGACCCTTCAGCTGACAGGCGAACTACCTCGGACGCGGGACCGATGCGTCGATGAACAGTCCCTGCACCGAGACGCACACGTCGCCGGCGGCGTTCTTGATGTCGCCGACCGTGTGGATCTTGCGGCCCTCCACCGATTCCTGCTTGCCGGTGATGGTCAGTTCCTCGAACAGCGGCGTCGGACGGTGGTAGCGCACGTTGAGTTGCGCGGTCATGCCGGCCTGGCCGCCCCACGCGTTCGCGACGCCGAGGACGTGATCGAGGAGCAGCGCGGAGACGCCGCCGTGCACGCACCCGGGCGGGCCCTGGTACGGCAGGTTCAGCGTCACGACGCCCTGCACCGAACCGTCCCCGAGTCCCTCGAGGACGAGCGGCGGTGCGATCGCGTTCTCGGGGCCCGTGATCGGGTCGTGCCGGGTGACGCCCTCGCCGCTCCACATGTCGACCATCCGGTCGGCCACCTCGGGAGCGTGCTCCTCGAGATGGTCGGCGATGCTGTTCAACTCCTCCGCGACGCGGTCGAGGTTCGCGTTTCCGCGATCGGTGCGCAGCATCGCGTCGATCACGCGACGGGCCGCGGCGGTCGCGCGGTCCACCGGCGCATCCTGCGGCGCCGACGTCAGGACGGTGCCGTGCGGGTGGGTGTGGGTGGTGGGGTGGTCCCCGGTCTTCACGAACGAACCTCCATGGTGGCGTGGGTCAGCACCGGCTGGCCCTCGCGCTCCGGACAGGTGGCGAGCAGGGTCAGGGTGTCCCCGTCCTGCCAGACGGAGGTCTCGATGGTCTCACCCGGGTAGATCGAGCCCGCGAACCGGACCGAGAAGTTCTGCACCCGAGTCGGGTCGCCACCGAGGACGCCGTCGACGACGGCCTTGCAGACCACGCCGTACGACGCGAGCCCGTGCAGGATGGGGCGGTCGAAGCCGGCCATCTGCGCGAACGCCGGGTCGGCGTGCAGCGGGTTCATGTCGGCGCTGAGCCGGTACACGAGGGCCTGCTGCGTGCTGGTCGGCGAGACCAGCACCTTGTCGGCCTCCCGCTCGGGGACGGCGTTCACCGCGTCCGGTCCGGCCTCGCCGCCGAACCCGCCCTCGCCGCGCGCCCAGATCTGCATTCCCGTGGTCCACAACGGGTTTCCGTCGAGGTCCGTCGCGGACTGCTCGAGCACGATCATCGCGGCCTTGCCCTTGTCCCACACGTCGGCGACCCGCGACGACACCAGCGCCGATCCCGACGTCGGGATCGGGGCGTGCAGGGTCAACGACTGACCGGCGTGCAGGATCTTGCGCAGGTCGATGTCGATGCCGGGCATGTTCATGCCGGCCGGCTTCAGCGTGCCGGCCGAGACGCCCTGGCCCGCGACCATCGCGAACGTCGGCAGGACCCGCAGGCCCTTCTCGTAGACCCAGCCGAGTTCCGCGGGGTCGAGCGAGTTCACGCCCGCACCCAGACCCAGGTGATAGAGCAGGACGTCGCGCTCGGTCCAGTTGGCCTCGCGCACGGTCGGTTCGGCCGACAGTGCGGCCTTCACATCGATGGGCATTACGACTCCGTAGAAGACTTAGAGATGGTCCCGGCCCGGTACAGCGTGACGACGCACGCACCACCGAGGCCGAGGTTGTGCTGCAGACCCACGCGGGCGCCGTCGACCTGACGGGCGTCGGCCTGGCCGCGCAGTTGCCAGGTCAGCTCGGCGCACTGCGCCAGGCCGGTGGCGCCGAGCGGGTGACCCTTCGAGATGAGACCGCCGGACGGGTTGACGACCCACTTGCCGCCGTACGTGGTGGCGCCGGACTCGACGAGCTTGCCGCCCTCCCCCGGCTCACACAGGCCGAGGCCCTCGTACGTGATGATCTCGTTGATCGCGAAGCAGTCGTGCAGTTCGATGACGTCGACGTCGTCGATCGTCAGGCCCGACTCGCCGAACACCTGCGCTGCAGCGGCCCGCGTCATCGGCGCACCGACGACGTCGATCATCGACTGGTCGTCGAACGCCTCCGCGGTGTCCGTCGTGAGCGCCTGCGCGACGATCTCGACGGCCTGGTCCTCGAGACCGTGCTCGCGCACGAAGCGCTCGCTGACCACGATCGCGGCACCCGCGCCGTCGGAGGTGGGCGAGCACTGCGAACGGGTGAGCGGTGCGTGGATCATCTTGTCGTCCAACACCTGTGCCAGCGTGTACTCGTCGCGGAACTGCGCGTACGGGTTGTTCACCGAGTGCTTGTGGTTCTTCACCGCGACGGACGCGATCTGCTCGGCGGTGGTGCCGTAGCGCTCCATGTGCTCGAGCGCGGCATTGCCGAACAACTGCGCCGTCATGGGGCCGCGGCCCCACTCGTGCTTGGCGGTCATCACCTTCAGGTGGTCGTCGAGGGTGGAGACCTTCGGCATCTCACCGGTGCCGGAGAGCGCCGTCTTGGTCATCTTCTCGAAGCCCACCGCGAGGGCGACGTCGACGAGACCGCCCTGCACCCACTCCCGCGCCATCATCAGCGCCGACGAACCGGTGGCGCAGTTGTTGTTGACGTTGAAGATCGGGATGCCGGTCAGGCCCGTCTCGTACAGCGCGCGCTGGCCGGCGGCCGACGGCTGGAAGACGTACCCGACGGCGGCCCGCTGCACCTGGTCGTACGAGATCCCCGCATCGGCGAGCGCGGCACCGACGGCCTCGGAGACCATGTCCGGGTACTCCCAGTCACGCGATTCGATCTTCTCGAACCTGGTCATGCCGACGCCGACGACGAAGGTGCGATTCATGTTCGTGCAACTCACTTTCCGGGCTCGGGGTCACGCGGGAGCCCGAGGATCCGCTCGCCGATGATGTTCAGCTGAACATTGGTCGTACCACCTGCGATCGACATGCACTGCGAATTGAGGAACATCTGGGTGGCGGAGCGACGATGCTGCTCGCCGAGCAGCGAGCGCGGGCCGGCCCATTCCATCGCGACCTCCCACACCTGCTGGATGTGTTCGACGCCGAGGAGTTTGGCGATCGAGGACTCGGCGCCGGGCTGCGCACCGGTGAGCGAGCGCAGCGTCGTACGCAGCCCCATCAGACCGCCGGACTGCGCGTCGCACAGCACCTTGCCCAGAACGGTCAGTTGTTCGGCATCGAGGCCGCCGGGAATCTCGGCCGCGAGATCGAGCAGGGCCTCGCCGCCCGAGCCGAGGGACGAGTCGTGCGACAGTGAGACGCGCTCGTTGGCGAGGGTGGTCCGGGCCAGCTTCCAGCCTTCTCCGGGCTCGCCGACCAGGCCCTCGTCGGGCACGAACACGTCGTCGAGGAACACCTCGTTGAACAGTGCCTCGCCGGTGATCTCGCGCAGCGGACGGATGTCGAGGCCGCTGTTGCGGATGTCGATCAGGAAGTAGGACAGGCCCTTGTGCTTGGCGACGTCACCGTCGGTGCGCGCCAGGCAGATTCCCCAGTCCGCTTCGCGGGCCATCGAGGTCCACACCTTCTGGCCGTTGAGCTTCCACCCACCGTCGACCTTGGTGGCCTTCGTGGACAGACCCGCCAGATCGGAGCCGGCACCGGGCTCGGAGAACAGCTGGCACCACACGATGTCGCCGCGCAGCGACTGCGGCACGAAACGCTCGATCTGCTCGGCGTTGCCGTGCGCGATCAGCGTCGGGATGACCCAGTTGCCGATGATCATGTCGTGCGGAACGAGTTCCGTGCTGCGCAGCTCTTCCGCGATGACCAGCTGGGTCACGGCGTCGGCGCTCTTGCCCCACGGCGCCGGCAGGTGCGGCGAGGTGTAGCCACGCTCGGCCAGGTACGCCTTCTGCTCGGCGCCCTCGAGCGCCTTCGCGGGCTCGAGCTCGGCACGAATGTCGGCGCGGATCTGCTCCGCCTCCGCCGGCAGATCGATGCTCAGCACACGACGGGCACCCTCGAGCGTGAGGTTCGCGACCCGGCGCTTCCAGGAAGAGGTGGAGCCCAGCAGGATCCGCAGCGACTGTGCGCGACGCATGTACAGGTGCGCGTCGTGCTCCCACGTGAACCCGATGCCACCGAGGACCTGGATGCAGTCCTTCGTGACCTGGAAGGCGGACTCGGGGGCGACGGAACCGGCCACCGCGACGGCCAGCGACGCCTCGGCCGGCGAGATGTCCTCGCCCAGCGCGCGGACGGCGTCCCATGCGGTGACCCGTGCCTGCTCGGTGAGGCTGAGCATGCGGGCGGCCTTGTGCTTGACGCCCTGGAACTGGCCGATGACGCGGCCGAACTGCTGACGCACGCGGGCGTAGTCGGCCGCCGTGGTGGTCGCCCAGTCGGCGAGACCGGCTGCTTCGGCGGAGAACAGGGCCGCGGCAAGGTCGAGGACGCGCTGCGAATCCAGTTCCAGCACATCACCGTCGGACAGCTCGAGACCGTCGACGACGACCTCGGCGTTGCGGCGGACCACATCGTGGCTGGGCAACTCGGTGACGTCGAGGCGATCGCGCTGCACCACGACGAACGCGAGCTTGCCGGCGTCGTCTGCGGCCAGCAGGAACAGGTCGCCGACCTGACCGCCGAGGATGTAGCTGGACGTGCCCGACAGCGTCACCTTGCCGCCGTCGCGGACCAGCTTCAGTCCACCCGGCTGCAGCGCGACCGCGCCGAACAGGGTGCCGTCGGCCAGCCCCTCGAGCTCACCGGTGCGGCCGGCCTCGTTCAGCACGGCCGAGACCACCGCGGTCGGCAGGAACGGTCCGGGCACCATCGAGCGTCCGAGTTCCTCGACGACGATGGCGAGCTCGACCAGGCCGTAGCCGGCGCCGCCGACCTCCTCGGGCAGGTGCAGGCCCAGCATGCCGAGCTCGGCGAGCGATCCCCAGTACGCGGGACGCGTCTCGGTCTTGGCCTCGACGGCCTCCCGGATCACGGTCGGCGTCGCGTGGCGCGCGGCCCAACCCCGCACGGAATCGCGGAGTTCGCGGTCTTCGTCACTCAAACCAATGGTCATCGAAAAGTCCTCGGAAGTAGATGAAGCTCTGGGGAATCGGGGTCAGATGCGCTCGATGACGGTGGCGGTCGACAGCGCACCGCCCGCGCACATCGTGATCAGTGCGGTGGAGCGGTCCGAACGCTCGAGCTCGTGCAGCGCGGTGGTGATCAGACGGGACCCGGTGGAGCCGACGGGGTGGCCGAGCGCGATCGCGCCGCCGTTGACGTTGACCTTGCTCATGTCCGCCTCGAGGACCTGCGCCCAGGACAGCACGACGGCCGCGAAGGCCTCGTTGATCTCGACGAGGTCGATGTCGGCCAGCGACATTCCGGCCTTCGCAAGCACGTGGCGGGTGGCGTCGATCGGGCCGTCGAGGTGGTAGAACGGGTCCGAGCCGACCATCCCGGAGGAGACGATCCGGGCGCGCGGGCGCAGGCCCAGCGCCTTGGCCTTGTCCTCGCTCATCAGCATCACGGCGGCGGCGCCGTCGCTGATCTGCGACGACGAACCGGCGGTGTGGATGCCGCCCTCCATGACCGGCTTGAGCGACGCCAGGGCATCGGCGGTGGTCTCA
The DNA here is from genome assembly GCF_000738775.1 of Prescottella defluvii. Classification (GTDB taxonomy): domain Bacteria; phylum Actinomycetota; class Actinomycetes; order Mycobacteriales; family Mycobacteriaceae; genus Prescottella; species Prescottella defluvii. The sequence goes on from NZ_JPOC01000021.1 coordinate 99,249, forward strand.
CGCAGGCCGCCGTCGCGGGTGACGGTGGCGATCTCGCCGGTGGGCTCGCCCTCCTTGGTCACGACCGGTGCCTCGACGGGCACGATCTCGCGATCGAAGCGGCCCTCGGCCCACGCCTGCGCGGCGCGGCGCTGCGACTCGAGGCCGAACGCGTCGGTGTCGCCGCGCTTGAGGCCACGGTTGGCGGCGATGCGCTCGGCGGAGGTGAACTGGTCGCCCAGGTCCACGGTCCAGTCGTCCGGGTAGGGGATGCCGGTGCCCGGGGCGAGGGCCTGGCCGAGGAACACCCGGCTCATCGACTCCACGCCACACGCGATGCCGGCGTCGATCTGCCCGGACGCGATGAGCCCCGCAACCATGTGCACGGCCTGCTGCGACGATCCGCACGCACAGTCGATCGTGGTCGCCGCGGTGGTGTAGGGCAGTCCCGCGTGCAGCCAGGCGTTGCGGGCGACGTTGTTGGACTGCTCACCGGCCTGGGTGACGACGCCGCCGACGATCTGGCCGATCTCCTCGGGTGCGATCCCGGTGCGATCCAGCACGCCGCGCTGGGCGGCGCCGAGCAGGGTGGCGGGATGCAGGCCGGCCAGCGCGCCACGGCGGCGGCCGATCGGAGTGCGGGCGGCCTCGACGATGACGACGTTGGTCATGGACAACTCCTCGACAGGTATGTGCAGTAGCGACGAGGCACCGCGCCCGCGATCGGGAACTGCAACTCGTTCATTTTTGGAATGTATTCTACTTTCGCGTCGAGGGCAACGGGTCCGCAGAAAACGAGCCGCACGGTCGCCGCGGCGCACCGCCGACACCACATACAGTGCAAACAGTGAACTAGATAGCGCGAACCGCACCGAAGGCGCGGGGACACGGGGGCGAAGCGCCGCCGACAGCGGGCTGCGATCAGCCCGAATGGGTCGCCGCGAAACTAGAATTCATTTCAATGAACGGAGCTGAGTCTCCGGTCAGCCGCCCGCAGGCACCTGCGCATTGGACAGTTCGGCCAGCAGCAGACGGCACGCGACCCGCAGGTCGGCTTCGGCATCCGGGACCGACACGCGCCCGTTGAGGCACGACTGGATGATGCCGAACCACGCCGACACCAGGACCCGGACCAGAACCGAATCGCTCTCCGTCACCTGGTCGAGGCCGGCGGCGTCGAACAGCACGTCACGGAACAGTCGGTCCACCCGAGCGACATCGGGGATCGCGGTCACCTTCGCGGTGCTCGTCGACTGGATCATCGCGTTCGCGAGCAACGGCTGACGCAGTAAAGCGCGGGTGGCCCGCAGCAGCGTCTCGAAGATCTCGTCCTGCGGCGTGGCGGCGGGGTGCGCCCGACGCGCGAAGCCCTCGCTCATCTGATCTATCTGATCGACCATCACCGCGACGAACAGGTGCGTCTTCGACGGGAAGTAGCGGTACAGGGTGCCGATGGCGACTCCGGCGAGCTTCGCGACCTCGTGCATCTGGACGCGCTCGAGTTCCTTCTCGGTGCCCAACTGCGCCGCGGCGTCGAGCATGCGCGCGAACCGTGCCCGCTGCTCGGCCGAACTCGGTTCGGCCGCGTCCCGCGCCTCGGCGACTCTCGGCACAGTCGGCCCCCTACCTGCTCATGCGCGCATCGCGAGGTGCGATACACACTGGAATGCTCCCACCCTGCCGCGGAACAGTCGATGCTTCCGCTGAGTGGGAATCCCGCTGTCCCCGGTCGGGCACCTGCGATTGCGTTCAACATCGAACCTGAAATCGACGGAGGACACAACCGTGCACGCGTGCGCAACCACGTACGGCGTGGTCGTGATCGGCTCCGGCTAGACCAGGTTGTCCTCGACCGGCAATCCGAACGCGCCCCTGCCGTACATGGCGAGCGCACGTTCGGCATCGTTGGCGACGTGCACACTGCCGGCGTGTGCGTCGCGCCACGCGCGTTCGATCGGATTGCCCCGGGTCAGCGAGTTGCCGCCCGCCGTCTTGAACAGCAGATCGATCGCCTCGAGGGCCCGCTCGGTGCCGCGGACCTGATCGCGACGGACCCGCAGCCGCATGCTCATCGGCAGCGGCTCCCCCGCCTCCGCGAGTTCGAGCAGCTCACGGATGTTGCGGTCCATCTGCAGGATCGCCGCATCGATCTCCGACGAGGCCCGGGCGACGGCGACCTGAGCGAACTGGTCCTCGGCGAACCGACCGCCCCCGAGACTCAGGCGGACACGGTCGCGCATCGCCGAAAGATACGTCTCGTAGCAGCCCGCGACGGTGCCGATCACCGGCGCGGCGACCGTACTGGTGAAGATCGCCGCGAACGGGAGCTTGAACAGCGGCGCGGTGTTGACCTTGTGTCCGGGGGCCCGCAGCTGCGCGGCCTCGTAGTTGCGCAGTGTCCGATGCTCGGGCACGAACGCCTTCTCGACCGTGATCTCGTTGCTGGCCGTTCCGCGCAAGCCGACGACGTCCCACACGTCCTTTATCCGGTAGTCGGTCCGCGGCACGGCGACGGTCATGAAGTCGACCGGCCGCCCCTCGGCGCCGACGACCAACGCACCCAGGAGCGCCCACGACGCGTGATCACAGCCCGACGAGAACCGCCAGCTCCCCGACAGCTCGTATCCGCCCTCCACCGGAATCAGCTCACCGACCGGCGCATACGCCGACGACACCAGCGTGGTGGTGTCCTGGCCCCACACCTCGTCCTGGACGCGGACGTCGAACAGGCCCAGATGCCACGGGTGCACCCCCAGCACCGATGTCACCCACCCGGTCGATCCGCACACCCCGGAGATGGCCCGCACCACTTCGTAGAACTCGACCGGGTTGCACTCGGTTCCGCCGTAGCGTGCCGGCTGCAGCATCCGGAAGACGCCGGCGGCCGTCAGGTCGCGGATCGACTGGTCGGACACGCGGCGCGATTCGTCGACAGTTTGTGCACGCTCGGCGATGGCGGGCAGTAACTCGCGAACCGACTGCAGAACCTCGTGGGCCATGGGGTGCTCCTCCACGACCCCGGGTGGGGTCGCATGTCGGGACAGGGGGTACCCGCATGGTAGGGCGAGATTCCTCGTGTCTGTTTCGCGGGAGTCTCCACGAGGCCGGTTCCCGGTGGCGTCGGGACTGCCCGCCCGGACGGTCCCGGCCAGTGGGACTCCCGGATGCCGGGTGATCCGTCTCACCTAGCGTGACCCTCAATGCCACAGGTGCATCATCCGCCAGGAACCGATGGCCCGCGGCCAGCGCTCGACTTTCGAACGCGTCTGAACTCGAATTGCATTTCCCTGAAAGGACGGACGAAGTGACCCTCAATCAGTCCGAAGAAGCCGAAGTCCGCGAGATCGTCGCCGGCGCCGCCCCCACGAGCTTCGCCCGTGGCTGGCACTGCCTGGGCCTGTCCGAGTCGTTCAAGGACGGAAAGCCGCACTCGATCCACGCCTTCGGCACCAAGCTGGTGGTGTTCGCCGACAGCAAGGGCGAACTGAGCATCCTCGACGCCTACTGCCGTCACATGGGTGGCGACCTCAGCCAGGGTGAGATCAAGGGCGACTCCGTCGCGTGTCCGTTCCACGACTGGCGCTGGAACGGCAAGGGCCGCTGCACCGACATCCCCTACGCCCGTCGTGTCCCCCCGGTCGCCAAGACCCGCGCATGGAGCACCCTCGACCAGGACGGCATGCTGTTCGTCTGGCACGACCCCGAGGGCAAGGCCCCGACCGAGGCCGACATGTACATCCCGCGGATCGAGGGCGCGCTGAGCGACGAGTGGTCCGACTGGGTCTGGTACACCACCGAGGTCGACACCAACTGCCGCGAGATCGTCGACAACATCGTCGACATGGCGCACTTCTTCTACGTGCACTACTCGTTCCCCACGTTCTTCAAGAACGTCTTCGAGGGACAGGTCGCGAGCCAGTTCATGCGCGGTCAGGCCCGTGAGGACATGCGCCCGCACGCGTCCGGTCAGCCGAAGATGCTGGGCAGCCGCTCCGACGCGTCGTACTTCGGCCCGTCGTTCATGATCGACGACCTCACCTACCAGTACGAGGGCTACGACGTCGACTCGGTGCTCATCAACTGCCACTACCCGGTTTCGCCGGACAAGTTCGTGTTGATGTACGGCATCATCGTCAAGAAGTCGGACCGCTTCCAGGGCGAGGCCGCCGACGAGATGGCGAAGGGCTTCGGCACGTTCATCGCCAAGGGTTTCGAGCAGGACATCGAGATCTGGAAGAACAAGACCCGCATCGAGAACCCGCTCCTCTGCGAGGAGGACGGCCCGGTCTACCAGCTGCGTCGCTGGTACGACCAGTTCTACGTGGATCGCGCGAACGTGCTGCCCGAGATGGTCGAGCGTTTCGAGCACGAGATGGACACCACCAAGGCTGTCGCCGCGTGGCGCAAGGAAGTCGAAGCGAACATCGAGGAGAAGGCCCGCGAGAATGCAGCCGCTGGAGTGTGACCGCTGCGGGGCCTGTGTGCAGGTCCAGAAGCACAGCTGGGAGCACACGGCAGTGCAGTGGAACGAGGCCGCCCAGGAGGCGTGCCAGGAGATCCACGACTGGGTGGGCCGTGAAGGCCGTCCGGGTGCACCGGTCATGCGATGCGAGTCGCTGAGCGCGGCGATCCAGGTCGCCGCGCTCGACGGCCGGCTCGCCATCACCGACGAGTCGCCCGTCCCCACCCCGCAGGTCGCCGACCACTGACACGGCGGTCTCTCGACGCCATCGTTCTCGACGAATAGGACCTTTCATGATCGACAAGAACCAGTACGGCCCGTGGGCCGTCATCGCCGGCGGCTCCGAGGGCGTCGGCGCCGGTTTCGCCGACGAGCTCGCGCAGGCCGGTCTGAACCTGGTGCTCATCGCCCGCAAGCCGGGGCCGCTCGAGGAGACCGCGGAGAAGGTGCGCTCGCACGGCGTCGAGGTGCGCACCCTCGCGCTGGACCTGCTCGCCGACGACGCGATGGCCCAGATCCGCAACGCCACCGACGACGTCGAGGTGGGCCTGCTGATCTTCAACGCCGGCGCCAACAGCTACGGCCACGAGTTCGTCACCGGCGACCTCGACGGCTTCAACCGGGTGATCAACCTCAACATCACCAAGCAGCTCGAGCTGTCGCACCACTTCGGCGCGAAGATGAAGGACCGCGGCCGCGGCGGCATCATGCTGCTCGGCTCGCTCGCCGGCTACATGGGCTCCGAGCACCAGAGCATCTACGCGTCCGCGAAGGCGTTCAGCCGTGTGTTCGCCGAGAGCCTGTGGCTCGAGCTGGCGCCGTTCAACGTCCACGTCGTGGAGTTCATCCTGGGCGTCACCCGCACGCCCGCGATGATCCGCGCCGGACTGAACTTCGACATCCCCGGCATGATCGTGCAGGAGCCCGAGGATGCGGCCCGTGAGGGTCTCGAGCACCTGACCGACGGCCCCGTGTGGGTCGCCGGTGGCAACTACGAGGCGGCGCAGAAGCGCAGCGGCTTCCCCCGCGACAAGATGGTCAAGGGCGCGGCCGAGGCGATGCGCAAGCTCCTCAACCGCTAGAAGTTCATGTAGACCGACTGTGGCTGCGACCGAAAGGTCGCAGCCACAGTCGTATTCGCACCAGAGGGCCCACCCGGAAGGTATGTCGATGAGTCTCGAAATTCTGCTGGCCGAGCGTGAGATCACCCGAGCCGTCACCCGGTTCGCGCGTGCGATGGACGACCGGGACTGGCCCGGTCTGCACTCCATCATGACCCCCGACGCCACCGCCGAGCTCGGCACCGGCACCCTGCACGGCCCCGACGCGGTGGTGGCGCTGATCCGCTCCTTCCTGGACGATTGCGGGCCCACCCAGCACCTGCTGGGCAACACGCTCGTCGACGTGGACCTCGCGGCCGGCACCGCCACCAGCCGGACCTACGTCAGCGACATGCACCTGGGAGTCGGCGAGCACGACGGCCTGAACTTCTCGACGCTCGGCGACTACCACGACGAGTGGCGCCTGACCGACGGTGAGTGGCGAATGAGTCACCGCACCAAGCACATGCGGGGCGCGAAGGGTTCCATCGAGGTGCTCGGTACCGGGCCGGGGCACTGGGGCGGCGGGGCCGGACGGGTGAACCCGCGCACCGCGCCGGCGGCCGTGGAGGCGATCAAGGCACTCAAGGCCCGGTACTTCCGGCTCATGGACACCAAGGACTGGGACGGCCTGGCCGCCGTCTTCACCGACGACGTCGAGATCGACATGACCGAAACCGGTGGTGGCATCACGCATTCGGTGGCCGCGTATCTGCCGTTCCTGCGCGCGAGCATCGAGAACGTCGCAACCGTCCACCACGGCCACACCCCCGAGATCACCCTCACCTCCCCCACCACCGCCACCGGGGTGTGGGCGATGGAGGACATGCTGTGGTGGCCCGACGGTGCCGCGTTGTGCAGCCTGCACGGCTACGGCCACTACCTCGAGGAGTACCGCAGGACCGGCGACGACTGGCGGATCAGCGCGATGCGCCTGACCCGGCTGCGCACCGACACGGCGTAAGCAGGACTGCCCGGGCGAATTGTCCGATACCGTTGCGGCAGGCGGGTGGGAGGACCTGCCGCAACGGGAGGGAAGCAGGCATGTCGAGGAACCGGGTCGTCGCCATCGGAGTCGCCGGACTGCTGAGCGCCGCGGCGTGCGCGCCCACCCCGGTCGCGGACCCCGTCGAAGACCTGGCCGCCGTCCGCGCCGGCCTGTTGCCGGAGGCCTCGGAGCTTCCGCCCGGAACCATCGTCGAACCGCTCGTCGGCGAGGAGCAGATGGTTCTCAATCTGAAGCTCGACGCCCCCAGCACGGGGATCGGGGTGGAGCCGACTGCGACGTTCACCCCTGCGGAGTGCGGCGAACAGAACAGCTACGCCGACGAGGCCCGAATCCGTCTGATCGAGAACGGCTCCGGCGCCGGCGCACTGCTCGGCGGCGAACGCGCCTACGTCATGCTGGTGAGCGAGACCGGCATGAACATCGCCCGGGTCGCCGGCGCACACACCGGATCGTGCTCGACGTACACGGTCACCTACGACGATCCGGCAGCCTCCGCCCGCACGGTCCGCACCGAGCTGCTCGCCGTCCCGACCGCACTCGCAACCGAAAACGCTGTCGTTCTCTCCGAGGTCACCGACCCCGACAACCCGAACTGGGCCGACGACGAGATCCTGCTCGGATACGCGGTGGTGAACGGCTACACCGTCATGGTTCTCGGCTACCAGGGCAAGGACTCTCACGCCGAGTTCGACGACGTGTTCACCAGGGTCGTCGAAAAGGTCCGCCAGCCGTCCTGACGCGGCTATCGCCCCAATCGATCCAGCAGCGCCATCGCATCGAACGGCGCGTGGCCCTTCATGTCGTTGTCGAAGTAGACGAACACGTCCCGGCCCTCCCGCTGCCACCCGCGTACCTTCCGTGCCCAGCGGTCGAGGGCCTCACCGGTGTAGCCGCTCGCATACAGTTCCGCGTCGCCGTGCAGGCGGGCGTAGGCGAAGTCGGCAGTCCGCTCGTCGATCCGCGGGTACTTCCCGGCCGTGTCGGCGAGGACCAGCGCGACGCCGTGAGCGCGAGCGATCGAGACCACCTCGGGCACTGCGAAACTCGCGTGCCGCACCTCGAGCGCGTGCCGGATCGGACGATCGGCGTCGGTGACCGCGAGGACCCGGTCGGCGGACAGTTTGTCGTCGCGATGTCCGGCGAGTTCGCATGCGGCGGTCGTGGTCCGTGGGAGCACCGCGAGGAACGCGTCGAGCAGGTCGGCGTCGAACTGCAGGTTCGGCGGCAGCTGCCACAGGACGGGACCGAGCTTGTCCTGCAGGGCAAGTACGCCCGACGCGAAGAAGTTGGCGAGCGGCACCTCGACGTCACGCAGCCGGCGCACGTGCGTGACGTAGCGACCGCCCTTGACCGCGAACACGAAACCGTCCGGCGTCTCGTCCCGCCACTTCGCGAAACTGGAGGGCTTCTGCAGCGCGTAGAACGACCCGTTGATCTCGATCGACGTCAAACGCCGAGAGGCGTATGCCAACTCCTTGCGATGCACGAGTCCCGCGGGATAGAACCCACCGCGCCATCCCGGGTACACCCATCCGGAGATCCCCACGTGGACGTCCGCCATGCCGCCGGAGTGTAGACCGCTCGAACGACACCCCGGCCGGATTCTGCGCGTCTCGGGGACAACTGTCGGCGTGGCGGAGTACCTTCAGTTGCTCGATCCACGACTATTGGGGGTTTTCCGATGTTCGGTTCCGATCCGGCGTGCGTACCGCGCAGGCTTCGACGCGGGGCGCTCAGCCTCTCGCTCGCCGCGCTCATGGCACTGCCACTGGCCGGGGAGGTCGCAGCGGCGCCCGGCAGCGCCGACGAGGCCGGCAGCGTCGGCAGTCTCGGCAGTGCCGGCAGCTCGGGGAGCATCGACATCACGGGGAGCCTCGGCAGCACGACCGGTAGCGGCGAGGACGGGGGCAGCGTCAGCGCCGGGTCCGTCATCCCCGGCCCGCTCCAGAACGAGCGCCCGCCGGTGCCGCCGCTGCGTGACGACATCACCGTCGCCGCCATCACCGGCGAGGAACAGAAGACGGCTCAGATGGTCCGCTTCACGGTGGCCTCGCCCGCACTGCGCCGCGAGGTGGGCGTCGAAGTGCTCCTCCCCAAGGACAACTCGGTGCCGCGGCCGTCGATCTACGCGCTCGAGGGTGTCGATGCGGGTGAGGACACCAGCGGCTGGGCCACCATCGGCGGGGCCCCGGCATTCTTCGCGGACAAGAACGTCAACGTCGTGATGATCAACGGGGGCGTGTCCAGCCTGTACACCGACTGGGACAGGATCGATCCCGAAGTCGGGCTGCACAAGTGGGAAACGTTCATCACCGAAGAGCTGCCGCCGCTGCTCGACGACCGTCTGGACACCAACGGCGTCAAGTCGCTGCTCGGCATCTCGATGGGCTCGCAGGGCGCGATGATGCTCGCGCACCGGAACCCCGGGATGTACAGCGGCATCGCCGTATTCAGTGGCTGCTACTCGACGACGGACGACCTGGGCAGGCTCAGCGTGCAGGCGACGGTGTCCTCACGCGGCGGCGACATCGCCAACCTGTGGGGCGAGGTCGGCGGCCCGGGCTGGGTCGAGCACGACACGGTGCGCAACGCCGAGGCGCTGCGCGGCATGGACATCTACGTCTCGGTCGCGTCGGGGGTGCCGGGCAAGTACGAGGATCCGGCCGCCTCGGACTTCTACGACCGCGTCTTCATCGGTGGCCCGATGGAATTGATGGCGAACGCGTGCACCCGCCGTCTCGATGCCGAACTCGACAGGCTGGAGATTCCCGCCACCTTCGACTACGAGGCGGTCGGCATTCACGGTTGGTACTACTGGCGTGACCGGATGGTCAAGGCGTGGCCCACGTTGGCCCGCTCGCTCGATCTGCCGGCCTGACGCCGGACCGTCCCACGACGAAAGAGCCCCGCACGGATGGATCCGTGCGGGGCTCTTCGTGTCTCTACCGGGCGATCAGGCCTTCGGGATGAATGCCTTCAGCGGCTCCGAGGCCGACCAGTCGTGGCCCCAGTAGCTGTCCGCCGTGATTTCCTCAGCGGTGTAGAAGGTCTCGTCGACCGCCATGCCCTCGGTGCCGAACTCGAGGTCCCAGCCGCCGGGAGCGCGCACGTAGAACGAGATCATCTTGTCGTTCGTGTGGCGGCCCAGGGTCGAGGAAATCGTGAAACCGTTGTTCGCGACGCGGTCCAGTGCCTGGCCGACGGCGTCGAGGGTGTCGACCTCCGTCATGAGGTGAACCAGGCCGGGCTCCTCGGTGGGCGGTGCCGGGCACAGCGCGAGGCTGTGGTGACGCTCGTTGACACCGAGGAAACGGACCCGCGACTTGCCGTCGGCCAGCCGGATGGCGCCGCGCGGCAGGAAGCCGAGCACCTCGGTGTAGAACGCGTACGACTCCGCGAACTTCGCGGTCGGCAGCACGACGTGGCCGAGGCCCTGCGTGCCGGTGACCCAGCGGCCGCCGTGCGGCGTCACGATCGGGCTGTGGTCGAGAACCGGTCCGAAGAACACCTCGACGCGGGTGCCGGCCGGGTCGTCGAACGCAATGACCTTCTCGGCGTCGCGGTAGGTCGACTCTTCGTGCGAGAGAACCTCGACCTCGATGCCGGCCTTCTCGACAGCTTCCTGGACGCGCTGCAGAGCGAACTCGTCACGCACCTCCCAGCCCACAGCGAGAGCCTTGTCGGACTCGCCCGGCAGGACGGCCAGGCGCGAGCGGCGCTCGTCGATGCGCAGGTAGAGGCCGTCCGCCTCCGGTCCCGTGCCGACTGCCATGCCGAGACCGTCGACGAGAAGTTCACGCCAACGAGCGATGTCCTGAGTCTGGATCCTGAGGTAACCGAGACCCCGAATTTCCGTCATATCTTCCGTCCCTGAGTAAGGAATGCAGGTGGGTGCGAACTAGATCATCGAACGGTGGACGCCCTGCGGCTCCCCACCGAGCTGCGTCAGCGCGGACGCGTGGTTGATCGAGCCGGGCACGTGGATCGCGTGGGTGAGGCCGACGTGCGCGTCACGCCAGAAGCGCTGCAGCGGCAGCGTCACCTTCATCGCACCGCCACCGGCGCGAGCGAAGATCTCGTCGAGCGCGCTGACGGCACGCCATGCGGCGTTGGTCTGCGTGCGGCGACCGATCGCGCGCTCCTCGAAGGTGACCTCCTGGCCCTTCTCCGTCTTGTCCCAGAAACGGTCGACCGTCTCGAGGATCGCGACGCGCGACGCGTTGATCTCGTCCGCGGCCTGGCCGACGGCGTAGAGGACGTACGGGTCCTCCTTGATCGGGACGCCGGTGACCGCGACGCGCTCCTTCTGCATGTTGATGTACAGAGCGAGAGCGCCCTCGGCCATACCGATCAGCGACGAGGAGATGCCGAGCGGGAAGATGCACGAGAACGGGAACTTGTACAGCGTCTCGTCGCGGCCGGCGTGCTTGGCACCGTTGCCGCTGAGGACGATCTCGGAGTCGATCGTGCGGTACTCGGGGACGAAGGCACCCTTGACGGTGAAGTCCTTCGAACCCGTGCCGCGCAGGCCGACGACGTTCCAGCTCTCGTGGTCGACGGTGTAGTCGGCCTTCGGAACCAGCACGTGCAGGATCTTGCCGGTCGGCACGCCCTTCTGGTCACCGACGAGTGCACCGATCATGACCCACTCGCAGTGGTCGTTGCCGGTGGAGAACGACCAGCGGCCGTTCAGGATGTAGCCACCGTCGACCGGAACCGCGACACCCATCGGGGCGTACGGCGACGCGATCCAGGTGTCGACGTCCTCGCCCCAGACCTCGTGCTGCGCCTTGGGATCGAAGAAGGCCATCTCCCACGGGTGGACACCGACGATGCCGGAGACCCAGCCGGTGGAGCCGTCGACGGCACCGAGGGCCATCGCCGTCTCGGCGAACTCACGCGGGTGCGCCTCGTGGCCGCCGAACTCCTTCGGCTGCAGCATCCGGATGACGCCGGCGTCGCGAACACGCTTGGCGTTTCCGTCCGAGAGGCGCATCAGCTTCTCGCCCTCGATGCCGCCCTCGCGGATCTCGTCCGCGAACTGCATGATGTTGTCCAAAACCTGACCCATTGCTATCAGCTCTCTCTCTGCGATCCCACGGCGACGCGGGTCAATTCTTAACGGCGGACCGACTGCGGTCTAGAGCAATTGGTCTACCTGTCCTCCGGAAAGCTCGGGCGACCGGCCTCGACAAAGTGCCGGATCCGGTGCGCCGTAACGCCTCGCATGCGCATCGGCATGCCCGAGGAAGCTGGGTGAGCACCGGCGCGGCTCATCGTCGGAGACAGACGATCGAGCATCGCGCCCTCCTGGTGCGAGTGGGGACCAACGCTCTTCGACCGCGCTGATCGTGTGGGTGGAACGGTCCCAGGAACGAGCCGTGGAGAACAAAACATCTCCCGCTCAGCGGGACTGGGATTCGGCCATGTCAGAGCCTGTTTCCCAGTCCCGCTGAGTGGTCCGGGGGACCCGGTGCGTGCTACTTCGTGGCGGACACGGCGGTGCGGTCCGGGGCGGTGTCGGCGACATGGTTGGCGGCGACGTACCCGAACACCATCGAGGGGCCGATCGTCGCGCCGGCGCCGGCGTACTCGTTGCCCATCACGGACGCGGACGTGTTGCCGGTCGCGTACAGGCCGTCGATGACCGAGCCGTCCTCGCGCAGCACGCGAGCCTCGGCGTCGGTGACCAGACCACCCTTGGTGCCGAGGTCGCCGGCCTCGATGCGGACGGCGTAGAAGGGGCCCTTGACGATCTCGTCCATCGCCGGGTTCTTCATCGTCGGATCGCCGTAGTACTGGTCGTACGCGCTGTCGCCGCGGCCGAACTCCTCGTCCTTACCGGTACGGGCGTAGCCGTTGAACCGGTCGACGGTCTCGAGGAGGTTCTGCGGCGGGATGCCGATCTTCTCGGCCAGCTCGCTCAGCGAGTTCGCCTTGTGCACGATGCCCTTGTCGTAGAAGCCCTGCGGGAACGGAGCACCCGGAAGGACCTGTGCGAACGGGTACCGCGAACGCGCCTTGCTGTCCATGACGAAGTACGCCGGGACGTGTCCACCGTCGAGCTGGTCGTGCACGAAGTTCACGTACGGCGACGACTCGTTGGTGAAGCGCTTGCCGTCCTGGTTGACGATGACGGCCGGCGGGATGGACCGCTCGGACACCAGCGGGATCACCGCACCCATCGGGTGCATGACCGACGGCATCCACCAGGCGTCGTCCATGAGGTCGACCGCGGCACCGAGCTCCTGGCCCACGCGGATGCCGTCACCGACGTTCTCGCGCGCACCGGCGCTGATGTTCGGGGCACCGTGCTCGGGCAGGTACTGCGCGCGCATCTCGTTGTTGTGGTCGAAGCCGCCGGTGGCGAGCAGGACACCCTTGCGGGCGCCGATGCGCACGGTCTTGCCGTCCTTCTCCGCAACGATGCCGACGACGGCACCCTTCGAGTCGACGATCAGTTCCTTCATCGACGTCTGCAGCCACAGCGGGACGCCGGCGTCCTTGAGCGCCATGCGCATCCGGGCCACGAGTGCGCGACCACCGGTCGCCATGTGACGACGGCGGATGACGTTCGACGACACGCGCCACGCCGCGACGAGCGATGCCCGGCGCCCACGCCACGTGCGCTTGACCATCGCGAGATCGCGGTAGTCCTTCGACGTGATCCACAGGCCGAGCGGGCCCTTGAGGCTGTTGGGACGCTGGTACTTCTCGTCCTCGCCGAGCTTGCGGGTGTCGAACGGCGTGCACTCGGTGGTGCGGCCGAGGGGGCGTCCGCCCTCCTCCTCGGGGTGGTAGTCCGAGTAGCCCTTGACCCAGTAGAACTCGATGTGGGGGCTGCGCTCGAGCAGTTCCATCATCGGCGGGCCGTTGTCGACGTACGCGTCGAGACGCTCGGCGGATGCCTTGCCGTCGACGACCTTGTCGAGGTAGCGGCGGACCGACTCACGGGAGTCGCCGGCGCCCTTGCGCACCAGTTCGGGGGCATTGGGAACCCAGATGCCGCCACCGGAGATCGCGGTGGAGCCGCCGTACGTCTTGCCCTTGTCGATGATCAGCGCCGACATCCCGCGATCCGCCGCGGTGATGCCGGCGGCCATGCCACCGCCGCCACTGCCGACGATCAGGAAATCGACGGTGGTGTCGAAGTTCTCGGTGCCGGCTTTCTTGTCTGCCATTGGGTTTCGCCTACTTCTCGTCGCGCGTGAGGAAGGCCAGGACCGTCGAGACCCAGGCGTCGCGCGCCTCGATCATGGTCCAGTGGCCACACTTGGGGAACACGTGGAATTCCGCGTTCGGGATGTCGCGCATCGGCAGCAGACCCATGTCGACCGGGCTGACGCGGTCGTCGCGGCCCCACGTGAGCAGGGTCGGGGCCTTGATCTTGCCGAACTGCGCCCAGTACGGGGTGCCGTCTGCCTGGGCATTGGCGGCGGCCATCGCCGCGAACGCCTTGGAGCTGTACATGCGGCGGGCGATCTCGAGGGTCTTGGGCTCGGTGGCGAGCTCCCAGCGCTCCTCGATGAGCTGCTCGGTCACGATCGCGGGGTCGTAGACCATGGACTGCAGCCAGCGGATCAGGCTCTCGCGGGTCGGGTTGTCCGTGAACTCCATGAGGAGCTTGATGCCCTCGCCCGGGTTCGACGAGAGGACGTTCTTGCCCATGCCGCCGATCGAGACCAGCTTGTTGACACGCTCGGGCTGGGCGATCGCGATGCGGGTGGCGACGACGCCGCCCATCGAGTTGCCGATCATGTCGACGGCGCCGAGGCCCAGGCCGTCGAGGAAGGTCGGCACGGCGTTGATCGCCTCGACCATGGGGTGGCCGTCGCACGGATCGGAGACGCCGAAGCCGGGGAACTCGAGCACGTAGCAGTGGAAGTGCTCCGCGAAGTCCGCGAGGACGCCGCGGTAGTTGCGCCATCCGGTGACACCCGGGCCCGAGCCGTGCAGCAGCAGCAGCGGCGGGCCGTCGCCGGCCTCGTGGTACCGGAGCACACCCTGGTCGGTGTTCAGCTCCCTCAGGGTTGCCTCGTAACTCAGATCAGCAGTCATCGTCGCCTCTGTCCCTCACATGTCATCCGGGTCACAGCCCATTCGGGTGGCAGGCTGCCAGCCCGCGCCGAAGTGGGCCAGATCGCATCCCGATGAGCGAGACCATCACTCGCGTGTCTGCGCCCGTCAGAGGCGGTTCCGCTGACCGAGACAGCAGTTCAGGACCGCGAACACCCGGTCATACGCTCGCAAACATCAACTTCGGCGCGCACGGCGCCGATCGATCGCGTCGAATCGGAGGTGGCCCCATGCCCACACAGGTGATTGCACACGAGAGCTCGGTGGGAGCGCCGACGCCCGCCGACATGCGCCGGGTCATGGGCCAGTTCGCGACCGGCGTGACGATCGTGACGGGCCTGGACGACGAGGGACCGGTCGGGTTCGCCTGCCAGTCGTTCGCATCCGTGTCGCTCGAGCCGCCGCTGATCCTGATCTGCGCGGACCACCGCGGCCGGGCGTGGCCGCGGATCCGTGAGACCGGACGCTTCTGCGTCAACGTCCTGCACGAGGAGCAGTCCGATCTGTGCTCCCGCTTCGGCTCGAGCCGGGGACGCAAGTACGAGGACCTCGACTGGGAGCTGTCGCGGTGGAACACGCCGTCGCTGCCGGGCGTGCTGATGCGTGTCCACGCCGAGGTCGAGACCGTGCACGTCGCCGGCGACCACGACGTCATCATCGCCCGCGTCCTCGAACTGGACACCGTCTGCGAGGAGCGCCCGATGGTGTTCTTCCGCGGCCAGTTCGGCATCGAGGGTCCCGCACACGCCTGACGCGCACCGAGCCGTCAACGGGAATCGGCGGCACGCTCCGATCACGGATGCGTGCCGCCGATTCCCGTTCGACGTTGTTGCTACCTGGATCCGCCTAGATCCACTGGCCGCTCTGGATGGACAGCAGTCGGTCCATCGCGTCGGCCGACCAGGTGTTCGCGGGCGTCTCGGGTGCTCGACGCCCACGGCGGGGCGCACCGAGTTCGGGGTAGAGCGTGCGCGAGACCTCGCGGGCCGCGTCCACCACCAGCGGAGCGACGCGCTCGAGCTGCGCTGTGCGGGCGTCACCGCACAGCGAGATGCCGGCGACCGGACCGTCGTGACCGCGGATCGCGACCCCCACACACGCGACTCCGCGCACCGACTCGCCGCGCTCGAAGGCCAGGCCACGACGCTGCCGGATGCGGTTGAGCTCCTGGTGCAGCGTCGGGATGTCGGTGATCGTGCGGTCGGTGCAGCGGCTCAGCCGCTCCTCGTACAGGCTGTCGACGCGTTCGGGGTCGAGCCACGCCAGCATCGACTTGCCGCCGGCGGTGGAGTAGGCGGGTCCACGTCCGCCGACGCGCGACGGCAGCGACGCCGCGAAGCGCCCGCCGACCTTGTCGAGGTAGACACTCTCGTGCCCGTCGAGGACCGCGAGGTGCACGACCATCCCGGTCTGCATGTGCAGCTCGTGCAGCAGCGGCGCCGCGGCGGCACGGATCTCGCTGTGGCCGCCGTCGCCGCCGCCGAGCCCGAGCGCACGCCGGCCCAGGCAGTAGCCGAACGACGCGTGTTCCACCCAGTTCAGCCGAACGAGCTGGTCGAGGATGCGGTGCACCGTCGAGCGCGGCAGCTGCGTACGGCAGGCCACTTCCTCGAGGGTCAGACGCGATGCGCGGCCGTCGAACGCGTCGAGAATCAGCGTCATCCGTTCGACCATCGACGGCGGCAGATCGCGCCGCGGCGCGGGAGTATCGACCGACTCATGTGAATCGACGACAGTCATCGACACCTCCAAACAGCATCCGCGCCCCTGATCAGCGGGGCGAGCCGGTGCAAAATTGAAATCAATTCTGCCAGGCTAGCAGGTTCGTCCCGCTGGGCGGGACCGAAATCGGTCAATTGTTTGCCCGGAATCGGACATCGACATCATGCCTGGGGACTCCCGGCCGCGCAGCGCCCGGTCCGACAGGGCCGCTTCCCGGTCACCGGAAAACCCGGCGCGGGCGTCACCACACTCGGGTAGAACGAAGCCACAATGGCCGATCCAGCAACGGAGCTGTAGGGATGCACATCGGAATCGTCTCCCCCGTCGTGGTGCTGCTCCCCGGCGCCCACTCGGAGTGGGAGCGCAGCGGCGGAATCTCCGACCTCGCCCGCGTCGCCGAATGCGCGGACCGTCTCGGCTTCCACCACCTGACGTGCAGCGAACACGTCGCGGTGCCGGTCGAGGTGGCCGAGGCCCGCGGCGGAACGTACTGGGATCCGCTCGCAACATTCGGCTACCTGGCGGCCCGCACCAGCCGGATCCGCCTCGCGACCCAGGTTCTCGTGCTCGGCTACCACCACCCGCTCGAGATCGCCAAGCGCTACGGCACCCTCGACGTGGTGAGCGGCGGACGCCTCGTCCTCGGTCTCGGCGTCGGGACACTGAAGGAAGAGTTCGACCTGCTCGGCGCCGCATTCGAGGACCGCGGTGCCCGCGCCGACGACGCCCTCGCCGCACTGCGCGCCGCGCTGTCCGCGAGCGTGCCCGAGTACAGCGGAAGCCACTACGAGTTCCGGGACCTCCTCGTCGACCCGCACGCAGTCCAGGACCGGGTGCCGCTGTGGATCGGCGGCCGCACGATGCGCTCGCTGCGCCGGGCCACCACGCACGGCGACGGATGGGTTCCGTTCGGGCTGAGCGTCGACGAACTCGCGACGATGCTCGGCAAGGTCGACGTCCCCGAACACTTCGACGTCGTGCTGAGCGCCGGGGCGCCCCTCGACCCGCTGGGGTCCCGCGAGCGCACCGTCCGCGCGCTCGAGCGACGACGCGACGCGGGCGCCACGATCACCAGCGCGGCCATCGCCGCGACGGACAGCGCCCACTACTGCGAACAGCTCGAGGCACTGCGCGACATCGGCGACGGTCTCGGTCTCGAGTTCGATCCCCGGCAGAGCTGACGCCGCCGCGAGGAACAGTCGTTACAACCGATTGCTGGACAAAACATCTGAAGGAGATCCGATGACCGATACCGCCGCGCTCGTCCAGTCCCTCATCGAGCGGGTTCAGTTGCTCGAAGACAAGCTCGCGATCCAGGAACTCATCACCGCGTACGGTCCGGCCGTCGATGCCGGCGAGGCCGAGAAGGTGGGCGCACTGTGGGCCGAGGACGCCGTCTACGACGTCGACGTGCGCCTCATGAACGGCCGCGAAGAGATCATGGAGATGGTACGCACCCGCCCGCACCAGGACTACATCAAGGGCGGCTGCGGCCACCTGCTCGACCCGGTCAACATCGTCGTCACGGGTGACACCGCGATCGCGACGTGCCACTCGCAGTTGCTGCGCCGCAACGAGAACGAAGATTCCTTCCGCGTGTGGCGGGTGACCGCGAACCGCTTCGAGCTCGCGAAGATCGAGGGCGAGTGGAAGATCGCGCGTCGCACCTCGCGCGTACTCGACGGCCGCCCCGAGGCAGTCGAGTTGCTCGCCCGCGCCGGCAGCTGACCTCAGCAGCTGAAGGGCCCCTTCATACGCTGCGAGCGCATGAAGGGACCCTTCAGCTCTCACGCGAACGGCCCGCTCCCCTTCCGGGAGCGGGCCGTTCGTGTCTGGATCGGAGCGTCAGTCGGCGGCTTCGAGAGTCGCCTTCGCCCAGCGGTAGTCGGCCTTGCCCGCGGGCGAGCGGACGACCTCGGACACGACGACGAGAGTGCGCGGCACCTTGTAGCCGGCGATCTGGGTCCGGCAGTGCGCGATCACCTCGTTCTCGTCGAGATCGTCGATGCCGTCGCGGGGCGAGATGACGGCCGACACCCGCTGCCCGTAGGTGGGATCGGGGATGCCGGCGACGAGCGCGTCGAGCACGTCGGGATGGCTCTTGAGCGCCTCCTCGACCTCCTCGGCGTACACCTTCTCGCCACCGGTGTTGATGCACGACGATCCGCGGCCGAGCACGACGATGGTGCCGTCCGCCTCGACGCGGGCGAGGTCACCGAGCACGGACAGTCGGACACCGTCGACGACCGGGAACGTCTTGGCCGTCTTCTCGGGGTCGTTGTAGTAGCCGACCGGCACGTGTCCGGCCCGGGCCAGGTAGCCGACGTTGTCCGAGCCGGGTTCGATGGTGGAGAAGTCGGTGTCGACCACGCGTGCCTTCGGCGACGGCGGCATCCGCAGCAGGCCGTCCTCGTCCTTCTTGAGTTCGCCGTCGTTGCCGGACTCCGACGAGCCGAACGCATCCCGCAGGTAGGTGTTGGGCAGCAGCTTGGTCAGCTTCGCGCGGACGCTGGCCGACCACAGCGCGCCGCCGGACCCGATGATCCACAGCGTGCTCAGGTCGAACCGTTCACCGTGCTCCTCGATCGCGTCGGCGAGCGGACGGGCGATCGCGTCGCCGACCACCATGACAACGTTGATCTTGTGCTGGTCGACCAGTTCCAGCGCCTCGACCGGGTCGTACTTGGACATGAGGACCTGCTTGGATCCCATGAACATGCAGGTGAACAGCGAGTACGACGCAGCGCCGTGCATTAGCGGCGCGGTCACAAGGTAGGTCATCGCGAACTGATTCGCGGCCGCGGCGGCCCCGAGCGCGGCGGGCGTGAGGATGGGATCGCCGCCCATGACCGCGCCGCCGGCGAGCGCGGCGTGGTAGAAGTCCTCGTGTCGCCACATCACGCCCTTGGGCATGCCGGTGGTGCCACCGGTGTAGATGACGTAGAGGTCGTCGTCACTGCGCTCGGCGAAGTCCCGCTCGGCCGACTGCGCGGCGACAGCCTTGTCGTAGTCGACGACCGAGACATCGGCAGCCGCAGCGGCTTCCGAGAGCGCCGGGCCGGCAGCCTCACCGATCAGGACGATGTGCCGCACGGTCTCACACTTGGGCAGTACCTCCGCGATGACGTCGCTGAACTCGCCGTCGGCGACCACCGCAGCCAACTGCGCGTCGTTGTACAGGTAGACCAGTTCGGCACCGACGTAGCGGAAGTTGACGTTCACCGGGACCGCGCGGATCTTCAGGCAGCCGAGCAGCGCCTCGACGAATTCGAGGCTGTTGCGTGCATGGAGACCCACGTGATCGCCGGGCCCCACCCCCTGCGCGGCCAGGTGGTGCGCGATCCGGTTCGCGGCGGCGTCGAACTCGGCGAACGTCCGCGATTCCGATCCGCACACGAGCGCGACCTTGTCCGGCACGGCATCGATGACGGCTTCGGTGAGGTCCGCAAGGTTGAGTGACATGGGTGGCCCTTCATGGAGAATCGCACAACGAGCAAGAGTGCGTTCTACCACATGACCCCACCCCGTGTGCCTGACATCACAGCCCTTCGAGTAGAACATATTCCGATAGGTCGATCAATAGCCCCGCGAAGAGTTCCGGGCCACCCCGGCAACGGCCGGATCTCGCGCTGATCTGCGGAAGTAGCGGCCATGGGCGCGCAGTCGAAAATGCGACAGACCCTTGTGTAAAAACTAGAATGAATACTAGTTTGAGAGTCATCGTATAGAAGGTAAGGAGCCCGACATGGACGAATCCCTGAGCTTGGCCGGTCGTACAGCCATCGTCACCGGTGCCGGAGCGGGCCTCGGCCGCGCCGAGGCACTCGCACTGGCCGAGGCCGGTGCGGCGGTCGTCGTCAACGACATGGGCCCTGCGGCCAACGACGTCGTCGACGAGATCAAGGCCGCCGGCGGACAGGCGCTCGCCGTCACCGGCGACGTCTCCGACTGGTCGCTCGCCGGGCGCATGATCGAGGAAGCCGTCGCGAACTTCGGATCGATGGACATCCTGGTCAACAACGCGGGCATCCTGCGCGACAAGATGATCTTCAACCTGTCCGAGTCCGACTGGGACGACGTCATCCGCGTCCACCTCAAGGGCCACGCCGCGACCTCGCACGCCGCGGCCGTGCACTGGCGTCAGGCGAGCAAGGACGCCGGCGGACCGATCTACGGCCGCGTCATCAACACCTCCTCCGAGGCGTTCCTGTTCGGCTCCGCCGGACAGCCGAACTACTCGGCCGCCAAGGCCGGCATCACCGCGCTGACGCTCTCGACCGCGGCCGGCCTGTCCCGCTACGGCGTGCGCGCCAACGCGATCTGCCCCCGCGCCCGGACCGCCATGACCGCCGAGGCGTTCGGCACCGAGAACAACACCGGCGCGCAGGGCCTCGACCCGTTGGCACCGGAGCGCGTCGGCACGCTGGTCCGCTACCTCGCGTCGCCCGCGTCGGACGAGATCAACGGTCAGGTGTTCGTCGTGTACGGCAAGATGGTTGCACTCATGGCCGCACCGCAGGTCGAGAACCGCTTCGACGCAGCCGGTTCCGAATTCTCCATCGAGGAGCTCTCGGGTCAGATGACGCCGTACTTCTCGGGCCGCGGCCCGTACGAGACCTACGCCGCCTACAGCGTCGCGGGCCTCGAGAAGATCGCGCTCGCCACCGACACGCCCGCCGGCGTCTGATCCCGGACGGGGGTTCGTCATGAGACTGCAGAACAAGGTAGCGATCGTCACGGGTGGCGCGGGCGGCATCGGCCGCGCGATCACCCGGGTGTTCTCCCGCGAGGGCGCGAAGGTGCTGTTCGTCGACATCAACGACGAGCAGGGTTTCGCACTCGAGAAGGAGATCGCGGAGGCCGGTGGTGAGGGCAAGTTCCTCAATGTCGACATCTCGCAGCCGGACTCGGCGGCGACGATCCGCGACGCCGCGGTCGCTGCGTTCGGCGGGATCGACGTGCTGGTGAACAACGCGCACGCGTCGCGGCAGGCGCCGCTGCTCGAGCAGACCCAGGAGATGTTCGACATCTCGTTCAACACCGGTTTCTACCCGACGGTGCACCTGATGCAGGCCTGCTACGAGGAGTTGAAGAAGTCGCAGGGCTCGATCATCAACTTCGGGTCCAGCTCCGGCCTCGAGGGCATGCCGACGCAGACGTCGTACGCGGCCGCCAAGGAGGCCATCCGCGGCGTCAGCCGGGTGGCTGCCAACGAGTGGGCCGCGGATCAGATCCGCGTCAACGTGCTCTGCCCGTTCGCGGCGACCGAGGGAGTCGTGGCCTGGCAGAAGGCATTCCCCGAGCGCGCGGCCGCGTCCGTCGCGAAGGTCCCGCTGCAGCGGATCGGCGATCCCGAGACCGACATCGCGCCGATCGCACTGTTCCTGGCGAGCGACGACTCGAAGTACATGACGGGTCAGACCGTCATGGCGGACGGCGGCAGCCTCAAGCTGCGCTGATCCGATCCTCGACGGCGGAGCCGAGAATGTCTCGGCTGTACCAATTTTCCGGTACCGCCTCGTAACCTCCTCTGTCGGCGGTATAACCCTGGCAGCTTGCCGTACAACGCAAGCCACCCAACAAACCGCCGACAGAGGAGTTCCATGACCGAAAGCCGGGCGAACAGAGCCACCGCAACTCGGGGGGTTGCAGATGTCTCACGCCGCCGATTTCTTGCAGGTACGGGCCTGACCGCGGGAGCACTGGTGCTCTCGTCGATGTCGACGTCCGCTGCAGCCTCCCCTCGCCGGGCGCTCGCCGACGGCGACCGCATTCCGGCACTGGTCATCGGCAGTGGCTACGGAGGCGCAGTCGCTGCGCTGCGACTGACGCAGGCCGGCATCCCCACCCAGCTCGTCGAGATGGGCCGCGCCTGGGACACTCCCGGATCCGACGGCAAGATCTTCTGCGGGATGCTCAATCCCGACAAGCGCTCGACGTGGTTGTCCACCACGACCGATCAGCCTGTCAGCAACTTCATGGGCTTCGGCATCAACAAGAACATCGACCGGTACGTCGGCTTGCTCGACTCCGAGCGGTTCTCCGGCATCAAGGTGTACCAGGGCCGCGGCGTCGGCGGCGGTTCGCTCGTCAACGGCGGCATGGCAGTTACCCCGAAGCGCAACTACTTCGAGGAGATCCTGCCGTCGGTCGACTCGAACGAGATGTACAACACCTTCTTCCCCCGCGCCAACTCGGGGCTCGGTGTCAACAACATCGACCAGGCCTGGTTCGAGTCGACGCCGTGGTACAAGTTCGCGCGCACCGGCCGCAAGACCGCCCAACGATCCGGTTTCACAACGACTTTCGTGCCGAATGTGTACGACTTCGAGTACATGAAGAAGGAGGCCGCGGGCCAGGTCACCAAGTCGGGACTCGGCGGCGAGGTCATCTACGGCAACAACGCGGGCAAGAAGTCACTCGACAAGACCTACCTCGCGCAGGCCGCGGCCACCGGCAACCTCACGATCACCACCCTCCACCGCGTCACCACGGTCGCGCCGGCGTCCGGCTCGGGCTACAGCGTGACGATGGAGCAGATCGACGAGCAGGGCAATGTCGTCGCCACGAAGGTCGTCACCGCGGACCGGGTCTTCTTCGCCGCGGGCAGCGTCGGCACCAGCAAGCTGCTCGTGTCGATGAAGGCGCAGGGCCACCTGCCGAACCTGTCGTCGCAGGTCGGTGAGGGCTGGGGCAACAACGGCAACGTCATGTTCGGTCGCGCCAACCACATGTGGGACGCCACCGGATCGCAGCAGGCGACGATCCCGACGATGGGCATCGACAACTGGGCGGACCCGACCGCGCCGATCTTCGCCGAGATCGCCCCGCTGCCGGCAGGCCTCGAGACGTACGTCAGCCTCTACCTCGCCATCACGAAGAACCCGAACCGCGCCCGGTTCCAGTTCAATTCGGGCACCGGCAAGGTCGACCTGTCGTGGACCGTGGCGCAGAACCAGCCCGGTATCGACATGGCGAAGAAGGTCTTCGACAAGATCAACAAGAAGGAAGGCACGATCTACCGAACCGACCTGTTCGGTGTCTACAAGACGTGGGGCGACGACTTCACGTACCACCCGCTGGGTGGCTGCCTGCTGAACAAGGCCACCGACAACTACGGCCGCCTGCCCGAGTACCCCGGCCTGTACGTGGTCGACGGCTCGCTGGTGCCGGGCAACGTCGGCGTCAACCCGTTCGTCACGATCACGGCCTTGGCCGAGCGGAACATGGACAAGATCATCTCGACCGATCTCGTCTAGAAGCCCTGACGACCCCTGCCCGTGTCCCTTTTCTCCCCTCACCGGGGGCGCGGGCAGGCCCGTTCTGCGATAGCCTTTCACCATGCTCGACCGCGTGTCGCAGCGATCCCGGACGGATCCACGTCCGTTCCCTCCCTACACCTTCGGCGGCAGGCGGCCCGAGTCGACCGCGCCCGGTCGACGGTGAATGAGAGGACATCGCGATGTCGACACGTTCGAGTTACGACCAGGGCATTCCCGCTTGGGTCGATCTGCAGACCTCCGATCAGGCTGCGGCCAAGGAGTTCTACACGGCGCTGTTCGGCTGGTCGTACGACGACCTACCGATGCCAGCGGAGGACGCCGTCTACTCCGTCGCGACGCTGCGGGGAGAACGAGTCACGGCGATCGCCCCGCTCCCCACCGGATCGTCCCCCTCCGAAACCCCCTCCCAGTGGAACACCTTCCTCGCGGTGGACGACGCGGACGCGTCGGCGGCGAAGGTCGAACCCGCCGGCGGTCGGCTCCTCCTCCCGGCCTTCGACGTCGGCAAGGCGGGGCGGATGGCGCTCGTGGCCGACCCCACCGGCGCCGAGGTGGGACTGTGGCAGGCCCGCAACCACGTCGGCGCCGGCCTGGTCAACGAGACGGGCACCCTGATCTGGAACGAGCTGATCACCGATCAACCGTCGACCGCACTCGAGTTCTACGCCGCCGTGGTGGGGCTGGGCAGTGCGACGATGCCGATGCCCGACGGCGCCGAGTACACCGTCCTGCAGGTACACGACGACGGGGTCGGCGGGTGCTCGCCGCCGCCGCGGCCCGACGTCCCCAACCATTGGCACGTCTATTTCTGCACCGAGGACACCGACGCCACGGTCGCGAAGGCCGCCGCGGCGGGTGGCGCGCTCATGGCCGAACCGTTCGACATGAAGACCGTCGGACGGATGGCGGTGCTCACCGACCCGCAGGGCGCGGTGTTCAGTGTGATGCAGCCGGAGCCGGCGGCCTGACCCCTCGTCAGCCGATCTCGAACAGGCGCGCGGCGTTGTGGTGGACCACCGCGCGCACCCAGTCGTCTCCGAGATCGAAGCGTTCCAGGGCATCGAGCGCGGCACGGTACGAGTACGGGATGTTGGGGTAGTCGCTGCCGAAGAGGATGCGCTCGCCCAGGTCCCGCAGCCGTGACAGTTCCGCGCGCGGGAACGGTATCTGTGCCTCGGTGAAGTCGGTGAAGGCCATCGTCGTGTCGAGGTACACGCTCGGATAGCGGTCCGCCAGGTCGAGGAACTCCGAGTACTCCGGCATCCCCATGTGGGCGATCACCAGCGCGAGCCGGGGATGCCGGGCGAGCAGGGTCGCGATGCGGTCGGGCCCGGTGAACCGGCCCGGCGCGGGCCCCGATCCACAGTGGATGACGATCGGGGTGCCGCTGTCGGCGAGCAATCCCCACACGGGATCGAGCAGCGGATCGTTCGGGTCGTAGTCGCCCACCTGGATGTGCGACTTGAACACCCGGGTCCCGGCGTCGAGTGCCGCGGTGACGTACGCGGGCGCCGATTCCTCCGGGTAGAAGGTGGCGGTGTGCAGGCAGTCCGGTGTGCGGTCCGCGAACTCGGCGGCCCACTGGTTGAGCCAGGCCGCCATGTCCGGCTTGTGCGGGTACAGCATGGAGGTGAAATGGCTGACGCCGAAGGCACGCAGATGCTCGACGCGGGTGTCCTCCTCCATCCGGTACCGGATCGGCCACTCGCGACCGGTGAGCGGGCCGGCCGAGTCGAAGTAGGCCCACACCTTGTCCATCACCCGTTTCGGCATGAAGTGGGTGTGGACGTCGATCAGCGTCGGCAGTCCCAGTCGCTCCCGGAACGCCACCACGTCCGCGGTGTCGGATTCCCAGTCCTGTTCCACCCGGTCAGCGGACTCGCACATGCACTGCCCCTCTCGTCAGCCTGCGGTCCGGGGTGACGCCGGACACTCCCGACGACCCTAGTCCCGACGGATTGCGCTGAGTGAGACCTGGGTTTGACGCGGGCGTAGAGGACTGAAAATCTACCTAACACTTGCTTGGTTTCCGTTGACACTCGAGAAGGCATTGACGACATGACCAGTTCATCTCCCCTGTTCCAGCCGCTGAAGGTTCGGTCGCTCGAGCTCGCGAACCGCATCGTGATGTCGCCGATGACGCGCTCCTACTCGATCGACGGGGTCCCCGGCGACGACGTCGCCGGCTACTACCGTCGCCGCGCCGAGGGCGGCACCGGACTGATCGTCACCGAGGGCGTCGCGATCGACCACGAGACCGCGGTCGACAACTCGCGTGTCCCGCGCCTCTTCGGCGAGGAGTCCCTCGAGGCCTGGCGCAAGGTCGTCGACGGCGTGCACGAGGCCGGCGGCAAGATCATTCCGCAGCTGTGGCACGTCGGCCCGCTGTGGGGCGCGATGAGCAAGGTCGATCCGGCGCTCAAGCCGATGCGCCCGTCGGGCGAGTGGGGCCCGCTGGGCACCACGTCGTACCCCGAGTCGTACACCTCGTGGGTCACGCAGGCCACCGAGGCGATGACCGAGCAGGACATCGCGGACGTCATCTCCGCGTTCGCCCGCGCCGCTCGCAACGCGATCGACGTCGGCTTCGACGGCATCGCCCTGCACGGCGGCCACGGCTACCTGCTGGACTCGTTCCTGTGGGCCGGCACCAACAAGCGTGACGACGAGTGGGGCGGCGACCTCGAGCGCCGCACCCGCTTCCCCGTCGAGGTCGTGAAGGCGATCCGCGCCGAGATCGGCGAGGACTACCCGATCTTCTACCGCTTCTCGCAGCACAAGCAGCAGAACTACACCGCGCGCATCGCGGAGACTCCCGACGAGCTGAAGGTGATCCTCGGTGCGCTGGCGGCGGCCGGTGTCGACGTGTTCGACGCCAGCATCCGCCGCTTCGACTTCCCCGCATTCGAGGGCAGTGACCTGTCGCTGGCCGGCTGGGCCAAGGAAGTCACCGGCGCGCTCACGATGGCCGTCGGCAGTGTCGGTATCGGAAAGTCGCTGCGCGACAGCCGCATCGAGGGTTCGGCGCCGGTCGTCGACAACATCCCCGAGCTCGAGAAGCGCATCGGCGGCGGCGAGTTCGACCTCATCGCCATCGGTCGCCTGCACCTGGCCGACCCGGCCCTGGCGTCGCGTCTGCGCGCCGGCGAGCCGCTGCCCGAGTTCGTCCGCGACGTGCACGAGGGCTCGCTGACGTAGCCCGCCGCCCTCGCGCCGTGGCCGGAACATGGGCCACGGCGCGAGCGCCCGGGTGGAAGCCCCGGAAGCCCCCGGCCTAGGTGCTGGGACCGGTCGTAGCGTCGGCGGCGGTCGCGGCCGGTTCGATGGACCGACGCTTGACGAGCAGCACGATGGCGAGCACCGGGTAGACCAGGATGGGTGCGAACACCCCGACGTAGCTGCCCTGGTCCAGCAGCACCGCCGTGCCGCTGAGTAGCGCGAAGTCGAAGAGCCCGTGCAGGGTCGAGTTCAGTGCGTTGCTGCCCGACACTCGCCGCGTGAGATAGAAGAAGTAGCCGGCGAGGCTGACGATGATCGCCTGGGGGATCGCCGACGCACCGCCGTGGCCGAAGACGTTCGTCAGGTGCACCGCACCGAAGACGAGGCTCGACCACAGTGCCACCTGTCCCTCGCGCAGACCGTGATTGCGCAGCACCGTCACCCCGATGCCGCGGAACATTCCTTCCTCGCCCCAGCCGACGAACTGTGTGGCGACGAGGAGGGTGACGACGAACAACCAGCCCTTCTCCCCCAGCGAGCCGTAGTCGATCCCGACGAGGATCGCGACGAGGAAGATGGCCGGCACCACCCACAACCAGCGATTGACCGGACGATCGTCCTTCATCACCGGACGCCACCACCCGAGCCACGCGACGACTCCGTAGGTGAAGATCAACGCCAATCCGAGTGGGATGAGCATCGTGAAGACGACTCCGCGGGTCGTCAGCGTGTCGCTTTCGTCGCCCCAGCCCGAGATGAGTCGGCCTCCGAGCTGGATGATCAGCAGATACACGACGACGACCGC
This sequence comes from Prescottella defluvii, assembly GCF_000738775.1. Classification (GTDB taxonomy): domain Bacteria; phylum Actinomycetota; class Actinomycetes; order Mycobacteriales; family Mycobacteriaceae; genus Prescottella; species Prescottella defluvii. The sequence continues at coordinate 126,904 of NZ_JPOC01000021.1, forward strand.
CGCGAAGCCGAGGTAGGACAAACGGCGTCCGGTACTGCCCGGCGCGGGTACAGAATTCCCTGTTGTCATCGCGCAATCCTAGGAGCGTCGGAACGCTCCGTCGCGCTGAACGATTCGGGCTCGTCCCTTCGCAACAGAAGCACCGGGGTCGCGAGCAGGAGTACACCCGCGATCCCGATTGCGATGCGCGCGTCCGTAGCAGCCGCGAGCACACCCCCCAAGGCCGTCAGTACGGCGATCGCCCCGGTACCGGTCACGTTCCAGGCCACCATCATCCGACCGATCTGCGCTGCCGGGACGCTCTCGAGCCGCTCGGTCGCGAACAGCGGATTGAACACTCCCATGCAGGTGATCAACGCCAGTTCGATGCCGATGACAAGGACAACCCCTGCAGTCCCGGGCGCCACCAGGACCAACCCCACAGGCCACACCGCACGAAGCACCCCGGCGACGAGAAGTACTCGGCGCCGCCCGTACCGCGCGTCCAGAACGGGAGCGATCCGGGCACCGACGAACCCACCGATGCAGGGCAGCCCGAAGGCGAGTCCGTACTGCCAGGCCTCCCAGCCCAGATCCCTGAGCAGCAGGACTGCGAGCAGGGGTTCGGTGGCCATGATCAATGCGTTGACCGCCACGGTGTTCCAGAACAGCCGGCGCAACCGTGGCTCACTGCCGATCACCTTCCAGCCCTCGACCACGTCCGCAGCGCGAAAGGCCGTGGGCTGCTCCCGGGTCGCGGCGCGTTCTCGCTCGCGGATCATCCCGATGCTCAGCGCCGACAGGAGGAACCCCGCGGCGTTGGCGATCACGGTGACGACGGGGCCGAGAACGCTGATGGCCCCACCCCCTACGGTGGGACCCACCGCGGTGGCGGTCCAGGTGGTCGACTCGAACCGGCCGTTGGCCACCAACAGCTGATCCGGTCGCACGATCTGTTTCAGGTAGGCGCTGCCGGCGGCCGTGAAGGCGATGTTCGACACGGTGCCGAGTGCCGACACGACCAGCAGTTGCGTGTAGGTCAGCATTCCCAGCACGTAGGTGACCGGGATGGTGAGCAGGGCTACGCACCGGACGATGTCAGCGATGATCATCACCGGTTTCTTGCGGCGAGCCTCGACCCACGGCCCGAGTGGCAGGGCAAGCACCGCACCCACCAACAGTCCGACCGCCGCCAGAGCGGAGACCCCGACTGCGCCGACGTCGAGGACCAGGACGGCGATGAGTGGGAATGCACCGAACCCGAGCCAGGTACCGGCGGTGGACGCAGCGAACGCCGACCACAACCATCCGAACGATCGCCCCAGATTCTCCCGAGCCATGAAACCCTCTCCCCCACAACCGATCATCGACAGTGAGGATTCGACCAACCCGGCCGGCGGGAATCAAACAACGACAAACCCCGCGAGCCACAACCGCCGGTTGTAGCCGTAGGGTCTCGGCCGTGGACATCGAAGCTGTGCGCACCTTCGTCACCGTCGCGCGCGTCGGGCAGTTCCAGGAAGCCGCCGCCGATCTGCGTGTCACCCAGCAAGCCGTGTCCAAGCGGATTGCCAACCTCGAACGAGCGCTGGGGGTGACGTTGTTCGACCGCACAGCACGCGGGGCCCGGCTGTCACTCGACGGCCAGGCCTTCCTGCCGCACGCCGGCGGAATCCTGCGGGCCGTGGAGCGCGCCGAAGCCTCGGTGCGCCCGGGAGAACGGACGTTGAGGGTGGATGTCCTCAACCGGCGCATCGCTCCCGCTCTCGCCCTGCAGCGCTTCCACCGGGACCACCCGGAAATCGATCTCGACGTGGTGACGCTGCCGGATGCGAACGCCACCGCGGCGACCGAGGCCGTGCTCACCGGATCGATCGATGCGACATTCCGCTCCGTTCCGGTATCGCCACGCGACCTGCCTCACGGCATCGTGGCCGAGCGAATACGGGACGATCCGTTGCAACTGCTGGTCGGGCCCGATCACCCGCTCGCCTCTGCGCCGTCACTGAATCCGGCGGACCTGGCCGAGTACCGCGTGTGGATTCCGGGGATCAAGCAGGGCACCGAATGGGCCGCGTTCTACGACGAACTCGCCGAGGCGTTCGACCTGCGTATCGATGCCGTCGGTCCCGACTTCGGGGCCGAGGCCCTGATGGACGCGATCGCAGCCTCGTCAGCGCTGGCGACCCTGGTCGGTGCCGGTGACCGATACGTGTGGCCCGCGACGCACGGACTTCGGCGCATCCCGCTCACGAATCCCACTCCGGTCTACCCGCACTCGTTCGTGTACCGGGCAGGAAACCCGCATCCCGCCCTGGCCGCGCTCCGCCGGCATGTGGTCGAATCACGTCCGGCCCCATCAGGAAACACCTGGTTCCCGAGCTGGGCCCGATGAACGGACGGCACGGGGCCGACACTCGGTGATGCGCCACCACTAGGCTCTTCGAGAGTGTTCCGCCCCCGCGGGGCGGGAAGCGAGTGACAGCATGACCAAGTACGACGACGCCGATTGGCACTACGGCGGCGAGTTCCCGGAGGACCTGCCGAATGCGGCGGGCGGCACCCACATCGGCATGTTCGCGGCGTGGTGCCTGCTGGGCGGTTTCGCGGGTGAGGACATCGCCGACGAACTCGATCCGCTCGAGTCGCGGGAGCAGACGCCCGGCCAGTTCCTGATGGACGTGCTCGACGAGAAGTTCGTCAGCGACGATCTCACCGCCGACGGCAACGCCTTCGCCGTCGCGTACTACCAGGGTGAGGACGACAACTCCCGGTTCATCGCCGACTACCTCGCCGAATTCGACACCACGGCAGCGCAGCTGTATCACGTGCCGGACACGTGGGAGGTGTACGACCGGATCGCCGATCGGATCGACGCCCGCTTCCGGGCGTGGGCGGACGGCGGACGGCCGCACTTCGTCGCCTGACGCGCAGGGGACGTCGCCGCTCCCTACGTCAGAAGTACACCGCGATCCGCTGGCCGCCGATGTCGTGGACCTCGATGTCCATGTCGTAGACCTCGCGGAGCACATCGGAGCGCAGGATCTCGTCGACCGCGCCGTCGGCGACGACCCGGCCGCCGCGCATCGCGACGATCCGATCCGAGTGGCACGACGCGAAGTTGATGTCGTGGATCACCAGGATCACCGTCTTGCCCATCTCGTGAGCCATGCGGCGCAGCAGGCGCATCATGTGCTGCGAGTGCTTCATGTCGAGGTTGTTGAGGGGCTCGTCGAGCAGCACGTAGTCGGTGTCCTGCGCCAGCACCATCGCCACGAACGCCCGCTGCCGCTGCCCGCCCGACAACTGGTCGAGGTACCGGTGCGTGTACTCCGCCAGCCCGGCGTACTCGATCGCCCGATCCACCGCCTCGTGGTCCTCGGCCTTCAGCCGGCCCTGTGAGTGCGGGAACCGGCCGAACTCGACGAGTTCGCGGACCGACAACCGGACGGAGGTGTTGTTGTCCTGCCGCAGCACCGAGAGCCGCTTGGCGAGAATGTCGTTGGCGGTACGGCGCAGATCCAGGCCGTCGATGCTGACGCTGCCGGCGTCGGCGTCGAGTAGTCGGCTGACGATCGACAGCAGCGTCGACTTGCCCGCGCCGTTGGCCCCGATGATCGACGTGAGCCCGCCGACGGGGATGTCGAGATCGACGGAGTCCAGGACGGTGTCGTCGCCGTAGGACTTGGCGAGGTCGCGGATCGTGATCACAGTCGGGCTCCCCGGACGAGTAGGGCGATGAAGTAGATGCCGCCGACGAAGTTGACGACGACGATCAGGGCCGAGTTGTAGTCGAGCAACCGTGCCAGCACGAACTGGCCGCCGACGAGCGCAATGATCGCGAGCAGTGTCGCGGCGGGGACGGTCCAGCGGTGCCGGAACGTGCCCATCAGCTCGCGGGCCAGGTTCGCCACCAGCAGCCCCAGGAACGTGATCGGCCCGACCAGCGCGGTGGCGACCGACACCAGCACGGCCACGAGCACGAGACTGCGGTTGACCACCTTCCGGTGATCGACGCCGAGGCAGATCGCCTGGTCCCGGCCGAGGGCGACCACGTCGAGCTGGCGGAACAGCTTGGCGCCGTACAGCGTCGCACCGATCACCGCGATCGTGGAGACGGCGAGCAGCTCCACCTCGACGTTGTTGAAGCTCGCGAACAACGCGTCCTGCAGGGTGATGAAGTCGTTGGGGTCGATCATCCGCGACGCCAGGCTCGACAGTCCGGCGAACAGCGAGCCGAGCACGATGCCGACGAGCACCAGGACGTACAGGTCGCGTGAGCGTTTGCCGAACAGCCAGCGGAAGAGCAGCAGCGCGAACCCGATCATCACCAGGACCTCGACGCCGAACTTGAGCCGCGCGTCGATCAGCGCGAGCGCGCTGGCGCCGAAGAAGAACACGACGAGGGTCTGGATCAGCACGAACAGGTTGTCGAAGCCCATCACGCTGGGGGTGAGGATCCGATTGTTGGTGATGGTCTGGAAGAGCACCGCCGAGTAGGCCGACGCGTACCCGACCAGAACCATCGACAGCACCTGCCGCCCACGGATCTTCATGGCGTAGTCCCACGAGCCGGTGAGGAACAGGAACATGTACGCGCAGATCGCGAGCACAGCGAGAACCGCGAGGACGACCAGGACGCGGATCTGGCGGGACGTCGACGGCGCGCCCGCCCCGACGGACGCGGCGGTGGGGACGGTGGTGGTCATCGCGTCCTCCGGGCCCGCAGGATCAGCACGATGAAGACGACGGCGCCGACTACGCTCGCGACCGTGCCGACCGGAATCTCGTAGGGGTAGCGGATCACTCGGCCGACCACGTCGCACACGAGGACGAACAGCGCGCCCGCGATCGCGGTGACCGGCAGGACCCGGCGCAGGTTGTCGCCGAACACCATCGTCACGAGGTTCGGCACGATCAGCCCGAGGAACGGGATCGCGCCCACCACGACGGTCACGACCGCGGTGGTGACCGCGACGATCACCATGCCGACGTTCACGACGGCGTTGTACGACAGGCCCAGGTTCTTCGCGAACGCCTCCCCCATGCCGGCGACGGTGAACCGGTCGGCGTACAGGTACGCGACGACGATGACGGCGAGGACCAGCCAGATCACCTCGTAGCGGCCGCGCAGGATGCCGGAGAAGTCGCCCGTCGTCCACGTGTTGAGCGCCTGGGTCATCTCGAGGCGGTACGCGAAGAACGTCGTCACCGCCATCACCACGCCGCCGAACATGAGGCCGACGAGCGGGATGACGATCATGTCGGTGAACACGACGCGCTTGAGCAACTGCATGAACAGGAACGTGCCGACCAGCGCGAAGACGATCGCGATCAGCATCTTGCCGAGCACGGACTGACCGCCGATCACGACGGTGGAGACCAGCACGCCCAGCAGCGCCCACTCGACGGTGCCGGCGGTGGTGGGTTCGACGAACCGGTTGCGGGTCAGGTTCTGCATGATCAGACCGACGACACTCATCGCGGCGCCGGCCAGCAGGATCGCGATCAGCCGGGGCACGCGGGAGACGAGGAAGACCTCGATCTTCTCGCCGTCACCGCGGAACAGGTCGAGCGGGCTGATGTCGGCCACGCCGACGAACAACGATCCGAACGCGAGGACCAGCAGCAGCGCGAGCCCCGCCACGATGTGCCAACGCCGAAGGGTCGGGTGCGACGAGGCGCGCTGCGCGTCTCGTCGCACCCGACCCGGGCGTGACGTCACTTCAGTAGTCACGGGCGGAATCTCGAGGGTGCCGGTCAGGCGCCGACGACGTCGCCGACGACCTTGATCTGATCCTCGACCGCGCTGATGCCGCTCGGCGCCATGTACCACGTGTAGAGGTCGAGGTAGACGATCTTGTCGTTCTTCGCGGCGTTGGTGCCGGCGACGAGCGGATTGTTCAGCACCGGACCGGCATTCGGGCCGGTGGTGTCGCCCAGGGGCGCCTCGCGGTCCTGCACGAAGATGACGTCCGGGTTCGCCTTCGCGATGTACTCGAACGAGACGGCGTCGCCGTGCGCGACCTCGGTCGCGAAGCTGTCGTTGACCGGCGCGATGCCCAGATCGTGGATGATGCCGTAGCGCGAGCCGGGCCCGTACGCGGTGACCTCGGCGGCCTCGACACGGGTGATCAGGCCACGCAGGTTCGCGGCGGTGGCCTTCGCGGCGACGGCGTCGTACTGCTCCTGCACCCCGGCCCAGCGCGCGTCGAAAGCGTCCTGCTCGCCGTAGATGGCGGCGAGGTTGCGGTTCTGCTTCTCGGTGCTGGCGAGGAAGTCCTTCGCATCGACGGTGAGGTCGACGGTGGGGGCGATGTCGCTGAGCGCGTCGTACGCGTTGGCGGTGCGTGCCGCGACGATGATGAGGTCGGGCTCGAGCGCGTTGACGGCCTCGAAGTCGGGCTCCTTGAGCGAGCCGACCTTCGCGGTGCCGTCACCCTGGTAGCGCGTCAGGCTCTCGGGCCACTGCGTGAGCTGCGGGACACCGACGGCGTCGGGGAGTTCCAGATCGATCATCGACTGCAGCACGCTCTGGTCGAAGACGACGACCTTCTCCGGGTTCAACGGAACCGTGGTCTCGCCCTGGGCGTGGGTGATGACGACGGTCTCACCGGCCGCCGCCGTCGAGGTGTCGGACGAGCAGGCACTGAGCCCGAGCGTTGCGGCGGCGAGGATCGCCACGGCCGCAGTGAGCCGGATACGCATGGTTCTCCCGAGGGTTTGGTGCGTCACCCGACCGATGCCGGGCGGGTGAGCGAACGCCCCAGGGAGCAATTAGCCAACCGTAACCTAAATTAACATATCTTTACCTAAGTTCCGGGCGGGCCTCGTCACATGCGGCTCGTGGGTCAGAACAGCGTCAGCATCGGCTCCGGTTCCGGCTCCGGCTTCCGGACGGGGGCCGGAGCCACCGCCACGGCCGGTTCGGGGACCGCCGACGCCGGTGTGAGCCCACGCCACGGCCGCGCCACCTTCGGATCCGACGCGACGGCGCGCGCGGCCTCACCGGCCAGCTTGTCCGCCAACTCGTTGAAGTGGTTACCGACGTGCCCGCGGACCCAGCGGAACCGCACCGGACCGGTGCGTTCGGCGATGGCCCGGTCGATGTCCTGGACCAGTTCGAGGTTCTTGACGGGCCCGCCCGATGCCGTCTTCCACCCCTTGCGCTTCCAGCCGGGCAGCCACTCGGACGCGCATTTGATGGCGTACTGGGAGTCGGACTCGATGAGCAGCGGTTCGGGACCGGGATGCGCGACGACGGCCTCGACCAGCGCCCACAACTCCGCGATCTGGTTGGTACCGGAGACCGCGCCGCCCGACCCGCTGGGACCCTCGTGTGCGACCCACGCCCATCCGATGGCACCGCCGGGATTCTTCAGGCACGAACCGTCGGTACTCACGATGATCATGGCTTCGGACAATACGGGTTCCCTCCGACACGACTCGGTCCGGTCTCGGCGTGGCGGCGATAGGCTGCCTGGGATGACCGATACGGCCTCCGAAGTGCAGTTCGAGGTGTCGACGCGACGCCCCGTGGATCTCGCGGCGACGCTCGCGCCGCTGAGCCGTGGGCGTTTCGATCCGTGCCATCACCGCGAGCCCGACGGAACCGTATGGCGCACCTCGCTGCTGCCGTCCGGCGCGGTCAGCTACCGCCTCCGCCAGCGCGGCCCGGCCCTCGTCGACGTCCGTGCGTGGGGCCCGGGAGCCGGAGAGTTCGAGTCGTTCGTGCCCGGACTCGTCGGCGAGGACGACACCGACCGGTCCGCCGACTTCACGCCCACCCATCCGAAGCTGGTCGACGCGCACCGACGGTTCCCGAACCTGCGGATCGTGCGGACCGGACGGGTGCTGGAGGCGCTGGTGCCGGCGATCCTCGAGCAGCGGGTGCACACCGTCGCCGCGCAGACGTCGTGGCGGCAACTGGTCCGGAGGTTCGGCAGCCCCGCGCCGGGGCCGGCCCCCGACGGCATGCGGGTCCCGCCGAGCGCGGAGACGTGGCGGCGGATCCCGTCGTGGGAGTTCCACCGCGCGGGCGTCGACCCGCGGCGCGCGCAGACCGTCGTCGCCTGCGCGCGCGTCGCGGACCGCCTCGAGGAGACCGTCGGGATGGATCACGATGCGGCGTATCGCCGGTTGCGGGCCGTCCCCGGTGTCGGACTGTGGACCGCAGCGGAGGTGGCTCAGCGCGCACTCGGCGACGCCGACGCCCTGTCCGTCGGTGACTTCCACCTGTCCGCGATCGTCGGGTGGACACTCCTCGGCCGGCCCCTCGACGACGCCGCGATGGTCGAGTACCTCGCCGACCTGCGCCCGCACCGCTACCGCGCGATCCGGCTACTCGAGGTGAGCGGTCAGGCCCGCAAGCCGAAGTTCGGTCCGCGCACGCCGATCGTCGACCACCGGTGGCACTAGCTCGCGGCAGCCTGAGCGCCCATTCCCTGACCCGATCCGCGGGAATCCGCGCGCGACCGAAAGGAATGGGCGCTCAGGCCGACGGCCCTAGCCCCCGAGCTTGGTGAAGTCCGGGTAGTTGGAGATCTCCCAGCCGCCGTCGACCATGAGGCTGGTCCCGGTGATGTAGCTCGCGTCGTCGCTGGCCAGGTACAGGCACGGCGCCGCGATCTCTTCCGGCGTCGCGGGCCGGCCCATCGGGATGCGCTCGACGAACATGTCCAGCAGCGGCTCGTAGCCCATCACCGCGGCCACCAGCGGGGTGTCGACCAGACCGGGCAGCACCGTATTGACGCGGATGCCGTGGCGCGCCAACTCGACCGCCGCGTTCTTGCCGAACATCTCGACGCCCGCCTTGCCGGTCGCGTACGGGCTGCCGCCGATGACCGGCACGCGCCCGTTGAGCGACGCGACGTTGACGATCGCCCCGCCTCGCCCGCCGGACACCATGTGCCGGGCCTCGTGCTTGGTGCACAGGAACACGCCCTTCTGCACCAGGTCGACGGTGAAGTCCCAGTCCGACTCCTCGAGGTCGAGGATCTGTCCGCCCTTCTGGGCGCCGGCCACGTTGAAGGCCATGTCGAGCCCGCCGAAGCGCTCGGTCGCCACGGCGACGGCGGCGGCGACCGCGTCCTCGCTCGTGACGTCGGCGACCGCCCCGGCGAACCTCTCGCCGAGGTCCTTCTCCATCACGTCGAGCGCATCGGCGGAGATGTCGATGCCGACCACCGACGCGCCCTCGGCGACCAGACGCGTCGCGACGGCCGCGCCGATGCCCGACGCCGCCCCGGTCACGACCGCGACTCTGCCGTCGAACCTGTTGTCCACGGATCCACTCTCAGCCATGTCCCACCTCCACGAGTACCTTCATGCGGCGACCGGCGGCCGCCGCCTGCACACCTTCCACCACCACGTCCGCGAGCGGGACGGATTCGACCCACCCGTCGAGTGGGTACGCCCCGGCCGCCATCCGCTCGATGACGGTGCGGAACTCGTTGCGCGAGTATGCCAGCGACGCCATCAGCCGCGCCTCGGTGAACATCAGCAGGTACGTCGCGAGTGGCACCTGCTCCTTGTAGGTGGCGAGCAGGATCACCGCGCCGCGGGCCCGCACGGACCCGAGTGCGGTCTGCACCGCCGCCGCGACGCCGGCGCACTCGAACACCACGTCCGCGCCGACGCCGCCGGTGCGCTCGAACACGGCTGCCGCGGGATCCTGCACCGCGGGATCGACGGCGTCGAATCCCAGCGACTGCGCCACCGCCCGACGCGTCGGGGACGGCTCGCTGAGCAGGATCCGGTCCACCCCGCCGGCCCGCAGGTTGAGCGCGGTCGCGATGCCGATCGGACCGGCCCCGAGCACCAACACGTAGGCCCCCGGCTGCACGTCGGCCAGTTCGACGGCGTGCAGTGTCACCGCCAACGGTTCGACGACGGCGGCCTGACGGAGACTCACCCCGTCCGGGATCTTGTGCACGTTGCCCGCCGGAACCGCGGTGCGCTCCGCCAGGCCGCCGCCGTCCGCGTTGAGTCCGTGGAACGCGATGACCTGACACAGGTGATCGTGTCCGGCGGCGCACCGGGCGCACGTGCCGCACGAGTAGTTCGGCTGGACCACCACGCGGTCGCCGACGGACAGGTCCTCGACGCCCGCACCGACCTCGCGCACCACCCCGGAGAATTCGTGACCGAGGATCTGCGGCCCGCAGGCACCGGTGAGCGGATGCGGGTGCTCGGAGATGCCGAACGAGTGGATCATCCCGAGGTCCGATCCGCAGATTCCGTTGTACGCCACGTCGATCAGGACGTGGCCGTCGCGCAGTTCCGGCTCGGGCACGTCCTCGACCCGCAGATCGTCGACGCCGTGCAGAACGGCGGCCCTCATCGCTTGGCCGCCAGTTCGTCCTCGTACTTGCGCGTCATGTGCGCGATCGCGTCGTGCTGCGCCTGGTTGTGGCCCTCCCGGACCTTCCCGGCGCGGGTCGCCGCGTCCAGCAACGGCTGCGACTGACCCTGGAAGTGCGGCGCCACCTGCTGCGCGATCAACTCGAACGAGCGTCGGGTCGCGGCCGGGTTGGCCCAGTCGGTGCCCATGATGAGCATCGAGCCGAAGCCGCCGGACTGGTCGACCAGCTTCTGGATCAGTTCGCGTGCCTGCGCGGGGGTTCCGATGATGCCCATGCCGGAGTGGTTCATGTACTGGATCATCTGATCCATCGAGGCGCCGCCGGAGCCGAAGTGCGGGAAGGCCGCGACCTTGCCGAAGTAGTCGATCCACTCCCCGAGGCCGAACCGCACGTCCTGCTGCGCCTGCTCCTCGGTCTCGGCAATGTGCATGGGGCACACCAGCCGCCACTGGTTCCGGTCGACGGTGGTACCGAACTCCTCGGCCCGTTCCTCCATGATCCCGAAGTGGTGACCGAGGGCGTCGAAGCCTTCGGGGGTGAGGGTCGCGCCGATCGACAGCAGCCCCAGTCCGTGCTTGCCGGCCAGCCGCGGCCCGGTGGGCGAGGCCACGCCGGCGACGACGATGTCGAACACCGGGTGCGAGTAGGGCCGCATCTGCAGCTGGGCATTGACGAGGGTGTGCGTCCGTGTCTTCGCCGTGACCCGCTCGCCGGCCAGCAGTCGCATGACGATGTCGAGGTTGTCGTCGAGCAGTTCCCGGCACTCGGTGGGATTCAGCCCGATCATCGACGAGTCGGTGGGCAGCGAACCCGGCCCGACACCCAGCATCACGCGGCCGCGGGTGAGGTGGTCGAGCAGCACCATTCGATCCGCCGCCCACAACGGGTTGTGGTAGCTCAGCGACGTGACGCCCGTGCCGAGCTTGATGCGCTTGGTGCGTTCGGCCGCCGCGGCGATGAAGATCTCGGGGCTGCCGATGATCTCGCTGCCGGCCGAGTGGTGTTCACCGATCCACACCTCGTCGAAGTCGAGGCGGTCGAGATGCTCGACCAGCTCGAGGTCGCGCTGCAGCGCGACGGTCGGATTCTGCCCTGCCGCGTGATGCGGTGCGATGAACGCGCCGAACCGTAGCCTGCCCATGCGAGTACTCCTGTCGAAATCGATGAAACGACGTACCCTCCGACGCTAGAATTCGTTCCGCCCTGATGGCAGTGCACTTTGGTGGACACTTTCCGATCCGCATCGAACTGGTGGTGAGAAGAATTGACCGAGGTCGCGTTGACCACCACCGACTACCAGCGTGTGTTCACGGTCCTGGACCGGTGCGACGATGTGCGGACCGTGTCGGAGTTCCGCACCCGGATCGTCGCCGCCATGACCGAGGTGTTCCCGGTGCGCGTGGCGACATGTTTCGTCGGCGCCAGCTACGAGAGCCAGTTCGACGACCCGGACGCGACCGTCGAGGGATCCGGGTCGTGGGAGAGCATTCGCACTGCGTACCAACAGGTCTGGTCCCACCACGACGTCTTCGCGACACCGGAGGCGCGACGCCGACTCGAGTCGACCCGGGTGGCGTCCCTCAGCGATCTGCACGATCTGCCGGCAGCGTCGGCAGCCTACGTCCGGGACTACCTGCACGCGCAGCGCATGCACTCGGTCAACGCGATGCACCTCGACCTGCCGGACGGAGCGTGCGCGCTCGTCGGGTTGTACGACGCGAACGAGTCCGCACTGGGACTCAGAGACTATGCGGCACTGCGCCTTCTGGCCCGACAACTGTCCGTCCTCACCCGAGGCCTCGACAGCTCGAACCGCCGCGACATGCTGGCCGGTCTGACCGAGCGGCAGCGTCAGGTGGCTCGACTGGTGGCCGACGGGTTGAGCAACGCCGCGATCGCGCGGCAGCTGACACTCACCCAGGACACCGTCAAGAAGTACGTCAGCCGCATCCTCGCCGCCACCGGGTGCGGATCACGCACCCGGCTCGCGATCGAGGTGCAGCGTCAGGCCTTCGGTCCACCCGCCGCGTAGCCGACCTGCCAGTCATCAGCATTCACAGACAACTGGATCTCTGTTCGTATCCAATACGTCCACGGCTTCCGCTTCCAGGATGGATTCGAACTCGTCAAGAGTCTCGCGCTTGACGAAATCGGCCTCACTCTTGTGGATCGGAAGCAGCCACAAGAATCGCGCACCACCCGCTTCCGTCGGAGCCCATTCAAGTTCAGGCCCGTGGAAATAGGGAAGGCTCACGAGCAGGTGATCCATGCGCGAACCCGGTATCCAGGGACGACCGATATTCATGACCGATCCCACGTCCAGCCGATGAGCCTCGAACGAATGAAAGTGACTCACCATTGCCAGCGTCTCCGAGTGAATCTCGGCAGGATCGGGGGACATCACGAAGAACTCGGTTCCACCGACTGTGGATCCATGTACAGAGGACCCCACTGTCACGTAAACCCAGCCCTCCTTACCGACACGCTGGGGGCAGACCCGGTAGACGGTGAAGTGTGGAACTCGCTCCAGGATCGGCCCGCGATCCCAGGGTGCAGATTCGAGAATATGGCCATCCCAGAATCTCCGGACGTGCCGCTCGAGGGCCGACAGTCGTTCGCTCTCCTCGGTCATGTTCCCGGATTCCTCGTCATCGTGTGTGTTCCGGTGCCGTCCGTCGGTGAGGCGACGCGGACGGCGGCGTCAGGACAGGGAGACCGGCGAGATGGTGGCAACGATGCGGTCGATCGCGCCGTTCTCGAAGGTGAACGACTCGACGATCTCGACGGTCATCAGGCGCTGCGGACCGAAACCGGCGTCGAGCAGGTACCGGGTGTGGACGGTGTCGCCCACCTCCTTGACGACGAGGTCGCGGACACCCTGGATGATGCGGTACTGGATGCCGTGGTTCAGGTCGTTCGTCAGCTGCGGGCCGCTGAACCCGGTCTGCAGTCCGGCCTCGACGCGGGTGGCGTCGGGCGTGAACAGCACTGCACTCGCGTCGTGGCTGACGAGCGCGTCGATGTAGGCGCGGGCCGTCGTCTGGTTGGGGCTGTCGGCAGGTCCGGGCGCCGCCGATGCCGCCGCGGGCGCGGTGATCGCGACAGCAGCCGCGGCGAGGAGCGACATCGAGGCAGTCTTGGCAATTCGCATGCCGCATCGTAGCCAGCCATTCGCTCCGACTCAACACAAAACGAACTGATCAGTCTCTGCCTGGACGAGTTGTGCGATCTTGGACGCACAAAACGCCATCAGTCGCATTCGGACCCCCTGATCGACTACGTATCCGGTATCGGATTCGAGCAGGGAAGCAACCCTGGTGTAGAACTGGGCCGGCCGGAGCCCGAACTCGACGAATACGTGGTCATCGCCTCCCCCGTATCTGGCCCACCGCAAAATGAATCGGATCATCTCCGAATCGGTACGTGACATGATCCCTCGATCGGTTATTGCGTGCGCATGGATGTGTGCGGCTCGGTTTCGAACGAATCTGCGCCGGAAGTCGCAGCCGACGGTGCCCCGCCTGCCTCGCAGGGCGGGGGCACCGGCACAACTACCGCCCGGGCTGGGCCGGGCTTCAGCCGATCAGTCGAAGCGGAAGTGTCTTCCAGGTCTGCAGGGTGTTGTTCACCCCGCGTTCGGGCGGACCCGCCAACTCGATTCGCTGCACCTTGTCGATGAGTGCGGTGAGCAGTGCTTCGGCCTCGAGTCTCGCAATGTGCTGACCGACGCACTGGTGCAGACCCATGCCGAATCCCAGGTGCCCGGACGGGTCTCGGGTGAGCGTGAACCGCTCGCCGTCCTCCCAGCGTCGCGGATCGCGGTTGCCCGCGCCCAGCAGCAGCATGATCTTGGTGTGCCGACCGAGCTCGACCCCTTCGAGTTCGACCGGCTGAGAGGTGGTGTGGAAGACGATCTGCAGCGGCGATGCCCAGCGGAGGCACTCGTCGAAGGCGCGCCGGACCAGGTTCGGCTCGCCACGCAACCGCTCCCACTCCTCAGGGTGAGTGGCGAACGCGTGCAGGATCGCCGCGATCCCGTGAACCGTCGTATCGACTCCCGCGGACAGCAGCGATCGGACGACCAGGGGCGCCTGGTCCTGCATCAGCTCACCGCGATCGGCGGCCTCCCAGATCTTGGCTCCGAACCCGCCGGAGGACAAGTTCTCTCGCTGGCACAGCCGGTTCACCCACTCGGACAGCTCGGCGAGTCGTCCGGCGCTGCGGTAGAAGTGCTCGTTCTGCGGGCCGAAGGCATTGAAGACGAGATCGCCGTACGCCAGCAGGTTGTCGCGGTTCTCGGACGGCGGAATGCCGACCGCGTCGGGAAAGACCTTCAGGGGAAACGCAGCAGCGAGATCCGACATGCCGTCGAGGACGCCGCCCGTGGCGAGCGCACGATCGACGACTTCCTCTGCGGCCTCGGCCCAGTGATCTCGCATGCGGCGCAGCGTCCGGACACCCAGCAGTTCGGAGAGCACCCTCCGCGGGGCGTCGTGCTCCGGGGGATCGGTCTCCGTGGGCATCGCCGGCCGGCGCCAGGGCTCGTCGGTATGGAAGTTCGCGACACCGATGCCGGCACCCACTTGGAAGTGGGTCCAGTCCGCGAAAACCTCACGGATAGTGTCGTACCGGCCCGTCGCGTACACGCCGTATGCATCGAGGTGCACGACCGCAGCCTTTTCCCTGACTTCGTGTTGCAGACGCGACCTATCGAGGAGATTGTCGAGCGCGTAGGGATCGATGCCGCTTCGTGCGACGGTCGGGTGGGGGGCAGTCAAAGGCACCATGGTCGTCCGATCTTGGTCTGGTCAGAGGTCGAGAGTGATCCGGTCCGAGTACGCGCGGGACACGCACGCCATCATGCAGTCGCCGATGCGTCGGTCCTCCTGGCCGAGAACGCTGTCACGGTGATCGGGAGTCCCTTCGAGGACCGCGACTTCGCATGTGCCGCAGGTTCCCTGAAGGCACGAGGACACGATCGCAATGCCTGCATCGTTCAGCGAGTGGAGGAGTGCCGTATCGGCGGCGACGTGGATGTCGCGCCCGGAGCGCTCCAGTCTGGCGGTGAACTCGCGGTTGGTGGCCGAGCCCTGTGCGAGCGCCTCGAACCGCTCCGTATGCAGCGTGTGGGGCGGGCACTGCCGGCATGCGGACTCGAGAGCATCGAGCAGGGCTGCGGGCCCACAGCTGTATACCTTGGTACCGGCGGACACGCTCGCGATCGCGCCGGCGAGATCGAGCAGGCCGACCTCGTCCTGCGGGGCGATGTGCACCCGATCGACGTACTGTTCCAGCTCGTCGACGAATGCCATCGATGCACGTCGGCGTCCCCCGTAGAGGAGACGCCACGGACGCCCGGTCCGTTCGGCGTGCTCGATCATCGGCAGCATCGGCGTGATGCCGATTCCCCCCGCAATGAACAGGTACTGCTCGGCCGGCCACAGGGGGAAATGATTCCGGGGCCCGCTGAAGCCGAGGATGCCACCCTCTCGCACGTTGGCGTGCAACCACTCGGACCCGCCGCGCCCCTGCCGCTCCCGGAGGACCGCCACTCGGTAAGCGTATGGGTCCCAACGATCCCCACACAGCGAGTATTGACGGGTCACGCCGGTCGGCAGTACCAGATCGATGTGCGAGCCCGGGGTCCACGTCGGCAGTCGGCCGCCGGCGGGATCGACCAACGTCAGCGAGATGACGTCCTCGGCCACCTGGGTGCGGGCCGCGACACGAAGTTTCGTCGCAGGCACCATGTTCCTGGTGGAGGACGCTCTCGCCGAATCGGCTTGCATGCTCACTCGACCGCCGCCGTTCACGTCAAATCGCCTGCGAGATCGAAGGCTGCCATATCCGGTGTCCGGGTCAGTTGGTAGAACTCGAGCAGAGAGAAGGGCCAGACCTGACTCGCTCGACCGAACTTGTTCTTGTACCAGGAGTTGACCTGGGCCACGCCCCACGCACGGCGCCGGTTGCCCGCATCGACGCGTTCACAGAAGGCTTCCATGGCGTCGTGGTGCGGCTCGATCGTCTGCTTCCGTGCGCGGAGAAGTTCTCCGATGCACTCCACGGTGTACTCGGCCGCACACTCCGCCATGTAGAGGGAACTGCCGTTGACGATCACGCCGGTGTTGGGACCCATGAGCATGAAGAGGTTGGGGAAGTGCGGAACCGTAATTCCCATGTAGGCCCGGGCATCTCCGCCCCAGTACTCGTGGATGTCCATCCCCTGGCTGCCGGTGACGGTGATCGGCTCGAGGTAGTCCGATGCGTGGAATCCCGTTGCGAAGACGATGACATCGACTTCATGGACCGCTCCGTCGACCGTTCGGATTCCGTTCGGCGTGATCTCACTGATCCCCTCGGTGACGAGATCGACGTGCGACTGCTGGAGCGTTTCCGCCCAGACACCGTTGTCGCGGAGCAGTCGCTTCGCACCGGGCGGGTAGGTGGGCGTCATCTTCCCGAGAAGGTCCGGTCGATCGGCGAGCTGTCGTCGCAGATGCGCAAGCAGTTGCCTCCGCAGCTCGGCGTTGTTCGCCGAAGTGCTGTCCGCATCGGCCCAGTCGGGATCGGCCTCGACGAAGGGGAGCCGACCTTCTGCGGCAATCCAGAACTGCCAGAAGCGATACCAGCGCCCGTAGTGCGGGACGTGCCGCAGCAGCCAGTTCATGCCGGGCGAGATGTCGTCGTGATAGGTGGGCGTCGGCAGCATCCACGGCGCGTTCCGCTGGAACACGCTCAGATGCTCGACGCTGTCAGCGATGGCAGGAACGATCTGGTAGGCACTCGCGCCGGTTCCGACGACGGCCACCTTCAGGCCGGTCAGATCGGCATCGGTGTCCCACTGCGCGGAGTGGAACCATCGACCGGTGAACGAGTCCAGCCCCACGATCTCCGGGATGTTCGGCCGGTTGAGCTGCCCGACAGCGGTGATCACCGCGTTGACACGGCGGGTGCCGGTCTCGGCCCCGGTCCGCGTCGTCAACATCCAGGTTCCGCTGTCCTCGTCGAAGGTTGCGGACGTTACCTCGGTGCCGAAGCGGACGTTGCGTCGCAGCTCGAAGCTGCTTGCCACGTCACACAGGTAGCCCTCGATCTCGGTCTGCGTCGAGAACTGCTGCGGCCAGTCGGCCTTCTGGGCGAACGAGTAGCTGTAGGCGAAGTTCGGCGTATCGAGCCGGCATCCCGGATAGACGTTCTCCCACCACGTGCCGCCGACCTCCGAGTTCTTCTCGAACACGACATAGTCGACTCCGGCCTGCTGCAACCGGTAGGCGGCGGCCATACCGGAGATGCCGGCGCCGATGATCGCAACCGTGAACTCGACGTCCGGTGCGATCTCGGCCTTCGACCAGGAGGGCGAACCGTAGTCGGCGGGAAGACCGAGTTCGTGACGCAGCAGGGGAAGGTACTCGTCGCCGGCGTCCTTGGTCAGGAAGCGCATGATCTGCGCCAGCAGTTCCTCGGACGGATCGGAGATCGGCTCCGACCCGCGGTTTCGCAGACTCTTGAGGGCATGGACCGCCAACGTCCGGGCGAGCTCCTGCGCTTCCTCGGTCATCCCGCCCTGCGGGGCGATGACCGAATCCATCGGTGGAAGTGGCGGCTTGACCTGATCGGTCAGGAGGGAAAGGTCGGCGTTCGCCAGCGCGAGTGCCGCGAGCAGCGCAGGGAGTTCCGCCTCGCGGACCACGCTTTCCAGGTACTCGTCGCTTTCGACGATCGGCAGGCAGACATCGAAGGGATCCTGCGGAGCAGCCTCGAACGAGTGTGCAGCCGCTGCAGTCGTATTCGCGGACGTCATCGGTCAGCCCCGGACAGGAACTCGAGCACGAAACGAGCGGTGTCCTCGGGCGCGTCGATGTTGGGCTCGTGCGCGTAGTCGACCTCCAGCGCGTGGATGTTGGACCCTAGGTCGGCGAGCTTCTTGGACCAGCCCGTCTCGAGGAGTTCGTCCCGGAGCCCTTCCACTACGAGAACCGGAACCTGCACCGTTCCCAGGTTGTCGAGGTACGGGTCCGCAGCAGGCACGCGTGTGACGGCCGGGTTGCTCAGGCGGGGCGCCGCCATGCATTCGTAATGTCCTGGGATGAGGCTGTTCTCATACCGCTGCCGGATGTGGTCGTCGAGTCCATCGAGGCTGCGCACGAGGTAGCCGGTCATCCGTGCAGCGTCCTCGATACTGGGCGTGTAGTCACCCAAGGCGACCACACCCTCCGGAACCCGGTAGGGCCCACCGGTGCCCGAGATGCTGATCGCCTTGGCGACCGGCCACGGGCCGGCAGGATCGGAGACGGCGCGCATGACCATCGAGCCGCCGAACGATGCGCCGACGAAATGGGCGCGGTCCACCCCGAGTTCCTCGCAGAACGCGGCGATGTGCTTGACGCGCGGTGCGTACGGCGGCCGGTCGAGGAACACGGCCTTGTCGGTTCCACCCCACCCGAGTAGATCCGGCGCCAGGACGTGGAAGTGGACACTCAACAGCGGAATCATTGCCCCCCAGCACAATTCCGCGGTGGTTCCGAATGCACCGTCGTGGATGAGGACGACGGTCTCGCGGTTCGGGTCACCGGCCTCGAGGTAGGTGGTGTGGAAGCCGTCGGCGACGAGCGATTTCTTTTCGTACACGATTGTTCTCCGTATTCGGGGGGAGGAATTGGATAGGCGCGCTAGCGCTTGACGGAGCCGCCGTCGACGCACAGGGTCTGCCCCGTGACGAACGCGGCACCCGGCGACAGCAGGAACTTCACCGGTCCGACGAGATCCTCGGGGTAGGCGCGGCGCTTGATCGCACGAGTGGCGATGTTCGCATCCTCGGTATGGGCCATGTCGGCGATCATCGGGGTTGCCGTGATGCCGGGGCTGACGACGTTGACGGTGATTCCGTCGTCGCCGAGTTCGTCGGCGAGGCAGCGGGCGAACCCGATGACACCCGCTTTCGATGCCACGTACGCGAACACGTTCTTCGGACCCTTGAATACCGTTCCGGAGGCGAAGAACACGATGCGCCCGCCCCGCGGCATCAGGGGCACGACCGCCTGCGCGATAGCGATCGTTCCCTCGAGGTTGGTGCGCAGGATTCGCTGCCACACCTCGCGGGTGGTTTCGCGGAACGACGACCATTGAAGCATGGCGGCGCAATGCACGAGATCGTGGACTTCGCGGCCGGCCAGCGCGTCGACGACCGTGTCGATGCCCTCGGCATTGCTCAGATCAGCCTGAATGTAGAGATCCGAGCGGTCGTCGGCGGGTCGGGGCGCGATATCGACGATGACGATCTGATGGCCGTCCGCGCGCAACTCCTCGACGATCGCCTTGCCGATGCCGCTGGCGCCGCCGGTGATGACTGTTGTTCTCATAGTGATTTTCCTAGCGGAGTGCGGATACGTTGTCGTCGACCAGGTTCAAGAAACCAGCAATCACCTGGTTGAACCGAGTCGGGTTCTCGATGCACGACAGGTGGCCGGCGTCCGGGATGACCTCGAGCGGTGCGCCACCGAGACCGTCGACGATCTCGGCCGTTCGCGCGGCGGGGATCTTCGCGTCACGATCACCGACCACGACCATCGATGGGCAGGTGACCTTCTCGAGCATCGGGATGACATCGGCACGGAAGGTCGCTTCGACAGAGCCGAGGTATGCGTCGGGAGCGACACCGGCAATCGAGTCGAGCAACGCGGCGTAGTCGGCCTGGTCGAGTTCGCGAGTCAGTGTCTGGTCCAGATACTCCTTCGCGAAGGCTGCCATGCCTTCCTCGGCCACCGCCCGCGTGGAAGCCTCGACGCGGGCGTCGGCTACATCGATGGGCAGTCGCGCAAACGAATTGGCGATGACGACGCTCCGCACCAGTTCCGGATGAGCAGCAGCGAAGGCGATCGACTGGATCCCTCCCATGGAAAGGCCGACCAGGTGTACCGCGCCGAGGGGCTCGATCAAGGCCCGTAAGTCGGCGGTCCACTCGTCGATCGAAACGCTACCGAACCACGGCGACTCTCCGTGGCCGCGACTCTCCGGCGTCAGTACCCGGTAGTGCGGCGAGAGCGCGGGAACCTGGTGACGCCACAACGTCCGATCGGTGCCCAGGCTGTGCAGAAGCACAACCGTAGGTCGCTCGAGTGTGGTGTTTCCTGCTTCGTGAGAAATTGTCATGAGCCCTTCCTGGGGGAACGATCGATCCGGTGCCTATGCAGGTCGAGCGTTCCGCCGGGCGAGACTTTCCCCGCCGACGCTCCAGCGGTCCGTGGGCACGTGCTGGACGAGGACATGCACGGCGGCCGGATTCGAGTTGGTCACGGACGTGTACACGTCGGTGAGGCGTTCCATCAGTTCCTCGATCTGCTCACGAGTCAGATCGGATGCGTGGTTGACGTTGATGAGTGGCATTTCTACTCCTTGTGATGATTCCGAGAAGATGGCGTTTCAGGCCGGGCTGGCCGTAGGGACATCGGAAGGACTTGCAGCCGAATCTGATTCGTCCGCCCGGAGGCCGAGATGGCGCGTCTCCCGTGCTCGTAGCGCAGCGATCACGAAGATGACGCAGGCGATCGCCATCGCGATCGACAGACGCATCGGAATATCGCTGACCTCCGGGCTTACTGCGGTGACAATGGCCGGGGTGACACCGCCGATCGCATATCCGAAGTTCCAGCACAGCCCGGTACCGGTTGCGCGGATCCCCGTGGGGAAGCGCTCGTTCAGGAAGATCAGGATCGGCGCCGAACTCATCAGGACCAGCAGCGCCATCACCGTCGCCACGATCGTCACCAGAACAACGGCGTCGGCACTCAGCGAGGCCAGCCACAGGTACAGCACCGGTAGCAGGATCACATTCGGGATTCCGAACCAGAGGAACACTGCACGGCGTCCGATCCGGTCGCTGAGATGGCCACCGAGCACACCACCCGCGATGATCCCGAGATTCGCAATCACGAGGACGACAGCCGACGTGGACTTGTCGAGTCCGAGGTTCTTGCCGAAGAAGGTGGGGAAGAAGCCGACCGTGAGGTAGTACGCGGTGGCACCGCCGGCGGTGAGAGCGATGTTCAGGAGGGTCGTGGCCCGGTACCGGGGACCGAAGACCTCCCGGAGCGGCGACTTGCGAACGGCCGGTCCGTCCGACTTACCCTGCCACAGAGGCGATTCCTCGGTACGCCGGTAGATGTAGAAGCTGAAGGCAGCGGTGAGCAGGCCGGTGAAGAACATCACCCGCCATCCGTAGACGCTGAAGTCCTCTTGCGGGACGATTGCTGAAACGGCGAAGTAGACCAGGGACGCGACCACGGCACCGGCACCGGCACCGCCGCCCGCGACCATTCCCGCCATCAGCCCTCGATGCTGCGGCGCAACGGTCTCGGTGCCCAGAGTGTGAGTCGACGCCACGACACCGCCGACGAAGACGCCCTGGACGACCCGCAGGAGCAGGAACGCGACAGGAGCAATGAAACCGGCTGCGGCGTAGGTAGGAACGGCACCCATCAGCGCGGTCGAGATTCCGACGCCCAGAATCGCCACCATCATCGCGTACTTGCGACCGTTGCGATCCGCGTAGGCACCGAACAGCGCCGATCCGAGCGGGCGGAAGACAAGCGTCACCGCGAAGGACGCGTACACGAACGTCAGCTGCAGGGTTTCGTTGTGCGCCGGGAAGAGCAGCGGACCGATGATCGGCGCGAGGTAGAGGATGATCGTCAGATCGTAGAGATCCATCGCCCATCCGGTGATCGAAGCAAGGCCCGCGGACCGCACTTGCCGGCGACGGGCGTCTCCGTGGAGTTCTTCCAAAACGTCCTCCTGTGACCCAGTTCCCGCCACTGATGTGACGTGACCTGGACCATAGGCTGGACGTTTCCCTGGGTGCAACACGGATTCCTCTATGCGAAACAATACTTCGCGTCCTGGTTCCGATATGGTGAATCCCATGGTCGACTCGCATACGTCCGGCACCTTGAGCTCCGTCAACAAGGCCCTCTCGCTGCTCGAACTACTCGCAGAGAACAACGGGCTGACAGTCACGCAGTTGGCGGACCGTCTGGGCACGGGTAAGGCAACCGCGTTCCGCCTGACCAAGACCTTGGTCGACCGAGGCTGGGTGGAGAAGGACGACGAACTGCGATACCGGCTCGGCCCAGGCCTGCTGAGCCTGGCCCCGGCGCTTCAACCGGGGCAGGACATCCGTCGAAGGCTCCGCCCGATCATGGAAGAACTCCAAGACGAAACGCAGGAGACCATCCACCTGACCGTTCTGCAGGGCCGCTTCGTCACCTATGTGGAACAGCTCGTCTCACCCAAGCCGGTTCACTCTGTGAGCACCCTTGGCGGTCGCTCACCGGCACATTGTGTTTCGCCGGGCCTCGCGCAGCTCGCGGCACTGTCAGACGACGCCGTCGATTGGATTCTCGCGGGACCGCTTCGGCGATACACCGAGCACTCGCTCACGGATCCAGATGATGTGCGTGCGGAACTTCAACGCGTACGAGGCCGCGGCTACGCCGTCAACGGTGGAGCGTTTCGCGCAGAAGTCGGCGGCGTCGGCGCCGCCGTACTGGATGGCCGAGGGAAGCCGATCGCGGCACTGTCGGTGTGCATGCCCATCTTCCGCATGCAGACGACCGACCTGGACGAGATCGGAAAACTCCTCGTCTCCGCCGTTCTCGATGCCCAACACCGGTTGCAGGTGTTCCGCTAACCCAGAAGGAGTTGACCTCGGCCCTGTCTTGACAGCCTCCGACCGGCGAACCCTCCGGTCGCCACAGAGTCGGAGGTCCCGCCGGTCCAGGTACCTCCTACCGGGATCGCCGCGGCCCGGCGAGGCCGTTCGGCCTCTTCTCCGAAACATGCTCCCGGTCATCGAGACGGCCGACTGTTGCGCCGGACACAGCTCGTTAGCGTCGTGACATCGGCAACGACAGGAGTTACCCATGAGCGAGCACGTCACCGACGCGGCAACCATCGCGACGCTTCCCCAGATTCTGGAAGCCCAGAAACGTGCTGCGTCCGCACAGGGAACGCCCTCGGCCGACGTGCGGCGGGACCGGATCCAGCGAATGATCGACCTCCTGGTCCGCCACCACAAGCCCCTCACCGAGGCGATCGACGCCGACTTCGGCGGGCGACTCGTCGCGTTCTCGATCATGAACGACATCCTCGGGTCGATCACGTCCCTCAAGCACACTCGGGACTCGCTCCAGACCTGGATGGTCGACGAGGAGCGCCCGGCGTACCCGCCGTACGACCAGCTCGGCGCGAAGGCCTACATCCAGTACCAGCCCAAGGGGTCGGTCGGCATCATCGGCACGTGGAATGCGCCGCTGTTCACGCTGCTCAGCCCGCTGGCGTGCGCGCTGGGCGCCGGCAACCGCGCGATCCTCAAGCCGTCCGAGGTGGTGCCGCGCACCGCGCAGGTCCTCGCGGACGCGGTCGCCGAGATGTTCGATCCCACCGAGGTCGCGGTCGTCACCGGCGGCCCGGAGGTGGCCGACGCCTTCACGTCGCTGCCGTTCGATCACCTCGTGTTCACCGGCAGCACCGAGGTCGGCAAGCTGGTGATGGCCAACGCCGCCAAGAACCTCGTGCCCGTCACCCTGGAGCTGGGCGGCAAGTCGCCGACGATCGTCGGCCGCAGCGCCGACCTCGACGACGCCGCGAACAAGATCGCGATCGCCAAGTCCACCAACTCCGGACAGATCTGCGTCTCCCCCGACGTCGTGTACGTCCCCCGCGAGGAGCTCGACACGTTCGTCGGTGCGCTCGAGAAGTCGTACGCCGCGCTGCTGCCGTCGGTCACCGACAACGCGGACGTCGTCGCCGTCGTCAGCGATCGCCACCTGGCCCGGGTCGAGGCCCTGGTCGCCGACGCCCGCGACCACGGCGCCCTCATCGTCGCGACCCCGGTCGACGAGAGTGCACCCGTCGACGGCGATCGCAAGCGTCCGCTGCGCCTGGTGGTCTCGCCCCCGGCGGACTCGAAGATCATGCAGGAGGAGATCTTCGGGCCCGCGATCATCCTGCTGCCGTACGACCAGACCGACGACGTGATCGCCGACATCAACAGCCGGCCGAAGCCGTTGGCGCTGTACTACTTCGGCACCGACCGGGCGGAGCAGCAGGCGGTCCTCACCCGCACGTACTCGGGCGGCGTGACCGTGAACGACATCATGATGCACCCGGGCATGAACGACGCGCCGTTCGGCGGCGTGGGCGCGTCGGGCATGGGCCACTACCACGGGCGCGAGGGGTTCCTCGAATTCAGTCACGCTCGTACGGTTTTCGAGGCTCCGGAGCACGATCCGCGTGCCGAGTGGGGCACGCTGCCCCCGTACGGTGACACTTTCCTCGCGGCGATGGAAGCACAGGTCACTCCGTAACCTGCCGTTTGCCGATGAGCGAGAAGTCCTCCTGCCGAACCTCCGCTCGGCAGGAAGAATGCCGGGCATGAGCCGAGAACTTGCAGACCGACTTGCCCTGTCCGATCTCGTTGCGCAGTACGCGATCGCCGTCGACCGCCGGGACGAACTCGCACTGACGGCGCTCTTCGCCGTCGACGCCCAACTGGTCCAACCGGCCGGCCTGGTCCGGCGCGGCAAGAGTGCCGTCCTGTCGGGGGCCGGTGCCGTGGCGGAGGGCGTCCTCGGTGCGGTCTCCCACCTCCACTCGACGCGGCACGTGGTGAACCAGCAGATCGTCGTCGTCGCCGGCGATCGGGCCCGCGGCGAGGTGTACGGCGAGGCGCACCACGTGTACGCGGCCGAGGACGGACACCGCGACTACGTGGTGGCGATCCGCTACCAGGACGAGTACGCCCGGACCGACGACATGTGGCGCATCGCCCGGCGCGAGTTGATCGTCGATCTCACCTACGACCGTGAAGTGAAGCTCCTCAGCTGAGGCGAGAGCGCTCGAACGCCGGCCGACAGGTCGGCGCCCCGACCGGGTTCCGGGTCCGCCCGGTCGGGCGCATTTTGCTGAGCGGAACAACGCTTCCGAATGTCTCCGGACGCACCTAAGGTTCGACCAAGCGATTGCTTGTTTCGTGGCGGAGGGGGGCCCTGGAGCACTTGGAGCGGCCGACCTCGACGAGATCGGCCGCGCCCCTCCATTGCGGCGTGAACGGGCGAGCCCCTGGATATGCTGCGAACCGATCAACTGCTTGTTTAACCCACTTCGCCCGACCCCGGAGGTTGAACCGTGAGCACGACCGACGACATCGAATCCACCCCGACCGTGACGCTCGACGCCGCCGAGCAACTGCTCGCCGTCGAAGAGATCAAGCGCCTGTTCGCCACCCGACTGCGCGTGATGGACACCAAGCAGTGGGACCTCTACGGAACCGTGCACACCGACGACGTCGTCAGCGAGTCGTGGGGCGCGGGTTCGCGCGTGGTCGGCCCCGAGGCCCTCACGGCTGCGATCCGGAACACCTTGGACGGCAACGTCTTCGTGACGACCGTGCACCACGGGCACACCCCGGAGATCACCCTCACCTCCGACACCACGGCCACCGGCATCTGGGCCATGGAGGACGAGCTGTGGTGGACCAACGGCGACGTCGAGGAGCACCTCCACGGCTACGGCCACTACCGCGAGGAATACCGCAAGGTCGAGGGCAAGTGGCTGATCAGCTACCGCACCCTGACACGCCTGCGCGAGACCCACACCCCCAACTTCTACGACTACCGCCAGGCATCGAAGCCCGCACGCTAGCTATGCTGTGCCTCACATCACCAAAGCAATTGCTTGGTTGATTGTTCGAATCGTTTCGAGAGAGAGGTCCAGCCATGGGTGAGTCCACCGGGGCACTGACGATGACCGCCGCCGAGCAGCTGCTCGCCATCGAGGAGATCAAGAAGGTGTTCGCGACGCGCCTGCGTGTCATGGACACCAAGCAGTGGGATCTGTACGGCCCGCTGCACACCGAGGATGTCGTCACCGAGACGTGGGCGGGCCTGCCGGGCGACAAGCAGCCGAAGGCGAACGGACAGTCCAACCGCGCGTCGGGACGCGAGCACCTCACCAAGGCCATCAGCGGCATGCTCGGCAACTCCACCTACGTCACCACCGCACACCACGGTCACCAGCCCGAGATCACCCTCACCTCCGACACCACGGCCACCGGCATCTGGGCCATGGAGGACGAGCTGTGGTGGACCAACGGCGACGCCGAGGAGCACCTCCACGGCTACGGTCACTACCACGAGGAATACCGCAAGGTCGAGGGCAAGTGGCTGATCAGCTACCGCAAGCTCACGCGCCTGCGCGAGGTGCACACGCCCGACTTCTTCGACTACATGAGCGCCCTGTGACCACGGCAGCGGTCGACACGTCCGCGCTCTTCGAGCCGCTGACGGTCCGGTCCCTCGAGCTGCGCAACCGGATCGCGATGTCCCCCATGACCCGGCACGGCTCGCCCGGTGGCGTGCCGACCGAGGAGGTCGTGGCCTACTACCGTCGGCGCGCCGAGGGTGGCACCGGCCTGATCGTCACCGAGGGAACTGCGATCGAGCATCCTTCGGCGGTCGACGCCGACACCGTCCCGGTGATGTACGGCGAAGCGGCACTGGAAGGTTGGCGCAAGGTCGTCGACGCGGTCCACGCCGCCGGCGGCAAGATCGTCCCGCAGCTGTGGCACGTCGGACCGCTCTTCGGCGCGATGGGCCCGGTCGGCGACGTGCATCCCATGCGCCCGTCGGGACACTGGGGATCGGTCGGCAACACGATGTACTCCGACGAGTACGTCGAGCAGATGCGACCGGTGACCGCGGCGATGACCGAGCAGGACATCGCCGACGTGATCGCCGCGTACGCGGCAGCGGCCCGCAATGCGATCGACGTCGGATTCGACGGCATCGCGCTGCACGGTGGCCACGGCTACCTGCTCGATGCGTTCCTGTGGGAGCCGAGCAACCAGCGGGACGACGAGTGGGGCGGAGACCTGCAGCGCCGCACACGGTTCCCCGCCGAAGTGGTCAGGGCGATCCGCCGGGAGATCGGCGACGACTACCCGATCATCTTCCGGTTCTCGCAGCACAAGCAGCAGGACTTCGCGTCGAGGATCGCCCAGACGCCCGAGGAGTTGGGCGTGGTCCTGAACGCGCTCGTCGACGCCGGCGTCGACATCCTCGACGCGAGCATCCGCCGGTTCTACGCTCCGGCGTTCGAGGGCAGCGACCTGTCCCTCGCCGGGTGGGCCAAGAAGCTGACCGGTGCGACCGTGATGGCCGTCGGCAGTGTTGGACTCGACAGCGCGCTCAACGAGCGGGTCATCGTCGGACTGCCGACCATGACGGACAACATCCCGGACCTGATGCGCCGCAAGCACGAGGGCGAGTTCGACCTCGTCGCGATCGGCCGCCTGCACATGGCGGATCCGGCGATCTCGCAACGACTGCGCGACGGCGATCCCATGCCGGAGTTCGACCGGGGCCTGCACGAGGGCCGTCTGTACTGACGCATTCCCCTGAACGGGAGTTCACGGCACGCTTTTCGTCCGCATGCGTGCCGTGAACTCCCGTTCGGCGCTTCGGGTGGGTGTCAGCCCCGGCCCGGCACCAGGATCGCCCGGCCCTTGACCTTCCCGGCTTCGAGCGCGTCGAAGGCCGCCACCCCGTCCTCGAGCGGGAAGGTCTCCGTCTCGATGGTGATGAGTCCGCGCCGAGCCAGGGCGATCACGGCGCGCTGATCGGCGCGGGTGCCCGCGTAGCTGGTTCGCAACGTCGCACCCCAGGGCAACGCGAAGCCCGTCCACTCGATCCGGCCGCCGCCCAACCCGAGGACGCGCACCGCACCGTCCCGCCCGACGACCTGCGCGGCGATGTCGACGGTGTCCTGCACCCCGACGCAGTCGAACACGGCGTCGACGCCGATCCCGTCGGTGAGTTCGAGGATCTTCGCGGCGCAGGTGCTGTCGCTGAAGAAGGCGTGATCCGCACCCAGCGTGGTGGCCAGTTCGAGTTTGCTCTCCTCGGAGTCCACCGCGATGATGCGGGCCGACGTGGTCGCGGCGAGGATCTGGACGGCCGCGTGCCCCAGCCCACCGATACCGAGCACGACCGCGGTCGAGCCCGGTCCGAGCCGGTCGCGTGCCCCGTCGATCGCGTGGTAGGTGGTGAGCCCGGCGTCGGCGAGCGGCCCGGCGGTGACCGGATCGAGATCGCCGAGCGGTTCGACGAACCGGGCGTCGACCTTCATGTACTCGGCCATGCCACCGTTCGCAGCCAAACCCGGGCACAGCGGCATGCCCTGCCGGCCGCCCGGTGAACGCTCACAGGAGTTTTCGCGGCCTTGCACACACGCACGGCACGTGCCGCAGCTCCACACCAGGAACACCAGCACCGCATCGCCCACCGCGAACGACCCGACGCCGTCACCCAGTGCGGCGATGCGACCGGCGGTCTCGTGGCCCAGGGTCATCGGTGGCGGCATCATCGACCCCGGCGCGTGCCGGACGTGGACGTCGGAGTGGCACAGGCCCGCGCCGGCCACCTCGATGAGGACCTCACCGGGGCCGATCTCGGGAATGTCGGTGTCGACGACGGCGATTCGGCCGTGCTCAACCAGCTGCAACGCTCTCATCACGCACCTCCTCCACAACGACGGCGGCGGGCGCGACGGCGAGATGCCGACGCAGGAAGAGGACCTGGTGTTCGAGGGCACGGTCGTGCCACCGCTTGCCCGGATAGACGTCGAAGTGGTCGCACGGGTAGCGCCGCACGTCCGCCCGGCCCTGCTCGGCGGCCTTCGCCGCGGCGTGCGGCGGTGCGCTGCGGTCGAGGTCGCCGATCTGCACCAGCAGCGGGGCGGTGATCTTGTCCGCGTCCTTGCTCGGTCGGTACGAACCGATTTCGAGGAACGATCGAGCGCTGACCTCGTTGCGCCAGGTCGGACCGGCGATGGACAGGTAGTCCTCGTAGATGCCCGGCAGTGCGAGCGCCGCCACCTCGCCGGGCCGTCCCGCCAGGGGAATCGTCACGCCGGCGCCCCCGCGGGCCGCGGCGGCCTTGTCCCGGATCGCGGCCCACGAGCTCTTCGCCAGGTGTCCGGGGGTGTAGTGACGCATCGACGCCGTGGACGCTGCTCGCGCGTCGACCGCCGGGGTGAGTGCGATGAGCGCGGCCAGGCGCGGATCGGTCGCACCCAGACTGAGGACGTGTCCGCCGGACAGCGAGACGCCCCAGGCGACGATCCGGGTGGGGTCGACGCCGTCGAGCCCTCGGGCCGTCGCGATCGCGGCAGCGTAGTCCTCGAGCTGGCCACTGATCGAGATCGTCTGGCGCACATCGCCGCCGCTGGAACCGAATCCGCGGTAGTCGAAGACCAGAGCGTCGAGTCCCGCGCGGGCGAAGCCCTCCGCGAACCCCTCGAGACCCGAGTCCTTGGTACCGCCGAATCCGTGCGCCATGACGACGCACGGTCGGCCGGCCTCGGTCCGGAAGTCGTCACCGTCGCCCCGGTAGTGCCAGGCCGAACAGAGACTGCCCTGCACCGAGAAGGTCACATCGGTGCGTGTCACATCGGTTGGTGTCACAGTTTGCTCCCATAGATGGTGTTGAGCCACACCGAGACCAGAGCCTCGTGGGCGGTGTCCGGGTCCAGAGATCCGGCTCCGCCCCGGGAGAGGCTCTCGACGGCACGGTCGTTCATGTCGAGAAGGACGGTGGCGAGCGCCCGGCTGTCGGTGCCCTCGGCCGCGCGTCCTGCTCTGCGTTCGGCATCGATCATCGATGCCACCGGTTCGATGAAACTCAGTCGGTCGACGTTCCAGAACTCGCGCACTGCGGGATCCGAGTCGCGAGCATCCCGCAGTGCCCGATACAGATTGGGGTGGCGCGCCCAGGCCCCGATCACCTCGGTGATGAGGCCGTCCACCATCTCCCGCGGGCTGCCCTCGCGAGCGAGATACGTCCTCGTTCCGTCGCTGATCTCGCCGTAGGAGTTGCGCGACAGCGCCGCCACGGCCTGGGCCTTGTTCTCGAAGTAGAAGTAGAACGCCGATCGTGTCACCCCCGCCGCGCGGGAGATGTCGACGATCCCGATCTCGTCCAGGCGGTGTTCGTCGAGCAGCGCCTCGAGCGCACCGAGAATCGCGGCACGCCGCTCCTCGCCCTTGTTCGCCTTCCGCTCTGGTGCTGCGGAGGTGGGGTCTGCGCTTCGGCTGCTCATGTGTCGCTTTCGGATCGGCTACGGCGTACGGGTGGCCATCATGCCGGGACCGGATTCCACCGCACCGGCCCGTCCCTGCGTACGCGCTGCAGGCCGGCGGGCAACTCCTTGGTCCGCATCTCGTGCTCGTAGATGTAGTAGTCGACCTGCTGCGTGTGGCGGGGACGGTTGTTGAAGTGCCCCACGAACTTCTCCTCGTCGGCCTTGATCACACGCTCCATCTCGGGAACCGCCGGCGGCCGATACGTTCCGGCGAGGTAGGCCGCGAGCGTCCGTGCCTGACACTCCACGAATGGGAATAGAGTCGGCGCCGACTGCGCGAACCCGATGAATGCCAGATCGTCCACGCCCGGCTTGAACATTCGCTTGTAGAGCGGGAACTGGTTGCCGGGTGCGCTCAGGAAGCCCTCGTCGAAGAACGGGAACGTGATGTTGTATCCCGTCGCGTAGATGATGACGTCGTACTCCCGACTGGTGCCGTCGACGAAATGGACATCGGATCCGTCGAGACGTTCGATGTTGGGCTTGACATCGATGTCGCCGGATCCCAACCGCACCAACAGTTCCTGGGACTGGGTGGGATGAGCCTCGCCGAAGTGATGGTCGGGGGTGGGAAGTCCGAAGTTCTCCGGGCGACCCGACAGGAAGATCGGTCCGCGGCGCCCCAGGCGCCGCTGCCACGACAGCGGAATCTGCGGGTACGTCTGGATCAGCGTGTCGGCGGGTACGCCGAACGCGTACTTCGGCACGATCCACGCCCCGGACCGGGTGGACAGCGTGACCTTGTTCCGCTGGGAGCGCTGGGACAGCTCGACCGCGATGTCGGCGGCACTGTTGCCGATGCCGACGATCAGGATGCGCTTGTCCCGCAGGTGCAGCGGGGTTTCCGGGTCGATGTAGGCATGCGAGTGGATGGACTCACCGGTGAACTCACCCGGAAAGTCCGGCAGGCGCGGATCCCAGTGGTGACCATTGGCGACCACGAGGAAGTCGAACAGTCGACGCTCCCCGTCCTGCGTGCGGATCTCCCATCCCCCGCCGGGCAACCGCTCCGCGTGCTCGACGCCGTTCTCGAATCGGATCCTGTCGAGCAACGCGAACGCCGACGCGTAATCGTCGAGGTACCGCTTGATGTCGGTGTGGTGCGGAAAGTCGGGAAGGTCCTCCGGCATCGGAAAGTCCTTGAACGACAAACGCTTCTTGGACGTGTCGATATGCAGGGACCGGTAGGCGCTCGAATGACCGTTCGGGTTCCCGAACGCCCAGTTGCCGCCGATCCGATCCGAACTCTCGAAGCACTCGTAAGGGATGTCGTAGTCGGTGAGCATCTTGCCGGCCGTCAGACCGCTGATGCCGGCGCCGATGATGCATGTCGTGGGATTGGCCATCGTGCTCCGTTCGATGTCGATCTGCCGTGCGGGGGCACGAAGAGCGCTGACTGCCTGCGCCACCCAGCAGATCGTGAGGTGGCTCACACGCTAAGCGTGGAATTGACACGTGTCAATAGCTATTTGACGCGCGTCAACACCTGACCGTTGACGGCAGCTGCCGGACGCCGGTCCACGGCCGGCTCGTCGTCGAACAAGTCGAACGCCGCCTCCGGACCCGTCGCCGTCATACGATCGATCGCGTCACCCCGGCTCTCCCACCGGCATGTCGGATTCGCGAAGTTTGTCCCCGAATACCTTCCGACCGGTAGATTCTCGACGGTCGGGGCTTGTCGATGGAACAGTCGAGGTGGGGACACGGGGGAACAGCGATGATGGATGACCGGGAGATCGTCACTCGCCGGGAGGAACGTAAGCGGCAGACACGTGGTCGTTTGGTCGAAGCGGGACGGACCCTGTTCACGCAGCAGGGCTTCGATCGGACCACCATCGACGACATCGCGACGGCGGCACACGTGTCCCGCGGAACGTTCTTCAACTATTTCGACAGCAAGGACGGGGTGCTCTCGGCGCTGCACCAGGGGCACATGGACAAGCTGCCGGGGATCATCGACGACCTGCTGGCGCAGGACCTCACCACCGCCGAACGCATCCACTCGCTCTTCTACGACGTCGTCGAGGCTGCGGTCACGCTCGAGCAGTACTTCCGGGCGACCACCCGGGAACTCGATCGGGATCTCGCGACGCCGGCGATCAGCGCTGCCCGCACCGAGCGGTTCATCGTGGCGTTCGGCCGGGTCCTCGAGGCCGGTATCGCTCGTGGTGAGGTCCGACAGGACTACCCGGTGCGGTTCCTCTCACAGATGGTGACCGCCGTGTACGTGAGCACGATTCGGTTCTGGCGTCAGGAGACCGTCTTCGACATGGAACTGGAATTTGCGCGCGCCGCCGAGTTCGTCGCCGAGGCTGTCGCGCCCCGCTGAAACTGAAGAACCCGTCCGGCCCGAGGGCCCACTCGG
>NZ_JPOC01000022.1 GCF_000738775.1 Prescottella defluvii
GCACCGGAGTTGCGCACGCAGAATCGCTCGCCCACCCGCCCCCGCAGGAATGCCTCTCCCGACGTCGCCCCGTAGAGCAGCGTGTTGCCCGCGATCACCTGCGTCTCCGGCAGGAACAGCACGTCGTCCGCCGGCCGGACCACGACCCGGCCACCGGAGAGCCCCTTGCCGACGTAGTCGTTGGCGTCGCCGACGAGGTCGATCGTGATGCCCGGTGGCAGGAACGCACCCAACGATTGACCGGCCGAGCCGTCCAACTGGATCCGGATGGTGTCGTCGGGCAGACCCACGGCGCCGTACCGGCGGGTGACCTCCGACCCGAGCAGCGTCCCCACGGTCCGGTTGACGTTGCGCACCGGCAGTTCCAGCCGGACCGGCAACGCGTCCTCGAGCGCACCCTCGGCCAGCTGGATGAGCGTGCGGTCCAGCGCCAGATCGAGTCCGTGGTCCTGCGCCCGCACCCGCCGGCGTTGCGGCACGGCCGCACCCGCCGGCGACTCGGCCGTAGCAAAGATCGGACTCAGGTCCAGTCCCCGACTCTTCCAGTGCGCCACCCCGGCGGCGGTCCCGAGCACCTCCGGGTGCCCCACCGCCTCGTCGATGCTGCGGAAGCCGAGGTCGGCGAGATGCCGGCGCACATCCTCGGCCACGAACCGGAAGAAGTCCGCCACGAACTCCGGTCGACCGGTGAACCGCTTGCGCAACTCGGGATTCTGCGTCGCCACGCCCACCGGGCAGGTATCGAGGTGGCACACCCGCATCATGATGCAGCCCGCCGCGATCAGCGGTGCCGTGGAAAATCCGTACTCCTCCGCGCCGAGCAGCATCGCCACGACGACGTCCCGCGCGGTGCGCAGCCCCCCGTCGCACTGCATCGTGATCCGATCGCGTAACCCGCCCCGCACCAACGTCTGCTGTGCATCGGCGAGACCGATCTCCCACGGCAACCCGGCGTGCTCGAGCGACGTCAGCGGGGACGCGCCGGTACCGCCGTCGTGACCGGAGATCAGCACGACGTCGGCGTGCGCCTTGCTCACGCCGGCGGCGACCGTGCCGACACCGACCGAACTGACCAGCTTGACGTGCACCCGGGCCTGCTCGTTCGCGTTCTTCAGATCGTGGATCAACTGGGCAAGGTCCTCGATCGAGTAGATATCGTGGTGCGGCGGCGGCGAGATCAGCCCCACACCGGGCGTGGAATGCCGCGTCCGCGCGATCCACGGATACACCTTGTACGCGGGCAACTGTCCGCCCTCGCCGGGCTTGGCACCCTGCGCCATCTTGATCTGGACGTCGGTCGCATTCACGAGATAGTCGCTGGTCACACCGAATCGCCCGCTCGCGACCTGCTTGACGGCGCTCCGCCGCTGCGGATCGTGCAGCCGGTCGGCGTCCTCACCGCCCTCGCCGGAGTTCGACCGCCCACCGATCCTGTTCATCGCGACCGCGATGGTCTCGTGCGCTTCCGCCGAGATCGAGCCGTAACTCATGGCGCCGGTGTTGAACCGCGTGAAGATCGACTCGGCCGGTTCGACCTCGTCGAGCGGAACGGGCGGCCGCAATCCACGACGGAACTCGAACAGTCCCCGCAAGGTGCCGCCCTCCGCCGAGAGGCGGTCCACCTCGGCGCTGTACCGCTCGAAGACATCTGCCCGGCCCGTTCGGGTCGCGTGCTGGAGCAGGAACACCGTCTCCGGCGTGAACAGGTGCAGTTCGCCGTCACGGCGGTACTGGTAGATGCCGCCCACGTCGAGGCGGCGATGGACCCGCGCCGACGGGCTCTCCGGGTATGCCGACCGATGCCGCAACCCCACCTCCCGCGCGAGCACATCCAGACCCACGCCGCCGAGTCGGCTCACCGTGGCGGTGAAGTACTCGTCGACCACGTCGTGCGACAGACCGATGGCCTCGAAAACCTGTGCGGCAGTGTACGACCCGACCGTCGAAATCCCCATCTTCGACATCACCTTCAGCACGCCCCGACCGAGGGCGGTGAGGTAGTTGCGCACCGCGACCGAGGACTCCACTCCGGTCAGTTCCCCCTCTGCGACGAGGTCCTCGATCGTCTCCATCGCGAGATACGGATTGACCGCCGCCGCTCCGAACCCGATCAGCAACGCGATGTGGTGCACCTCCCGGGCGTCGCCGGACTCGACCACCAGCGCCACCTTCGTGCGCTCCTTGGTCCGCACCAGGTGGTGGTGCACCGCGGACACGGCGAGCAACGACGGGATCGGCGCCCGCAGGTGGTCGGAGTCGCGATCGGAGATCACCAGAGTCCGGTATCCGTTCGCGATGGCGGCACTGGCTGCCGCCCGCAGGTCCTCGATCGCCTCGGCCATGCCCGCGCCGCCGCTGTCGACACCGTAGAGCGCCCGTAGGACGGTCGCCGCGAACCCCGGACAGTCACCGTCGGCGTTGATGTCGATGATCTTGCCGAGTTCGTCGTTGTCGAGGACGGGCCATGACAGGACCAGTTGACGACACGACGCCGCCGTCGGCTCGAGGAGATTCTGTTCCGGGCCCATCACCCGCCGCAGCGACGTGACGATTTCCTCCCGGATCGCGTCCAACGGCGGGTTCGTCACCTGCGCGAACGTCTCGACGAAGTAGTCGTAGAGCAGCCGCGGACGTTGCGACAGTACCGCGACGGGCGTGTCGGTGCCCATCGACCCGAGCGGTTCGCCACCCGACGCCGCCATCGGCGCGAGCAGGACGCGTTCCTCCTCCTCCGTGTAGCCGAACGCCTGCTGCCGGCGCACCACCGACTCGTGGTCGTGCGGGATCCGCCCCCGGTTCGGGAGCGCGCGCAGTTCGAGCAGGCCCGCGTGGAGCCACTCCCGGTACGGCTCCCGGGACGCCAGGTCCGCCTTGATCTCGTCGTCGGGCACGATGCGCCCTGCCGCGGTGTCGACCAGGAACATATGGCCCGGCTCGAGGCGGCCCTTCGCGATCACATCCGACTGGGGTATCGGCAGGACCCCGCTCTCGCTCGCGAGCACCACACGGCCATCGCTGGTGTGCCACCACCGGCCCGGACGAAGCCCGTTGCGGTCGAGGACCGCGCCCACGACCGTGCCGTCGGTGAACGTCATGCAGGCCGGGCCGTCCCACGGCTCCATCAGCGACGCGTGGAACTGGTAGAACGCACGTCGGTCGTCGCTCATCGCCGTGTGGTTCTCCCACGCCTCCGGGATCATCATCAACACCGCGTGCGGCAGCGACCGGCCCCCCAGGTGCAGCAACTCGAGAACCTCGTCGAACGACGCCGAGTCCGACGCATCGGCAGTGCAGATCGGAAAGAGCCGTTCGAGCGCACCCGGGATGAGGTCGCTGCGCAGCATCGCCTCCCGCGAACGCATCCGGTTCCGGTTCCCCCGGACCGTATTGATCTCCCCGTTGTGCGCGACGTACCGGAACGGATGCGCCAACGGCCAGGACGGGAACGTGTTGGTCGAGAAGCGACTGTGCACGAGCGCGATCGCACTCGTGATCCGCCGATCCCGCAGATCCGCGAAGTACAACGCCAACTGGGCGGTCGTCAGCATGCCCTTGAACGTCATCGTCCGACTCGACAGCGACGGGAAGTACACGCCGGTGCCGGCCCGTTCGATCTCCGGTGTCATCGACTCGGCGCGCTTGCGCAGCCCGTACACCCGTCGATCCAAATCCACCCCGGCCGGCCGGACGCCGCCGACAGGCGGTGCGGACACGAAGAGGAACGTCATGTGCGGCATGCAGGACCGGGCCGTCGCGCCGACATCGGCCCCGATCGGATCCACCCGTACCTCGTGCCAACCGAGGACCTCGAGATCCTCGCGGTCCGCGATCGACTCCACCCGGCGGCGCGCCTCCGCGCGCAGGCCGGGCTCCGTCGGCAGGAAGCAGATTCCGGCCGCGAAGGTCGCGGACCCGTCCGCCGATGCCGGCGGAAGTTCGAAATCAACCAGTTCGCGCAGGAAGTCCACCGGAAGCTGGATGAGGATTCCCGCACCGTCACCGCTGTTGACCTCGGCGCCCGCGGCCCCACGATGCTCGAGATTCTCGAGGGCGAGCAACGCGTCCGCGACGATCGCGTACGAGCGGCGACCGCGGACGTCGGCGACCATCGCGACACCGCACGAGTCCGATTCCCGATCGGGGACATACAGGCCACCGGCATCGGGTTGCCGAGAGAACAGCACCGAACACCTCCACACCGGACGCGGAAATCTTCGACCGCGACCACCTGTTCGCGCATCACGCACTTCTCGGGGCGACTCCCTCCTGGGGGGTCGCCGACTACGGGCGCTGACTGCGTTGATCGGGGTCCACCGGCATTGCTGTCGACCCGTGAAGGTTGCCGAGTTTCACACCCGGCCGGGCCAGTTTACCCCGCCACGGCCACCCGAAGCGATGGCGAAAACGCACACCGCCCGCGCCGGAAAACGGCGCGGGCGGTGTGTCGGTGAGTGATGTCCTCGACGGGAATCAGGTTCGCAGCGGACGCCCCTGGGGGTCGCGCACCGCACCGGAGAGCATCAGGATGCCGTCGACGAATCCCCAGAGCCAGACCACCGGGAAGATGATGAGTCCGATTCCGAAGAAGATGGTGGCGATACCCAGCCAGAAGACGAGCAACTGGGTGAGTCCGATTCCGATACTGCCGATGTACAGTCGGCCGATTCCGGGCAGGGAGACGAAGCCGAGCAGGATCTGCAGCAAGCCGGCCGTGGCCTTCGACTTGTCCGAGAAGGGTTCACCGGTGACCGGGTCGCGCCCGAACGGCGCGCTCGGGTCGCCGTAGCCACCGCCGTAAGGAGCCGGGTACCCGGGCGCCGCCTGGTACCCCGGTGCCGCCGGGTAGCCCGAGGCCGGCGGGTACCCCGACACCGGCGGCGACGGATAACTCGGCGGGGGCGGGACCGGCGAGGTGTACTCGGGCTGCGGCGTTCCGAACACCGGCCCTGTGGGCTGCGGCACGGAGCCGCTCACCGGCGGCGGATAGCTCGGCTCGCTGCCCCACCCGGGGCCGTTCCCGACGCCCGAGTAGGTGTCCCAGCCCGGGCCCGCGGTCGAGCCGCCGGACGGTGGCACCGCGGAGGTACCCGACGTCGACTCGGACAGCGACGCGTCCGCGGTGGCGTCGTAGTCGAACGGCGAGCCGAACTCCGGTGGGGCCTGTGCGGCCCGGTTCGGTTCCTGCGGGTCCGGCTCATCGCCGCCCGACTTGCTGAGATCGATCATCGCTTCTATCCCTTCACGTCGGACGGATCGGCGCCGGCCACCCGGTGCGGCTTCAATTCCTCCGGATCCTCCCGACCCTTCTTCGCGAGCACGAAGTACGCGATCGCACCGACGAACACGATCGCCGACGTGAACGAGTTGACGCGGATACCGAGGATCTCGGAGGCATGGTCCGAGCGCATCAGTTCGATCCAGAAGCGGCCCGCGCAGTAACCGGCCACGTAGAGCGCGAACAGGCGGCCGTGCCCGATCCGGAACCTGCGGTCCACCACCACGAGCAGCACCACGATCAGCAGGTTCCACACCAGTTCGTACAGGAACGTGGGGTGAACGACCTGCAACACGACACCGTTGGACACGCCGTCGAGGGTGTCGACCCGGCCCGCGCCGTCGGTGCGCTCATAGATCTCGAGCCCCCACGGAACCGTCGTCTCGCGGCCGTAGAGTTCCTGGTTGAACCAGTTGCCGAGTCGGCCGATCGCCTGCGCCAGGATGACACCCGGCGCGACCGCATCGCCCAGCGCCGGCAACGGGATCCCCCGGCGCCGGCACCCGATCCAGGCGCCGACGGCACCGAGCGCCACCGCGCCCCAGATGCCGAGGCCGCCCTGCCAGATCTTCAGCGCATCGACGGGGTTCCCGCCGGCTCCGAAGTACGTCGGCCAGTCCGTGAGGACGTGATACAGCCGTCCACCGATCAGACCGAACGGCACCGCCCAGACGGCGATGTCGAGAACCGTGCCCTTCTCGCCGCCACGCGCCACCCAGCGCCGGTCACCCCACACGATCGCCACGATGATGCCGGCAATGATGCAGAGCGCGTAGGCACGCAGGGCGAACGGACCGAGGTACCACACCCCTTGCGGTGGACTGGGGAGATACGCGAGAAGTTGCGTCGAAGTCGCCATCGAAGTCACTGGGCCACGGTAGCCGAGCGCACGCCCTCCGCGAGTTCGGTGGTGAGGGCGCGGACCGCGCCCAGGCCCTGCTCCACCGCGGAGACGATGGCGGATCCGACGATGACCGCGTCCGCGTACGCCGCGATCTCGGCGGCCTGGGCACCCGACCGGACGCCGAGTCCGACACCGACCGGGATGTCCGAGTGAGCGCGGATCCGAGACGTCAGTTCCGGCGCCATCGACGACACCGCATCACGCGCACCGGTCACGCCCATCGTCGACGCAGCGTAGATGAACCCGCTGCTCGCCTCGAGGGTCATGGCCAGTCGCTCCTCGGTGGACGACGGCGCCACCAGGAAGATGCGGTCGAGGTGATGCTCCTCGGACGCCGCCATCCATTCGCCGGCTTCCTCGGGGATCAGGTTCGGGGTGATCATGCCGAGGCCACCCGCGGAAGCCAGGTCGCGCGAGAACGCGTCGACGCCGTACTTGAGCACCGGGTTCCAGTACGTCATGACGACGGCTTTGCCACCGACCGACGCGATCTGCTCGACGACGGTGAACACGTCACGGAGTCGCACCCCGTTGCGCAGTGCGGTCTCGGCCGCGGTCTGGATCGTCGGTCCGTCCATCACCGGATCGGAGTACGCGACACCGACCTCGATGATGTCGCAGCCCGCATCGACCATCGTCTTGTAGACGTCGATCGACCCGGCAACGTCCGGGTAGCCGGCCGGCAGGTAGCCGACGAGTGCCGCCCGCTTCTCCTCGCGACACTTCGCGAACGTCGACGCCAGGCGTGAATCTCGTTGGCTCACTTGACCGTACCTTCCTTGCTCGAATCAGCAGCGTCCTTGTCGAACAGGTCGAACCACTGCGCGGCGGTGTCCATGTCCTTGTCGCCGCGGCCGGACAGGCTCACGACGATGATCGCGCCGTCGCCCAGTTCACGACCGAGCTCGAGGGCGCCGGCGATCGCGTGCGCCGACTCGATCGCCGGGATGATGCCCTCGCGCCGCGACAGCAGCAGCAGCGCGTCCATCGCCTGGGAGTCGGTGATCGGCTCGTAGGTCGCCCGTCCGGTGTCCTTGAGGTAGGCGTGCTCGGGTCCGACACCCGGGTAGTCGAGGCCGGCCGAGATCGAGTGCGACTCGACGGTCTGGCCGTCCTCGTCCTGCAGCAGGTACGAGTACGCGCCCTGGAAGGCCCCCGGGGTGCCGCCGGCGAACGTGGCAGCATGCCGACCGGTCTCGACACCGTCACCGGCCGCCTCGTAGCCGACCAGCTTGACCGACGGATCGTCGATGAATGCGTGGAAGATTCCGATCGCGTTGGAGCCGCCGCCGACACACGCCACGACCGCGTCCGGCAGTCGGCCCGTCAGCGCCTGCACCTGTGCGCGCGCCTCGAGTCCGACGATGCGCTGGAAGTCGCGCACGATCATCGGGAACGGGTGCGGTCCGGCTGCGGTGCCGAAGCAGTAGTACGTCCGATCGGCGTTGGTGACCCAGTCGCGCAGTGCCTCGTTGATCGCGTCCTTCAGGGTGGCCGATCCGGTCTCGACGGACACGACCTCCGCGCCCAGCAGACGCATCCGGGCGACATTGAGCGCCTGCCGGCGGGTGTCGACCGCGCCCATGTAGACGACGCACTCGAGACCGAGCAGTGCACACGCGGTCGCCGTCGCCACACCGTGCTGACCGGCACCGGTCTCGGCGATGATCCGCGTCTTGCCCATGCGCTTGGCGAGCAGGACCTGCCCCAGCACGTTGTTGATCTTGTGAGATCCGGTGTGGTTCAGGTCTTCCCGCTTGAGCAGGATGCGCGCGCCACCGGCGTGCTCGCGCAGCCGCGTCGCCTCGAACATCGGCGACGGACGACCGGTGTAGTCGCGCTGGAGTCGATCCAGCTCGTCGAGGAACGAGTCGTCCCCCCGGGCCTTGTCGTACTCGGCGGTGACCTCCTCGATCACCGCCATCAGCGCCTCGGGGACGTGACGCCCGCCGTACACGCCCCAGTGGCCGCCGGGATCGGGCTCATGGGTGGAGCGCTCGGTCAGACCGGCGCTGGCGGGGGGCAGATTCCCGCCCTTGGAGACGAAGGCCTCATTGCGTGAACTCACGCCCCCAGTCTGCCCCAACCCCGACGAGAACGAATGGTCGGGTCCGCCGCCGGCCGTCGACTCAGCGAGCCGGCTTGGGGCACGACGGATGCGCACCCGCCGTGACCAGATCGGAAACGGCGGTCCGCGGGTCGCCGCTGGTCACCAGTCCCTCGCCGACGAGCACCGCGTCCGCACCGGCACCCGCGTAGGCCAACAGGTCGGCGGTGCCGCGAACGCCGGACTCGGCGATCTTCACGACGCTGGACGGCAGGCCCGGAGCGATCCGCCCGAACGTGTCCATGTCGACCTCGAGGGTCTTGAGATTGCGGGCGTTCACGCCGATGACGCTGGCGCCGGCCTCGAGAGCACGGTCCGCCTCGGCCTCGGTGTGAACCTCGA
This sequence comes from Prescottella defluvii, assembly GCF_000738775.1. Taxonomy (GTDB): domain Bacteria; phylum Actinomycetota; class Actinomycetes; order Mycobacteriales; family Mycobacteriaceae; genus Prescottella; species Prescottella defluvii. The sequence goes on from NZ_JPOC01000022.1 coordinate 8,629, forward strand.
CCAGCGCGGTCATGCCGAGCGATTCGGTGCGCTCGAGCAGTGACGTGAGCACGGCCTGCTCGAGGGCCGCGACGATCAGCAGGATGACGTCCGCGCCGTGCGCGCGTGCCTCGTGGATCTGGTACGGGCCGACGATGAAATCCTTGCGCAGGATCGGGATGTTCACCGCCCGGCGAACGGCGTCGAGGTCCGCGAGCGAACCGTGGAAGCGGCGTTCCTCGGTGAGGACGCTGATCATCCGTGCGCCACCGGCTTCGTACGCAGCCGCGAGCACAGCGGGATCCGGGATGTCTGCGAGTGCACCCTTCGACGGGCTCGCGCGCTTGACCTCCGCGATGACGCCGATACCCGGGGCGCGCAGCGCCGCGGCCGCGTCCAGCGCGGGGGGCGCTGCGGCAGCGGCGGCCTTGACGGCGGCCAGGTCGAGAACGGCTTCGCGGGCGGCGACATCGGCGCGTACCCCGTCGAGAATCGAGTCGAGAACGGTCATCGTGGCCCGAGTCCTTTCCGGCATGTCCGATGTGTGAGGTACCTCATCGGATCTTGACTCAGCCTAGAGGTAGGGGTTATTCGGTCTCGCGGCGGGTACCCGACCCGCCGGTGTCCTTGGTCACATCCGTCGCGGGAGGGGTTGACTCCTCGGCACGGGGAGCCCCCTCGTCGTCCGAGACGGTCGGGTCCTCACCGGCGTCGAGGGCATCCCACAGCATGCGCTGCGTCGGAGGCTCGTCCTTCGCGCCGGTGTCCGCACGCTTGGAGGCAGCGTCCCGTCGAGCGGCCGGGCTGTCGTACTTCGACGAGAGTCCGCCCGTCGCAGCCGGTTTCCGGATGAGCACGAAGGCCGCGGCCAGCGCAACCACCGAACCCAGCAACACCAGCACCGCCGGCAGGACGGAGACCTCGGTCGCGGTCACCTGCGTGGCGACTCGCTCGAATCCTGCGATGTCCGCGGCCTTCTCGTCCGACGCCCCACTCACCAGCATGCCGATCGCGGGAATCGCGGCGACGACGGCGACGATCGCGACCAGCAGACCCAGAAGTCGCACGAGCCACCCGCGTACCGCGAACGCGGCCGCGATCGCCGCGACCAACGCGAGCGCCAGCGGTGTCGTCGCCGCGGCCCAGGTGCCGCCGTCGAGGGCCGTCACGCGGTCCTCGCCCAGCCCGTCGGACGACGTCACCGTCACCCACGTCATCCGCGACGAGCCCCACAGGCACAGCGCAGCCACCGCGAGCAGCAACGCGGCCACCCCGGTCGCGCGCCGACCGGCCGCCCGTCGTCCGGTCTCGTTCTCACTCACCGTTGTTCACCTCCGAACGGTCCCCGAAGGACCGCAGCGTCTGCGCCGCGGCGATCGCGCTCAGGACCGCCATCGCCTTGTTCCGTGCCTCAGTGTCCTCGTAGACGGGGTCCGAGTCGGCCACGACACCGGCGCCCGCCTGGACGTACGCCGTGCCGTCCTTGATCAACGCGGTGCGGATCGCGATCGCGGTGTCCGCGTCGCCCGCGAAGTCCAGGTATCCGACGATGCCGCCGTAGATGCCCCGGCGGGTCGGCTCGAGTTCGTCGATCAGCTCCATCGCGCGGACCTTCGGCGCACCCGACAGCGTTCCGGCGGGGAAGCAGGCCGTCACCGCGTTGAGCGCGTGCTTGCCCTCCGCCAGGCGTCCGGTCACGGTCGAGACCAGGTGCATCACGTGGCTGTACCGCTCGATGTGCCGGTAGTCGTGCACCTTGACGGTACCCGGCTCGCACACCCGGCCCAGGTCGTTGCGACCGAGATCCACGAGCATCAGGTGCTCGGAATTTTCCTTCTCGTCGGCGAGGAGATCCTTCTCGAGCAGGATGTCGTCCTCCTCGGTGGCACCACGCCACCGGGTTCCGGCGATCGGATGCGTCGTCGCGGTCCCGTCCTTCACCGTGACGAGCGCCTCCGGACTGGAACCGACGATCGAGAACGCCGTCTCCCCGTCTGCGCCGGGGACCTGCACGAGATACATGTACGGACTCGGGTTCGATGCGCGCAGCATGCGGTACACATCGATCGGCTCAGCCGCGCAATCCATCTCGAATCGCTGCGAGAGCACCACCTGGAACGCCTCACCGGCCTCGATCTCACCGATCAGCCGTCGGACATCGGTCCCGAAGCTCTCGGTGGTGCGCTGGCGCCGGTAGTCGGGTTGCGGGCGGGCGAACGTCGAGACCGTCGAGTGGGCGGGTGCGGCGAGCGCCGCGGTCATCCTGTCCAGGCGGGCGACGGCGTCGTCGTACGCGGCGTCGACACGCTCGTCGGAGCCGTCCCAGTTGACGGCATTGGCGATGAGCGTGATGGCGCCCTCGTGGTGATCGACCGCGGCCAGGTCGGTGGCGAGGAGCATCACCATCTCGGGGATCTGCAGGTCGTCGACGGCATGTTCAGGTAGGCGTTCGAGGCGTCGGACGGCGTCGTATCCGAGGAACCCGACCATGCCGCCGGTCAGCGGCGGGAGGTCCGGCAGGCGCTCGCTGCGCAGCAACTCGAGGGTGCGCCCCAACGCCTCCAGGGGATCACCGCCGGACGGCGCGCCCACCGGGACGTTGCCGAACCACGCGGCCTCCCCGTCCTGCACGGTCAGCGCTGCGGGACTGCCCGCGCCGATGAACGACCAACGCGACCACGACCGGCCGTTCTCCGCCGACTCGAGCAGGAAGGTGCCCGGACGGCTGCCGGCCAGCTTGGTGTACGCCGACAGTGGAGTCTCGGCATCCGCCAACACCTTTCGGATGACGGGCACCACGCGATGCTCCGCCGCGAGAGCCCGGAACTGCTCCCGCGTGGTGGTCGAATCGTGCCGGGGACCCTCGCCCGGAACTGCCGAGGTAGCTGCTGGGATGGTGGTGGACTCGCCGCGCATGCACCCATCATCCCAGGCGGCACCGGGGCGCTGCGCGCCCGTGCGCCTTTTCGGTAGCGGCCACCGCCTGAAGTGCGCACCGGCGCGGCGCCGGCGCGTCAGGCCACCTGGATCGATCGTTTCGCCAGACCCATCCAGAATCCGTCGATCACCTGCCGCGGGGACTGCTCCGGGTCACTCGAGGCGCCCAGCGTGACGAACAGCGGCGCGAAGTGCTCGATCGTCGGATGCGCGTACGGCATGCCGGGCGCCTGCGCACGGAAGTCGAGCAGGGCGTCGACGTCGCCGGCGGCCAACCGCTCCCCCGCCCACGCGTCGAACTCGGCCGACCAACCCGGGGCAACCGCATCGGGCGACGGATCGCGCAGGAACGGCAGCCCGTGCGTCGCGAAGCCCGACCCGATGATCAGCACGCCCTCCTCGCGCAGGGGCCGCAGCCGCCGCCCGAGGTCGAGCAGACGCTGCGGGTCGAGCGTCGGCATCGAGATCTGCAGGACCGGGATGTCGGCGTCCGGATACATGACCGTCAGCGGCACGTACGCGCCGTGATCGAGGCCGCGATCCGGCTGGTGGTGGACGGGTTCACTGTCCGGCATCAGCGCCGCGACCCGACGAGCCAGTTCCGGCGCACCGGGAGACCGGTAGGTCACGTCGTAGAACCGTCGAGGGAATCCCCCGAAGTCGTAGACGAGCGGCGTCCCGGTCGCGGTGGCGCCGATCGTGAGCGGCGCTGACTCCCAGTGCGCGGAGACGACGAGGATCGCCGTCGGACGCGGCAGGTCGGACGACCACTGTGTGAGTTCGCGGACCCACCGTTCGCTGTCGACCAGCGGGGGTGCGCCGTGGCTGAGGAAGATCGCGGGGATGTCGGTCACAGGAACTCCTTTGTTGAAGCTTCAACCTAACATGTCCCTCAACGCTCCCTCCGTCCCGCTATTCCCCGGTCAGCGGGCCGCCGCGGACATTTGGCACGCTGGTACCCGAACACCGACTTTCAGCGATCGGAGAAACGAGCCGATGGGCGCGCAGGACAACACCGACACCAAGTGGCTCACCGCCGCCCAGCAGGACGCCTGGCGCACCCTCGTCGCCCTCGTGACGCGACTGCCCGCAGCGCTGGACACCCAACTGCAGCGGGACTCCGACCTGGCCCACTTCGAGTACTTCGTCCTCGCCGTACTCTCGGAGGCCCCGGACCGGCGACTGCGGCTGTCGGAACTGGCGCAGCAGGCCAACGCGTCGCTCTCCCGCCTGTCGCACGTCGTCACCCGGCTGGAGAAGCGGGGCTGGGCCCGTCGCGAGACGGTCGCCGGGACACGGGGCGCGTTCGCGGTCCTCACCGACGCGGGCCTGGCCACGGTCGTCGAGGCGGCACCCGGGCACGTCGCCACTGTGCAGGCGCTGGTCTTCGAGGGGCTCGACGACGATCAGGTCGCCCAACTGTCGTCGCTGGGCCGCGCCCTCGTCGATCAACTCGACAAGGGCATCGCGGCAGGCACCGGCAAGGCCTAGAGCGAACCGTGGCTGCCACGTCGGCGGAACAGCCGACACCCGCACGATTCCCGTGGGAGGGCGTGCTCACGCTGACCCCGGGGGCGGTTCTCTACGTCGGCGCCGGCGGCGACGCGGAGATCCACGCGCACCACGCCGTGCAGGTCATCGTCTCCCTGGACGAGCCGTTCGTTCTGGAGCTCGAGGACGGCCTCCATCCCGCGGCGGCCGCGGTCGTCCCGAGCGGGCTGCCGCACGGATTGCGCTGCAACTCCCGCAGCCTGCTGTTGATGCTGGTCGAGCCGTTCGGTCCGCGGGGCCGTGGACTCAGCGTCGCCGGACAGCGCAGTCGTGGCCAGGAGGTCGAGGACGCGCTCGCGCGCATCGCCACCGAGCACTCCCACGATTCGAGCACCGTGGCCACGATCGACCGCCTGGTTCGGACGATCACCCCGACAGTCCAGCAACCGCCCACCCACTTGTCCGCGCCGGTGCGCTCGGCGCTTCGGTACATCGAGGGGAACTCCGGTGCACGGCCCACCCTCGGCCACGCGGCCGCCGAGGCGCACCTGTCGCCCTCCCGTTTGACACACCTCTTCACCCGGGAGGTGGGTATCCCGTTTCGTCGCTACGCACTTTGGGTGCGGCTACGGACCGTGGCCGAGCGAGTGGCGGAGGGCGACAACCTGACTCGGGCGGCCGTCGCCGCCGGCTTCAGCGACTCTGCGCACCTCAGCCGGGTGTTCAAGAGCAATTTCGGCCTGAGTCCGTCCGCCCTGTTGGGGATGCAGTTCGATCGCGACGCCTGGCCCGGCGGCACCACCTGACCCGACGGGGCACCGTCCGGGGAAGGTCAGCCGCAACGTTCAAGCGTTCGAGATCCCGCTCCCCCTAGGTTCGACTCATGGACGTTCACCGGAAATCCACCGCGATCCTCGACTACGACCACCCCTCGATCCAGTCATTGGTGTCGATCCACGGATGGCTCGATCTGCACTATGGAGAGCGCATCGGTGCGGTCTACGACTTCGTCCGGGACGAGATCGGCTTCGGGTACAACGCGACCGACGCGCTACCCGCGTCCCAGGTGCTCTCGGACGGGTACGGCCAGTGCAACACCAAGACCACGCTCCTGATGGCGCTGTTGAGAGCGGTCGAGGTGCCCTGCCGATTCCACGGGGCGACGATCGACAAACGCCTGCAGAAGGGCGTCGTCGACGGGATCCTCTACCGACTGGCCCCGAACGACATCCTGCACAGTTGGGCCGAGGTCCGGTTCGACGACCGCTGGGTCGACCTGGAGGGCGTCATCCTCGACGCCGACTATCTGGCCGGACTGCGCAACACGGTCGCGTCGAATGGTCCGTTCCTCGGCTACGGTGCCGGCACCGAGGACATCGCCGACCCGCCGGTCGCCTGGACCGGCACCGACACCGCGATCCAGAAGACGGGAGTGAACCGCGACCTCGGGGTCCACGACGATCCGGACACGTTCTACCGACAGCACGGAACCAACCTCAGCGGAGTGCGGGATCTCCTGTATCAGAAGGTGATCCGGCACCTGATGAACCGGAAGGTGGCCTCGATCCGCGGGCGCGCGACCAGCACAGCGGCGAGCCGCTAGATCAACTCAGCGGCGAGCCGCTAATTCAACCCAGCGGCTCGCCGCCGACGCCCCAGTTCTCCCGCGGCACCTCGGTGATTGTCACCCACACCGACGAGGCGTTCTTCCCGGTCGCCTCGGCGTAGGCCTTGGTGACGGCGGCGATGGTCTCGCGCTTCTGTTCGGCGGTCAGTCCGGGGGTCTGGCTGATCTGAATGATTGTGTCGGTACTTTCGGATTGACCATTGACTAGATACATACGCCGTACGGCCCGCCGCCACTATCGTGATGCGCTGAGGAGTTCCACGACCTCAGCTCAAGGGCACTCCCCCAACCCCCCAGTTCTCGCCGAGAACCTCGGTGATCGTCACCCAGACCTTGTCCGGGTTCTTCCCCGCAGCCTCGGCATACGCCCTGGTGACCGCTTCGATCACCGCCCGCTTCTGTTCCCTCGTAAGCCCCGGTGTTTGAGTGATCTGAATCATCGGCATAGGAAGTACTGTGTCACAACCTCATTCGACCGCCTCGGACACCACTCGCGTTCGATTCCGTGACGCGATGTCCACGACTCCACTCAGGGCTTCGAGCTCGCGGTGCAAACGGTAGTTCTCGAGGGCCAGGCGCTGCACGCTGACAGCAGCGGCCGCCACGTCACCTCGCAGGACCGAGTTCTCTTTCCGAAGCCGATCACAGTCATGGCAAGGTCCGGTCGACCGAGTAGCACTCCCGCGAGCAACGGGTTCGATTTCGTTGATCGTTCGGATCTCGTCGACGACATCTGCGAAGTTGTGTTGGACAATCCAAAATGGCGCGCGATCGACAGGACGCTCAATCGCGTGCTTCCCTCGCCCCGGCTCGGGTCCCGCACCACTACCCGCACGTCATCAATGTCAGGAATCGAACCACGTGGCTTCACGATTTGCTCCGGACATTCTTATCGAGGAATTCTTCAATCTGCTCGACACGGCGAGCAAACGGCAGGGCTCGCGGACGTACTCCGGGACACTGCGATCCGCGAAGACCACCCGGGAGGCGCGCTCGGTGCGAACTGGAGAAGCATCGTGTCCGGTGTCACCGCGAAGTACTTGGCCGACAGTTAGCGGAACCGAGGGCCCAGGTCTTCAAGGGTGGGCGTGAACGGCAGTGCCGGTGCAGGCACTGCCGTTCTTGCTCTGTCTATGCCAACAGCGAGCATGCCTTTACGAGTTCACCGTGGAGCCGGTGTCCTGATCCAACTGCACTAGCGGCAGTACCGATTCGGTCGCTGAGGATAGACGACCTGCGCGGAGAAATGCTCCGGCTCCACTTGACCACAAAATCTACTACCTGCCGTATGGCTCGCTCTTGCGAGTTGGAGGTTGGCTCCTCAAGCTTCTGCCATGATTTGAACAGTACGATCGCACATTCTGCAATGGATTCGGCAGTCTTGCTGTGGGGACCACCTTCGTTCATGGCTACTACTCCGCTGTGTATTCCGACTGATGCCTTATCGAATGATTCTTTGAATCGTCTGGCAGCGAACTCGCGGTCGGCCCAGCGAGCCCAACTGTCGACGAGCACGGCCAGAACGATTCGGCGGTGGCGCCCGCTTGTTTCTTCCAAGTGGTTTTCGATAGTCTCCTGGCCGTCTTTGAAGTTCCCAGTCCAGATAAGAACTCGACCGAGCAGGAATGAGGTGTCGCTACATGGAAAAGTCTGGTACGCGGATTTGGCGTGGGGTAGTGCCAATCCTGCATCGTGGAGATCCTTCGCCATGACGTTTGCTAGTGAATAGTTTGTTGTCGCGGTAACGATCGGGTCGGTAGCGTAGGAGAGTGCCATTTTGTATTCGGACACCGCGTTCTCGTACCGCCGCTCGAGCGTGTTTACAAAACCGGAAATTCGATAAACTTCAGAAAACTCGGGATTAAAGCTTCTCGCGCGTTCGATCTGTTCATGGGCCCTATCGTACTGGCCTGACTTGGCCATTGTTACTGCGCGCGACAATAGAAATGTTGCGGGATGGTCCAATTCGTCCGAAGGAAACACGCGCTCCGGATTGATCCGCTCCTGCTTCTGTTGAGCGTTATGCTCGACCGAGGCCCGGAATTGCCGTTCTCGCTGAAGGACAGCACCAATGAAGGCTCCAGAATGATCGGGCCGCGCTACAAACATTCGTGCCGTCGGTGTGAGTGCAAGTTTGCCCGCCACCGCACCTGCAGATTCGGATTCTACTGAGACTAGTGAACCTTGTGTGAGTTTTTGGGTCGCCGACCGCAGATCGTCGATTGACATATCGGTAAGAATCGCGAACTCATCAAACCCGATTGACCTGTCCAGTGCCCGAAGGATGGTTAGAACCGCCCTTGCATTCTGGGGGAGGCCGTCGTATACGTTCTTAACGCAGAAGTCCAGCAGTTCCCGTTGGTCCCTTAGGGTGTCGAGTGGAACCTTTCCCGCCTCACTCGATAGGACGTACCAGCGAATCGCTAGCGGGCTACATCTGAGCTGTTCAACGACCTTGTCTAGGGTCTTCTCGGACAGTCCTGCGAGCTTTCGTTGATTCCTTGCCTTGGAGAACTTTCGAAGTAGCAGCTTTGCCTCTTGTGCGCTCAATGGAGGTAGAGGGAATCTCCGCTCGAGCTGGCCGATTCCTAACCGGCTCGTAAACAGGTAGTTGACAGACGGTGGAAGAACATCGTACATGTGCACGATTTCATCCCCCTGTGCAGACTCCAAGTTGTCAATAATGATCAGACATTCGATTCCCTCAAGTGCGTGCGATAGGTCGGTCAGCCTGCCCGTGAAATCGTTGTCGAGCCCTCGTCCGAGCGCAACAATCGTCTGGTCGATTCCTTGGATTGCGTTTCTAAGTTCCTCGACCCCATAAGCCGTAAGCCTCTCGGTCTTGAGGGAGACCCAGAGGATTGCTTCGTAAGGGTTTGCGTCGGAGTCAAGTATGCGATACGCGACGTCGAGCGCGAGGGTTGTCTTGCCGATTCCGCCCTCCCCTGTAACAGTAATGACGTTCTGGCGCCGCCTTATTAGCGCCTGGAATAGTTTCTCCGACTCATCTTTTCGGCCGATGAAGGAAGTTTCGTCGTAGTCAACCTCGGGGAGATTGTGGAGGGTCTTCTCGAAAGGCACGGCGGACCGCTCAAAGTATGGCTCCCAGGTGGGGTCGCGTCGAAGTCGGCCGATGACAACGACGGTTTCCTCCCATGCTCGAGAATGAAACCCTGACAGTATAGAAACTGCAACTATTGGGTCGTCTGAGTTCAGTGGTCTACCGTGCATCACGCGGTGTCGAATTGGAGAAAGCTTGGCGACTGACGGGGCGTTGTCGCGAATTTCTTGGACCACCTCAGTTGGAAGACAATCTTTATTTCTCAGCATGATATCGAAACATGTTCCGAGGTCGAGGTAGTGGATGATGCTGACGTGATCGCCATTCTCATCAAGCTTCTGTCGGCGAGACGCTTCGGTGAACTCGGCTTCAGTCAGGATGTCGCGTTCGGTCAGATGGTCGAGAAGATTCGATTCGATAGTTCGACGCATGTCTTGTTCGAAACTGTCGATTAGCACATACAAGCGTGCCCTGCTCATCCGTACGTCTTCGATCGCCAGGCTCAAGTTGACCTCCCCATCGGTTTTGCAGCAGGTTACCTCGCGCGCAGCTATCCAGGGCAAGCGCGATATGCAAATCTGGTCGAGCCGTACCCGCCTCGACCCGAGCGACACCGAAGTCAAGAAGGTCCTCTACGCCCGGCTTGTGTGCTGTAGGCCGGACAACTCTCCACCGCAGCAGAGTCTTGTTCATGGCCTACCGTCACATCTCCCAGGGGCATCGATCCCGGACCTGCCGGCCCTCTTGCCCGATGTGCGACTGCACTGGACCACAAGACCGTGACGGGCCGCCGCCCTCCTCAACTTCCGAGTGGACTTCCTCCTACTGCTATACAGTCCACCGCAGCGTCCTCGAATTCGACGGCAAACAGCTCTACACCGACGACCGCGGCCACGCGTCACCCGTAAGATACGCAGACAACATCCGTGCCGACCGCGACATGAAGCTGTGCGGATACGCACGTATTTCGCTTCGGCGACCACGAACTCTGCACCAAACAACACGCACTCCCCTAGCCTTCCGTGACGCCCCTACAGGGGCGAAGAGCGGGACATTTGTGGTCAGGGGTGGACGGGTTCGGTGGTCAGTTCGGCGATCGGCGCCTCGACCTTCGCTTCAATCTCGTCGCGGATCGGTCGGACAGCCGCGACGCCCTCGCTGGCCGCCCTCGACGACCAGGGCCACGCCAACCTCGCCGAAGACCTGAAATCCCCGTGCACCGAGGGAGTGTCCGTCTTCCATGCCTTCTCCCGGGTCATCCACGAATCCCGCCGACGCTTCGTCGTCGTCGACACCGCCCCCACCGGCCACACCCTGCTCCTACTCGATGCCCCCGGCTCCTACCACCGCGAGATCGCCCGACAGATGGGCGAGAACACGTACTACACCACCCGGCTCATGCGGCTGCAGAACCCCGACGAGACCAAGATCCTCATCGTCACCCTCGCCGAAACCACACCCCGCCTCGAAGCCGAAACTCTGCATGCCGACCTCGAGCGTGCCGGCATTCACCCCTGGGTATGGGTCGTCAACAACTCAATCGCCGCAGCGAAACCAACATCACCGCTGCTTCAACGCCGCGCGCACACAGAGTTCGCCGAAATCGATGCCACCACACGCGCGCACACCCACTGTCGCGCGCACACCCGCTGCGCCATCGCCCCGATGCTTCAAACGGAGCCCATCGGTATAGCTGCGCTCAAGGCCCTAGCCCACTCTGAGCGACCTGCCATCGAGAACATCTCATATTGAATATGCCGAACGGTCGGTTCAGCTAGCTATCATCGAGGGATGATTACGATCGCACCGACAGCGAGGCAGCCTGGGGTGCCCCTGTCTCTGTCGGTGCACGTGGATTTCGGGCCTGCGGCGCAACAGATGCAACGCGCCTTCGAACCCGCGATGGAAGTCATGCGGCGGAGCGCCGCCATCCTCGACATGCTCGACCGTACACGCCAGGTGCTCGATATCTTCTGGGAGCGCGCCCGCCGCTCCAGCGCGTGGCTGTCGAGTCTGGCGCCGGCGAAAGTCAGCAATCTCGACGAATCGCTGGGGCAGTACCGTCGCCGGTCCATCGATGCCGACGGCCACGTCCACGCCTTCCTCCGATCGCTGATAGTGCGCCACCGCGGGGGTGGAGACCCACCCGGACACCTCGTCTCGACCCAGCCGCAGGTCACACGCGGCCCTGACTACCGCAGGTCTTTTGCCGAAATAGACCCTGCGGTGGTTCTGCACGCCTGAGCATCAGGCAGCAGTCCCCCGCACTAGTTGCTGAGGACTAATCCCGGTGCATACCTATCTCTTCTCTGCTTTCGACTCCGTCGCTCCCGGCTCCTTCATGTGCGCGATGGTCGCGCTGGTGCTTCTCTTCTGGGCTGTCTGGGTTTCCTGTGCGCTGTTCGTTGCGCTGAAGTCGGACGGAGACCGTGCCGATCGCGCTCGCGACCTGGTCCGCATCTTCACGGACCTGCTACGCCGCGGCGGGAGTGATCAGCGGTGACGGTACTGTCCGGCCGACGAGGCCGGCCACCGCTGTGCTCTCCTGAGGTACTTGATCGGACGATCGCGATGCGTCTGGCTGGTCTGTCCTACCGGAGAATCTGCGAGATCTTCAACGCCGAGGGCCTCCCAACCCCGGCAGGCCGGCCTGTCTGGCATCCGTCGTACGTGTATCGGCTGACCGGGACACGACACTGGATCGAGCGCCTGGCCGAGGCCAAGAGTTCAGCCGAGGGACTGGTCGGACTTGCAGCAGAAGGCAATTCGTCCCCACCCCACGCACACACAGAGGTCACGGAGAACCGGCCCACGCGCCGTGAAGAATCGACTGGTCATCAGCGCCCCCAATCAACCAACGGAGTCGAGGCGTGCCACCGCTGGACGCCTACTCAAGCTCATCGATCAGCTCCTGGACGCTGTTGCAGCGGCGCGCTGCGGCGGAAGTGGCGGAACTCGCCCTGATTGCCACCGAGCACGCGGAAAAGTTCGCTGTTGTTCCGGCACTAACTGAAGAACCTGTGGGAGTCGTGGCGCTTGGCGCACTGAGCGTCTCAAGCACAGCCATCAAGTGAGTTTGGAGAGTCCCACGCGGGCACTCGGCGCAGCGAGCTATGCCACGAATGTCCGGGCAGCGGCCAATATGAGCGACCAGTCCTCCAGGGTGCGGCCTTGCTGGAGCATCTGGGCGGGCGACCGGTCGTCGAGGTCACAGTTCATCCCTTGGAACCAGCCCTGCGCGACCGCTTTGTTGTTGCGGTCGGCAATCAGTCGCGATACGCGAACCGAAGTCGCGCGATGAGCTCGTGGCTGTCAATCTCGACGGAGCCCTCCGCCCACTGCCGAATAATCCGTGTATCGCTCACTCCACCGAGGTAGGCGACCAACTTCGCTCCGAGTACTTCGCGGAGTGCGCTGGTTAACTCAGCGGGGCCCATAAACGCTGCTTCGGAATACGCGTCAAGATCCGGCCGTGGGTGCGACGCCGCCATGCAATCCACCTCCAATCCCACGATAGGTCCGAGCGTGTATACGCATCGTGCAACTTGGATCCAGCATTCTCAACTTTTTGCACAGCGCAGAGATCTAGTTCCGAAGACGGCGATCAGAGAGGCATCAATGCCCGTCAATATGGTTCGCCGGACCAACACTCTGGGCCACTACGCCAAGGCAGCAGACTCGACCCATGAGCCATCGTTGCCGCCGACACCGGCAGTGGTCACTGACCGGTCATACACAAGCACCAGTGGCATGCCGCCATTGTCGCCTCGGTCCATGTGCGGCCGATCTTCGGGGCCGGGCGTGATTCATCTGCCGACCGGGCCGGGTTCGCCCAGGTCGTCAGGGGCAGGCCGGCGTGACGATGTCGTAGATCTGCTCGGCCTGATCCTGCGACGGCTCGGTGCCGTTGTTCGCCGCCAGTACCCGGATCTTCTCGGTCACCTGCTCTTCTCTGACCCCGTTCGCGAGGTCGTTGCACGAGGTGATGACGATGTTCTCGATGCTGTCGTCGTCGCGGTCCGCGGAGAGATCCGCGTAGCCGGTTCGGAACGAGACCACGAACGCATCGAGCTTGGCCTGATCGATGGTCCCCAATTGTTCGGTCGATGTGACCGAGGAGGGGCTCGACCCGTCGGTTTCTGTTTCCGTGGTCACCGGCATCTCCATCGATGTCTGCATCGTCGTGTCGGTGTTGTCGTCGTTGCCGTCTCCGCACGCCGACAAGGTGAGCACGGCGCCGGCACCTACCAGCGCGGTGGCGATGATCTTCTTCATTCGGATTGCCCGTCTACTCAGAACCTCGCGTGGACGGTACGTACCCGGTCGGCCCCTCGATCAATCGTCGCCGCCGAACAACCCATCACCTTTCGGTAATCCGTGTTTGCGGCAGTCCAATAGGGGCTACCCGTCGCACGGAGCGGATCGATCCGGGCCGTCCGGGTGTCGGACACTCGTCTCCCTCGTACGAATGGAACCCGTCATGAAAGGTGGCATGCGAATCGCCCTGGGCGTCGCAGTCGGGTACTTCCTGGGCCGAACGCGCAAGATGAAGGTTGCTCTGATGCTGGCCGGCGCGGGCGCGACCGGTCGTCTCCCCAGCAACTCTCGCGAGTTGGTCCGGGAGGGCATCAAGAAGCTCGGCGATTCCGCAGAGGTCGGAAAACTCACCGAAAGCGTCCGAGGCGAACTCACCGATGCGGCGAAACGCGCGGCAGTCGCCGCGGCCAGCAACCGGATCGAAGCACTCACCAGTCGCATCGAGGGTGTCGGTGACGCCGCGGGCGACGGTGTCGGCAAGGTCGGCGAGCAGGTGGGCAAGGTCGGTGAAGGGCTCCTGGGCGGGGAACAACCGGAGGAGGAGCACGAAGAAGCCGAGACCGAGGCCGCCGAGCCGGAGGTTGACCGCGAACGCACCCGTGCCCCCCGGCAACGGAAGAAGCAACCGGATGCCGAACGCGAGGATGCCGACGCAGAAGACGGACACGACCGGGCCGAGTCGTCGACCGAAGACTCCGGGCGCCGGCGCACTGCTTCGACGTCGTCACGTACCTCGGCGTCGCGCCGCAGCACCCCCCGCACCCGCAGGGAATCCGAACCCAAGTCGCGGACCCGCTCGCGGCCCACTACGTCCACCGACGCACCTGTGCGCCGCACAGGGAGGTGACACCGATGACCGCCACGAAGGATGGGATCGAGGAAGAGCAGGGGTCCGCGGTCGGCGCGGACCAGCTCAAGTCGTCGTTGCAGCATCTCGTCGGTGCCGTAACCCAGAAGGGGGTCAAGTCGCTGACCGACACGATCACGTCGACTGTCGGCAATCTGGACCAGTTCGCGTCGAACGGCGGCAGCGGCGGCCTGGCCTCCGCTGTGTCCGGCCTCTCCCAGGGAGAGTCCCCGGCCAAGGTAGCGCTCAAGGCAGGAATGTCGTCCGTGACGGGAAAGATCAAGGAGAAGGGACGCGACCTCAAGGAAGCCCTCACCGGAGGCGGCAAAGGCAAAGGTAAGGGCAAGAAGGACAAGATCACCAACATCGTCGAGCAGATCGATATCGGTGCACCGGTCGACCTGGTCTACGACCAGTGGACAGAGTTCGCCGACTTCCCCCGCTTCATGAAGAAACTCGAGCAGGTGGAACAGGTCTCGGACGAGAAGCTGAGGTGGAAAGCGCAGGTCTTCTGGTCCCACCGTTCGTGGGAGTCCACGATTCTCGAACAGGTCCAGGACGAACGCATCGTGTGGCGGTCGAAAGGCGACAAGGGATACCTCGACGGCGCGATCACATTCCACGAACTCACACCCGATCTCACAAGGGTGGTGGTCGTGATCGAGTACCACCCGCAGGGCTTCTTCGAGAAGACCGGCAACATCTGGCGCGCGCAGGGTCGGCGAATACGACTGGAGCTCAAACACTTCCAACGCCAAGTCATGATCCAGACACTTCTGCACCCGGACGATGTCGAGGGGTGGCACGGAGAGATCCGCGACGGTGAGGTGGTACCCGAGGAGGAGCGCGACGAATCCGAGGGCGACGAGGAGGAGTTCGACGAACCCGAGAACGACGAGGACCGGGGCGAGGACGGGCAGGAAGAGCAAGACGAGCCGGACGAGCCGGACGAGCCGGACGAGGACGACGAGAGCGCAGATGCCGAGTCCGGTGACGACGACACGGCCGGGACGCCACGGAAGAGCCGGAGGTGACAGGAAGATGACCATGGTTCAGAGCGGCGGCGCGGCGGGCGGGCCCAGTTCCCAGAGTCTCGCGGATGTCGTGGACACGATTCTCGACAAGGGCCTCGTGATCGATGCCTACGTGCGGGTCTCCCTCGTGGGCATCGAACTCGTCACGATCGACGCGCGCGTCGTGGTGGCCAGCGTCGACACGT
Source organism: Prescottella defluvii (assembly GCF_000738775.1). Classification (GTDB taxonomy): domain Bacteria; phylum Actinomycetota; class Actinomycetes; order Mycobacteriales; family Mycobacteriaceae; genus Prescottella; species Prescottella defluvii. The sequence continues at coordinate 24,107 of NZ_JPOC01000022.1, forward strand.
ATCTGCGCTTCGCCGAGGCGGTCAACCGCCTGGAGATTTCGGAAACCCAGCCGAAGGGCCTCCCCGACGTGGTGCAGGACATGACCACGGGCGTCGCCGAAGGCAAGACGAAAGGCGCAATCGAGGCCGCCGGCGAGAAGGTACTCGACTTCCTGGGCAGCTCGCAGGACGAGCGCGAGCGGCAGCCTCGCGGACGTTCCGGTGGAGGTGAGGAGGGATGACCGAGGAGAAGTCCGCGCCCGAGGAGAGCGCAGCCGTGGTGTACGTCTACGGACTGGTGCCTGCGGACGTGGAAGTGAACGAAGACGCCACCGGCATCGGATCGCCTCCGCGGCCCCTCGAGATCGTGACGCACGACGACGTCGCAGCCCTCGTGAGCAAGATAGATGCGGACGCCCCACTCGGGAGCTCCGACGATCTTCGGACCCACGCCGCGGTTCTCGATTCCACCGCCACGGTGGCACCGGTGCTACCGCTGCGGTTCGGCGCCGTACTCACCGACACGGATGCGGTGATCTCCGAGTTGCTCGAACCGTACCGGGACGAATTCCGCGACGCGCTCGACCAGTTGGAGGGAACGGTCCAATTCATCGTCAAGGGCAAGTACGTCGAGGATGTGATCCTGCGCGAGATCCTGTCGAGCGACCCCGAGGCAACGCGCCTGCGGGACGCGATCCGCGATCAGCCCGAGGAGGCGACGCGTGACGAGCGCCTCGCACTCGGTGAACTGATCAGTCGAGTTTTGACCGCCAAGCGCGAACAGGACACCCAGCGCATAGCCGAGGCCGTCGAACCGGTCGCCACGGCCGTGTCGGCGCGCGAGCCCACCGACGACGAGGGGACCGGCATTGTGGCCGTGCTGATGCCCGCGGACCGGGCGGCCGAGTTGGACAAGGCCGTGGCTCCGCTGATCGACGACTGGCAGGGACGCGTCGACGTGACGGTGACCGGGCCGCTCGCCGCATACGACTTCGTGAAGACTCGGGCACCGGGAACCTGACATGGGCCTCTTCTCTGCCGTCTTCGGACTGCCACTGGCTCCGGTCCGGGGCGTGGTGTGGATCGGGGAGGTCGTTCGCCGCCAGGTGGAGGAAGAGACGACGAGTCCGGCTGCGATGCGCCGTGACCTCGAGGCGATCGAGGAGCGCCGGCGTTCGGGGCAGATCTCGGAGGACGACGCCGCAGGTGCCGAAGACGAAATCCTCGACCGGGTCACGCGAACGAGGGACGTCGAAGCCCCGGACGGAGAGGAGTGACCGATGTCCGGCCCACGAGATCCGGACGAGCACAGCGACCTGAGCGCACCCGAGGCCGCGGCCGAGGCCGCCCGACAGATCGCCGCACTCACCGGCAGGACGCCGATCGGGGCAGTGTCCGTCGCACCCAGCGACGAGGGATGGTCCGTCGAAGTGGAGGTCGTGGAGGATCGGCGGATCCCGTCGTCTTCCGACGTATTGGCCATCTACGTCGTGGTTCTCGACATGGACGGGATGCTCCTGTCCTACAGAAGAATCCGACAGTACACGCGGGGGCGGTCCGAGAAGGGAGCGCAGCAGTGACGAGATCAGGAGGCGGATCGAACTACCCACAGCAGTACAGCCAGGGTCTCGGCGGAGCTGGGCACGAGCCAGCCAACCTCGGCGACATCCTCGAGCGCGTTCTCGACAAGGGCATCGTCATCGCCGGTGACATCCGCGTCAACCTTCTCGACATCGAACTCCTCACGATCAAGCTGCGCTTGGTGATCGCGTCGCTCGAGACGGCCCGTGAAGTCGGAATCGATTGGTGGGAGCACGACCCGTGGCTGTCGGGACGCAGCAGTGACCTGAAGCTGGAGAACGAGCGTCTGCGCGCTCGAGTCGAGGCGCTCGAGGCAGGTCATGAAAGGGTCGACGGCCGGACCGCCGCCGCGCCGCAGGCAAGGGAACCGTTGGAACCGGCAGCGGACGAGGAGCGCCAGGATGACCTCTGACGACGGCGTGTGGGTGTACGCGGTGACCAGCGACAGTCCATTCCCCGGCGGCATCTCGGGCATTCGAGGCGTGGCCGGTGAGGAATTGCGCACGGTCACCGACTCGGGTTTCACTGCCGTCGTCGGCACCGTGCGTCTCGACACGTTCGGGGAGGAGGCACTGCGCCGTAATCTCGAAGACCTCGACTGGCTGTCCGAGACGGCCCGCCGTCACGATGCGGTCGTCGCCTCGATCTGTGCCGGCGGCGCCACCGTGCCTCTCCGTCTGGCGACCGTGTACTTCGACGCCGATCGAGTGCGAACGATGTTGCGCGACAATGCCGAACAACTCGGCGAGGCACTCGAGCGAATCACCGACCGCGCAGAGTGGGGCGTGCGGGCATACCTCGATCGGCCCCGCCCGGAACAGCGGACCACATCCGAGCAGTCCGGCAGGCCCTCCGGGACGGCATATCTCATGCAACGACGCGCGAAGGCAGCCGCACGTGAGGAATCCGAATCCGCTGCGGCCCGGCGGGCCGATGAGATCTTCTCCGAGTTGGGCCGGTCGGCCGTGGCAGGCGTTCGCCAGCCGCCTTCTCCTCCCGATCTGTCCACACATCGCTCACCGGAGATCCTCAACGCGTCGTTCCTGGTCGACAACAAGCGGTGTCGCGAGTTCATCGCTGCGGTCGAACAACTCGATGCACGCCTCGACGACGTCGAACTGGCCTTCACCGGGCCATGGCCGCCGTATTCGTTCACCTCGGTGGAGAACATTCGATGAGCGCGGCCCCCGATCGCCGAATCGCCCTGGTCGACCTACTCGATCGAGTCCTCGGCGGCGGTGTGGTCGTTGCCGGCGAGATCACACTCTCGATCGCCGATGTCGACATGGTGCACATCTCCCTCCGCACACTCGTGTCGTCGGTCAGTGCACTCACACCTCCCCCCGGCGGACCGCCGGAGATTCCGCAGTGAACGGTTCACCGGACGACAGGCACCCGACGGGGGACCCGGCATCGGGCCCCGGCCCGTCGTCGCTTCGTCAAAGGATCGACGCCGACCCGGACTCGGTCGAACGCGGCCTCGTGGCGTTGGTGCTCACGCTCGTCGAGTTGCTGCGCCAGCTCATGGAACGCCAGGCGCTGCGCCGTGTGGACGCAGGCGATCTCTCCGACGACCAGATCGAACGCATCGGAACCACCTTGATGCTGCTCGAGGAGAAGATGGAGGAGTTGCGCAACCACTTCGGACTCGAACCCGAGGATCTCAACATCGATCTCGGGCCCCTCGGTCCACTTCTCGCCGACGAGTGAGATCGGGAACGACATCGATCCTCGCCCACGAGTTTGGAATGCGCGCGGTTCGGGAATTACTCACTCGCCGACGCCGATCGGATCAACAGGCACCGTCGAAGCGAGGAGTCATGAGCGAAGCGTGCGCTTCCACGAGGAAGCCCGAGAACTCGGGAGCGGTGATCGAACTACGCGCTCCGGCCGACGCCTCACAACTGGGTCCGATTCGGAGCGTGGCCGCATCGCTGGCAGAGCAGTGCGGAATGACCCTGGACCAGATCGCTGACTTGCGCCTGGCAGTGGACGAGGCTTGCAGCACTCTCTTTCGGATCGCGTTGACCGGCAGCGAGGTCGTGTGCAGGTTTCGCGTGTCGCCTGATTCACTGCACTTCGCGGCTTGTGTGGCCACCGAAGGGGAAGATGTCGACGGCCCCTACGAGCGCCGGTTCGGCTGGCACGTTCTACGCACACTGACCGACGATCTGAAACTCCACCGGCACCACGGCAACGGCGACGGCGCATACTCGAGTGTCAGCATCTCGTTCACCGTGCGGTGTGGAGACGCTGCATGAGTTCCCGAACCGCCGACCGGTCCGACGAGTACGGCGACGTGAAGCCCATGTTCACGGCACTGGCGTCGGTGGACGGCGACGACGTCGCTCGCGACGAACTGCGGTCGGCGATCATCACCCGGTGCCTGCCCCTGGCGGAGCACATTGCCCGCCGCTTCGATCGGCGCGGTGAGCCGTTCGACGACCTCGTGCAGGTCGCGCGCCTCGGGCTGCTCAATGCGGTGGATCGTTACGACGTGGACCGTGGTTCCGATTTCCTCGCCTTCGCGGTGCCGACGATCATGGGCGAGGTGCGACGTCACTTCCGTGACACCGGATGGGCTGTCCGGGTGCCGCGGCGGCTGAAGGAACTTCACTTCGAGATCACCCGAGCGTCCTCGGCGTTGTCACAACGGCTCGGCCGGTCGCCGACGTTCCGAGAGATCGCCGTGGATCTTGGCGTCACGGAGGAAGACGTCGAGCAGGGCCTGCAGGCCGCCAGTGGCTACCAGGCGCTCTCGGTGGACGCGGCGGCCCGCTCCGAAGACGGATCGACACTGGGCGATCTGCTGGGTGGCGACGACGACGCGCTGGCCGGAATCGACGACCACGAGACCTTGCGCGCCATACTCGACGACCTACCGGAGCGAGAACGAACCGTCCTGTTGCTTCGCTTCTTCCGAGACCAGACCCAGTCTCAGATCGCCGCGCGAATCGGCGTCTCCCAGATGCACGTTTCGCGCATCCTGTCGGACACGTTGGCGAAGCTTCGCGAACGTGTGGAGAGATAGTCGATCAGCCGCCCTCCCCCCTCGTGACGGCTCCCGGACCGCATCGGCGCCCTCGCTCCCGCTGTACAACCGGGCAAGTCAGTGTTAGAAACGAGGGAGGTTGAGTGAACAGCCTGCCGCCACATCAGAGATGGTGCATTCGCCACCGTCGCGAGCGGGTGTCCCCCGTCGGCAGTTCGACAGGCACTTCGGGCTCGTTCCAACCGGTTGGAGGCACAACGTGCCTGATCTTCTTGTTTCAACACGGGCCATGCGTCGCGTCTGCGTCGATGGCGCCACAGCCACCCACACGCCTCATTCCACGGCACTCGTGGTCGACATCACGGACGATCTGGACATGAGCACGATCGACAGCTTCCGTCGCGCGTTCGGGGCTCTGCTCGGCGAGGCCCCCGCCGGATTGGCGCCCGGAGACGTCATCGTGCTCGATCTATCCCTCGTGAAGTTCCTCAGCATCGACGGCACTTCCGCGCTGGTCGAAGCCAGGGATCTGACCCTTCGACACAGTGTCGGGTTCAGGCTCGTCACTGCAGCGCATGGAGTCGAACGCGCTCTCGCTGCCACAGGAACGCGACGATCCTTCGAGTGTCACCCGACCGTCGAATCGGCACTGGCCGCAGACTCGCCTCTACTCGACGTATTGACGCACCCGGCACGGACCTGACCCGACACCACCGCAGGCCGGCACCATCCGGTCCCACAGGGGTATAACCGAACGATGACAGTCACCGCGAGCGACGGCAGTTCGGCTGCGGCAGAGAAGATTTCCGAGCTGGCGCTCGGCAGCGCTCGAACTGTCGCCGCCGCCGAATCTCTGACCGGCGGGCACATCTCCTGCCTTCTCGGCGCAGCCTCTTCGTCCTCCGATTGGTATCGCGGCAGCATCGTCGCGTATTCGAGCGAGGTGAAGTATCGGTTGCTGGGGGTGCCCCCGGGGCCGGTCGTGTCCGAGGAGAGCGCTCGCAGGATGGCTGCCGCGACGGCGAGACTGCTCGACGCCGACACCGTCGTTGCGGTGACCGGCGCGGCCGGTCCTGATCCGCAGGACGGACAGGAGCCCGGCACCGTCTGGGTCGGACTGTTCGACCGTGGCACCGTGACTGCCGAGCGGAAGCATTTTCCGGGAGGACCATCCGACGTCGTCGAACAGACCTCACGCTATGCACTCGAGCTGCTCGCGGAGTGTCTCGCTCACGAATGATCTGGTCGGCGTGGCACCGCATCGGGTGCGAGCGGCACCGGCACGGCGCCGTCCCGCTTCTTCCCGCATTGCGTTGCCGCCGAACCGAGTACCGACAGTGCGCTGAGTTCCGTTCCGTGCACGATCGACCGAGGTGGACGACAATCGATGAACGACGCACCGGCCCCACCGGCAGATTCGGCGCGGTGGGGGAATCGATTCGACACCGGGAGGCTCGAATGAACAGCAACGACCCTCGCGACCTCGCACACACAACCCGGGAGCACCCCGGCGAGGCCATCGAAGACTCACGGAATTGGCCCGGATATGCGCTGATCGGCATCGCGATCGTCGCACTGGGCCTCACACTCGTCGCGGCCGGTTACGGCTTCGCGGGATGGGCCTGGATCGCCGGGATCGTTTGCGGCTGCGCGCTGGTGGCCGGGACGGTTCTCGTTCTGACCGAGCATCAGCGGGTCAAACGACTCGACAATGCATCACTCGGCGATCAACGAGGCCACTGACCTGGAGCGACCTACTACGGGAGGTCCGGCCCATGTTTGTCGGCGGGACCGGTCGGGTACCCACGTGCGCACCGTAGATCTGCAGAAGGGAGGTCGCGTCATGTCGGACAAGGACAAGTCGGGACCCGCGGAGGCCGTCAAAGGAGTCGTCGAGGGCGTGAAAGGTAAGGCCAAGGAGGCCACGGGCGCCGTGACCGGTCAGGACGATCTGGTCCGCGAGGGCAAGGCCCAGCAAGACAAGGCGGCGGCGCAACGAGAAGCGGCCGAGAAGGAAGCGGCGGCGGAGAAGGCGCGCGGCAAAGCGGCGGCACACGAGGCGCGCCAGCGAGCCGAACAGGACAAGTAGCGCACCGGCCTCGATGCCGATCAGACGACAAGTGAAGTGCACCGGCCTCTTTCACGGTTCCGAGGCCGGTGCAGTCGTTGTCGGACGTTGTCAGGCCGATTCTCAGGCCGAGGTGAGCGTCGACAGCGCCGGCTCGAGTTCGTCCGAGTAGAAGCGGAAGAATCCCTCGATGTCAGGTCCCGCATTCACGAGGGCAAGATGATCGAAACCGGCGTCGGCGAACATCCGCACCCTCGCGAGATGGTGCTCCCTGCCGGGTCCGTAGCCGAAGCTGTCTGCAGTGTCCGACTCGCGGACCAGGGAGGACGCTGCCTCGAAGTTGACGGGGTTCGGCAGCTCGGCCTGGACCTTCCAGCCTGCTGCCGAGAAGCGGAACAGCTTGTGCGCCGACTTCAGTGCTGCGTCGTCGGTCGGCGCCCACGACAGCGGTACCTCCGCATAGCGCGGTCCCACCCCACCCGCGTTCCGGTATGTCTCGATCAACTCCGGGTCTGCTTCCGTCGCGAACAGTCCGTCGCCGAGTTCGGCTGCGACCCTGGCCGCCGGTCCACCCGAGCCCGCGACCACGATCGCCGGAAGCTCGTCGGGCAGATCGAAGACCCGCGCGTCCTCGAGTTGGACATGACGCCCGGTGTAGCTGTGATAGCCACCGCCCCACAACAGACGGATGACCTCGATCGATTCGCGCAGCATCTCAGTACGAGTGGACGCCGGTGGCCAGCCCCTGGCCACGACGTGCTCGTTCAGCTTTTCTCCGGTTCCCAGACCGAGAGTGAACCTGCCGTCGGACAGCAGAGCCGTCGTTGCCGCCGCCTGCGCGACGATCGCGGGGTGATAGCGAACGAACGGGCAGGTCACGCCGGTGGCCAAGTCGAGCGTCGATGTCTTCGCTGCGATCGAACCCAGGATCGACCAAGCGAAGCCCGAGTGGTTCTGATCGTGCAGCCACGGGTGGAAGTGGTCACTGATCTCGACGAAATCGAAACCCGCTTCCTCCGCGCGAACGGCCTGACGAACCAACTCGGGCGGCGAGTAGGCCTCCGCGAACAACTTGTATCCGATCTTCACAGTGCATCGGCCCTTCCCTGCCTGGACTGGACTCACCGGCGCGACTCCCGGCGAACCGTGCCCGTTCGTCCCTCCTCCGCGGGATTCGGACGGGATCCGGTCAATGCGTCGGGTGCGGGCTCCCGACAGCGGTGGCACCGCCCCCGAACGGGTGCCGCCAACTCCTGACAGGAGCCGTGCCGTGCGCCGCGGACCGCGTTGTCGGCGCGGTGACGGCGCCACCGTCACCGACAGCCGACACCGACTCGCGGCGTGCGAGTTCGTGCCGCGCTTGGCGCTCCCTGCGCGAGTGTCGACGCGATCCCGCGAGCAGGAGAGCGAGGCCCAGCATTCCCGCCGCGCCGACGATGAGGCCGGCGAGGAACAACGTCCCCGTCGATCCGGTCACCTGGACGCCGAAGATCGTGAAGTCGTCACGCACGAGATGCTCGCCACCGGTGTTGTTCACGACGCCCGCGACGCCGATCGCAACAGCTGCGATCAGGATGACAAGTCCGATGATGATCATGTGAACTCCTCGCTCGATCGCGGGCGAACCGTGTGCGGCACTTCAAGAACCCGGTGATCCCGACGTCTTGTGGGGATCACGCCTATGACCTACCCCCCACAGCCGGGGCACAAACGTCCGGAGACGGCAGCGCCGCGCCGGCACTCGACCGGCGCGACGCCAACTACCGCCGCGTCATCGTCGAGGGGTATCCGCCGCCACCGGGGTACACCCAGTCACCGGTCATCGTCCGGTCGCCATCGGCGAAGGTGCCGCGGAAGTACGCCGGGCTGCCGTGTGCACCGGCCCAGATGGTGAGGACGTCACCGTCGAGTTCGTACACGTAGTCGAACGTGTTGCCCTCCGAGTCGTAGAACCGGGAGACGACCTCCTCGCCCACCGGCTCCCCGAACGGGTGCAGGTGCCCGATCACCTCGAACCCCGTCACGGCCTGGCCGTACTGTTCGAGTTCGACGTGCTGGACGAGGAAGTGCCCGCCCGGCATCCACTCGTACCGCACGGCGCCCTCGGCTCCCCCGGTGACCGTCCAGGTGCCGACGAGCCGCTCGAGGGCTCGAACCCTGTCGCTGGGCCGCGCCGGCTCGCCCTGCTCGAAAGCGTCAAGAGTGTTGCTGGTGGTGCTGGTGGTGTCGCTCATGATGTGCTCCCTGTCCGGTCCGAAGCAGCGTCTTTGTGGCTGCTCTCGCGGATACCTCGGAGCCGACATCGAGTTCTCGACATCGTGTGCGAAGAAGTTTCAACCGATTTCTTCGGCGGCGATGTCGAAGCAGCGACTCCGGCTCCGTGGTGTCCGTGAGAACCGCCCGGATCCGGGCGGTGGACGCCACGATCACCGGAGGACGACATGGCCATCACCACACTTCACGACCGCGCGACGCAGCGAGCGGACGGGCGGACGCGTCTCCTGCTCACTGCCGCGGCGATCGCCGGTCCACTGTTCTACCTCTCGTCCACCGTGCAGGCGCTCACGCGCAGCGGCTTCGACCTTCGCGACCATCCCCTCAGTCAGCTCGCCACCGGCGACCTCGGCTGGATTCAGGCGGTGAGTTTCGTGCTGGCGGGCCTCGGTGTGCTCGCCCTGGCGGTCGCGCATCGACGAGTGGTGCCGAAGGGCACCGGCGCCCGCAGTGCGCCCGTGTTCCTCGGCATCTTCGGGGTCGGATTCGTCGTCGCCGGCTGCTTCCCGATGGATCCGCAGAACGGCTTCCCCATCGGGGCGCCGGCGGGCACGGTGGAGATGTCCTGGCACTCCGTCATCCATTCCGCGGCGGCCGCCCTGTCGTTCGTCGCATTGGCCGCGGCGTGCATCGTGCTGCTCGTGCGCGCGTTCCGACGCCACCACGTGTGGGCCGCTGTCGGCCACGGCGTGACGGCGCTCGTGCTGTTGGTGCCGGTGTCTCCGTCCGAGTCGAGCGTGCAGATCGCGGTGACCGGACTGGTCGCGTTCACGTGGGTCACGGTGTACTCACTCGGACTGCGCCACGGCATGTCGGACCACACAGACCCCGCGAAAAGCCTAGGCTGACAACAGAAACGAAACAACCGAGGAGAGCGATGAAGTTCCTGCTGTTGAGCTACACGCCCGCGGAAGCCTGGGACGCCGAGACCGCCGACGTCCCCAGCGACGACGCGATGGCCGCCTTCGCCGCCTACCAGAAGTTCGAGAACGAACTCCGCGAGACAGGTGAGTTCGTCCTGAGCGAGGGCCTGGGGCACCCGGCGGTGTCGACCACCGTCCGGAAGACGGATACCGGTGTCGTCGCGACGGACGGCCCCTTCGCCGAACTGAAGGAGGTACTCGCGAGCTTCGCGATCGTCGAATGCTCGAGCCTCGAACGCGCTCGTGACATCGTGGCCCGGATGGTCGACGTGCTCGGCGAGCCGATGGAGATCCGGCCGATCATGGGTGACGATTTCGCCTGATGGAACCTTCGGCGTCCGCTCCCGGAACTGGGCACCGGCGCATCGAGCACGTGCTGCGCACCGAGACGCCGCACGTGGTCGGCGCGTTGGTACGCCGCTTCGGCAGATTCGAGCTCGCTGAGGACGCCACCCAGGAAGCACTGCTCGTGGCCAGCCGGACGTGGCGCGAGGACGCGATCCCCGAGGAACCTCGCAGCTGGCTCATCCGCGTCGGCTATCGCAAGATGGTCGATCTCGTCCGGTCCGAGCAGGCGGCTCGCCGCCGCGAGGAGGAAGTCGCGTACGCCGATGCGGTGCTGGTCGATCCCGTACGGACCGGCACCGCCCCCGGCGACAGTGACGACAGCGTGCAACTGCTGTTGCTGTGCTGCCATCCTGCGCTCAGCCGGACCTCCCAAGTCGCCCTGACCCTGCGCGCGGTGGGTGGCCTGACCACGGCGGAGATCGCGCATGCCTACGGCACGACCGAAGCGACGATGAGTACCCGGATCAGCAGGGCCAAGCAGACGTTGAAGAAGGCCGGGGCCCGCTTCGAGATTCGCTCCGGTGAGGAACTCGCGGAGCGCACCGCCACCGTCATGCGCGTGCTCTATCTCGTCTTCAACGAGGGCTACACCGTCACCGCCGGGGACGCACTCACCCGGACCGATCTGACGGTGGAGGCGACACGGCTGACCCGGATGCTGCGCGATCTGCTGCCCGACGACCCCGAGGCGTCCGGCCTGCTCGCACTGATGCTGCTCACCGAGGCACGCCGCTCCGCTCGGACCGACGGGGACGACGAGCTCGTCCCCCTCGCCGAGCAGGACCGCGCACTGTGGGACGAGCGGCTGACCGCGGAGGGCCGGCGACTGATCGAACAGGCCTGGGCGCACAACGATGTGGGCCCCTATCAGCTCCAAGCCGCCATCGCCGCAACTCACGCGCAGGCGCAGACGGCCGCGGAGACCGATTGGCCCCAGATCGCTGCCCTCTACCTGTGGCTCGAGCGATTGCAGCCCACCGCGCCGGTACGCCTGAGCAGGGTCGTCGCCGTCACGCACGCCTTCGGCCCACGACGCGGCATCGCCCTTCTCGACGAGTTCGAGCGGGATCACCGGATCACGGACGATCCGCTCGTCGCACAACGTGCCCGTGCCGTTCGGGCACATCTGCTCGAACAACTCGGCGACGACACCCGAGCACGTGAACAGTTCCGTGCGGCTGCAGAACTCACCGGAAACGACGTCGAGAGGCGGTACCTTCTGCGTCGCGCAGGAGAACTCCCCGAGAGAGAACGCTGACGCCGCGCATCCGGCTCCCGTATTCTCGTTCACGGATGGCGACGAGCTTTCGATGGCCACATCGACTCGATCGCCGCTGCCCTGTAGATGCACGAATCGATGACGCCGTGCCCCGGACTCCGAAACAGCGTGGAACCCTCACCGACGCCGCGGATCAACTCGACGGCGAGATGATCGCCGCGTCGTGCCGTACCCGGGATCAGCTCGAGGGGCTGGTGCAGGCGCTGCTCGACATCACAGCAGATCTGGATCTGCCCGAAACACTGCGCCGTGTGGTGGTTGCCGGTATGCGCCTGACCGGCGCTCGCTACGGGGCACTCGGCGTGCGCGGCCCCGACGAGAGCCAGCTGTCCCATTTCGTGCACCAGGGTCTCGACCCCGAGACGGTGCGCGCCATCGGCCGGGCTCCACACGGACGCGGGATCCTGGGTGTGCTGTTCGACGATCCGGTTCCGCTACGACTCGAGGACCTGCGCCGCCACCCGTCCTCGGTCGGCTTTCCCACTGGTCATCCACCTATGACGACGTTTCTGGGTGTTCCGATCCAGTTGCGCGGCACGGTGCACGGGGCGTTGTATCTGACGGAGAAGGCGGACGGTGCGCCGTTCACCACCGACGACGAGATCCTGGCCCGGGCACTGGCGTCCGAGGCTGGAATCGCGATCGCCAACGCGCGACTGTACGAGCAATCCCATGCGAGGCAGCGTCGCCTCGAAGCGCTGCACGAGGTGAGCACCGCGCTCCTGGCGGGCGGCGATCCTGACGGTGTGTTGCAGATCGTGTCCGACCACGCCCTGGAACTCACCGACTCGGATCAGTCGTTCCTCGCGATGCCGACCGACCCGGACGCCGCAACCGGCGAGATCGACGAACTGGAGATCGCTGTTGCCTCGGGACCGGGATCCGCGCAGGCGGTGGGCTGTGTCGTCTCGGTTGCTCCTGCGGGCCGTGGGCGATCGGTGTGGACGGACCTGCCGAGCGGCGCGGACCGCCTCGCGTGCTCGCCGCCCGACGGCGTCCTGGACACGTTCGGGCCGGCGCTGATCGTTCCTCTCCGCGCCACGAAGGGGGTCACGGGGCTACTCGTCACGTTGCGGCGCCGCGGACGTCCGGCCTTCGACTCCGATCAGCTGGACCTGATGACCTCCTTCGCGGATCAGGCGGCACTCGCACTGCGGCTGGCCTCCGCGCAGCGCGACAGGCACGAACTGGAACTGCTGGCCGACCGGGATCGCATCGCGCGCGACCTCCACGACCATGTCATCCAACGCCTCTTCGCGGCCGGTCTGGCGCTGCACGGCACCCTTCGGGATCCCGCCTCACCGGAGTCGCGAGCCCGCGTCGACACGACGATCGACGAACTGCACGCGGTGGTCGCGGAGATCCGGAGCGCGATCCGCGACCTCCATGACGGCGGCGAACCAGGCAGTCTCGGCCGGCGGATACGGCGGGCCGTGGCGGCCCTGACCGCGAACTCCCCGGCGGCGACGGAACTGCGCATCCGGGGTCAGTTGGAAACGCTGACACCGGTGGTCACGGACCACGTCGAGGCGGTGGTGCGCGAAGCGGTGAGCAACGCGGTCCGGCACTCGCGGGCCGAGACGCTCCGAGTCACGGTCGAGGTGGCAGACCGGGTGACGGTGGAGATCTCCGACGACGGGTGCGGCGCCCGCGCGGACGTCGAGCGCAGCGGGCTGACGAACCTCGCCGCCCGGGCCGACGAGGTCGGGGGCACGTTCGCGTTCGATTCGGTGCCGGGCGAGGGCACATGGGTCGTCTGGTCGGCTCCCGCGACCGAGTGAGTGCCGCCGGTAGACGGCTGTGACCAACGGCCCTCCCCAGCAGTCCGCAACGGGCGTCGAATGGGGAGACAGCCGATTTCCGAGGCTGCACGACAGTGAGGAGTGGCCATGTCGAATGTTCCTGCCCGCCGCCGGTCCGTCTTTCCCGATCTGACCGAGCTGTTCGACGCGTTCCCCGTCACGGGTTTCCGTCCCCCCTTCGGCGGCAACCTGATTCGAGTCGAGGACCGGGTCGACGAGGACAAGTACGTCCTGCGCGCCGAACTCCCGGGCCTGGACCCCGAGGACATCAAGGTCAACGTCGAGGACGGTCGACTGACGATCGAGGCCGAGCGGACCGAGGAGCGGTCGGAGAGCGGTCGGTCGGAGTTCTCGTACGGATCGTTCAACAGGTCGGTGTCCCTTCCGGCCGGCGCCGACGAGGACCAGGTCGAAGCAAGCTATGCGAAAGGGATCCTGGAGGTCACCGTGGCCTTGACGGCGACGGGAACCGGGGGCAGGAGCATCGACGTGAAATCCGCCGATTGACCGATCCGCTGCGGACCGGCGGTCAGGTGGTGCCCCCGTCCTGGCGTTGCCGGGTGCCGAGCCCGGTCAGCGCCCGGACGAGTTCGAGCCGGGTAACCGTGCCGATCGGGGTGAATCCATCGACCACGGCCACGGCGACCGTGTCGGTGTCGGTCAGCGCGGCCGCGAGGTGGCCTATGTCGGTGTCGGCGCGCACCGCAACGACCGGCGTGCTCATCGCGTCGGCGACAGTGTCGGTGGTCGCGTCGCCTCCGGTCGAGCGTTCGACCGCGGCCAGGACCGCGCGAATCGGCTCGAGCAGGTGGGCGGCGGTGACCAGGCCGACGAGGTGACCCGCGGCGTCCACGACGTGGAGGGTGGCGCGGGGGTCGGTGCAGAGCAACCCGACCGCGTCGGCGAGCGAGGCATGCTCGCCCACCGTGACGACTCCCCGCTCCATGATGTCGCCGGCACGCATCGACTCATTCCTCGGTTCGGTCCGCGGCGCGGGCGTGATCGAGCAGGATGCGACGTTCGGCGGCCGCGATCACCCGACGGGTACGGGTCGCCGAATCCGCAGTCACGGACACCGAGGTGATCCCCCTCCGCACGAGGTGCTCGGCGAGACCAGGGTCGGTGGAGACCGCCTGCCCGCACAGTGACGTCGTCATCCCCGCCCGTCGGGCCCGGTCGATTATCCGGTCGATCGCATCGAGGACGGCCGGGTCCATTGTGTCGAACAGGTCCTTGCACACCTCGGAATCGCGGTCGACGCCGAGCATCAACTGTGTGAGGTCGTTACTGCCGATCGACACCCCGTCGATGCCCAGTCCGGCGTACTCGGGGATCCAGTACGTCACCGACGGGACCTCGGCCATGATCCAGCGGTGCATCCGACGATCGGCGCCCAGCGGATGCGCGTCGAGTTGGGCGAGGCAGTCCGCGAGTTCCCAGCGGGTGCGGACGAACGGGATCATCAGGTGCACGTTCGGCAACCGCCGCCGGACACGGTGCAGCACGTCGAGGTCGAGGGAGAACAGTTCGGGCTCGCGCACGTACCGGAAGCAGCCGCGATAGCCGATCATCGGATTGTCCTCGTCCGGCTCGATGTCACCGCCCTCGAGTTCCGCGAACTCGTTGGACCGCAGATCCACCGCCCGGTAGACGACCGGCCGGGGCGCGAACGCGGCGGCGATGTGCTCGACACCAGCGGACATCTCGTCGACGTACTCCTGTCGGCGGCCGGCGGCGATCATCGCCGCGGGGTGTTTGCCGCCGAGCGCGCCGGTGATCATGAACTCGGCGCGCAGTAGTCCGACGCCGTCCACGTCGGTGGCGGCGACGGACTCCGCGGCGTCGGGGGTCGCGAGGTTGACGTAGAGCGCCGTGGCGGTTGGCTCGTTCATCGCAGTGCTCGGGGCGCCGCGGGCCGGTGCGGAGGGTTCCGAACGGGCGGGATGCGGCGGGGCGCCGGCGAACACCGTCCCGCCGTCGCCGTCGACCGTGATCACGGTGCCGTCGCCGATGACCGTGGTGGCCTCGTGGGTGCCGACGACGACGGGCCGTCCGAGTTCGCGGCCGACGATCGCCGCATGGCACGTCACTCCGCCACCGTCGGTCACGATCGCCGCAGCGCGCCGGAGCACGGGCAGCCAGTCCGGGCGGGTCATCGGGGCGACGAGAATGTCGCCGTCCTCGAGTCGATTCGAATCCTCGAGGGCGGTGAGCACGCGTGCCGTTCCGGTCACGGTGCCGGGTCCGGCGCCGAGTCCGCGGACCAGGAGTGTGGCGGCACCGGTCGTGGTGTCCGCGGAAGCCGACGGCCGATCTCCGAGTGTGGTGATGGGACGCGTCTGGACGAGCCACACCCGACCGTCCTCGACCGCGAACTCGAGGTCCTGCGGCACCCCGTAGTGTTTCTCCACTGCCGCAGCAATTTTTGCGATCTCCCGCACCTGGGAGAGGCCGAGGACCTGGCGGGCACCCTCGTCGGGCGACAGGTCGACCCGCTCATCGCCGTGGCGGCCGGGGCGGATCGCGAACGCCTGTACCCCGATGCGCTTGTCGATCAGCACGAAATCGTCCTTGGCGACGACGTAGGTGTCGGGCTCGACCTGGCCACCGACGATCACCTCGCCCAACCCGAGGGCAGCCTCCACGACGACGCGATCCCGGTCACCGGTGCGAGGGTCGGCGGTGAACGCGACACCGGAGCGGTCGGAGCGGACCATGCGCTGCACGACGACCGCGATCGACGGTTCCTCCTCGTAGTTCCGCATGCTCCGATAGGTGAGAGCGCGTGGTGTCCACAGCGATGCCCAGCAGGCGAGTACCGCGTCGACGAGTGCCTCGTCTCCGACGACGTCGGTGTAGCTCTCGTGGATTCCGGCGAACGATGTGTCGGCGGCGTCCTCAGCCGGGGCCGACGAGCGCACCGCGACAGGGACGTCGGGCCCGAGATCCCGGTAGGCGCGAGCGATCTCGGATCTCATGTCGTCGGGGAGCCGCACCCCGCGCACGAGGCCCTGCAGTTCCTCCGATGCACGGGTGAGATCGGCGTCGTCGATCGTGCGACGGAGAGTTGCGCCGCGGTCGGCGAGTTCGGTCCGGACACCGGCCGCGTCCATCGCGGCGAGATACGCCCGTTCGGTGATCGCGAACGCCGGTGGCACCGGAAATCCGGCGCGCACGAGTTCCCCCAGATTCGCGGCCTTGCCACCCACCGATGGGGCGTCGGCCGACCCGAGATCGTCGATCGACGCGGTCCACGGTTGCCCGACCGGGCCCGACTGAGTTGTCATCTCCGCTCCTCGTGGTGGTGCGAGAGTCCTCTTCAGCAAACACCCGTCGACCGGACCCGTTCCAGGGCCCAAGGTCATCGGTCCTGATCCCCCGGCATCCGATCACCTGGGCGTCTGATGCCCTGTGTCAGGGCGGTCCTCCGAGAACACCACGCACGGACGCCGCTGCCGGAACGCATACGCCATCGCGTCGGTCAACGAGACCGACGACCCGGCCAGGAGGAAGAGTTGGTCGGCAGGGGCGTCCACGGGCGTGTCCTCTCGGTTCCGGCGGTCACGGTCGGACGATCATGAGTGGACAGTCGGCCGAGTGCAGCAGGACGGAACTGGTCGACCCGAGGAGCATTCCGGCGAAGCCTCCACGCCCGTGCGAGCCGACCACCAGCAGTTCGGCGTCGGCGGCCCGGATCCGCAATTCCTCCGCAGCGTTGCCGCGGACGACCAGCGCAGTCACCTCGATCTCGGGGCGGCGCTCGCGCCATCCGGCGAGACACTCCGCCAGAACTGCCCGCTCGGCGACCTCGACCTCGTCCCACTGCAGATCGAGTTGGTCGTCGAACGCAGTGGAAAGCTCGAACGTCGACCACGTGTGGATCGCGAGCAGCCCGGATCCCCGCAGTGACGCCTCCCCGAACGCCGCGGCGAGTGCCGGCCCGGCGTTCTCCGTGCCGTCGACGCCGACTACGACGTAGCGGCCGCCGGATACCAGATGGGCCGGGCGTCGGATCACCACGACGGGACTGTGGGCGTGCGCGGCCAGGGCCACGGCCACCGACCCCGCCAGCACGCCCGTGACCCGGCCCAGACCCCTGCTGCCGACCACGACCATCCGTGCGGACGTCGACGCCTCGATCAGCGCCGGACGCGCGGGGCCGTCGAGAACCTCCGTGGCGATGTCGGTGATGTTCGTAGGGGTGTCAGTGGTCCGCGCGATCGCGGCCGCCTCCTCGAGGTTGGTGTGCGCGGCGCGGTCGCGGTCGGCGAAGTAGCTCGGCGGGAGCCGGACCCCGTCGCCGTACGGTGTGGGCGCGCCCAGCGCAGTCACGATGCGCAACGGGCAATCGTGCAGCCCGGCGGTCCGCGCCGCCCAACTCACCGCGGCAAACGATGTGGACGATCCGTCGATTCCGACCACCACCGGGGCTTTCGTTCCGATTGTGTCCACGGCGACCTCCACGCACCTCGCGTGCACCCATAGTCGCCGCGTGGGGCCCGCCGGGATAGGGCCGGAAGTCCTGCCACGGCCCGCGGCCCGCGGATCGTCGTACGATCGGACGGGTATGCACCTGGGAGGTGCCGAGAATGCTGACCGTGTTCATCGTGGACGATCACGAGGTCGTGCGCCGCGGACTCGCCGAACTGCTCGAGACGGACGACGGCATACAAGTGGTGGGGCAGGCAGAGAACCGCTCGCAGGCCCTCGCACGGATACCTGCACTGCGGCCGGATGTGGTGCTGCTCGACGTGCGTCTACCGGACGGCAACGGAATCGACGTCTGCCGTCAACTGCGCACCGGGCTTCCCGATCTGCGGTGCCTGATCGTCACCGCCTTCCACGACGAGCGCGCGATACAGGACGCCGCCGCTGCGGGCGCAAAGGGCTACGTGGTCAAGGACATTCGCGGAATGCAACTCATCGAGGCGGTCCGGGAAGTCGGAGCGGGCCGCACCCTGCCACTGCCTGCGGGAACCACGCCGCGACCTCGCCGTCGACGCACCCCGATCCCGGAGGACCTCACCGCACAGGAACAGCGGCTACTCACCCTGCTCGGGGAGGGTCTCACCAATCGACAGATCGCGGCGCGCATGTTCCTGGCCGAGAAGACGGTCAAGAACTACGTCTCCCGACTACTGGGCAAGCTGGGTGTGGAGCGCCGAACCCAGGCCGCCGTGCTGGCCGCGCGATCGGGTGTGGCCGACGTGCGCCTGTCGCGTCCGTGACGACGCCCGCTGTCCGAGTTCACGTCGGCGCGCGTGCGTGCCGGATCCGTTTACTCCCGTAGTCGGCCGCGATCAGCGCCGGCATACCGACGAGCGCAATCGCCCACCCCACGACCGACGGCGGCGATTGTCCGAGCACCGCGGCGACGGGGCCGACAGTCAGTAGCACGATCAGGATCGCGAACTCGGCGGCCACCGCCCACACCAGCATCCGGTTGGTCAGCCAGCCGATCTGCCACGGCGACCGGGTCGCGCTCCGGCAGGCGAAGGCATTCGCGATCTGGCCGAGCACGACCGCGGTGAATGCGCTCCCGGAGGCTGTGACGAGCACTCGACCGTCGGGCGCGCCGGCGCCCAAGTGCCAGCCCCCGAGCATGAGCACTGTCAGGAACGCCAGCATCTCGGTCAGCGACTCCACGGGGCCCAGCACCCCGAACACGCGGGTCAACAACGCGCGGTCCATGAGGTGGCGTCGCTCAGGACCGCGATCCATCACACCTGCGCTCGGTGGTTCCCCACCGAGCGCGAGAGCGGGCAGGAGGTCGGTGACGATGTCGAAGCACAGCACCTGCAGGACACCGATCGCGAGGGGAATGTGGCCACCCGACAATGCCCAGACGACGAACGGCGTGAGCTCGGCGACGTTGGCCGTCAGGTGATAGGTGAGAAAGCGCCTGATGTTGGCGTAGGTCGCACGCCCCTGCTCGACGGCGGCAACGATCGTGGAGAAGTCGTCGTCGAGCAGCACGAGGTCGGCGGCGGCGCGAGCGACGTCGGTGCCGCCCCGCCCCATCGCGACGCCGATGTCGGCCTCGCGCAGCGCGGGACCGTCGTTGACACCGTCGCCGGTCATCGCCACCACGTGACCCCGCGACTGGAGGGCGCGGGCAACGGCCAGCTTCTGTTCCGGCGACACCCTACTGACGACGGCGCCGTCGCGGTCGAGCAGTTCGCCCAGTGCGGCGTCGTCGGCCGGGAGGTCGCGCCCCACGAGGACCTCGGCGTCACCCGTGGGATCGACGAGACCGATTTCCCGCGCCACGGCCAGGGCCGTCGCGGGATGATCCCCGGTGAGCATGACGACCTTGATGTGGGCGCGTCGCGTCGCCTCGAGCGCTTCGGTCACCGTCGGCCGTGGCGGGTCCTCGATCGCGAACAGCCCGAGCAGCGTCAGATCCCGCTCGGCGTCGGCAACCGACATCGGCGTGTCGGTGTCCGAGATCGTCGAGGTACCGGGAAGGTTCCTCTCGGCTACCGCCAGCACTCGCAGTCCCTGACCTGCCATCTCGTCGACGGTCCGGTGCGCGGACTCGAGCGTGGCCCGATCGGGTCCCGTGCACAGCGGGAGAACGGAGTCCGGCGCACCCTTGAGCATGAGCGTCCGGCCGGACACCACCGATTCACGGCGACGCCGAGGGTCGAAGACGTAGCGGCGGTCCGTCCGTGTGCGCACCGGGCCGGTCCCACCGCTCACCCGGCGCGCGAAGGCATCGATCGCTGCCTCCATCGGGTCACCGACCACCGACCACGTCCCGTCGTGGAACGCGATCCCGCCCTGCGAGGCGGTGACCGCGGCCCGCCCCACCCGCTGTCCCGCGGCGCGTGCGGCGGCGGAACCGGCAACCTGCCCCGTCGGTTCGTATCCGTCGCCGGTGACGGTGACGGTTCCGACCGGGGTCCATGCCTGGACTACCGTCATCCGGTTCTGAGTGAGTGTGCCGGTCTTGTCGGTGCAGATCACCGTCGTCGACCCGAGTGTCTCCACGGCCTCGAGGTGCCGGACGAGGGCGTGCCGGTGGACCATTCGCTGGGCACCCATCGCCAACGACAGTGTCACGGTCGGCAGGAGTCCCTCCGGGACCAGGGCGACGGTCACACCGACCGCGAACAGGAAGCCGTTGTGGGCCGGAGAGCCGACCAGCAGCGACAGCCCGAAGAAGGCGCACCCGACGACGATCGCGAGCACGGCGATGATCCGCACGACGCGGTGAAGTTCGGCGGCGAGAGGGCTGCGGGGTCGGCGCACACCGGCGGTCAGCGACGCGATCCCGGCCAGCCGGGTGTCGTCGGCCGTCGCGATACAGACCGCGTCCCCACGTCCGGACACGACGTAGGTGCCCGCCGACACCCTGTCACCGCCCGCTGCGCGCACCGGTTCGCTCTCACCGGTGAGCGTCGATTCGTCGACCGCGAGATCGTCCGTGTCCAGCAGGCGGGCGTCGGCGGGTATCCGGTCGCCGCTCGCGAGCAGCATCACGTCACCGACGACTACGTCGGCCGCCTCCACGGTTCGGGGTTCACCGTCCCGACGAACTGTGACCGCGGACGGCAACAGGTCCCGGAGCCGATCGGATGCCTTCTCCGCCCGTTCCTCCTGCACGAACGCGAAGATGCCGTTCACCAGGATCACCACGACGATCGCGATCGCCAACTGCGGCATTCCGGCGACGAGCGCGAGCACCGCTGCCACCCACAGCATCAGCGCGAAGAAGTGGGTCAACTCGGCCAGGAGTTTGCGCCAGGCAGGCACCGGTCGCACGGTCGGCAGAACATTCGGTCCGTCGGTGCGCAGGCGTGCGGCCGCAGCGGCGGACGACAGTCCCGCCGCCGCCTCGACGGGCTCGGTTGCCGAGGTGCGTGCCACCGATCCGCTCCGCCTCGCTCCTACGACTCCACCCGGTCGCCGTCCACTACGGTGGCGGGCGGGGCGCGGTGGTAGAGCATCTCGATCTCCTCGCGCCGGCACGGACGGGTGCCGGGCATCCTGAGCATCGCGGCGCCCGCGGCGATGCCGAACCGCACCGCGTCGTGCAGGGCCAGGTTCCGGACCAGTCCGACGGTGATGCCGGCAAGCATCGCGTCCCCGGCGCCGACTCCGCTGCGGACCGCGATCGGGATGGCGGCGAACCGGGCGGCCGAGTCGGCAGTGACCGCCAGGGCACCGCCCGCACCCATCGACAGCACCACCACCTCGCATCGCCCGGAGTCCACGAGCGCGCGGGCCGCACCGATCCGGGCGGACTCGTCGACGAGGTCGTCCCCGCTCAGCTCCCGCAGTTCCCGGATGCTCGGCTTGAGGAGATACACACCGGATTCACTGCACTGCAACGATTTTCCCGAGGTGTCGAGCACACACCGCGCCCCGAGGTCGCGGGCAGTGCCGGCAACCCGATCGTAGAAGTCCGGTGAGATCCCCGGCGGCAGTGAACCACTCGCAACGATGTACCGGGCGTCGCGGGCCACTTCCTCGAGCATCACCAGGCACTGTTCCTGCTCGGCGCGGGTCACCCGGGGGCCGGGGAGCACGAACCGATACTGCTCACCGGAACAGTCCTCGTCGACGGTGAAACTCTCCCGGGTCGCGCCCTCGATCGGGATGCGACGGGTCCACACCCCCTCCCGGTCCAGCAGTCCCCCGAGCACTCTGCCGGTGTCCGACCCGACCGGGAACACCGCGACCACCGACTCGCCCAGGACTCGCGCGATCCGGGCGACGTTGATGCCTCCGCCGCCGGGGTCGTAGCGGGGTCCGCTGCAGCGGATCTTGTCGGTCGGCCCGACACGCTCGGCGGTCGTCGAGATGTCGAGGGCCGGGTTCATGGTGAGCGTGACGATCGCCGGCATCGTGGGGCGCCTCCCTCGGATCCGGGCCGTGGCGCGGCCGGGGCGCCCGCCCCCTCCGATCGTGGAGGGCAGGCAATTCCCGGTCCAGGGCCGAACGGCCCTTCACACGACTCGGCCTACCTGCGCCAATGGACGAAAGGAGTGCCATGGCCACGACGAACACAGCGGTGATCGATCGACGCGGCCTCGACGACCTGATTCTCGTGCTGCGTGCCGACGGGCGCCGGGTGGTGGGTCCGACGGTCCACGACAGCGCCGTCGTGCTGGCCGATCTCGAGTCGGGGGCCGACCTGCCCGACGGGTGGGGGGTGGTCACCGCGCCGGGCGAGTACCGACTGCATCCGCGGGACGACGGCGCGGTCTTCGCGCATTCGGCGGGACCAATGTCGTGGAAGACGTTCGTCCATCCACCGCACCGGGCGTTGTGGTCGGAGTCCGGAGGCACCTTCACCGTTGCCGAACCCGAGGAGCAGCGGTTCGCCTTCCTCGGGGTGCGCGGCTGCGACCTCGCCGCGATCGGCACGCTGGGCACCGTGCTGGGCGCGGACCCGGACGGCCACACCGCGCGGGTGCTCGCGGACCTCGTGGTGGTGGCAGTCAACTGCACCGAACCCGGCGGGGTGTGTTTCTGCGCCTCGATGGGCACCGGCCCCGACGCCGGCAGCGGCTACGACCTGGCACTGACCGAACGCATCGACGACCGCGGGCACCGCTTCGTCGTCGAGGTCGGCACCGACACCGGACGCGCACTGCTCGCGCGCATCCCGCACACCGCCGCCACCCCGGCCGACACCGACGACGCGCACGCCGCCGTCGACGCCGCGCGCGGACGGATGGGTCGGTCGATGCCCGATGTGGACCTGCGATCCCTACTGCGCGCCGCCCGCGACGAACCGGTGTGGGACGACGTCGCCGACCGCTGCCTGACCTGCGGGAACTGCACGATGGTGTGCCCCACCTGCTTCTGCACCAGTTCCGAGGACGTGAGCGAACTCGGCGCCGACGGCACGGAACGGCGGCAGCGCTGGGCCTCGTGCTTCGAACTGGACTTCTCGCACCTGCACGGCGGGAACGTGCGCACCAGCGGCGCGAGCCGCTACCGCCAGTGGATGACGCACAAGCTCGGCACATGGTTCGACCAGTTCGGCTCGTCGGGCTGCGTCGGGTGCGGGCGTTGCATCGACTGGTGCCCGGTCGGCATCGACATCACCGCCGAGGCCGCGCGGCTCACCGGAGCGCTACCCGACGTCCCCAACGGCAACGCCGCGCCCGGGGAGCCGCGGCCGTGACGGATCCGCTGTTGCTGCCGGGCCTGTCCGCTGCGGCGCGGGACCGGCTGGAGGATCTGGCGACCCCGACCCTGTGGGTGCCGGACGAGGTCGTCTTCCACGAGGGCGAACCCGCACGGCGGTGCTGGGTGCTGCGACGCGGGCGGGTGCTGCTCAGCACCGCCGTGCCGGGTCGCGGCGACGTGGTGATCGAGACGCTGTCCGGTGGTGACGTGCTGGGGTGGTCGTGGCTGCGACCCCCTCAGGTGTGGAGCTTCGGGGCGCGAGCCGCCGTGCCCACCGAGGCCCTGCAACTCGACGTCGCGGCGTTGCAGGAGGCCGCCGAGCGGGATCCCGCATTCGGGTACTCGGTCGCCCGCGCGATGTCGGGTCTGCTGCTCGATCGGCTGCAGGCGACCCGGGCCCGACTGCTCGACCTGTACGCGAATCCGGGTGCGTCGTGACCGCGGCGGTGTCGGTGCTGGTCCCGACGGCCCACCGCGTGCGCCGCCGCACGGTCGAGACGCACGACTCGGTCACCCTGGACCTGGAACCGGTCGCTGCCGCGCTGCCACGGTTCCGGCCCGGCCAGTTCATGATGCTCGCCTCCCCCGGTGTCGGGGAGGTTCCGATCTCGGTGTGCGGGGATCCGACACGGTCCGACGGCGTCCTCACCCACACGGTGCGCAGCGTCGGTTCGGCGAGCGCCGCGCTGCACGACGCCCCGCTGGGCGCCGTCGTCGGCGCGCGCGGGCCGTACGGGACGGCCTGGGACCTCGGCGGCGCGGTCGGCGGCGATCTGGTGATCGTCGCGGGCGGGTTCGGACTCGCGGCGGTCCGCGCACCGGTGCTCGCGGTCGTCGCACACCGGCGGCGGTACCGGAACGTCACGCTGGTGATCGGGGCACGCAGTCCCGACGAGATTCTCTACCGCCGCGACCTCGACGGCTGGCGGGCTTCCGGCATCGACGTGGTGGTGACCATCGACCGGCCTGCCCGCGACTGGACCGGTCCGGTCGGCTTCGTCACCGAGGTGCTCACCCGGTTGAGGGTGGACCCGGACCGCACCCACGCGCTGTTGTGCGGGCCCGAGCCGATGATGCGGTTCTCGGTGCGGATGCTGGTCGGCCACGGCGTCGACCGTCGCCACGTGCAGGTCTCCCTCGAACGGAACATGCAGTGCGGTGTCGGCGTGTGCGGGCACTGCCAACTCGGCGAGTTGTTGCTCTGCCGCGACGGCCCGGTCGTCGACTACGCGGTCGCCGATTCCCTGCTGCACACCCGGGAGCTGTGATGGACCCACCACCGACCCTGGCCGTGTGGAAGTTCGCGTCGTGCGACGGCTGCCAACTGTCGTTGCTCGACTGCGAGGACGAACTGCTCACGGTGACAACGGAACTGAAGATCGCACACTTCCTCGAGATGTCCAGTTCGACCGTGGCAGGCCCGTACGACCTCTCCCTCGTCGAGGGGTCGATCACCACCGCCGAGGATGTCGAACGCATCCACCGGATCCGGGACACCTCCTCGCACCTGGTCACGATCGGTGCGTGCGCGACCGCCGGTGGGGTGCAGGCGCTGCGCAACTTCGGTGACGTCGCCGAGTTCGCGGCCGCGGTGTACGCGAGCCCCGAGTACATCGACACGCTCGCGACGTCGACGCCGATCTCGGCGCACGTGCCGGTGGACTTCGAACTGCGCGGCTGCCCCATCGACCGCGGTCAGCTGATCGAGGTGATCGCCGCGTTCCTCGCCGGCCGCACCCCGAACGTCCCGGACACCAGCGTGTGCAGCGAGTGCAAGCGTCGGGGCCTGACGTGCGTGATGGTCGCCGACGGCACCCCGTGTCTGGGGCCGGTCACGCACGCCGGGTGCGGCGCGCTGTGCCCCGCCCATTCCCGCGGCTGCTACGGCTGTTTCGGGCCCACTGCTGATCCGAACATCGCGTCGTTGGCCGGGTGGTTGCGCCGCTGCGGCATGGACGACGACGGCATCGGGCGGGTGTTCTCGACCTTCAACGTCGCCGCCCCCGGGTTCGACGAGGGCCGGCGCCATGGCGGGTGACCAGGAGGAGCGGCGCCGGCTCACGGTGCGGGCGTTGGCCCGGGTCGAGGGAGAGGGCCGGCTCGACGTCACGGTTCGGTCCGGCGCGGTCGAGCACGCCCGGCTCGACATCTACGAGCCACCACGCTTCTTCGAGGCGTTCCTGCGCGGGCGCGACTTCCGGGAACCGCCCGACATCACGTCCCGCATCTGCGGCATCTGCCCGGTCGCGTACCAGGTCAGCGCGTGCAACGCGCTCGAGCAGGCGTGCGGGGTCACGGTCGATCCGCGGGTGCGGACCTTGCGGCGGCTGCTGTACTGCGGCGAATGGATCGCCAGCCACACCCTGCACATCTACTTCCTGCACGCGCCGGACTTTCTCGGCGTCCCCGATTCGATCGAACTCGCCCGCCGCGACCGCGGCGCCGTCGAACGCGGACTGGCACTGAAGAAGGCCGGCAACGCGATCCTCGAGACGATCGGCGGGCGGCCGATCCATCCGGTCAACATCCGGGTCGGCGGCTTCTACCGGGCCCCGACCCGCGCCGAACTGGCGCCGCTCGCGCGGACGCTGCGGGGCGCCCTCGACGACGCCGTCGGCACCGTCCACTGGGTCGCGGGCTTCGACTTCCCGGACGTGCGCCTCGACCCAATGCTGATGGCGCTGCACGACGACACCGGATACGCGATCGAGGACGGCGTCGTCCGCACCAGCGCCGGCGGACGATTCCCCGCCGCCGAGTTCCCCGACCACGTCACCGAACGGCAGGTCCCGGACTCGACGGCGCTGCACGCTCGGCTCGACGGCGCGCCGTACCTGACTGGGCCGCTGGCCCGGTACTCACTCAACGGCGGGCAGCTCACCGGCGCTGCGCGGGATGCCGCCAACGCGGCAGGGCTGGGCGACGAGTGCCGGAACCCGTACCGCAGCATCGTCGTTCGGGCAGTGGAAGTGGCGTATGCGCTCGAGGAGGCGCTGCGGATCATCGACTCGTACGAGCGTCCCGAGCCCGCGGCGCTGCCGGTGACCGCGCGCGCCGGCACCGGTCACGGGGTGAGCGAGGCACCGCGGGGGCTGCTGTACCACCGGTACGTGCTGGCCGACGACGGATCGATCCGGGCCGCCGACATCGTGCCGCCGACCGCCCAGAATCAGGACGTGATCGAGGCCGACCTCGTGGACCGCATCGCCGAGAATCTCGAACTCCCCGACGCGGTGCTGACCGCGCTGTGCGAACGGACGATCCGCAACCACGATCCCTGCATCTCGTGCGCCACACACTTCCTGGACCTGCGGGTGACCCGACGATGACCTCCACACCGCGGACCGCGGTGATCGGGCTCGGCAACGAGTACCGGCGCGACGACGGCTTCGGTCCTGCAGTGATCCGGGCCTTGGACGGGCGCCTGCCCTCGACGACCACTGTCCTGACGGTCGACGACACGGTCGACCTGCTCGCGGCGTGGGCCGGCATGCGGTCGGTGATCGTGGTCGATCTCGTCCTGCGCACCCGTCCGCGACCGGGACGACTGCACCGATGGGCCGTCGGCGACGCACCGGGCGTGCTGGGCAGCCACGGCACGGATCCTTCTGCCGCACTGGCGCTCGCACGTGTTCTCGGGACCGCCCCCGGTCGGGTCGTGGTCTACGCGGTCGAGGGCACCGACGTCGGGTTCGGGGTGGGACTGTCCCCGGCGGTTCGGCGGGCCGTCGCGGTGGCGACGCGGGCCATCGTCGCCGAGACGCGTCACCCGCCTCCGGTGGGAGACGAGTGACCCGAACCCGTCAGGCTTCGGCGGCGAGCAGGACGTCGGTGTCGAAACAGGTGTGCGTGCCGGTGTGGCACGCGGCGCCCTCCTGGTCGACGATGAGCAGCACGCTGTCACCGTCGCAGTCCAGTCGCACCTCGTGCACGTACTGGGTGTGTCCGGACGTCTCACCCTTGACCCAGTACTGCTGGCGCGAGCGCGAGTAGTAGGTGCCCTTGCGGGTCTCGAGGGTGCGGGCGAGTGCCTCGTCGTCCATCCACGCGACCATGAGGACGGCGCCGGTCGACTTCTCCTGCGCGACGGCGCTGAACAGGCCGGCGTCGTTGCGCTTGAGGCGGGCGGCGATCGTCGGATCGAGGCTCATCGGACGGTGATCCCTTCTGCACGCATGGACGCCTTGACGTCCCCGATCGTCATGTCCCCGAAGTGGAAGACACTCGCCGCGAGGACGGCGTCGGCGCCGGCCTCGACGGCTGGGGCGAAGTGCTCGACGGCGCCCGCACCGCCACTGGCGATGACCGGCACACGCACCGCCGCGCGGACCGCGCGGATCATCTTCAGATCGAAGCCGGCCTTGGTGCCGTCGGCATCCATCGAGTTGAGCAGGATCTCCCCCACACCCAGTTCGGCGCCGCGGATGGCCCACTCGACAGCGTCGATGCCGGTGCCGCGTTTGCCGCCGTGCGTGGTGACCTCCCAGCCCGACGGCGTCGGCTCCTGACCTTCCGGAACGGTGCGGGCGTCGACCGACAGCACGATGCACTGCGAACCGAACCGCTGCGACATCTCGCGCAGCACCTCGGGACGGGCGATCGCGGCGGTGTTGACGCTGACCTTGTCGGCGCCGGCCCGCAGCAGGCGGTCGACGTCCGGGGCGGTGCGTACGCCGCCGCCGACGGTGAGCGGGATGAAGACCTGCTCGGCGGTGCGGGTGACGACGTCGAGCATCGTGCCGCGGTCGCCGCTGGACGCGGTGACGTCGAGGAACGTCAACTCGTCAGCGCCCTGCGCGTTGTACGCCGCAGCGAGCTCGACGGGATCGCCGGCGTCCCGCAGGTTCTCGAAGTTGACGCCCTTGACGACGCGGCCCGCGTCGACGTCGAGGCACGGGATCACTCGAACAGCCAAAGTCATTGTGGTGGCCCTCCTTCAGGCCGGATCTCCGGGTCGCCCAGAGAGTGGAGAATGTCGAGCAGTTCGCGGTGCACGCCGGGTGCGCCGGCCAGGACGGAGCGGGAACCGACGTGCCAGTCGTCCCCGCGCAGATCCGTCACGACGCCCCCGGCCGCCCGGACGAGCGCGACGCCGGCCGCGTTGTCCCACACGTGGTGACCGAACACGACCGCGCCGCCGAGGATTCCGGCAGCGGTGTAGGCGAGGTCGGCGCCCGTCGATCCGTGGATCCGGATCCGGGACGAGATCCGGCTGAGCTGACCGAGCAGTTCGAAGCGGTACGGGCCGGGGATGCGGCCGCGGCTGTCGATGTTGAACGCACCGAAACCGATCATCGCGGCGGACAGCGAACTCGCCTCGAGCCGGGGCACTGCGACGCCGTTGCGGTACACCGGTCCGCCCTCCGCGGCGGCGAACCGTTCCCCGGTCAGCGGCAGCCACGTCAGCCCCAGCACCGGGACTCCGTCGCGCAGCAACGCGAGCAGCATGCCCGCGGTGGGCAGGCCGGCCGAATAGTTGAACGTGCCGTCGATCGGGTCGAGGATCCAGACGTAACCGTGGGCCAGTTCGGGCCCACCGAATTCCTCGCCGTGGACCTCGATGCCGGTGCGGCGTTCGAGTTCGGCCGACACCGTCTTCTCGAGTTCGAGGTCGACGGCGGTCGCAAAGTCCTTGGGGCCCTTGCGGACCGCGCTGGGGGCGCCGAGCCCCGCGACGAACCTGCCCCGGGCACCGTCGAGAACCTCACTCGCGATCGCGAGCAGTTCGAGCGGTGTCCGGGGCAGGCTCATTGCGAGTGTCGTTCCTAGCGCGAGACCGCGGCGAGTGCCTCGGGAAGCGTGAATCGTCCTGCGTAGAGGGCCTTTCCGACGATCGATCCCTCGACGCCCTCGCCCACGAGACCGGCGATGGCCTCGAGGTCGGCGATGGTCGAGACGCCACCGGAGGCGACGACCGGCGCATCGGTGGCGGCGCAGACCGCGCTCAGCAGTTCGAGGTTCGGGCCGGTGAGGGTGCCGTCCTTGCTGACGTCGGTGACGACGTAACGCGAGCAGCCGTCACGGTTGAGACGCTCGAGCACCTCCCACAGGTCGCCGCCGTCGGACACCCAGCCACGCCCGCGCAGGCGGTAGTCGCCATCGATCAGCTTGACGTCGAGGCCGACGGCGATGCGCTCGCCGTGCTTGGCGATGGCGCGGGCGCACCAGTCCGGGTTCTCGACGGCGGCGGTACCGAGGTTGACGCGGGCGCAGCCGGTCGCGAGAGCTGCCTCGAGGGACTCGTCGTCACGGATGCCACCGGACAGCTCGACCTTGACGTCGAGTTCACCGACGACGGAGGCCAGCAGCTCACGGTTGGATCCGCGGCCGAACGCGGCGTCGAGGTCGACCAGATGCACCCACTCGGCACCGTCGTTCTGCCACGCCAGGGCGGCGTCGCGGGGCGCACCGTAACTGGTCTCGCTCCCCGCCTCTCCCTGAACGAGGCGAACAGCTTCACCGTTGGCGACATCTACAGCAGGCAAAAGGACCAGGCTCACCGCGCCCACTCTAGTGCCTGGCGCCGCTGCAACCGAACGCACGGTCGAGACGGTCGCACCGTCACGAGCGCCGGTCGCGGTCGTCGGCCTCCGGTCCGACCGCCCGACGGACCATCCGTGTGGACACCACGCCCATCGCCGCGATCGCGGCAGCGACCCCGACCAGGGCGATGACGAGCCCCGCGACCGGCCCCGGACGCAGCACCACGATCACCGCAGTCACGACCACCAGCGCCGACGTCGCCGCACCCAGGGCCGCCAGCGCGAGCCGGGCGATCGACAGATCACCCGAACGACCGTCGGGGGCACGGGTCACAGAGCGCGGACCCAGTTCTCCAGTAGCTGGGCGCCTGCGTCCCCGGACTTCTCGGGGTGGAACTGCGTCGCCGAGAGGGCCCCGTTCTCGACGGCGGCGAGGAAGCGGTCCCCGTGCTCGGCCCAGGTCAGCTTGGGCGGCGCGATGATGTCCGACGGCGGAAGCTCCCACTTCCGGACACCGTAGGAGTGCACGAAGTAGAAGCGGGTCTCCGCGTCCATGCCGTCGAACAGCACGCTGTCCTCGGGCGCCTCGACGGTGTTCCAGCCCATGTGCGGCAGGACATCGGCCTCGAGGCGTTCGACGGTGCCGGGCCACTCGCCGCAGCCGTCGGCCTCGACGCCGTGCTCGACACCGCGTTCGAAGAGGATCTGCATGCCGACGCAGATGCCCAGCACCGGGCGTCCGCCGGCGAGACGCTGACCGATGATGCGCTCACCCCGGACCGCGAGCAGCCCCTCCATGCACGCAGCGAACGCGCCGACCCCCGGCACGACCAGCCCGTCTGCGGCGAGTGCGACCTTGGGATCCGACGTCACCTCGATCTCCGCGCCGGTCCGCGCGAGGGCGCGCTGCGCCGAGTGGAGATTTCCGGAGCCGTAATCGAGGAGGGCAACCTTGCGTGCGGTCATGAGGAAACTCTATCGGGGCCGCGACCCCGCCCCGCGCACCGCCAGGGCTGCGGGCGCAACGACCAGGGCGCCGATCGACGCGAGCGCGAACACCATCGGGTAACCGGCCGCGCCCGCCACGACACCCAGGGCGAGAGCCCCGATGCCGGTGCCGCCGTCGTACGCGATGTTCCAGGCGGCGCTGGCCGCCCCGACCCGATCGGGCCCGGCCGAGGCCAGCAGCGTGAGCAGGGCCTCGTTCTGGACGGCGCCGAACCCGGCGCCGAATGCCATTGCACCTACGACGAGCGCCGCGTCACCGCCGACGCCCCCCACCGACAACGCCACCAGGCCCATGCCCACCGCGGCGAGAACCAGCGCGGGAACGAGGGTGCGCCCCGCGCCGATGCGGTCCGCGATCACGCCTGCGCCGTATCGTCCGACGAGCATCGCACCGGCGGAGGCCGACAACGCCAATCCCGCTATCGCAGCGCGGGATTCCGTGGCGATCGGCAGCAGCGAGGACATGCCGCCGTAGGCCGCGGACACCACGAGCATCGACACGCACGGGATCAACAGGACCGCCACGGGCAGCCCCTTGCGCCCCGCGGGAAGGCCGGGCTTGGGCACGGACGGCAGCCGCGAGATGGATGCCAGCGACAGCGTCGGAATCAGCGCACCGAGAACGAATACCGCAGTGGTGGAACCAGATTCGTACAGGGCCAGGCCCAAAGGGAGCACAATCATCTGGGCGGCCGCGATCGCGACCCCGTTCGCACCGGTGACCCGGCCGAGCAGGTTGCGCGGCGCCAGTTCCGCCAGCAATCCGATACCGGCGACGGTGACCAGGCCGAAGCCGATCCCACGGACCGCGGAGATCGCCAACGCGGGACCGATCGCCGTGCTCCACAGGAAGGCCAGCGACGGCGGACCGAGCAACACACAGCCGACAGCGAGGACGGCCCGATAACCGAACCGGCGGAGCAATCCGGGCACCAGCAACTGCGTCGCGACGGTGGTGGCCATGAATATCGCGGTGGACGCGCCGGCGGCCGCGTCGCTGCCACCACCGTCCTTGACCGCGAGCGGGACCACGGGCAACAGCAGAGACCAGCCACCGAAGGTGGTGGCACCCATGAGCAGAGCGACCAGGATCCCGCGGGTACGCAGGAGTTCACGCATCAGATCAGTCGCAGGATTCCCGACGCTGCCGCCAGACCCGCGAGTGCAACCAGGACCAGGGATGCGAGCTTGTTCACCTTCCACATCGCGTAGGCGCCGCCGATGGCGAAGCCCGCGGCGAGGAACAGGATGTACATGAAGACCGTATCCATGGCTCTACAGCGCACCCTTGGTCGACGGGACACCGGAGACCCGCGGGTCCGGTTCGACGGCCTCGCGCAATGCCCGCGCGACGGCCTTGAACTCAGCTTCGGTGATGTGGTGCTGGTCGCGGCCGTACAGCACGCGCACGTGCAGCGCGATCCGCGCGTTGAGAGCGATCGACTCGAACACGTGCCGATTGATCACCGTCGAGTACGGCACGCCCGGGTAGCCACCGATCACACTGTGCAGCATGTGTTCCGGCTCACCGGTGTGCACACAGTACGGGCGCCCGGAGACGTCGACCGAGGCGTGGGCGAGGGTCTCGTCCATCGGGATGAAGGCGTCGCCGAAGCGGCGGATGCCCCGCTTGTCGCCGAGCGCCTGACCGAGCGCCTGACCGAGCACGATGGCGGTGTCCTCGACGGTGTGGTGGGCGTCGATCTCGACGTCACCCTTCGCCTGGACGGTCAGGTCGAAACTGGCGTGCGCGCCGAGGGCAGTGAGCATGTGGTCGAAGAACGGAATGCCCGTGGATACATTCACGATTCCGGTGCCGTCGAGGTTGAGTTCGACGACGATGCTCGACTCCCTGGTCGTGCGTTCGACGCGCGCGATCCGATCACTCATCACAGGCCCTTCAATTCGGTGGCGGCAAGTTTTCTGCTGACGCGCAGCAGTTCGTCGTTCTCGGCGACCAGTCCGACGGTCGCACGCAGGTGGCCGGGGATGCCCACGTCGCGGATCAGCACGCCCTCGTCGAGGTAGTGCTGCCACGTCCGGGCGGCGTCCTCGAACAGTCCGAACAGGATGAAGTTCGCGTCGCTCGGGACGACTCGGTAGCCCATCGCCGCCAGCTCCGCGCTGACCCGGTCCCGCTCGGACGCGAGTTCGGCGACACTGCCGAGGGTCTCGTCGGCGTGCCGCAGCGCGGCGCGGGCGGCGGCCTGGGTAACCACCGACAGGTGATACGGCAAGCGCACCAACAGCATCGCGTCGACGAACGCGGGGGCCGCGACGAGGTAGCCGAGGCGGCCACCGGCGAACGCGAACGCCTTGCTCATCGTGCGGCTCACCACCAGCTTGGTGGGGAACTCGTCGATCAGGCCCACTGCACTGGGCACGGACGAGAACTCGGCGTACGCCTCGTCCACGATCACGATTCCCGGCGCCGCCGCGAGGATCTGCTTCAGATCCTCGAGCGGGATGCTGTGCCCGGTGGGGTTGTTGGGGCTGGTGACGAAGACGATGTCGGGGCGACGCTCCTCGATCACGCGCACCGCGGCCGCGGTGTCGAGCGAGAAGTCGTCGTGGCGCGGTTCCGCGATCCACTCGGTCTGCGTGCCGGCCACGAGCAGCGGGTGCATCGAGTACGACGGCACGAAGCCGATCGCACTCCGGCCGGGCCCACCGAACGCCTGCAGCAACTGCTGCAGCACCTCGTTGGAGCCGTTGGCCGCCCACACGTTGGAGACGTCGAGCGGTACACCGGTCTGCCGGGTCATGTACTCGGCCAGGTCGGTACGCAACGCGACCGCGTCCCGGTCCGGGTAGCGGTGCAGATCCGCGGCCGCCGCGCGGACGGCCTCGGCGACGTCGTCGACGAGCGCCTTCGACGGCGGGTGCGGGTTCTCGTTGGTGTTGAGCTGCACCGGCACCGTCAACTGCGGTGCGCCGTACGGGGACTGACCGCGCAGGTTCTCCCGGATGGAGAGGTCGTCGATGCCGACGGCCGATCCGGGGATGTTCCCGGCGCTCACCGCAGGCTCTCGAAACGCAGCCGCACGGCCTCGCCGTGCGCCGGGAGATCCTCGGCGTTGGCGAGCGTGATGACGTGCCCGGCGACGTCCTTCAGTGCCGCCTCCGAGTAGTCGACGACGTGGATGCCCCGCAGGAACGTCTGCACGCTCAGGCCGGACGAGTGCCGCGCGCAGCCCGCGGTGGGAAGCACGTGGTTGGACCCGGCGCAGTAGTCGCCGAGGCTGACCGGCGCCCACGGTCCCACGAAGATCGCTCCGGCGGACCGCACCTGCGCGGCGACGGCGGAGGCGTCCTCGGTCTGGATCTCGAGGTGCTCGGCGGCGTACGCGTTGACGACCTTCAACCCGGCGGCGATGTCGTCGACGAGAACGGTGCCGGACTGGCTGCCGCGCAGCGCGGTCTCGACACGCTCCCGGTGCTTGGTGAGCTCGAGCTGGGCGGCGAGCGCCCGGTCGACCGCGTCGGCCAGTTCGGTCGACGTGGTGACCAGCACGCTCGCGGCCATGACGTCGTGCTCGGCCTGGCTGATCATGTCGGCCGCGACATGAATCGGGTCGGCGGTGTGATCGGCAAGGATCGCGATCTCCGTCGGGCCGGCCTCGGCGTCGATGCCGACCAGTCCGCGGCACAGCCGCTTGGCTGCGGTGACGTAGATGTTGCCCGGTCCGGTGATGAGGTCGACGGGGGCGAGCTCGTCAGCGTTCGTATCGGTGCCGCCGTAGGTGAGCAGCGCGACGGCCTGTGCACCGCCGACGGCCCACACCTCGTCGACGCCGAGCATCGCGGCTGCGGCGAGGATGGTCGGGTGCGGCAGGCCACCGAACGCGGCCTGCGGCGGCGACGCGACGACGAGCGACTCGACGCCCGCGGCCTGTGCCGGGACGACGTTCATCACGACCGACGACGGGTACACGGCGTTGCCACCGGGCACGTACAGGCCGACGCGCTCGACCGGCACCCAGCGCTCGGTGACGGTGCCGCCGGGGACGACCTCGGTGACCGTGTCGGTGCGGCGCTGATCGGCGTGGACCTTGCGGGTCCGCTCGATCGCGACCTCGAGGGCGGCGCGCACATCGGCATCCAACTCGGCGAGCGCACGGTCCAACTCGGCCTGCGGGACGCGGACCGTCGCGGGACGAACACCGTCGAACTTCTCGCCGTACTCGAGCGCCGCCTCGGCGCCGCGGTTGCGGATGTCCTCGACGACGGGGCGGACCTGATGCAGCACCGCGTCCACGTCCACTCCGCCGCGGGGCAGGGCGCCTCGAAGCTCAGCGGTGGAAGGGGTACGACCGCGAAGGTCGGTGCGGGCAAGCATGAGAGGTCCTCTCTGGAGAACAAGGGTTCACACCGATTATCCGCGATGGGTGCAAGTTACTTACGATCCGGCCCCACACGTGCGCCGAACAGGCCTCCACCTGCGGTGAGCAACACCTCTGAGCTGCAATTCACCCGAAAGACACCACACTGGACACGTGTCCACCCTAGAGTCCCCATCTGCGTGAGCTCGTCGATCCCAGCATCCGACACCGCAGCACAGGGAGTTGCCGTGACCCCCGATCCGAGTCCCATCGTTCCGCGAGTGACCAGGCGCACGTTCCTGGGCGGCACCGCCGCGGTCATGACGGCCGGCGCCGCCGGCACGATGACTGCCGGCGCCGCCCTGGCAGCTCCGGCAGCCGCCACCGCTTTCCGTCGAGCCGAGGTCACCGAACAGCGTCGCCGTGCCGTCGTGATCGGCAGCGGTTTCGGCGGTGCGATCGCGGCGATGCATCTGGGCCGCGCCGGTGTGGACACCCTCGTCCTCGAGCGCGGCATCCGGTGGCCGACCGGACCGAACGCCGAGACGTTTCCCCGGATGCTCTCCCCCGACCAACGCTCGGCGTGGCTGCAGCCGCACCCGGTGATGACGGGCGCTCCCCCGGCCGTGTTCCCACCGTTCACCGGCTTGATGGAACGCATCCCCGGCAACGGCATGGACATCCTGTGCGGTGCCGGCGTCGGCGGCGGCTCGCTGGTCTACCACGGGATGACGATGCAACCCGACGGCGAGAATTTCGCGAGGTGCGTCTCGTCGCGCATCGACTACGAGCGGAT
The DNA here is from genome assembly GCF_000738775.1 of Prescottella defluvii. Lineage (GTDB taxonomy): Bacteria > Actinomycetota > Actinomycetes > Mycobacteriales > Mycobacteriaceae > Prescottella > Prescottella defluvii. Next base: position 60,107 of record NZ_JPOC01000022.1, read on the forward strand.
GGATTCGGTCTACTACCCGAGGGTGGCGCGCATGCTGCGGATCGCGACCATCCCGGACGACCTGTTGAACAGTCCGCAGTACCGCTCGTCGCGCCGGTTCGTGGAGATGGCCGACGCCCAGGGCCTGCACACGTTCCGGGTGCCGATGCCCATCGACTGGGAGTTCGCGCGGAGGGAACTGCGCGGGGAGATGCGCCCGTCGTACACGAACGGCGATGTGATCTACGGCGTCAACAACGGCGGAAAGTTCTCCGTCGACGTCACCTATCTCGCGGAGGCCGAGGCCACCGGGCGGGTGGAGGTGGCGCCACTGCACCGGGTCGCCGACATCGAACGCGGCGGGGACGGCTCCTGGGTCGTGCACTGCGACCGGATCGGCCGGGACGGCGCGGTGCTCGAGCGCAAGCGGATCGTCTCGGACGCACTGTTCCTCGGCGCCGGCTCTCCCGGCACCACCCGCCTGCTGGTCAAGGCACGCGCGAAGAACCTGATCCCGGACCTGCCGGACGCCGTCGGCACGGGCTGGGGCAACAACGGCGACCGCATCTTCATGGTCACCCGGGCCACCGACAGCCCCGGCGCGTGGCAGGGCGGGCCGGCGTGCGTCGGGGTCAAGGACTGGGACAACCCGGCCGGTGCCCTGACGATCGTCCTCGGCCCGGTGCCGTTTCCACTGGATCTGCACACGACGTCGGTGATCGGCTACGGCGTCGTCGACGGTCGCGGGATCTGGCACTACGACCCCGGGCGCGACGATGCGGTCCTGACCTGGGATCAAGCGTTCGACAGGGACCTGACGAACGCGATCCGGGCGCGGATCGAACAGATCGTCGGCGCCGGCTTCGGGGTGTCGGCGATCGATGTGAACGCCTTCGACACCAACACCTTCCACCCGTTGGGCGGCGTGCCGTTCGGCTCGGTATGTGACGACGTCGGCCGCGTGCACGGGCAGCGGGGGCTCTACGTCCTCGACGGCTCACGCATTCCGGGCTCGACCGGCGCCTGCAACCCGTCCATGACGATCGCTGCGCTCGCCGAGCACAGCATGGACACCCTCGTCGCCCACGATCTCGGCACCGTCTTCTGAAGGAGCAACTGTGAGAACCGTTCTCGGCGCCGCGATCGTCGCGCTCACCGCAACCCTGCTGGCCGCCCCGGCGGTACAGGCCGATCCCCTCGGCGACGACTTCCTGTGGGGTGTCGCCACCTCGGGATTCCAGTCGGAGGGGTCCTCCCCGGACAGCAACTGGGCGCGGTACTCGGCGTCCGGGAAGACGCACGACGAGATCGGCGACGCGGTCGACTTCCGGCACCGGTACACCGAGGACATCGACAACGCCGCCGCGCTCGGGGTGGACGTGTTCCGCTTCGGGGTCGAGTGGGCCCGGGTGCAGCCGAGCCCCGGCACCTGGGACGAGGCCGAATTCGCATACTACGACGACGTGATCCGGCGCATCCGCGGCCACGGCATGACACCGATGATCACGCTCGACCACTGGGTCTATCCGGGCTGGATCGCCGACCGTGGCGGCTGGGCCGATCCCCGCACCGTCGACGACTGGCTGGCCAACGCCGAGAAGGTCGTCGAGCGCTACAAGGACGCCGGGGCGATCTGGATCACGTTCAACGAGCCGACGACCTACGCGCAGCGCGAACTGACGTTCGGCGGAATCTCCCTTCTCGACGTCCACAAGATGTTCGACGGCATGACCCGAGCGCACCGCACGATCTACGACCGCATCCATCAACTCGACCCGGCCGCCCGCGTCGGTAGCAATCTCGCGTTCATCCCTGCCGTGTTCGGGATGCTCGACACCCTGTTCGTCGACCGGGTCACCGACAAACTCGACTTCCTCGGCATCGACTACTACTACGGCGTCTCCCTCGACAACGTCTCGGCGATCGCGGCCGCCACCGACCGGTTCTACGACGTGGTGCCACAGCCCGACGGGATCTACCACGCGCTCATGGCGTATCACCGCAAGCTGCCGACGGTGCCGCTGTACGTCGTCGAGAACGGGATGCCGACCGACAACGGGCAGCCACGCCCGGACGGCTACACCCGGTCGGACCATCTGCGAGACCACATCTACTGGATCGAGCGGGCTCGCGAGGACGGCGCCGACGTGATCGGCTACAACTACTGGTCGATCACGGACAACTACGAGTGGGGTTCGTACCGTCCGCGTTTCGGCCTGTACACGGTCGACGCGCTCACCGACCCGACGTTGACCCGTCGCCCCACCGATGCCGTCGACACCTACCGCGACATCGTCGCCCGCGGCGGCACCCCCGCCGGCTACACCCCGGTGATGCCGACCGCGTTCTGTTCGCTGGTCGATCCGCCGCGCAGCTGCGTGAGCGGCGGATCGTAGCGCCACCCTCCGCCGAGCGACGCCGTCGACGGGCCTAAGCTTCTCCCTCGTGTCGTGGCAGATGTGGTTGGCATTTTTCGGCGCCAGCTGGGTGATCAGCCTGTCACCGGGAGCCGGCGCGATCGCGTCGATGTCGACGGGGCTACGGCACGGTTTCGTCCGCGGCTACTGGAACATCCTGGGGCTGCAACTGGCACTGCTGCTGCAGATCGTCATCGTCGCCGCGGGCCTGGGCGCCCTCCTCGCCGGATCGCCGACCGCGTTCACGGTCGTCAAATGGCTCGGGGTGGCGTACCTCGCCTATCTCGGTGTGCGGCAGTGGCGGGCGGCGCCGACCCCCGTCGAGGCCGACTCCGACACCAGCCGCGCCACCGCCGCGTCCCTCGTGCTGAGGGCCTTCCTGATCAATATCAGCAACCCGAAGGCCGTCGTCTTCATTCTCGCGGTGCTACCCCAGTTCCTGAATCCGTCCGCCCCGCTGCTGCCGCAGTACGCTCTCATCGCGGCGACGATGGTGGCCGTGGACGTCGTCGTGATGACCGGCTACACGGGCCTCGCCGCCCACGCACTGCGACTGCTGCGCTCGCCGCGGCAGCAGCAGGTCACCGGCCGGGTCTTCGCCGGACTGTTCTTCACCGCCGCCGCGATACTCGCGACCGCGGTGTGACGCGACCACTCAAGCCAACGGTTCGGAGGCGAGCCAGGCATCCTGGAACAGCATGATTCCGTCTGCACTCGGCGTGACGCCGTGCACATTCTGTCTCCAGGTGACGAGTACCTTGCCAGCACCGATAGTGGCCAGCGGTGCCGTGTCGTTGACCAGTGTCTGCATCCTCTCGAGGACGGCCCGTCGGTCGTCGTCGGTGAACGCGGTCTGCAACTGGGTGAGCAACTGGTCCATCTCCGCGTTCTTGTAGCCGAGCACGTTCGACGGGGAATCGCTGTGGAAGTTGACGAACAACCGCACGAACGGTGACTCCTCGAGGACACTCAGTCCCGAGTGCGCGACGTCGTAGTCATGTTCGACGAACAATCGGCGCACGAGATCGGTATTGCTCGGCGCATACGAGATCTCGACAGTGAATCCGACTGCTTGCAGCATGGACTGGTAGGCGAGGGCGTTTCGCTGGGTTTCGGGAGTATTCGATCCGACGTAGGTGAGTTTGCCGTCGTATCCGTCGGCTCGGGCCTCGGCAAGGTACCTCTTCGCAGCCTCCGGGTCGTAGCCGCTGGCCGCGACATTGCCGTGCCATGCGGACCACGACTGGAACATGTCACTGCCGGGCATGCCGTAGCCATCCTCGACACGGTCGTTGTAGATCTCGGGGTTGATCGCTGCAACGATCGCCTTGCGTACACGTTCATCGGACGCTGCGCGGCCTTCCCGCTGGTTGATGACACCGACAGTGCCCAAGCTGACGGTGTGTACGTAACCGATGTCGCCGGCGGCCAGCGCACTGTGGACTGCCTCAGCCCTCCGAATGTAGGCCGCGTCGATCCCACCACTGTGGAGCGCTTCCAGCTTGGCCTGTTCACCCTGAATCACCGGGAAACGCAACTTCGCGAGGTGTGGCTGCCCCTTCCAGTAGGTGGGGTTGGCGGTGAGCACCAGTTCTTCCTGAGATGCGAACTTGTCCACGACGAACGGACCCGCACCGACAGCGACGAACGTCCCGGTCGCAATCGACGACGGCGAGACGACCATTCCCGGTCCCGAAGTGAGCATGATCGGGAAGTCGTTCCACGGCCGCTTCAAGGTGAAGACAACCGTCGACGGATCCACCGATGTCACGTCTGCGACGGAGGCCTTCCACACTTGAGTCTGCAGGCCGTTCTTCTCCACGTAGCGATTGATGCTCCACTGCACTGCGTCCGCATCGACGGGGGTGCCGTCGCTGAACTTGATGTCCGGGCGGAGCTTCAATGTCCAGACGGTGTTGTCGCCGTTCGCTTCCAGAGACTGCGCCAACTGCGGCACGAAAGCCTCGGCCTCCGTGTCGTAGCGGATCAACAAGTCGTAGATCGCGGCCATCTCGCTGCCGCCGGTCGCCCCGCTGTCCTGTCTGTTGGCCGGGTCCAAGCTGCTGATGCCGACGAATGTGGCGTACGACAGCGTGCCACCGGAGGTCGGGTCACCGCCGTCGGCTTGCTCGCCGACCAGGCCCGTCGTCACCGCTGACGTGTCCGTCGTCGAGCCTGTCCCGCCGGCGCATCCGGCGAGGAGCATCGTGGTGGTCGCCAGTGCCGTGAGCACAGTGCCGACACGAACGAGAGACGATCGCCTCATTTCCAGTCTTCCTTAATGACAGTCGCTGAGCGACAACGAATTTTGAGCAATTGATGTTGAGTTCGGGCGCCGAGCCGACTGTCACATCGTGACAATCGCGCGGCCGAGAACGCGTCCGCTTGCGAGATCACCGACGGCCGCGTCGATATCCGCGAGGGGGTAGCGGTCGGTGACCAACGCGTCGAGATCGAGCCTGCCGTCGGTGTGCCATTGAAGGAACGCTTCGATGTCGTCCTGGGTGCAGCCACCGGCGCTGGTACCGACAAGTTGCTTCTGTCCGCCGATGAGGCCGGCGAGATTCAGTTCGGTGGGGCCTTTCGGGAGTCCGACGAGAACGACAGTGCCACCGCGGGTGCCGCCCACGCGACCGGCACGAACACTGTCGAGGGCCTGCACAGTGGTCGAGGAATGACCGACACAGTCCACCGCGATGTCGACACCCCCGGTCAGTTCCAAGATCGTTGCCGAAGGGTTGTCCGTTATCGAGGCGTCGATGGTGTCGGTGGCGCCGAACTGCTTCGCGAAAGCCAACTTGTCAGCGTCGAGGTCTACTGCGACGATCCTGGATGCGCCGCGGATGGATGCAGCTGCGACTGCCGACAGCCCCACTCCACCGACACCGAACACTGCCACCGTGTTTCCGGCCTCGACAGGCGCCGCGTGACAGAGGGCGCCGGCGCCGGTGACCACGGCGCAACCAACAATCGAGACGACGTCCGCCCGCGACTCTGGTCCCAGGGGCAGGACATAAAGCTCGTCGACGAGCGTGTGCTCGGCCCAGGTGTAGACGTTGGGCGAATGCGCCGTGCGACCGTCGGGCAGGTCGACCGCGGCTCGGGTCGGGGTGCGGTCGTCCGTGCGCGGCACCCAGGTGATCATCGCGGCATCACCGGCGGCGACGTGAGTGACGGCCGATCCCGTGGCGACGACTGTGCCGTACCCCTCGTGTCCGAACAGCATCGGTCCGGGGCGGGCGGCGTGCATCCAGTACAGCTGGCTCTGGCATACGCCGGTGGCATGGATCCGCAGGAGCACGTCGTGCGGGCCGGGATCGGGCAGAGTTACCTCTCTCAGTGACAACGGGCCGTCGGTGGCGTCTTGGACGATGATGCGTGTATCTGTGGGCATGCGTTGGTCTCCAAAGTTTTGTGGGGCAGTCAGATTCCCGGCCAGGGTCCTGGCAGCGGGGTATCGGCGATGCGGAGCGTGACACGTTTCGTTCGGGTACAGCCGGCCACGGCGTCATCGCCGTAGGCCCCACCGAGCCCGCTCTGCTTGAAGCCACCGAACGGCAGTACCGAGTCCAACACGAGATTCGAATTGCCGTGTACGACACCCGCGTCGATCCCCTCGCTCATCCGGATCATCCGCCCCAGATCGCGGGTCCAGACGTAGGACGTCAGGCCGAACTCGGTCTCGTTCGCGAGCTCGAGCGCCTGCTCCTCGGTCTCGAATGTCAGCACGCTGAGTACAGGGCCGAAGATCTCCTGGCTCGCCACCGCCATGCTCGAATCGACTCGATCGATCAGTGTCGGCGCGACGTAGAAGCCGCGTTGCGGCGCTGCCGGACGGCCACCACCAAGCACGATGCGCGCCCCCTCGCTACGCGCGTTGTCGAGAATCCCGAGGATCTTCTCGTACTGTCCGCAGCTGACCACCGGGCCCATCTGAGTGTGGGCATCGAGTGGGTCCCCGACGCGCACCCGACTCATCCGCGCGGCCACCTCCGCCACGAACTCCTTCGCGATCGAGGCGTGGACGAGTAGTCGACTGCCGGCGGCGCACACCTGGCCGGCGTTGTTCAGGATGCCGAGGACCGTTGCACGAGCGGCCGAGTCTAGATCCGCGTCGTCGAACACGATGATCGGCGACTTCCCGCCCATCTCGAGGGTGAGCTTCTTGAAGGTGTCTGCGGCCGAACGGGCGATGTGGCGTCCGGTGGGAACCGACCCCGTGAACGAAATCCCGGCCACATCGGGGTGGGCACACAGCGCGGCGCCGGTGGCACCGCCTCCGACCATCACCTGGAGTACCCCTTCGGGGAAGCCCGCCTGCACCGCGAGCTCCGCCAGTCGGACCGCCGACCTCGGCGACAGCTCGGACGGCTTGACGATGACGGAGTTTCCGCAGGCGAGAGGGGGGCTGACCCGCGCCATGAACGAATGCGCCGGGGCATTCCACGGCAGGATGACGACATACGGTCCGAGTGCCTCGAGCCGCGTGTAGGAGAGCTGCCCGGGCACGTCGGCGAACTGCTGCCCGAAAAGCTTGTCCGCCTTACCCGCCCAGTAGCGGGCATGACGCGCCCCACGACGTGCCTGAGCGCGGGCGTCTGCGAGGACCTTGCCGGTGTCCTCCGTGTCGAGACGGCCGAGTTCGGCGAAGTCGTTCTCGACCAGTTGCGCCCAACGCCAGAGGATCTCGCTGCGTCGTTCACCGGGCATGGCGGCCCACGTCCGCTGCGCCCCACCGGCGCGGCCGACAGCGTCGGCACAAAGGTCCTCACCGTGAACCGCGAGTTCGGCGACCACCTCTTCGGTGGCCGGATTGATCACCCGCAAGGTATCGCGAGCGGTGGAGATGGTTGTCATCGAAACAACTTTCTGTTCATGTCCGATCGGTCGAATCGGTCTGTAGAGCAATGGGTTCAGGAGCAGGGCAATTCAGATGATCTGATCGGCTCGCAAAAGGGCGAGTTCGTCGTCGTCCAACCCCAGCAACTGGGCCAGGATCTCGCCGGTGTGCTCCCCGAGGGCCGGCCCCAGGGTGCGAATCGTCCCCGGCGTCGCGCTCATGCGGGGCAGCGGGGCGGCCATCGGCAGCGCGCCGTGCTCGACGTCGTCGACGGTGACGACCGTGCCGCGTTCGAGATAGTGCGGATCAGTGGCGATGTCGGCGACATTCATGACCGGGGCCACCGGAACGTCGGCGTCGCTGAGCAACTTGACAGCGTCGGCGGCGGTCTGGCCGCCCACCCAGTCGGCGATGATCGGATACAGCTGAAGCTGGTTGGTCACGCGGGCCGCTCGTGTCACGAACCGTGGATCGGTCGCCAGATCGGGTAGCCCGATCGCCGTGGCGAATCTGCGGAAGAGGGCGTCGGTGCCGGCGTGCAACGAGATGCGCCGACCATCGGCAGTGTCGAAATCACTGGCCGGAACGATGCCGAGGTTGCGGTTTCCGACGCGCTCACGCACCTGCCTCTGGGCGCCGTAAGTCAGTAATGCGTTCTCGCTGGCGCGGAAGCCCGCCTCGTACAGGCCCAGATCGACGATCTGGCCGGCGCCCCCACGCTGGTCGCGGTGATACAGGGCGGTGACGGTGGCGAACGCCGCCAGATAGGCCGACATGTAGTCGATCACTGAATAACCGGAGCGAACCGGGTCGCGGTCGGGTTCTCCCGTGACGTAGGTCAGGCCGGAGAAGGCGCTCGCCACACGGTCGAACGCGCCGCGATCACGATACGGGCCCGTCAATCCGTAACCGGTGATGCACACGATGATGGCGCGAGGATTGATCCGGGCCATCACCTCGGGACTCAGTCCCCATCGCTCCAACGTCGGCGGGCGGTAGTTGGTCACCACCACGTCGAAGTACCCGAGCATCGAGCGGACCAACTGCCGACCGCGCTCGGTACGCAGGTCGATGGTCACCGACTTCTTGTTCCGTCCTTCCTGGACCCACTGCAGGGACCGCCGGGACTCACTGTCACTGCCCGCTCGAATGAAGTCGCCGACACCCGGTTCCTCGATCTTCACCACCTCGGCGCCGAAGTCGCCGAGGCAGGTGGCGGTCACGGGTGCCGCCAGCACCGTCGCCATGTCCAACACTCGGATCCCCTCCAGTGGAAGGTCGGTATCCGTCACTGCCTCACCTACTAACGGTTCGTTATTAACGTTCGGTAGGCCGGGACTGTATCTTGTGAAGTGAGTCACGGCAAGACATGCCTCCAAGGCACTTCAGGGAAGGTGAGCGCATGCGGAAAGCAACCGAACCGGAAGACGTGGACCGGCCGAGGCGCCGGAGGGGGACCCGCGAGGAGACCGAGAACGAACTGATCGACGCAGTGCTGCGCCTGCTCGAACGCGACGGCGTCCTCGCCGGCATCACCCTGCGTGAAGTCGCGAAGGAGGCCGGGGTCAACCACGGCCAGATCTACCACTACTTCGGAACGCGCCGAGGCCTGCTGCGGGCAGCGATCACGCGACTGCTCGAGGACAACCGCCCCGATCCCGCGAAGCACTGGGATCGCCCATTCTCCGATCGCCGCCGCGCCCTGTGGCGCATGGCGTTGCGCCAGAGCGACTTCATCAAACTCGAGGCGCTACTCGCCCTGGACGAAGACCCGGACCTCCGGATCTTCCCGGCCGTCGAGGCAACCCGCGCCGCACTCGATCGGGACAAGGAGACCGGAGCCCTCCCCCCCGACGCCGACGGTGAAGTGATGCACGCGTTGACCGCCGCGACCTACCTCGGATACGGCGTCTTCCGGGAAACAATGGCCCGCGAACTCGGAATCGAGGTCACCGAGTTGGACACACGCGCCACGCACGTATTCGAACTCATGCTCGCCGGCCTCGAGCAAGGCCGGAACACATCCACGACCGGATCGCAGAACATTTGATCAGGAACCACGGATTCGGCAAGTGCAGGTCCCCGCGAGTAGACCCGCCACACCGGATCCCGCCGAAAACCTTGTGGACGTAGAACTATTCGAAGTGCCGCGCCGAGATTCGGATTCGATGCTTGCAGAATCGATTGCGACCTATACTGCGGCACATGCTGATTCACCCGACTCTGCGCATGCAATCCTGGGGATTCACGATCGGGTCACTGTTGTTCGCACTCGGATCCGCACCGGTGCTGGCAACTCAACTCGGCACGGTCGGCGCCAACACCGCGTTCTTCGTAGGCTCGTGGTTCTTCACCTACGCAGCCTTCATCCAACTCATCCTCAGTGGTGCCGCCACCACCGAGGTGGCGGGTAGACCGGCGATCCGCGCGGAATGGCTGGCCGCCGCAACCCAATTCCTGGGCACGATCCTGTTCAACATCAGCACCGGCGCGGCACTGCATGCGCACACGATCGCGAGCGAGAAACACTACGTGTGGACACCCAATGCGGAGGGCTCGATCGGCTTCCTGATCAGCAGTTCCCTCGCAATCCTGATGTTGGTACGCGCAGGAAATCTCTGGGAACCGCGCTCGCTCGACTGGCAGAGCGGATGGCTCAATGCCCTCGGCTCTCTCGCCTTCGGCCTGTCTGCGGCCGGGTCGTTCATCACGCAGTCGGGCAGTGTCGAGGATGCCGCTCTCGCCAACTCCGGCACCTTCGTCGGCGCCCTCTGTTTCTTCGCAGCCTCCGTCATCTTCCTCGGAAGATCCAGCAGGCCCGCGCCGGCTTCCGTCGACGCGACGGACAGCGTCTCACCCTCGAACGAATTGTCCTGAAACACATTCCGCGATCAATTCGTTACCGAGCTCTACCGGCAACCCGGACCCCTGCCTCAAATATTCGCCCTACCAGGGAATTTGACGATTCAGCACGCGATCGAGAAGGGCGTACTCCGGGTTACAAAAAGGGTGATATCGAGGACTAGATTCAGTGTCTTCGGCGGTGCCGGAGACACACAGTGTTAGCTTGCCGAAGTATGACAACCACTCCGGAAGCAAAGAAGCGGTTACTGTTTCGTAACGTCCGGGTATTTGACGGCGTGTCCGATCAGCTCACTGCCGGCGACGTCCTGATCGACGGGGACAAGATCGTCAGCGTGTCCACGTCACCCGTGGGTGACGATCCGGGCCGGGAAACCATCGTCGTAGACGGCGGTGGCCGGGTGCTGATGCCGGGCATGAGCGACGCGCACGTCCATCTGGTCGGGAACGCAAACTCGTACGTGGACATGGTGATGGGCACCGAGAGCCACATCGCACTCAACGGCCTGGCCGAGGCCAAGAACATGCTGCTCCGAGGCTTCACCACGGTGCGCGACATGGCCGGCGACACCGGCAGCATCAAGTCCGTCATCGATCGGGGCCTGTTCCAAGGACCGCGCATCTACCCCTCGCAGGCCGCGATCTCGCAGACCGGCGGCCACGGCGATTTCGGATTCGTGTACGAATGCCCCACCATCCTCGGTGGCGACCAGAGCCGCGCCGAACAGATCGGATTCATGCGCGTCGCCGACGGGCCCGACCGTGTCCTCGCCGCCGTCCGTGAGCAGCTCAAGAAGGGCGCTTCGCAGATCAAGCTCATGGTCGGCGGCGGGGCCGCATCCATGTACGACCCGCTGTACACCGTGCAGTTCGTCGACGACGAACTCCGTGCCGCCGTCCATGCCGCGACCGACTATGGCACGTACGTCGCCACCCACGTCTACAACGTCACCGGGATCCGTCGTGCCATCGCGGCCGGCGTCAAGTCGATCGAACACGGGCACCTCGCCGACGAGGAGACCGTCGCGCTCATGGCGGAGAAGGACGTGTGGTTGTCGATGCAGCCGTTCGCGCTCGGCGACCACCACTACCCCGACCCGGATCGTGCCGGTAAGGACCGCGAAATCTGCTCCGGCACCGACAAGGTCTACGCGTGGGCCAAGAAGTACGGCGTCAAGACGGCATGGGGCACCGACCTGCTCCTCGAGCCGCAGCTCGCTCCCCGGCAGAGCGAGATGGCGGCCCGGCTCGGCGACCACTACAGCAACCTCGACGCGCTGCGGATGCTCACCTCCGGCAACGCCGAACTGTTCCGCATGGCCGGCGAACGAGATCCGTACCGGGAAGCGCCGTTCGGGGTGATCGCGGCCGGCGCATGGGCGGACGTCCTGCTGGTCGACGGCAATCCGCTCGACGACCTCGGTCTGCTCGCCAACCCCGCCAAGAACCTGGCAGTCATCGTCAAGAACGGTGAGGTGGTCAAAGACTCCCTGCGGGGGCAGTCTTGGTAGAGACATTCGTCGGTGACGAGCAGTCGCCGACCGAGCAGATCACCGGAACTTTGGTGTCCGCCAGGGGGATCGAGCTGAAAGGCCCCTGGGGTCACGTGTTCGGCCCCCTCGACCTCGACATCGAAGCCGGCGGCGTCACCGTGATCGCGGGCCAGACCGGCGCGGCCCGCACCGCACTGTTGATGGCCCTGTGCGGCCGGATGAGACTCACCCGCGGATCACTCACCGTGCTCGGTTTCCGGGACAACCCGAACAAGGTGTTCACGAGGTCGGCCATCGCATGCTTCGACGAACTCGACGGGGTCAGTCCCTCGGTGACGGTGCAGGACCTCGTCACCGAGCAGCTCCGGTGGACGTCACCGTGGTACAAGCTGGTGCCACGGGTCACCGAACAGGGCGTCGCCGACATGTGCGCGGACGTGTTCGGGGACATCCCGCTACCCACACTGCACGCATTCGTCGACGACCTGCCCGAACTCCAGCAGATGCTGCTTCGCGTCGCCGTCGCGAACACCCGTCGTCCACCGTTGCTCGTCGTGGGGCGCATCGATCGGATCGCCGACGACGCAGAACGTTTCGAGATGCTCGAACGTCTCGTCGCGCTCGGCGAACGCCAGTCGATCATCACCGCGGACGTCAATCCGCTGCCACCCGGCTGCGGGGTCGGCGCAGTGGTCGACATGCACGGACTTCTCGGGGCCGGCGACATCGGCGTCATGACCGAAGGAAGGTGACCGATGCTCGCCGGAATATCACTGGGCAGCGACTCGAAGCGGTACTTCCGCGGCACCATGCCGAGGATCGCGATCGCCACGATCATCCTCATGCCGCTGTTGTACGGCGCCATGTACCTGTGGGCGTTCTGGAACCCGTTCGGTGCCGTGAACAAGATTCCCGCCGCGATCGTCAACAACGACACCGGGCGCACCGCCACGGGGCAACAGGTCGACGCCGGCGATCAGGTCGTGAAATCGCTGATCGAGTCCGGGCAGCTCGATCTGACCGAGGTGTCGCAGAACGATGCGACCGAGGGCCTGTCGAGCGGCAAGTATTACTACACGATCACGATTCCCGACAACTTCAGTGCGGCGGTGGAATCGCCGAACGGCGACAACCCGGAGAAGGCCGATCTGATCTTCACCTTCAACGACGCCAACAACTACCTGGCCACCATCATCGGCCAGGATGCGTCGGAACAGGTCATCGGCCAGGTCAACTCCACGATCGGTGCGCAGGGTGTCGGAACCGTTCTCACCGGTCTGCAGACGGCCGGCTCGGGCCTGAAACAGGCCGCCGACGGCGCCGGGCAGCTCGCATCCGGCATCGACACCGCGAAGGGAGGTGCCGATCAACTCGCTTCGGGCGCAACCGAACTCTCGACGAACATGGTTACCGCACGGGACGGATCGGCGCAGTTGGCCGCGGGTGCGTCGCAACTCGCCACCGCGATCGACGGCGTCACCGGACCGCTGCTGAACGCGCTCGACAGTGGCACCGTCCAGAGCATCGGCGGCCAGGTCGCGCAACTGCGGCAGTCCATCGAGGCGCTCGACGCCAAGCTGCCGCAGTCCACGCAGTTGCCGCCCGGCGCGCAGACGGCGGTCGACCTCCTCGCCGGCAACGCCGATCCGATCTCCCAGAGAGCCCTGGCCGCACTGACCGCGGTCGCGCCTCCGCAACTGCAGGCCGACACCACGGCGTTGCGCGCCGAGATCCAGCGCATCGGCGGGGACGCCCGTGCGCTCGAATACCAGGTAGTCGATCCCTCGAGCCCGCTGCAACGAGGACTGGCGATGCTGCAGGGCGGGCAGATCGCCGGTGACGTCCAACAGTTGCGCAGCGGTGTGGACGAACTGAACACCGGTGCCGCGACACTGCATTCGGGCCTGATCCAACTGACCGACGGCAGCATTCAGCTCTCCGGCGGCGCGAACCAGCTGTCATCCGGCATGGTCGAACTGCAGACCGGCTCGCATCAGCTCGCGGATGCACTGGCCCAGGGTGCCGGTCAGGTCCCCGAATGGACCGACGAACAGCGCACCGAGACCGCGAACACTCTGTCTACACCGGTGGCGCTGAAGCAGGAGACGAACAACGCCGCGTCCACGTTCGGCACCGGATTCGCGCCGTTCTTCCTGTCGCTCGCCCTGTTCGTCGGCGGAATCATCACGTGGATGCTGTTGACCCCGTTGCAGTCCCGACCCACTGTCGGGGGTGTCGGGCTGTACCGGACGGTGTTGGCGTCGTACTGGCCGGCGCTGTTGGTCGGAGTGCTGCAGGTGATCGTCATGTACACGGTGGTGCACTTCGGGGTCGGGCTCGACGTCACGCACGTCGTCGGAACCGTCCTGTTCCTGATACTGGTGTCCGCGACGTACCTGGCGATGATCCAGGCGTTCAACGCAGTGTTCGGGGTGGCAGTCGGACGTGTCGTCACACTCGCGTTCCTCATGCTGCAGCTGGTCTCCGCCGGCGGCATCTATCCGGTGCCGACCACCGCGAAACCGTTCCAGTACATCCACCCGTTCGACCCGATGACCTACACCGTCAACGGACTGCGACAGCTGACCGTCGGCGAACAGGTCGATTCCCGGCTGTGGATCGCCATAGTCGTTCTCGTCGGGATCCTGCTGGTGTCGCTCACCGCGAGCGCGCTGTCCGTCCGACGCAACCGGCGCTACACGATGGAACGGCTGTACCCGCCGATCGAGGTCTGACCTGATCGGTCCACTGTTCGACTGCCCGCACAACCGGAGGAGAAGAAGATGTCAGACAACCTTGCCGCTCCCGCCGAGACCCTGGCTCCCGCCTACACCGGCCGCCTCGGAACCGATCCGATTCCGGCATTGCGGATGCCCAAGGCGGAGACCGAACCCGAGGCTGCCTACCGTTTCATCCACGACGAGTTGATGCTCGACGGAAGCTCGCGGTTGAACCTCGCCACCTTCGTCACCACCTGGATGGATCCGCAAGCGGATCGGTTGATGGCGGAAACGTTCGACAAGAACATGATCGACAAGGACGAGTACCCGGCGACCGCCGAGATCGAGACCCGTTGCGTGAACATGGTGGCGGCACTCTTCCACGCGGAGGACCTCTCCGAGTCCGATCCGACGTCGGCCACCGGTGTTTCCACGGTCGGGTCCTCCGAGGCCGTCATGCTCGCCGGACTGGCCTTGAAGTGGAAGTGGCGGGCCGCGCGACAGGCCGCCGGCAAGGACTCGACACGGCCGAACCTGATCCTGGGCAGCAATGTCCAGGTGGTCTGGGAGAAGTTCTGCCGCTACTTCGATGTGGAACCGAAGTACCTGCCCATGGAGAAGGGCCGCTACGTCATCACCCCGGACCAGGTCCGGGAAGCAGTCGACGAGAACACCATCGGCGTTGTCGCGATCCTCGGCACCACGTTCACCGGAGAACTCGAACCGGTCGCCGAGATCGCCGAGGCGCTGGACCAGATCGCCTCCGACGGAGGACCCGACGTCCCGATCCACGTGGACGCGGCGAGCGGCGGTTTCGTCGTGCCGTTCCTCCATCCGGAACTGCACTGGGACTTCCGGATCCCCCGCGTCGTGTCGATCAACGTGAGCGGACACAAGTACGGGATGACCTATCCCGGGATCGGGTTCGTCGTCTGGCGCTCGAAGGAACACCTGCCGGAAGATCTCGTGTTCCGCGTGAACTACCTCGGCGGCGACATGCCGACGTTCACGTTGAACTTCTCCCGTCCCGGCAACCAGGTGGTCGGGCAGTACTACAACCTGGTCCGACTGGGTGTCGCCGGGTACACCCAGATCATGGAGTCCCTCCGCGACACCGCCCTGATGCTCTCGGCCGAGATCTCGAAGATCGACAACATGCACATCATCACGGACGGCAGTGCCATACCGGTGCTGTCCTTCGAGGTCGTGGGTGACCCCGGGTTCACCGTTTTCGACATCTCACACGAGTTGCGGGCCCGCGGATTCCAGGTTCCGGCGTACACGATGCCCGCCGACGCCGAGGACGTCGCGGTGCTGCGGATCGTGTTGCGTGAGGGCTTCAGCCGGGACCTCGCCTGGAAGCTGGCCCTGGCGATGAAGGACGTCATCGCGCGACTCCGGGAGGGGACGGAGCATTCCGCCTCGGCGTTCTCGCACTGAGGTGAGCCGGTGGGAGAGGGTGACCTCTCCCACCGGCCCGCGACGGGCAGCCGCGAGGGAGAGGTCGACGCCGCTGTGGCCGCGATCAGATCAGTCCGCGGCGCAGCGCTGTCTCGATCGCTTCGGCCCGACTGGACGAATCGAGTTTGCGGTACAGGTTCCGGGTATGGGTGCGGACCGTGTTGAGCGACACGTGCAGATCCTTGGCGATCACCCGCAACTGTTTGCCGGTGTGCAGCTCGCCGAGCACCACCTTCTCGCTGGGCGTCAGGCCCGGGTTGCGGCCGCCGTGGGCTTCCGCGATCTTCGTGCGCACGTGGTCGATGAACGACTGACTGTGCTCCCCTCCCGCCGGCACCGAGGCCAGTAGTTCGGCGGTGTCCCCCGCACTGTCCAGGAATGGGCTGACGATCCCGAACGGCTCGGCGAGCGCGAGTGCCCGCCGAATCGACGCCACCGCGTCGTCGAGCCTGTGTTGCCGGCGCGCGATGACGGCGTCGAGCATCCAGACCCGGACGGCCAGGGCCGGGTGCAGTCGTCGAGAGGAGTCGAGAACGGGGGCAAGCAGTTCCAGCGCGGGCACGACCGCTCCCCCCGTGATCAGGACCATCGCGTGCGCGACGGTGACGTCCGGAATCTCACCGAAGGCAGACTCGGCCAGGTCGACGATGTCCGTCGCAGCGGTCACCCTGCCGGCATCCAGCAGC
Source organism: Prescottella defluvii (assembly GCF_000738775.1). Taxonomy (GTDB): domain Bacteria; phylum Actinomycetota; class Actinomycetes; order Mycobacteriales; family Mycobacteriaceae; genus Prescottella; species Prescottella defluvii. Next base: position 76,565 of record NZ_JPOC01000022.1, read on the forward strand.
ACGGCCAGTGCCGGAGTGACGAAGGCATTGCTCAATCCCAGCTGCGGTCCCCGGCCGAGTAGCCCGATCACCGCGGCCGCCAGCGTCTCCAGGTCCGCGACCGACGGAGCCTGCGTCTGCCGAGCTCTCAGGATCGCGAAAGCCACCTCCGCGTGGCCACCCGAGGCGGGCGCCGTCGTACCGTCCGGGCGCACGTGGCGGGCATTGGCCGACACGACGGCACAGGCCGCGCTGTCCGCGGGCAGTTGCTCGCTACGCAGGATGCTGTCCATGCACACCGCGGCCGCGCATTGGAACGAGTCGATGCGATCGGTCAAGCCGTGATCGACGGCATACTGCAGGGCGTGCTCGGCGCGGGCCGTCATCGTCACGAGGTCGCCCTTCATGCCTGCCAGGATGGAAAGACGTGCCAGACAACGCAAGATCAGGCGCGGATGCGCGCCGATCTCGGCAAGGGTGAGCGCCTCCCGAAGAAGCCGTTCACCCGCGGGTAAGTCGCCCAGGAACATCCGCGCGGCCGATCGCTGGATCGTCATGTAGCAGTCGAGGTCGACACCGACCGAACCCGTCCAGCCGTCCAGCCGGGCGACCTGGTCCGCCGGCATGGGCTGCCCGCCGATCACGGCGATCTCGACGGTCAACGCCGCGGAGAACGCCTCGGCCAGATCACGGTGCCGACAGTCGGTGCCTGCCGGCGCGGCACCGCGGAGGTAGGCGCGGGCAGCGTCGGGATAGTTCTGTTCGAGAGCTGCCAGGGCCCGCAGGTACCGGACCCCGGGCAGGTCACCGTACCGAACGCCGAGCTGATCGAGGATCTCCTCGGCATGGCCGTCGAAGACGACCGCGGCACCGTTGCGGAAGACGAAGTCCTCGACCGCGGCATCGTCCGATGCCTCGATCAGGTGCGCCAGCGCGTCCACCGGCCGCCGCGAGGCCAGGAGCCAACGGGCGGCCACGAGATGGAGGCGTGCCGCGCGTTGCGGGTCCTTCGCACGTAACTCCGATCTCAGGTGTGCCCGCAGCAGCGGGTGCCACGCATACCGAAGTTCACCGTCGCCGACGACCCGATGCAGCGGGATGCAGTGTTCCTCTCGGGCCGCCAGAATGCGGTCCACCCCCGCCTCGTCGAGTTCCTCCGCGAGATCCGGGGTGAACCAATCGACGACGCTGGTCGCCTGGGCGAAGCGCAGCAGTTCGCCGGGCAGCCCGTCGAGGACCTGTCCGATCACGTAGTCGGAGATCCGCTGCGGGTACCGCGTCAGATCGGCGATTCCACTCGTCACGTCGCTGATCGTGCTGAGTCTGATCGCCGCGAGGCGCACCGCACTCGCCCACCCACCGGTGAGACCGAACACCGCATCGAGCTGAGTGTCGGAGACGACGCAGCGGTACTCCGCGAAGATTGCTGCCGCGGCGACGCGATCGAGCGCGAGGTCGTCGACCGACAGACAGACCAACTCGCCCTCGGCAGCGATTCTCGTGAGCGGCAAGGCAGGTGACCGCCGCGTGGACAGGACCACCGTCAGGTTCACGGGTGCCGCGTCGAGGAAGTCGGCCAACCGGCCGAGTGCCGCCTCGTCGGAGAGCACGTGCGCATCGTCGAGGACCAGGACGAGGGATCGGCCCGAGCTGCGGACCTGCCGAAGACATTCGGTAAGAGACCCACCCGACTCCGAGTCGGTCTCGCCCACCGATGCCGGTGCGAGAGCCGACTGCACACTGTCGGTGATCCTGCGTGTCAGTTCGTTCGGGTCGTCGTCGAGTTCGTCGAGCGTGATCCACGCGACCGCGGGTTCGGTGCCGGCGACGCCGCGATCGATCCAGTCGACGAGCAACGTCGTCTTCCCGGTACCCGCCGGTGCAACGACGAGAACCATCCCGCGGGTGTCACTCCCGACGACGGAATCGAGCACCGCGCACAGCGCCGGGCGGGGCTGCACCGTCACGGACAGGGTGGGACGGTCGAAGCTCGCGCGCTGCGACGACCGCGACGAGGAGCGCGTCGCCCCGGCATCAGTCTCTGGCTGCTCCGAATATCGCTGCGCCACAGCATTCCTCCGTATTCCCCACCCGCTCACCCATGAAATGAGTCTTACCAGACAATTCGCCCGGCCAAGCAACGATCAAGATCAACTGTGAGCTAGAACGCAAGGAACGAGGCATCCACTACGGACGAGATCTGCATCGTAGGGGCAGACCGAGGAACACCCGAGATTTCGGACGCCGGAATATGAATCACGGTGCACCACTGCACCATCCACGATCGGAACCATGTAGGTCCGAGACATCACGTCGACGAACTCGGATACCGGCATCGCCATGGCGGCACTGTACCGCCGAAACAGGGCGACAGGGGCGCAACGCGCAGTACCGCTTCCGAGATCCGTGTCCGGGCAGTGACTGCCCGGACACGGAACTCGACAGAAGGAGAGCTCTTCCTCCGCCTACATGTCCAGGCCGAGATCCAGCACGGTCACCGAATGAGTGAGGGCACCGACCGCGAGGAAGTCCACACCGGTCGCCGCGTAATCCGCCGCCACATCGAGACTGAGTCCACCCGACGACTCGAGCCGAGTCTGCGGAGAGACCGTGTCACGGCGCTGCGCCGCGATCTGCGTCTGCCACAGCGGGAAGTTGTCCAACAGCACGAGGTCGACGCCCTCCGCGAGCACCTCGTCGAGTTGAGTGAGGTTGTCGACCTCCACCTCGCACTCGATATCGGGCGCCGCCGCCCGCACCGCACGCAACGCAGCGACGACCGATCCCGCCGCAGCCACATGGTTGTCCTTGATGAGTGCGGCATCGCCGAGGCCCATCCGGTGGTTGACGCCGCCGCCGACCCGCACGGCGTACTTCTGCAGACCCCGGAGTCCGGGCAGGGTCTTTCGGCTGTCGCGGATCCGGCACTCTGTCCCGGCGACCGCGTCGACCCACGCCGAGGTGGCGGTGGCGATACCGGACAGGTGACAGATCAGGTTGAGCATCGTCCGCTCGGCGGTCAGCAGGCCGAGAGTGGGGGCACTGACCGTGAGTACCGCGTCACCGGGCTGGATGCGGGTGCCATCGGCGACCCGCCCCCGGATCTCGTAGTTGCCGGCACCGATGACTTCGTCGAGCACCGTCAGACCCACGTCGATACCCGCAACGGTCCCGGCAGCCCTGGCCACCACGGACGCCGTTGCCACAGCACCCTCGGGGACGGTCGCTACAGAAGTGACATCGGGGCCGTACCGCAGGTCCTCGTCGAGCGCGGTACGCACCAACGTCAGGGTCTCCTGCGGATCGAGTCGCTCCAGCGTGGTCATCGTGCTCCTGTCGATTGCAATTCGGATACTTCCAGTTCGCCGTCGCGACCGATGCGGACCGGGATGCTGCGGCGGTAGTCGTCGGACGTCTCCGGGAAGTCCGTCCGGGTGTGACACCCTCGACTCTCACGTCGCGCGGACGCGGCCAGCACGAGAGCCGACGCCGCCACCGTGAGCGCGGTGTCCTCGAGCGCGACGTCGTTGCCGGCCACCGCCACTCCACTGTTCGCCAGTTCTGCTGTGGCAAGGGCCAGGCCGTCGCCGTCCCGCACGACCGACGCGTGCGCCGTCATGAGTGCCTGCACCCGCTCGCGCGGGGCGCGCCGACGGAACGGCAGCAGCAGATCGTCCGCTTCCACGGCCAGATCCGCTCGCTCGCTCGCCGCCAATCCCACTCGCTCGCCGACGACCAATCCCTCGAGCAGACTGTTCGACGCGAGCCGATTGGCGCCGTGCAGGCCCGTGCGGGCGACCTCCCCGGCCGCGTACAGCCCAGGCACCTCGGTGCGCCCGTGCACGTCCGTGACGATGCCCCCACACGAGTAGTGCGCGGCCGGAGCCACCGGGATCAACTGCTCCGTCGGATCGATTCCCGCAGCCAGGCACGATGCGGTCACCGTCGGGAAGCGGGTGGCGAACCCGGCGAGGTGGCGGGCGTCGAGGTAGACGTGATCGGTCCCGGACTCCCGCAACCGTCGGGCGATGGCCCGCGAAACGACGTCCCGTGGTGCCAGGTCCCCCTGCGGATGCACACCGTCGGTGACCGAACGTCCGTCGGCGTCCACCAACCGTGCGCCCTCACCACGGACCGCTTCGCTGACGAGCGGCCGTCGTCCGACCCCGCCCGGCGCGAACAGGACGGTCGGGTGGAACTGCACGAACTCGAGATCCGCCACGGCGGCACCCACCTCGAGCGCCAGTGCGATGCCGTCACCGGTGGACCCGGGCGGATTGGTGCTGCACGAGTACAGCTGCCCCAGGCCTCCGGTGGCGAGTACCACGGCCGGCGCATGGATGACGCCGAGTCCCTTGTCCGACAGCGCGATCAGGCCCGTGACACCTCGACGGTCGGTGGTGACGCGTGCCGCGGTGGCCCCGAACAGGACCGGCATTCCGGCAGCATTCAGCGCCCGCTGAACCTCGGCGCCGGTCGCGTCGCCGCCGGCGTGGACGATGCGCCGAGTGCTGTGCCCACCCTCGCGGGTGCGCGACACCGCACCGTCGGAGCCCGTGTCGAACACCGCGCCCAGCGCGGTGATCGCGGCGAACGCCTCCCGTCCGGCGGAGACGATCGACCGGACGGCGGCCTCGTCGCACAGTCCCGCGCCGGCAACGCACGTGTCGCCTGTGTGCGAGTCCACCGAGTCGGTGCGGGGGTCGCCCACGATCGCGATCCCGCCCTGCGCGTACTGCGTGGCGGTGTCGGTCGGGCCACCCTTGCTCAGCACGAGCACCCGGAGTCCCCGCGCGGCCGCCACCCGTGCGGCCGTCAGTCCCGCGACGCCACCACCGACGACGACGAGATCTGCGCGCGCCTCCCACACGACGCCGTCACCCCCGGGCCCGGCGACCATTACTCGCCGCCGCCGGGGTTTCCGATCTCGATCATGCGCTGCACGGACTTTCGGGCGCGGTCGGCGACGTCGGGGGCGACGTGAACCTCGTCCTTGCCCTCGACGAGGCAGCGCAGCAGCGCAGCGGGGGTGATCATCTTCATGTAGGGGCACGACGCGCGATCGTTGACCGCCTGGAAGTCGACGCCCGGCGCGGCCTTGCGCAGCTGGTGCAGCATGCCGACCTCGGTCGCGACGAGGACCTGCTTGGCACCGGTCTCGCGGGCGGCGTCGAGCATGCCACCGGTCGAGAGGATCTTGACCTTGTCCTCGGGTACGAAGCCCTCACCCGCGAGGTAGAGCGCCGACGTCGCGCAGCCGCACTCGGGGTGCACGAACAGTTCGGCGTCCGGGTGGCTCTTCGCCTTCGCCGTCAGCTCGTCGCCGTTGATGCCCGCATGCACGTGGCACTCGCCGGCCCAGATGTGCATGTTCTCGCGGCCGGTCACCCGCTTGACGTGGGCGCCGAGGAACTGGTCCGGCAGGAACAGCACCTCGCGGTCCGGGTCGATCGACGCGACGACGTCGACCGCATTGGACGACGTGCAGCAGATGTCGGTGAGACCCTTCACCTCTGCGGTGGTATTGACGTACGAGACGACCAGCGCGTCGGGATGCTCGGCCTTCCATTCGCGCAACTGCTCCGCGGTGATGGAGTCGGCGAGCGAGCAACCGGCCCGCTCGTCCGGGATCAACACGGTCTTCTCCGGGCTGAGAATCTTGGCGGTCTCGGCCATGAAGTGGACACCACAGAACACGATGGTGCCCTCTTGCGCCTCGGCGGCGATCCGCGAAAGCGCCAGCGAGTCACCGACGTGGTCGGCGACGTCCTGGATCTCGGGCAGCTGATAGTTGTGCGCCAGGATCGTGGCGTTGCGTTCCTTCGCCAGACGGCGCACCTCGGCCGCCCACTCGGGCCCGGCCTCGACGCCGGTGTATCCACCGGGGCCATCCACGATCTGTCCTGCACCCGCCCACAACGTTGACGTCATGGCCACTCCTTCTTCGCGAAGCTCGTTCACGGCTCCGCCACTACAACCCGGGCGGGCTGGCCCGAATTTCCGAAATCGAGGTTTTCGACTTAGGATCGAAAACATGTCACATGGTAGCACCGTCCACGAAGTACTCACCGCGGTGTTCCAGGTTCGGCCCACCCCGGAAACCATCACCGCAGGTGACGGCAATCACGGGGGTGGCGGCTGCCGTTCCGACGAACTGATGGTCCTGCTGTGGCAGCGCGCACTCGATCCACAGAAGGGCACCTGGTCGCTACCGGGCGGCGCTCTGCGGGACGACGAGGACCTCAAGACGTCGGCCGGACGCCAACTCGCCGAGAAGGTCGACGTCCGCGAGGTGGCCCATCTCGAGCAGCTGTCGGTCTTCAGCGACCCGCACCGAGTTCCCGGGGATCGCCGGATCGCCTCGACCTACCTGGGCCTGGTCCCCCTCCCCTCCGACCCGCAGTTGCCACCCGACACCGCGTGGCACCCGGTGTCGGCACTACCGGAGATGTCGTTCGATCACGGCACCGTCGTCGAACATGCCCGGGCACGACTGGCCGCGAAGCTGTCGTACACCAACATTGCGTTCGCCCTCGCGCCGGACGAGTTCTCGATGTCCACTCTTCGCGAAATCTATTGCGCTGCACTCGGATATCAGGTCGACACCACCAACCTCCAGCGGGTCCTGACCCGACGCGGTGTCATCACCGCGACCGGCAACACCGCACGGTCCGGGCGTACCGGAGGCCGGCCGGCGACCCTCTACCGATTCACGGACACCCGGCTGCGTGTGACCGACGAGTTCGCGGCCCTGCGACCGCCCGCCTGAACCCGCGAGAACGACTGCGTCAACTGGCGGGGTCGTACATGAAAGCGCGCACCTCCTGCGCACACCGGCAGGCGCCGGCGATCTTCGCGGCCCATTCCAGAGCCGCCTCGCGGGTAGGCAACTCGAGCACCGCGTAGCCGCCGCCGAGTTGCCCCGTCTGCGGGTACGTGCCCGCGGTCACCGTGCCGTCCCCATCCACCAGGACGGGCGGAACGCCCTCGTCGATTCCACCTCCGAACACCCAGACACCGGCGGCCCTCGCCTCCTCCACCACCGCATGCGCGGCATCCGAGGCTGCCCGCAGATCGGCGTCGGAAAGAACCATGGCGCCACTCGGGAACGAGATCAGGTACTTCGTCATCGTGTCGACTCCTACTTCGCGCGGCAGGGACATGCCCCATCCTCGCCGACACATCCGCGCTCGTGGATCACGAAGCATCGAAATCGCCGCGACGATTCCGCCATCACGTGGTCGCTCGGCAGTCGCTCACGGCCGAGAAGAATCCACATCCAGCTAATCTCACGCGCTTACATCAGCTCCGATTCCGCTACCCCCGCGCGTCCCACGGAGTGGCACAGCGATGAATGTCCAGTCTCGCTCAGCGAGAGCGCACACCTCTAGTGATCCCTACGGATTACTAACTTGGTGAGTGGAATCACATCATCGCGGGTCCCAGGAGGCCACCCGATGTTCAGCGAACGATCGACCGCCGGAACACGCGCCGACACTGCGCCGACCCGAAAGGCGGCGCGCCTGGATCGCCCCCTGACATCGCCGTGACATTCCGATCGATGGCGGCACGGCCGTCACAGGACGAAGCATCCACCTCCCGAAAGCGAGCAACTCATGGACAACCTTCCCCGCGAACACGGGCAGGACATCGCCCAACTCGACGCGGCATGGCTGAGCTTGTGCGCGAACCTGCGCAACGCATCGAAGATCATCACCGACGACCCGCGATCCGCCGATCCCGAGGTTCGAGCGAAGGGGTACCGCTACCTACTGAACCTTCTCAACGCGGGCCTCGAACAGGGCGTATTCACTGCAGATCCCGACTTCCCCGAAGTCGGTCATCTGCAGGACAACACGAAACGCTATGCCACGGAGTCGCCCGACTGCCTGTTCGGTCACACGGAACTGGACCCCGCCGGCACGTATCGAGTCACGGGCACCGGTGGGCGCGCCCGCTACATCGGGCTGACCCTGTACGACACCGTCAGGCTGTACGAGAAGGCGCAGTCCGGCGAGGATCAGCCGAAGGACTTCCGTGCCGCATTCAAGGCCGCCACCGGCTCCACCCTCGGCGCGATCTCCAACCCGGGTGGAATCACGTTGCAGGAGAACGGCGATTTCGAAGTCATCATCAGTGCCGAGCCGTACTCGACCAATTGGCTCCCGATGCACCCCCAGGCCGGGAACATCATCACACGTCAGTACTTCTACGACTGGGATGACGAGGAGCCCTACCACATCTCGATCGAACGAATCGACACGGAGAGCGACGGTCCCGTCACCGAACCCCGGACCGTGACCCGTCACGTCGAACACCTCGGCCGGTACGTCGACGGATTCGCCGAGTACTGGTCCACGATGTACAGCCTGCGCGACGGCGAACGCAACGTGCTTCGCACACAGCCCCCGGTCGAGTCGACGTACGCAAGCGACGGCGCCTCGATCGCCTACGGCGGTGGAACCTTCGAGATCGCCAACGACGAAGCCCTCATCCTCGAGGTGACACCACCGGACTGCCACTTCTGGAACATCCACCTCGGCGACTACTGGGGGCAGTCCCTCGACTACACGTATCGCCAGACCTCGCTCAACGGACATCAGGCAACTCTCGACGAGAATGGAGTCTTCCGAGCGGTGGTCGCCCATCGTGACCCGGGAGTCCGCAACTGGCTCGACACCGCAGGAAACACTTTCACCCGCTGCGTCTACCGGTGGTGGCTCACCACCGGTTCCGAGTTCCCCGCGCCTTCCGTACGGAAGGTCAAGTTCGCGGACCTGCCCACCGAGCTGCCGGACTCCACGTCACGAATCGATCGTGCCGAGCGGCGAGAGATCCTCTCTCGCAGGCGCAGAGCAGTGCTGAAGCGTTACCGGCGGTAGAACGAACTTGTCTCGATGAGCGAGAGTACCCGGCTTCCGCTATGCCGCCCGTCACATCATGGCAGCAGCACGTGGCAACACGCCGGGTGCGAGATCCCGGCCGCTTGTAGGCGTCACATACATGCGCCCCTTAGCCTTTCGGAGGTAGTTGAATGGCATTCCGACACTTTCGCAGAACGATTCACATGGCGTTCGCTGCGACCGCGGCGTCGGTCGTTCTGGCATCGTGTGCCTCCGCAGACGGGTCCGGTGCTGCACCCGCCGTCTCGCGAACGACAGAGTCCGGCTTCGTCGGGCAACAGTCCGATTCACCCGGAGACCCCGTTCGAGGTGGGATCCTCACTTTCGGCGCATACGCCCCGATCGCGAGCCTCGATCCCCTGAAGACTCAGATGGCCGGGTCCACCGGCGGTTCGGAGATGGCGGCGATCTACGACGTCCTGGTCAAGTACAACGCACAGACCAAGCAGTTCGAGCCGCAGCTCGCCAAGTCCGTCACGGTCTCGGACGACCAACTCAGCTGGACGATCTCACTGCGAGACGGCGTCACGTTCAGCGACGGATCGCCGCTCGACGCCGCCGCAGTGAAGTCGAGCATCGACAGATTTGTCGCAGGCAAGGGATCGGGAACGGATCTGTGGCGCGACACGGTCACGGAGATCGCCACACCGGACGCTCACACCGCCGTAGTGACGTTGAACAAGCCATGGTCCGACTTCCAGTCCATGCTCGCGACAGGATTCGGATTGGTCGTGGCTCCCGGCTCGGGCGCCGGCGACTCCTTCACACCGATAGGCTCCGGGCCCTTCACAGTCGAGCGATTCGCCCAGCACGAAGAGTTGGTTCTCAAGCCCCGGGAGGACTACTGGGGAGGAAAACCCTACCTCGACAAACTGCGGTTCGTCTCCCTCGGCGGTGACCAGTCGACGTTCGAATCGCTGCAATCCAACGGCATTCAGGCGGCCTTCCTGCGTTCCCCGGAAGTTGTGGCCCGGGCACGCGCGGCCGATCTTCCTGGATTCATCGACACCCAGGACCTTGGTGCTATCGGTCTGATCAACAACCGCCCAGGACGCCCCGGCGCCGACGTTCGTGTTCGCCAGGCAGTGGCGTACGCGATCAGCCCACAAGCCATCGACGACCGCGTGAACAACGGAACCGGCCTGCCCGGCTCCGACATGTTCCCCGAGTTCTCCCAATGGCACACTGACGTCTCCGGCCTGCAGACGGATCCGGAAAAGGCCAAGTCGCTCCTGGCAGAGGCGAAGTCGGACGGCTACGACGGCCACATCTCGTTCCTGTCCCTGCAGGAACCTACTTCCCAGCGGCGGGCTCTCGCCGTTCAGGCAATGCTGCAAGCCGTCGGGTTCACGGTCGACATCGACTACATCACCACTGCTACGGATCAGACGAAGCGGGTACTCATTGAGCACGACTTCGACGTCGCCGGCAGCTCCCTGAGCTTGAATGACGCGGTTCCTTTCCAACGTTTGAACTCCGCGCTGCAGAGCAACTCCGTTCTCAACTCGACCGGCTACTCGAACCCCGAGATGGATGCCCTCCTCGGCGACCTTCAGTCCGCTCGAATGCCTGATGAGAAGAGGGAAATCTTCGCGCGCATGCAGCAGTTGGTCAACGACACCGTGCCGTTCATGACGTGGTCGGCGCAGACGGTGCTGGTCCCGTGGAACTCGAAGGTGCACGGCGTCACCCCCACCCTCGACAGCGTGATGCTCTTCGACAAGGCCTGGCTCGCATCATGATCCGAATCGGTTCCGAGCACTGATCCGATCCTGTTCGGCAGCTCGGCCAGACGGTCACCGTCCTGCCTCGTCGTCCCGAAAGGCTCCGCTATGACTTCACCGACGCCCACAGATCAAGCAGCACTCGCGGAGGCGCTGCAGCACATCGGCACGACCCTGTCCGACTTCGGCGCCGCCTACCCGAAACTGGAGGCACCCGATCGGCAGATCGACACAGCCGAGGGCTTCCGACTGTTCCTGCGATACCTGACCATCGGCATCGATCAATTCGTCGAGCATGCCGACCCGGCTTTCCCTGCCTTCTACCAGAAGTCCCGAGACGGCGTTCGCAAATACGCCGGCGACAGCCCCGCACAGCTGTACGACAGCAGTCCCGTATCGGGCCGCTACGAGTACGAGGTGACGGGCAACATGCGAGAAACCGCACTGATCGAATTCACTGTGTATTCAGGAGATTTCAGTGGCTCCGATCAGCGACCACGCCGACTCGTCGCGAGCATCACCGACGAGGACCTACAGGTCTCCGACAACGGCGACTTCAGTATCCGGCTGTCGAGAAACGCCACCGGGCCCAACACACTCGCACTCGACGACGACGGCAGCAGCCTCTCGGTTCGCCGATACCTGCGCGACCCCAGCACCGACAGACCACGCCCCCTCGAGATCAGACGTGTCAGCGCAGGCCCGGACCGGCCGGAACTCGGCACCGAGGACCTACGCCGCGGGATGATGCGCGCCGCCGACTTCGCTTCCCACAACACTGCAATCTGGGCGCGTTGGGTGGCCGATAATCGAGCCCGGAAAACCAACGTACTCAGTCCCATGCACGATTCCGGCGACATTCACACCCCACGCGGACATCGCTACTGCAACGGGTACTGGTCCATCGCCGACGGTCACGCGCTGATCATCTCCTTCACCCCGCCGCGTGATTCCTATTGGAGCTTCGTTCCCATGAACTACTGGATGGAGTCTCTCGAATGGAGATTCGGCAACCGCGTGTACGCCACCAGCCTCGACGCCGAACCCGGCCCGGACGGGATCGTTCGCCTCGTCATGGCAGCAACCGACCCGCACCTCGGTGATCACCTCTGGATCGACACCGACGGCCATACAGAAGGCGCCATGGCATTGAGGTTCGGTCGTTGCACCGAGGACGTCGGGGATGTGCGCATCGAACTGATCACTCCGGCCCCCACCCACTGAGCAAACCCCACAAGCATCCTTGTCCGACCGATCCAGAAGGAGTCCTTCCGTGACCGACACGCCCATCCTCGCCACCGATGCGCAGCGCCGACTCGAGACGGCCGCACGCGAAATCCTGAAAACGGACGAAATGCTCCATGAGATCGGGCGGGTGGAAGCGCTCTACGCGCGCGATCCGCAGGGCTCCACGCATACAGGCAAGGGCACCATGGCCCGTGCCGCCCACTCGATCGCTGTCGCGTGCACGCAGTACGCGCTGAGCGAGAACCCATACGACCCAGCGCTCATGTGGGGGGTCACCGCACCGCACAAAGTTCCTCGGCCTCGAGCTCCCCCGGTCCGGATTCGGAATCGAGAACCCGGACAACGTGTATCGGAAGACAACCGTCTCCGGCGATCACCGGTACGAGATCCGCGGAACAAGGACGGCGGCGGCGCCCCCGGAAGTCCATTTCGAGATGCGGGAAGGACTGCCGGGCACCACGGGGATGACGCAGGAGGGCGGACAGCAGGTCGCAACGCTGGGAGGCGACGCCATCGTCACCGACGCATCCGGAAACTTCACGATCACCATTGACACCCGAGCGACGGGTGAGGGCCCCAACCACCTGTCCATCCCTGCCGGGAAGGACTCGTTTCTCATCGTTCGCGATCTCCTCAACGACTGGGAGAGAGAACTACCCACTCGCGTGGCAATCGTCGCCCTCGACATCGAGCAGGACGACTCGCAGATCGACGTTTCGCAGGTGGCCAAGCGCTCCGCTGAACTTCTTCGCACCCTTGCACCGTTCTGGCTCGACTACTTCAACCGCTACAGCTACGGAGCGCGCCCCCGGAATGCCGTTCCCGCACCCCGCGTTCGCCCCGGCAATCGAGGGATGTCCACCGGCGGCCATTTCTCGCTGCAGGACGAAGACGCCCTCGTCGTCACCTTGGACCCGGCCGGAGCCGACTATCTGGGAATCCAGATCACCGATCCATGGGGTGTGGCATACGAGTACATCCACCGGACCAGCAGCCTCAACACGACTCAAGCACAGAAGAACGACGACGGCACATACACATTCGTGATCTCACGCCAGGACCCGGGCGTTCACAACTGGCTCGATCCACAAGGATGGCCGGATGGCCTGATCGCCGTCCGCTGGCAGTCGGTCACCGACCCCTGCCCCGACAATGCAGTCCGGGCGAGCACCGTGGTCAAGTTGGATCAACTCGACCGGCATCTGCCGGAGGAGAGTGTTCGTGTGTCGACGGTGGAACGTGACTTCCAGCAAGCGATACGGGCAACAGCCTTTCAACGCCGCTACCTATGAGCCCGACAGAAGCGACGCGCGACGACCACGCGGGCAGGCCCATCGCTGCGCTCGCGGTGGCCCTCGCGGTGGCCTGAAGTTCGAGGAATCCCAGCCCACTTCGCATCCACCGGGATCCGCGACCCTTTCCTCTCGTGTGCGCCTACAACCATTCCGCTATTGACAGTAGACGGTCGTCTACTGTCAAATTGGCAAAGCATCGAAAAGAGATGCGCCACACGGCCGGCCGAGTCGTCCGCAGACCTCCGCGCGACGCGTCCGGAGGCGATCTTCGGGTCGCGGGCGCCTGAATGCACACGGAGGAAAGGGCCGGCCCTGCGCCGGCTCCCCTACCTGTCAGGCACCGACTCGGCCGCCGAGGGATCCAATGGCCCGCAAGCACAGGATGTCGCCGCCAGGATGATTAGCACTGAATTTGAGGCAAGACCTGCACTGCAGGACGGAATGATCGCCCGTCTCACACGAATACTCGACGCCTTCGACACGTCTGGTTCCGTGCTGAGCTTGGAGGCCGTGGCCTTCCGCACGGGACTCACGCGTTCGAGCACCCACCGAATCATCGTCCAGCTCACAGCCAGCGGCTGGATTCAGCGGATGCCCGACGGCGGCTATCGTCTCGGGTCGAGAGCCTTCCGATTTCGTGGCGCCCACTCCGAAAGCCACGACCACCTCCGCAGCGTTGCGGTCGAGCCACTCCGGTCGCTCCACATTCGCACGGGTTTGGTTTCGCACCTGGCCGTTCTCGACGGTCCGGACGTCCTGATTCTCGACAAGTTCGGCGGCCCCTCGGCAACACTCGTGCCGTCGAGGATCGGCGGACGACACGCGCCCCACATCAGCACCGGCGGTCGGGCCATGTTGGCAGCGTTGCCCGCGGAAACTGTCGACGAGATCGTTGCCGACCGCCTGGAGCGCTCGAGATCGACCTGGACCCGCCAACGGATGTACCAGGAACTCAGCCGGATTCGACGGCGGCGGGGTATCGCGATCGATGAAACCGGTAGGGACACCAGGGACATCGCCTCGGTCGCCGCGAGCATCATTCTGCCCGGCCTACCGCCGGCGTCGATCTGCGTCTGCTTGAACCGGGCGAGCGATGCTCTCCGAGTGGTGCCGCTCGTAGCGGCAGTGACACGCTCCATCGAGTCCCTCGGCCTGCCCGCCGCCGCCCTACCCGGCGTTCGAGCACATGAAGACCTCAGCGGCGCTGTTCGAGATCAGCTCCCCCGGTAGCCCCTACCGTGCGGGCAGGGACTTCGTGCCGGTCGAGATCTGAATCCGGCCCGAACTCGGAAGGTCAGGGCGGGTTCATTCCGGTGACTCCCGGGTCGACGCCGAGCTGCCACCGAGCAGGATCGTGCCGACCAGCGTCGGGTCGTCGGTCATCGGCACGTGCCCGATGCCCGGCAGCACCATCACGCGCGCCTGAGGGAAGACGTCGCGTACCCGGCGCGCCTGATACACAGGCAGAATCACGTCTCGCCGGCCCCACGCGACGGTGATCGGCACATCCGGATCCACGAGCGGCGGGAAACCGAAAGATGCCGTCGTCACACGATCGAGCAGGGCGTTCGTGGCGAGTGAACGGGCGCCGATCACCGCGTCCTCGTACGAAATCTGACTGGGATGCCCGTAGAAGGCAGCAAGTGAGGGGTAACGCAGGCCCCGAAATCGCATGGTTTCCGGCATCCGCGATCCCATCGCCCGGGTGAGGCCCCGCATCGTCCGGAACGTCAGGCGAGTGCGCGCCTGGTCGGCGCGATTGACGAAGAAGCCCGCCGGCGACAAGGCGGTGGCGGACGCGACCTCACCGCGCGATGCGAGGGCCAAGGCGAGCCAACCCCCGAGAGAGTTCCCGGCGATGTGTGAGCGTTCCCCCGCCGGCGTCACGGACCGGACGAAGCCGCCCAACTCGTCGACGAGCCGGCCCAGCACGTCGTCGCCTTCCTCGAGAGCGGCGGACTCTCCGTGTCCGGGCAGGTCGACGGTCACCACCCGGCGATACGGCGTCAACTGGTCCAACACCGCCGCCCAGGTCTGCCGACGATCCAACACCCCGTGCACGAGGATCAGCGTGGGCCCGGAACCGGAAACATCGTGACAGAGATCCATACCCAGAAGCTACCGTCGACACGGCCCGCGAACTGCCGATCAGCCCAACGGGCGGGTCCGGCGACGGACCCGTCATTCCGAGCGCCGCAGCAGATGCAGCAGATGCCCGGTGCGATCGAGGTTTCCGTCGACCTCCTGCTGGTCGCGGCCACCGTCCGCGCCGAGGCCCGGCATGAGCTTGCGCAGCACCGGGTCCCACTCCGGACGCTGGTGCGGGAAGCACCGGCCGAGGACGTCGGCCATGAGTGACGGCGCGACCGACGCGCCCGGTGAGGCACCCAGCAACCCCGCGATCGTTCCGTCCGCGCCGACGACGACCTCCGTCCCGAACGTCAGCACACCGATCCGGCGCGGATCCGGCTTGACGAGTTGGGCGCGCTGCCCGGCCTGCACCACATTCCAATCCGCCGGGTCGGCCGCCGGATAGAAGCGCTGCAGTTGCGCGAACTTCCTTCGGCGCGAGGCGAACAGCTCGACCAGGAGATAGCGCACGAGCGGGAGGTTCTGGATTCCGACGGCCAGGAGAACGGCGACGTTCCGGAACCGGATGGTGGTCAACAGGTCCGTCAGCCTGCCACGCACGAGCAGTCGGGTACTGAAGGTGGCGTACGGGCCGAACATCAGCGAGGGCTGGCCGTCGACGACGCGCTTGTCGAGGTGCGGTACCGACATCGGCGGCGCGCCGAGCGCGGCCTGTCCGTACACCTTCGCATCGTGCCGCGCGACGACCGTCGGGTTTCCGGTGCGCAGGAACTGGGCGCCGAGCGGGAAGACCGCATACCCACGCACCTCGGGAATTCGCGCCTTCTGCAGCAGCTTCAGCGCGTACCCACCGGCACCGACGAAGACGAATCGCGACCGGATCCGGAACCTGCCGCCCGTCGCACGGTCATGCCCGGTGACGATCCAGATTCCGTCAGCTCCGCGGGTGAGGGACGTGACCTCGTGCCGCAGGCGGATCCGCGCCCCGGCGCTCGTCATCACGCGTACCAGCGCATGAGTCAAGGCACCGAAGTCGATGTCGGTCCCGTCCTCGTAGCGCGTTGCGGCGACCGCCTCGGCATCGCTTCGGCCCTCCATCAGCAGCGGCGCCCACTCCCGGACGGTCGAGGAATCCTCGGTGTACCGCATCGCCGAGAACATCGGCAGGTGCCGCAATGTCTCGAATCGCTCACGCAGATAGGCGATGTCACGTTCCCCGAACACGACGTCCATGTGCGGGGTGGGGTTGATGAACGATGCCGGGTCGTGCACGTCACCGCTCTCGACGAGCGCCGCCCAGAACTGCCGTGACCGATGGAATGACCGGCCGATGTCCTCGGCCTTGCCGGAATCGCCGGCATCGGGCATGTAGTTGAGTTCGCACAGGCCGGAATGACCCGTACCAGCGTTGTTCCATGCGTTCGAGCTTTCGCCCGCCAGTTCCCCGAGACGCTCGAGCAGTGTGATCGACCAGTCCGGCTGCAGCTTCGCCAGCAGCGCACCGAGCGTTGCGGACATGATGCCGCCGCCGACGAGGACCGCGTCGAGAATCTCCTCTGCGGCACCACCGTCCGGTCCCCCGCGATTCGCCTGATCCATTGCGTGCCCCTCTCCTTGCAGGTATGCGAGCAAGGCTGCCCCGGAGAAACCCATCCGTCCAATGATGTTCTGGTGAACTTATGATCCGAATATGGATGATTCGATTCCCAGCGAGATCGATGCCGTCGCGCCCCTGCTCGCCGCCTTCGACGCCGCCGCGGCGGAAGGGCACGTCACTCGCGCGTCCGAGCAACTCGGAGTACCGCAGTCATCCCTCAGCAGGCGCCTGAAGGCCCTCGAGAGGACCCTCGGCGTGCAACTGTTCCAACCGGCGGGGCGCCGAATCGCCCTCACGTCGCAGGGACGAGAGTTGTTCGAACGCACCCACGGACTCGTCCGGGCACTCGACGACGCGATTGCGGCGGTGCGCAGCAACGCCGATCCCGAGAGCGGGCTCGTGCGATTCGGGTTCCCACTGACTCTCGGACCGGTGAGCATTCCCTCCCTGCTCGCGGACTTCCACAGCACCGCACCCCGGATCCGCCTGCACCTGACGCAGGATCACGGCAACGCCCTCGCCGAGATGGTGCGCGACGGCCGACTCGACCTGGCGGTGATGATCCCCTGCCCTGACGATCTGCCCGCCACCGAGCTCGGGCACCAGCGCATCCTGCTCCACGTCGCCCGCGGCCACCGGCTCGCCTCCCGCAAGCGCGTCGATCTCGCCGAACTCGCCGACGAGCCGTTCATCGCCAGCCCGCCGTCGTACCACCTTCGCCGGATCCTCGACTCGTCCTGCGCGCGAATCGGGTTCGCGCCGCGGGTGTCGTTCGAGATCACCGAGTTCGAGACGATCCGGGCCCTGGTCGCGCACGGACTCGGCGTGGCCGCACTACCGGCCGCGGAAGCGCCGCACCCGGGCCTGGTCGCAATTCCACTGCGGGGTGTACCGGACCGCAGCATCGGCTTGGTGACCGGCCACTACCGCCCCACTCCGGCCGTGACGCGACTCCGCGACCACATCGCCGCCCACGCGAGCGCCTTCACCTCGGACCACCGCCCCTAGGGCGATGTCCGAGAAGACGTCGGCCGAGTCAGGACGCTGCCTGCACGACGACCCGGACGTTCTTCATGAGGGGCTGATCGCTCTGCGCACTGTAGTCGCCGATGGCGCAGAGCACGTTCATCTCGGGCATGTATCCGAGCGCGCTGCCGCGGGGAATGTCGTACGGGATGGCGGTGTAGCGGTGCAGGGAGCGGGTGCTGCCGTCGCGGGCGATGCTGGTGATGTCGACGTCGCCGAACGTTTCGATACCGCGGTCCCGCATGTCGTCGGCGTTCATGAAGATCAGGGTGCGCAGGTTCTTCACACCGCGATAGCGATCGCTGTCGGAATAGATCGTGGTGTTCCACTGGTCGTGCGAGCGCATCGTGCCGAGCACCAGCCTGTCCTCGGTGGGGACCACGTCCGGCAATGCGGCAGTGGAGAATTCCGCACGGCCGGAGGGGGTCTCGAAGACCAGTTCCCGCGCGGGCTGGCGGATACGGAAGCCGAGGGGCAGCCGGACCCGGCGGTTGAAGTCCTCGAATCCGTCGAGCACGTGCGACATGGTGTCGCGGATCCGGTCGTAGTCCTCGACGTATCGCTCCCACGGCGTGGCGCTGTCGGGGAGGGCGGCGCGGGCGATGCCGGCGACGATCGCCGGCTCCGACAGCAGGTGCGGGGACGCGGGTCGCTTCATGCCGATCGACAGGTGCACCATGCTCATCGAGTCCTCCACCGACGTCGCCTGGATCCCGGCCCGCTGGTGGTCCTTCTCGGTGCGGCCGAGGCAGGGCAGGATCAGCGCATCCTGGCCGTGAACGAGGTGGCTGCGGTTGAGCTTGGTGCTCACGTGAACGGTCAGCCGGCACTTCTGCAGTCCGGCGAACGTGTACGACGTATCGGGTGCGGCGAGCGCGAAGTTCCCGCCCATGCCGACGAAGACCTTCACGTCGCCGCGATGCATCGCTTCGATCGTCCGGACGGTGTCCAGTCCGGGGTGTCGGGGCGGGTCGATCTCGCAAACCGCGGCGAGCCGGTCGAGGAACTCCGACGTCGGACGGTGATCGATACCGCAGGTTCGGTTCCCCTGAACATTGCTGTGGCCCCGCACCGGTGAGGGACCGGCGCCTTCCCTGCCGAGGTTTCCCCGCAGCAACAACAGGTTGACGATCTCGCGGACGGTGTCGACGCCGTGATCGTGTTGGGTGATGCCCAGGCACCAGCTGAAGATGCTGCGGTCGGCCGCGCAATAGACCAGCGCCGCCTTGCGGATGGCGGCGCGATCGACACCGGACTGGTGCTCGATCTCCTCCCACGACGTCGCCTCGCACACGGCGCGGTACGCCGCGAACCCGCTGGTGTGGCGTTCGATGAATTCGGCGTCGAGTGCCTTCGGGTCGGTTCGGGCCTCGTCGAGGACCACCTTCGCCATCCCACGGAGCAGTGCCATGTCGCCGCCGATGCGGGGCTGCAGGTTCAGCGTGCTGGTGGGGGTGGATCGGAACGCGGCCATGGCTGTGAACTCGTGCGGGATGATCGCCCGTCGCGCCGCGGCCTCGACCAGCGGGTTGATGTGCACGATCTGGGCGCCCCGCTTGTAGGCCTCGACCAGCGAGGTCAGCATCCTCGGCGCGTTCGAGGCGGCATTGACGCCCATGATGAACAGCGCGTCGGTGACCTCCCAATCCTTCAGGTCCACCGTTCCCTTACCGGTGCCGAGGGCCGCGTGCAGGGCACGACCGCTCGCCTCGTGACACATGTTGGAGCAGTCGGGCAGGTTGTTGGTCCCGAGTTCGCGGGCCATGAGCTGGTACAGGAACGTGGCCTCGTTCCCGAGCCTGCCCGAGGTGTAGAACGCGGCCTGATCGGGATCGTCGAGTTCACGTAGCGTCCGGCCGACAAGTTCGAAGGCCTCCGACCAGGCGATCGGGACGTAGCGGTCGGTGCCCGGGTCGTATCTCATGGGCTCGGTGATCCGGCCCCGGTCCTCGAGGGCTGCGTCGGTCCAGTCCGACAGTTCACCGACCGTGTGCGCCGCGAAGAAGTCCCGGTCGACACGCTTGTGGGTCATCTCCCACGTGACGTGCTTGATCCCGTTCTCGCAGATGTCCAGGTGCAGCCCCTTGAGGTCGTCCGGCCACGCGCATCCCGGACAGTCGAAGCCCCCGTTCTCGTGATTCATCCGCATCACCGCACGCGGTCCGTCGACGAATTCGCCTTCCCTGGCGAGGAAGCGGCCGACGCTCCTGGCAGCGCCCCAGCCGGCCGCAGGGTGGCGATACGGCCGGAACCGGAAGTCCCCGTCACCATCGCCGGGCGCGGGGCCGCCGTTCTCGTTTCCGGTGTCCGCGCTCATGATCGGCGCGGCCTCAGCGCGTGCGGACCGGGTGTGGTGGTTGTGTCGAGCTTCGACATCGCCGCGACCTCCTGCCGTCGAAACACAGCGTGATGGCGCTCCGTCACCACAGCGCGCCCAGCGGAGGCAGTTCGCGAAGACCGGACAGCAAGCCGGGACGATGCCGGCGGCGGATGCCGAGGAGTCTATCCCCGTCGCCCACTCGGCCGGGTCCGATCCGGCCGCGCGGGGCGCCCTCCGCCGGTAACTAACGCTCGACGGCGACGTCCGGCGCCGGCTCGGCGGCAGGCTTGTGATCGGAGATCCCGAGGTCGTCGTCCGGGCTCAGCGACACAAGCAGCAGGTAGATCAGCGCGGCCGCGAGGGGCTGCAGGATCAGCACGGTCGGCGTGACCAGACCCGGTGCCGCGGCGACGATGTCCCCGACGGCCGGGGACTCGACGTCCGGGAATCGCAGTCGTGCCACACCCATCCCCACGAGCGCCGCGACGCCGGCGCCCACTCCGGAACCGACCACCAGCGCGGCCAACGCGGCCGGACCGCGGGATCGACGCATCCCCCACACCGCGACCGCCGACAGCACCCCGAGAACGAGGCCGATACCGGCGAAGATCGCGATCGCGTCGAAGCTGTGCAGGCTCTCCGTGGTGAGCACCACGCCGCGATCCTCGGCGACGACGAGCATCCGGACCGGCGGCGCCAGGAACGCCCACACGGCACCCGCCGCCGCGCCGAGGACGGCGAGCCACCCCACGATCCGCAGGGCTGCGCGCGGGCGTCGAGATGTCGTCACACCGTGCGACGTTACCTGCGTCCGAGAAGGGCCGAGTCGAGGACGCCGTGCCGCGAGCACTTCGCCCACCAGCCGTCCGGGCTGACCTGGACGATCATCCGTCGGCCACACTGCTCGCAGAATCGCGGCGGCTCCAGCCCCAGTCGGGCTGCGCCGGGGACCGGGTCGTCGACACCGGCGACGACCCGGCGCCCGGTGAACGGGTTGTAGCGCTCGTCCGTCGCCCCCGCCTCACGCACCGCGTCAGAGGGTGGCATTGAGCGCCTTGATCGGCATCTCGAGATCCACCAGCAGGTCCAGGTCGCTCTCGGCGGGCCGGCCGAGGGTGGTCAGGTAGTTGCCGACGATGACGGCGTTGACGCCGCCGAGCATGCCCTGCTTGGCGCCGAGGTCGCCGAGGGTGATCTCACGTCCGCCGGCGAAGCGCAGGATCGTGCGCGGCAACGCGAGACGGAACGCGGCGACGGCCTTGAGCGCCTCACTCGCGGGCAACACGTCCAGATCACCGAACGGCGTGCCGGGGCGCGGATTGAAGAAGTTCAGCGGCACCTCGTCCGGTTCGAGCGCGGCGAGGTTCGCCGCGAACTCGGCGCGCTGCTCGACGCTCTCCCCCATGCCGAGGATGCCGCCGCAGCACACCTCCATACCGGCCTCGCGCACCATCCGCAGCGTCTCCCAACGCTCGTCCCACGTGTGGGTGGTGACGACGTTCGGGAAGTACGACTCGGCCGTTTCGAGGTTGTGGTTGTAGCGGTGCACACCCATCGCGGCGAGCTGATCGACCTGCTCCTGGGTGAGCATGCCGAGCGAGCACGCGATCTGGATGTCGACCTCGTTTCGGATCGCCTCGATCCCGGCCGCCACCTGTGCCAGCAACTTCTCGTCCGGGCCACGCACCGCGGCGACGATGCAGAACTCGGTGGCACCGGTCTTGGCGGTCTGCTTCGCGGCCTCGACCAGGCTCGGGATGTCCAGCCACGCGGACCGCACCGGCGACTGGAACAGACCGGACTGCGAGCAGAAGTGGCAGTCCTCGGGGCAACCGCCGGTCTTGAGACTGATGATGCCCTCGACCTCGACCTCGGGGCCGCACCACTTCATGCGCACGTCGTGCGCCAGGGCCAGCAGTTCCTCGAGCCGATCGTCGTCCAGACGGAGCACCTCGAGCACCTGGTCCTGCGACAACGCTTCACCACGTTCGAGCACCTGATCACGGGCGGTGGCGAGAATGTCGGTCCGCGCGGGGGCCTGGGTCACTGCAACTCCTCGGGTTCGAACAGCCCGCATGAGCGGGCCGGACGGATACAGCCACATGATCGGCGTCACGAATTGAACGCCGTACAAGTTGAACGGCGTTCACGTTAGAGCTGCGGTCGATTAGTGTCAAAGGAAACCCGCCCGAACGGCCGATCGAAGTAGGAGAAGTCAGTGCAGCTACGACGCGGTGACGTCCTCGACGGCGCCATGGCAATCCTCGACGAGTACGGCCTCGCCGACCTGACGATGCGCCGGCTCGCGACATCGCTCGGCGTCCAGCCCGGGGCGCTCTACTGGCATTTCCCGAACAAGCAGACCCTCCTCGGCGCGATGGCGGACCGCATCCTCGAGGGCGTCGACGCGCCGGTGTCGTCGACCCGGTGGGACGACGGCATCTCCGAGTTGGCACACCGCCTGCGCGGCGCGCTGCTCGCCCACCGCGACGGCGCCGAACTGGTGGCCGCGACCTACGCGTCGCGGATGACGTCGAACCTTGCCCGCGAGAGCTTCGTCGGAGCCGGGGTTCGGGCCGGGCTGCCCCGCCCGTACGCGGAACTCGCCGCCTACACGCTGCTGTACTTCGTCCTCGGGCACACCGTCGACGAACAGTCCCGCGCGCAGATGGAGGCGATGGGAGCGCTCACCCGCACCCCGGCCTCACCCGACACCGAGACCGGCGCCGACCTCGGCTCCGACGACGAACTCCTCGACGGCGATCCGGCCGTGCGCTTCGACTTCGGGCTCGGGTTGTTCATCGACGGCGTCCGCGCGCGTCTCGGTGAGCCCGCCGCCCGCACCTGATACGAGCTGCGTCGCTAGGAGAGCGCGGCGACCAGATCAACGGGCGCCGCGATCGGGACGCGCCCTTCCATCAGGATGCGTCGGCATCCGTCCAACTCGACGAGGACGTCGAAGGGGGCGGCCCCGTACGCGAGCGGCGTCGCGAGGGCACCGACCGCACGCGTCGCGTCCGGGCACTCCCCCGGGGCCGGCCGTGCGTCCGGCATCTCCACCGAACCTTCGAGCCGCCGCGCACCGTCGAACACCCATGCCCCGTCCCGACGCCGGTAGTCGCACACCGAGTACACGGCGGTCAGGCCCTCGAGTTCCGCGGTCCCGGCGACCGCGGACCCGACCGTCGGTTCGGGCACGGCCGCGACACACGGGTGCAGTTTCGCCGCCGCGGGCGGCGCCACGGTGAACCGGTACTCGATCGTCTCGACCTCCGTGAGGGCCTCGATCTCGGCGAGACCGCCGATGCGCCGGAACCCGCAGTCGTCCACCGGATACGAGGGTCGGAGTGCGCGGCCGCCTGCATCGACCAACCACAGGTCCGGAGTCCGCACGGAACCGGCGACCGGACATCCGCCCTGGAGGAGCCGGCGCCCCTCGGACGGCGCGTTGAGCTTCCGGACCGCCGCAGTGAAATCGCCTTCCCAGCGGTGAGCGGTGGCGACCACGACCAGGTCGGCGGACAGGGTCGGGCCCGCATACGGGTCACAGGTCAACGCCGAGACCGGGACGAAGTCGCGCGGCACGGTTCCGCGCCGCGCCGGCGACTGCGGCGTCAGTTCGACAGGCGCAGTTGCAATCCCGACCAGGTCGAACGGGATCTCGCAGACCGCGGCCGACACGACCTCGGCCGTCGGCCGCGCCGGCGCCGAGCCACCGACGTCGAACAGACCCGCCCCGTACGCACCGAGCGCAATCGCCGAGACCATCACCGTCAGCGCCAGCGGTCGGACGATCCGCATCAGCGCGAAACCCACGGCGCACGTGAATCCCCGGACGCCGGCACCGATCGCGGCGCGAGCGCGAACGCGCAGACGAAGGTGACGGCGGCGAACCCGACCGCGACGGCCGGCATCACGATCGACGGATCCCCCGGAGAAGAGGACAGCAACCACATCGAGAACACCGCCATCAGGACTAGGACCGCGCCCGCGGAACACGCCGCGAAACGCGCCCTCCAGCACCGCTCGCTGCGGGCCGGCCAATGCGTCGCCGACTGGATCGCCAGATGCCCGGCCGCCACGGACACCCCGCCGACGACTGCACCGAGAACCGCACCGATGAACGCGCCGAGGCACATCCCGGCAGAGTTGCCGCCGAGCGCCGCCGCCGTCCCGCCACCGGACACCGCACCCGATCCGATCGCGATCGACATCTCCCGCCCCACCCATTGCCCCATGAAGACATGCGTACCACGACCCGGAGAACCGCCCGAGAATGCCTCTCCGACGCGACACGCCTCGGGCCAACGTCCGATGTCCTACGTCCGCGCCGCAAGGGTGGCAGGCTCGCAGGCATGGGTGATATATCGAACATCGGACCGGTCGAACTGGTCGTGCTGACCTTCCCCGGCACACGCGTCGACGACGCCACCGTCGCCGCACTGCAGAACGTCGTCGATCGCGGCTACGTGACGCTCCTCGATCTCGTCTACCTCGCGAAGGACGCCGACGGGAACATCACCCAGGTGGACGTCGACGAGGACCTCGACGACATCGGCCTGGCGATCCTGTCCATCGAGGCGAAGTCACTCATCAGCGACGAGGACCTCGACGTGGTGCGTGATTCGCTCGAGCCCGGGACCTCCGCGGCAATCATCGTGTACGAGGAGACGTGGGCGCGGGATCTCGCGACGACGGTCCGCGGCGCGGGCGGCGAGGTTGCACTGCATGTCCAGATTCCCCGTGACGCGGTAACCGCCGCCGTCGAAGCAGCACTCTAGAAACAGGAGATTCACATGGTCTTTCGAGCCGGCCGCAGGGGCCGTCCCGGATTGCTCGGCACCGTCGCACGCACCGCGGTCATCGCGGGTACCGCGCAGGCCACGTCCAATGCCGTGAACCGGCGCGGGCAGCAGCGGGCCGCGGAACAGCAGGCGTACGCCGAACAGCAGGCCGCGGCGGTGCCCGCACCCCAGCCCACACCCCCGCCCGCTCCGTCGCCCGCCGCACCGGCCGGCGACGATCTCGTGTCCAAGCTGCAGCAACTCGGCCAGCTGCACCAGTCCGGCGTGCTGTCCGACGACGAGTTCGCGGCAGCGAAGGCGCAACTCCTCAGCTGACCTACCCCTTTCCACAACAATTGAATTCGTGTCGATAGCCCACCGAGAGGATGTCCACATGCCGGCGAACGAAAGTGTCACCCCTGCGATCGAAGCAGCCAATGCCCGAGCGGCGGAGACACTTCCGTTCGCCGACGACTCTGACGTCGGGGACGCGGACCGCGGGTTCGTCGGGGCGCTGAGCCCCGGAGTGGTCACCGCCTCCGACGGAACCGTGGTGTGGGACAACGACTCCTACGACTTCCTCTCAGGGCCGTGCCCGCCGACCGTCAACCCGAGCCTGTGGCGGCAGTCGGGGCTGGTCGCGCGGCAGGGCCTGTACGAGGTCGCCGAGAGGATCTACCAGATCCGCGGTCTCGACCTGTCGAACATGACGTTGATCGAGGGTGAGACCGGTGTGATCGTCATCGACCCGCTGATCTCCGCGGAGACCGCCGCGGCCGGGTTGGCGCTCTACCGCGAGCATCGGGGCGATCGCCCGGTGACCGCCGTGATCTACACCCACTCCCACATCGATCACTTCGGTGGCGTCAAGGGCGTCACCACCGAGGAGGACGTGGCGGCGCGGCGCTGCGAGATCATCGCGCCCGCCGGTTTCGTCGAACACGCCGTGGCGGAGAACGTCTTCGCCGGCACCGCGATGGCACGCCGGGCCGCGTACATGTACGGCGCGGCGCTGCCCCGCGGACCGCGCGGCGCGGTCGGCGCCGGGCTGGGGCAGACCACGTCGACCGGCACCCCCACCCTGATCACCCCGACGGTGAACGTCACCTCGACCGGGCAGACCGAGGAAGTCGACGGGATCCGGATCGAGTTCCAGATGACACCGGGCACCGAGGCTCCCGCGGAGATGAACTTCTTCTTCCCCGATCTGCGCGCACTGTGCATGGCCGAGAACGCGACCCACACACTGCACAATCTGCTGACGCTGCGCGGCGCACTGGTGCGGGATCCACACGTGTGGGCGAAGTACCTCACCGAGTCGATCAACCGCTATGCCGCGCGTTCGGACGTCCTGTTCGCCTCCCATCACTGGCCCACGTGGGGCACGGCACGGCTCACCGAGTTCCTGTCCCTGCAACGCGACCTGTACGGGTACCTGCACGACCAGACGCTGCGACGGATCAATCAGGGCCACACGGGGATCGAGATCGCCGAGGAGATCGAGCTACCACCGGCGTTGACGAACGCCTGGCACACGCACGGCTACTACGGTTCCGTCAGCCACAACGTCAAGGCGATCTACCAGCGCTACATGGGCTGGTTCGACGGCAACCCGGCGCACCTGTGGGAGCACCCGCCGGTGGCGTCCGCGACGCGGCACGTCGAGTTCATGGGCGGGTCCGCCGAGGTGCTGAGGAAGGCCCGGGAATCGTTCGCCGCCGGTGACTTCCGCTGGGTTGCGCAGGTCGTGAACTACGTCGTCTTCGCCGAACCGGACAACGCGGAGGCGAAGGCTCTGCAGGCCGACACCTTCGAGCAGTTGGCGTACGGCGCCGAGAACGGGACCTGGCGCAACTTCTATCTCACCGGCGCGCACGAACTCCGCAACGGGTCCGTCGGGACCCCGACGACCACCGATGCGCCCGACATCGCGGGCGCGCTGTCGGTGGAGCAGGTGTTCGATGCGATCTCGCTGCGGATCGACGGTCCTCGGGCGTGGGACGCACGCATCGTCATCGACTGGCATGTCACCGACGAGGACATCGTGCACCGGACCCAACTGCGCAACGGTCTGCTGGTGCACTTCGACGTCGACGCCACCGTCGCGGACCTGCCGGACCCCGACGCGACGTTCACCCTCACCCGGCCCCTGTTGCTCGGGGCGCTGCTCGGTGGGGTGGACCTGGCCCAGGCGATCGGTGACGGCCGGATCACCGTCGAGGGTGACGTCGCCAAACTGGCGGAACTCGCCGGGTACGTCGACGAACCGGACCCGGACTTCGCGATCGTCACCCCCTGACCCGGTCGCGTCGAGCGGCGCGGTCAGTTCTGGCGGCGATCGCTCACCAGGACGCAGATGTCCTTGTCTGCCGCGACGAGTTGCGCTGCCTCGAGGTCGCCGGCCATCCGCAGCGTGTGCTCGCGGGCGGCGAGGGCGCGGATCGCGCGGTCGAGTTCGTCGTGTTCCATCGCCCACGCGGCCGCGTGTACGGGCGATGACCGCGTACGTCTCCGGTCGGCCCATTCCTTCCACGCGAACCCCGCCAGCGCCAGCGCCGTCAGCAGGATGGGGATCATCGCAGCCACCACCAACCAGGTCGGCGCGACTACCATCTCCCCCGAGTACATGCCCGGATACTCCCCCGGCCCCATCGATTCACCCCCATTGATTTGCCCCACCGCCACGATCTGCTGCGCGAACGACGCTGCGCCCGTCTGCGTATCGGATACTATGCCCTGCCTCGGCCGGCGAGGGTCGCACACGAAGACGACCGAACCGGCGCCGCCGTACCTCCGGTGCGCGCAGAATGGGGGTCTGCATACACGCGAACGGCACCCGGGAGCGCTGTGATGATCCGACGACGACTCGGCCTGGCGGTGATGGTCACCGCGCTCGTCTCGGCCGTCGTTTCCACGGCCCCCGCGCAGGCGCAGCAACCGGACCCGGCCACCGCCCCCGGCACGGTGACCGCTGTGGCTCCGCTGCCGCAGTCCTTCTGGATCCCCGGTGCCGTCGAGGGCTCGAAGCTCACCTACTGGTCGACCGGCCCCCTCGACCGTCCCGCGTTGAGTACCGGCGCGGTCTTCCTTCCCCCCGGCACGCCCCCCGACGGTGGGTGGCCGGTGGTCTCGTGGGCGCACGGCACCGTGGGAATCGCCGACAAGTGCACGCCCACCGTCACCGGGACGGTCGGCATTCCGTACCTCAGGCACTGGCTGTCGCAGGGTTACGCGATCGTCGCCACCGACTATGTGGGGCTGGGTACGCCGGGTGTGCACCCGTACCTCGACGGCCCGTCGGCGGCACACAGTGTGGTCGACATGGTGCGCGCCGCGCGCGCGGTCGAACCGTCGCTGTCATCGCGGTGGGTGGTGCTGGGGCAGTCCCAGGGAGGGCAGGCGGCGATGGCGACGGCAGCGCTCGCGACACGGTATGCGCCCGAACTGGACTACCGCGGCGCGGTGGCGACCGGCGCGCCGTCGAATCTGGAGAACCTGACGCCGCTCGTGCGGCCGGGCTTCCCGCGTCTACCGTTGACCGGCACCACCGTCTTCGTCTCGTACATCCTCGCCGGACTCCGCGCGGCCCGACCCGATCTCGACCTCGATCGGGATCTGACCCCGGTCGGTCTCGACGCCCTCGCCCGCGCCGAGAACGAGTGCTACGAGGAGATGGCAACGGACCTGGAGAACGTCTCGATCGGCGATCTGGTGAACCGACCGCTCGACGATCCCGCGGTGCTCGCCGCCACGCGCGGCATGCTGGAGATCCCGACCTCCGGCTACGACCGCCCGGTCTTCCTCGGACAGGGCCTGGCGGACGAGATGGTGCCGGCGCCCTTGGCGTTGAAACTCGCCACCGAGCTCGCCGCCAACCACCAACCGGTCACCTTCCGCACCTACCCGACCGGACACATCGAGACGATGCGCGCCGCACTCCCCGAGAGCCTGTCCTTCGTCCGGACGCTGTTCGGAATGTAGGCAGGTAGTTCGCCACCGGAACGGCGAGCGATGGTGCAGTTCGATTCGTTCAGGTTTGGGTGCCCGAAGACGCTTTTCGGCCGTCGACTCCACGTCGAACGGGCGACTGCCGGACGGTGTCACTCAGCGGCAGCAGGATCAAGACGAGCACCGCCGCGAGCGCCACGCAGACCGCGCCGGCGGTGAGGCCACCGGAGTAGCCCAGGACAGCCAGTGCGGCGACACCGACAGCGCCGCCGATCTGCTGGACGGATGTGAACAGGGCCGAGCCGAGCCCAGCGTTGTCCTCTGTGGTCCCGTCGACGGCCGCGACGGCCAGGACGGGCAGTGTCAGCCCATTGCCGATGCTCAGTACGAGCATGCCGGGCAGGACGTGAGCGGCATAGGAGTCGCCCGCAGCCAGGCCGGACAGCAGCAGCAGACCGGCGATGTTGACCAGGAAGGCCAGCAGGAGCGCCCGGCGCCTACCGATCCTGAGCGAGACTCGGGAGGACAGCCACATGCCCACCAGAATGCCTGCGCCATAGGGCAGGTAGGCGATGCCCGCGAGGAGCGGGCCGTATGCCAGCGCGGTCTGCACCTGGATCATCAGCAAGAACGACATCGCGTACATCGCCATCGAGAACAGCAGAGTGGCGACGTTGGCGACTGCCCGCGTCCGCGATGCCAGGAACGACCCTGGCACCAGCGGAGCCGCCGACCGCGACTCCACCACCACGAACGACACCGCCAAGGCGGCGGACAGCACGACGACGCCGATGACGAGCGGATCGCTCCACCCGGTCGCACCGGCCCGCAGCAGTCCGTACACCAGCGACACCGCGGCACCGGTCACCAGGACCGCGCCGGGAACGTCGAGAGGGCACCGGTCGCGGGCGCGGGACTCGGGAACCACACGCGGGAGCAGCGCCAGCGCTATGGCGACGATGGGCAGGTTGATCAGGAAGATCCCACGCCAGGAGACCAGGTCGGTCAGCGCTCCGGACAGCACCAGACCCGAGGTTCCGCCCAGGGCCGCGATCCCGCCCCAGATGCCCAGCGCCTTGGCCCGCTCCTCCCGCCCCGGATACAGCAATGTGATCATCGACATTGCCGCCGGACTGGCCATCGCAGCACCCGCGCCCTGCACGAACCGCCCGATCACAAGCTGCCATGGCTCCTGCGCGATCGCGCAAGCCAGGCTTGCCATTCCGAACAGCGCCACGCCTATGAGGAAGACGCGACGGCGTCCCAGCAGATCCGCCATCCGGCCACACAGCAGCAGCAGCCCGCCGAAGGCCAGGAAGTAGGCGTTGACGACCCAGGGCAACCCGTCTGGGTTGAATCCCAGATCATCTCGGATGCTGGGCAGCGCGACGATCACGACGGTGTCATCGAGCACGAGCATGAACTGGACGAGGCATAACACGAACATCGGCACGAGACGACGCTATGACCGACGACATTTGGCCACAATCCGCGCTGAGGCCAGACTGTGTCGCATGGAGGACATCGGCGCGATCGTCGTGGGCCACTTCCCACTCACCTCCGGGGAGTGGATCCCCGCGCACAGCCACACCCACCACCAGATCGCCTGGACCCGACGCGGCGTCCTGAGCGTCGGCGTGGGCGAGTTGTACTGGGTCTTGCCACCCACCAGGGCGCTGTGGATCCCCGCGGGCGTCACCCACACGACCGGCGCCACCCGCGACGCGGTGCTGTGCAGCCTCTATCTGGCCCCGGAGCACTGCCCGCTGGACTGGACCGAGCCCACTGTGGTCGGTATCGACGGCTTGCTGGCGGAGCTGACGACGTACCTGGCCCGCGCCGACCTCTCCGAGGATGCGCGCGTGCGGGCCGAGGCGTTGGTGCCGGACCTGTTGCACCCGTTGCCCACCCGGCCGATCGATGTGCCGCGACCTACCGATGAGCGCGTCCGGATCGTGGCGGACACCCTGCTGGCGGACCCGGCCGACCCGCGGGGCCTCGAGGCTCATGCCCGCGTGGTCGGCGTGAGCAGACGGACCTTGACTCGGCTCTTCAGCGAAGACATGGGAATGAGCTTCGACCGCTGGCGCACGCGGGTCCGGATGAGCGCCGCCCTGCCGCTGCTGGCCGAGGGGCAGCCGGTTTCGCGCGTGGCGCACAGCGTGGGGTACGCCACCGCGAGCGCGTTCCTGGCGGCCTTCCGGCGCACGGTCGGCACGACGCCCCGGCAATACCTGCTCAGTGGGCACGACGGAAGTGGCCGTCGCGTCGGCACCGGCGCCGCGGCCGACTCGTCGAGGAATGCCGGAACGGCGCGCGATTCCGGCAGCGAGGAATCAAAGCTCTTGAAATAGCAGGGAATTGCTCCGAGAACTGGAACCGGTGTCACGCTTCGCCGAACTCCGCTGCACATCGAGAGTTGACGAACCTACATCTCCTGCGCGGCGGCGAGTGCATCGAAGGATCGGCGCAGGAGTTCGACCGCGTCCGAGTCCTCGGATTCGGCCCACGTGGTCAACGCGATGTCGAAACAGGCGAGTGCAGCCTGAACGAGCGTCTGCGCTCGCAACTCCGCATAGTCACCGGCCAGACGTGCCTGCGCAACGGGGACAAGCATGTTCGCCCAGCCCAGGTGCTTCTCGAGGTTTCGGGCGCGGAGGGATGCGGTGCTGGTGAGCACACGCATGGTCCGCTTGCTGCGTTGCTCGTCCTCGTCGCGGCGTGAGCGAGACAGCAAGGATTCGAACGAAATCCGCAACGAGACCAGGACCGGTTCATCGGCCGGCCGTGACGCGAGGACGTCGCGGACGAACTCGCCCCACCGGGTGAGGTCGCCGATGACCGCGTCTTCCTTGGCCGGAAAGTAGCGATGGAAGCTTCGAGCGGAGATCCCCACCGCGGCGGCAATCTGCTCGACGGTCACGGAGTCGAAACCGTGCTCGGCGAACAGGTCGACCGCGACCTCGGAGATGCGTGTGCGCACGGCTTCACGAGTGATGTCGCGCAAGCCCGAGGTCGCCGGTGTCGAGGAACTTTCCACGTGGGCAGCGTACATGGACAAAGCTGTCAGCCTCTGCCATATTGGGCTGAGAATGACAACCGACGAGGGGAAATCCATGGACAAGCGCACGCTCGGCAAGGAAGGTCTGACTGTCTCCGCCCTCGGCTACGGCGCGATGGGCACGGCCGTCGGCTACGGACCTGCCGACGACACCGAGTCGATCGCCGCAATCCGCAGGGCACACGAACTCGGCGTGACGATGTTCGATACCGCCGAGATGTACGGCTGGGGCGAGGGCGAGAAACTGCTCGGCCGAGCGTTGGCACCGGTGCGCGACGACGTCGTCATCGCCACGAAGTTCGGCTTCACGCCCTCGTTCGGGTTGGACTCACGCCCCGAGCACATCCGTGAGGTCGTCGACGCGAGCCTGCGCAATCTCGGTGTCGAGACGATCGATGTGCTCTACCAGCACCGTCCCGATCCGAAGGTGCCCATCGAGGACGTGATCGGCACGATGAAGGAATTCGTCGAGGCCGGCAAGGTCAAGTACCTGGGGCTGCCCGAAGCCGACGAGACCACCATCCGCGCGGCGCACGCAGTACACCCGATCACCGTGCTACAGACTGAGTACTCGATCTTCGCGCGTGACGTCGAATCCCTTTTCCCTGTCCTCGAGGAGTTCGGCATCGGCCTCGTCGCCTACTCGCCGCTGGCCCGCGGTTTCCTCAGCGGCGCGGTCGCTTCCCGCGCTCAGTACGACGACGATGATTTCCGCCAGCGCCTCCCGTGGTGGGCGCCGGAGAACTTCTCCGCAAATCTCGCGATCGTCGACGAACTCACCGAGATTGCCCGCCGCAAGGACGTCACCCTCGCACAGTTGTCGTTGGCATGGCTCCTGACTCGCGAGGACTACATCGTCCCGATCCCCGGTTCCCGCAACCCGTCCCGGGTCGAGCAGAACATCGCCGCCACCGGCCTGGTCCTGACCGACGACGATCTGGCTGCAATCGACCGTGCCGCGCCCGAAGGCGGGATCGGCGGCCGCAAATAGCGAAAGGGGCTCAGAGGATGCCAGAGTGGAGGGCTATGCGCGACGAGCGGCTCATTCCACGAGGCACCCCCGAGTCACGGGCTGCCGCCCGCCGCGTTCAGGTGGTGATGGACCTGACCTCGCGACTCAATGTTCTTAGACACAGCGACGTCGAGGGCCGCCACGCATTGCTCAGCGAGATTCTCGGCAGGCCGATACCGGAGACACTCACGCTCTATCCGCCGTTCTACTGCGACCACGGCCTGAACTTGCAGTTCGGCGAGAAGGTCTTCGTGAACCAGAATTGCTCATTCTACGACCTCGGCGGCATCAGCATCGGCGATCTCACCCTGATCGGACCGGGTGTCACGCTGAGCACCGCCGGCCACCCCGTCGAACCCGACGAACGGTTCGACGGCATCACCACGGCGCCCATCGTCATCGAGTCGAACGTCTGGATCGGCGCCAACGCAACCGTCACACCAGGGGTCACGATCGGGGCCGGATCGGTTGTCGCAGCAGGCGCGGTCGTCGCGAAGGATGTCCCACCGAACTCCGTGGTCAGCAGCTCGGGGTGGATCAAGCGGCGCAACCTCAGGCCGGTCGTCCCCGCTCCATCGACGACGTAGCCCTTGATCGCGGCCGAACCCGCGCCGGTATCGTCGGCCGTATGGATCTCGCCGTCACGTCGGATACCGGTCCGATCGGGGACGTGCGCGAGCTGGCACACGAATTGCAGGAGGCCGCAGCAGTATTCGGTGCTGCCACGCCGTCGATCGCCGGGACTCTCGTCGTCTGCCTGAGATGCCTGCCCGCGGACATCGGCCGCCGGTCCTTCACCCGCTTCGAGCGCACCGAGCCGTCGCTTCTCGTCGATCTGTGCGTGACGGAGGAATCAGTGGACGGCACGACCACGGCGCAGCAGCGCCAGACCCTCGGCGAGTTGCTCCACGAGTGGATCGGACGAGCGTCCCGGACGCGCTCCGCGCCGTGGTCCCGGGACCAACGCGCGGAACTCCGAGAGGGGGCGGAGCAGCTACTCACGCAGTTCGGTGGGCTCAACGGTCCCCGTGTCCTCGTCGTCGAGTTGTGCAGGGCCGGTTTCCCTTTGAACGACATCGCCGAGGCGACCGGACTGGACCTGGACGAGGTCGAGAACGTGTTCGCCGATACCCAGTCGGATTGACACCCCTCCGCGCAGATCCCGCGAGCGGAAGAGCACTCCTTCATCGGAGCCTTCGAGCCCGGACACGGCCTACCGGACGAGATGGCGCCGGCGCCATCGGCGTTGGAACTCGCCGCCGCCAACCTCTCCTTCGTCCGGATACTGTTCGGAACTAGGCGGGCCGTTCCGACGAGCCGACGATCGCCTGCACCCTATCGAGAGGCTCCAGGTGTTCACGACCAGTCTGAACTCGCGGCAGTACGAGAAACTCCGAGGCATCACCTGGGCCATGTGCGGCGTCGCCGTGTTCTCCGGCCTTGCGCTGCTCACCAGCGCGCTGCTCGGCTACGTCAGAGGTGTCGACGGAGCTGTCACGATGTTCGTACTGTCTGTCGGCGGTGTGAGCTCCGGTGTCCTGGAGACTTTGTCACGGAGACGACGCGGAACCGGCGCACCGATCGTCTTCCTGATCGTGAACTTCGCACTCACGACAGTGGGCGTCTGGCTGTTGACCGGCCTTCTCCCCCACTGAGCCCTGATCCACCCCGGCGGCTACGAACGGGTGCTCCTGCCCGGCAACTTCGTCGGGCAGAAGCAACCGGGTCGCTAAGCGCGCGCGGCGATCGCCGCGACGTCCAAACCATCTGGCAGTGTGCCGTATTCGAAGGCACGGTCCTCGCCGAGGCGAGCAGCGACGAAGCCCTCCGCGACGGCGGTGGGCGCCTCGCGCAGCAGCAGCGACGCCTGCAGCGCCAGCGCCATCGATCTTCGCGATATCAGCGGACAGGATCTGCCCGCGCGGGTCCTCGTCAAAATCGAATTTCATATTCGTGCGAATCTGTTGTCCGACAGTCGCTCCCGCCCTGTAGGCAATCTACGGCGGTTCGCCCACTTCGGATCGGCCTTGCGACCGCGGCGGTCCCGCAGTTCCCACGTCACGCGGCGGCGGACCTTTCGTCACCGCCTGGTTTGCCTGAACCAGGTGGAAGTGGTCGACCACCAACGTCGCGTTCGGAAGAAGGCCCTCGTGCGGACCGCGCCGGTGTAGACGGCCGCCGGGTCGATCGCCATGCACTCGATCGACTCTCGGAACCCGGGTGTCCGTGAGCCAGCCGATCACAACGGCGGTGGTGCGCCCTTCCCGTTGTCCCAGCAGACCCTGCCGGCCGGAGAGATCGACGAACCCGGCGTCCCACGGATCGACAACCGGACCCAGGTGAATCGCCCCGGCATGGTCGGAGACTTACGAGTTTGAGAACTCAGCGACGGGCTGAGTTCGGTGAGGGGTTACGGGGTGAGTGACGGCAGTTACGCGGGTCATCATTCTCCTCCACGCCGATCAGAATCATCCCGCCATCGACTGCGAACGCGGCAAGGTCCTTCCCGATCCCCTTGCTCCCACTCTTCCCAGGAGAAATTTCGCGCTTCAGATCCAGATAGTGGGTCTCTTCCAGGAGTCCGCCGGTAAGTGCCGACTGAAGCTCGGACTCCGTTCGGGGAGACGATAAGAGGTCAGGCGATGTCATACGGCGATTGTCTCAACGGCCAACGTCGCCGACGAACCGCCCTGATCCGTTCAACCCCACCGGTCAACCGGAGTGGGAGCAGTCCCGCCGGCTAATTGCGATAGCCGAGGTTCCTGTCGTGTCGCCGCTGAACGCCCACGTCAGGTCGTGCGCTGCCGTCCTATGAATTCTTCAATCAGCCCGTGCGCCCCCGCCCGCAGCACGGCACGCTGCTGATCGACTGAAAAAGCTTCCGGAGCGATTGCCGAGGTTGTTCCAATCCCGGCAACAAGAGTGCGGATCGAATGAGCGAGCGCGTTGAGCTCGGAGCTAGATGATTCGCGCGGCACCAAATCGGCTAGGTTCCTGACCAAGTTTTCCTCCCGATCAGGCGCGTAGTTCTGCAGCACCCCCGAAAGCCTCACACTTCCCAGACTGGCGGCTTGGAAGGCAGTCAGTACACGCCAGAATCGTTGCGGTTTGCCGTCGCGCGGCAGGCCTTCAACCGCTATGTCGAGCCATTCGTCCAGTGTCGCAGTCGCCCTGGGTGATGCCATCGTGAGTTCGTCCAGCGCCGCGAGAAGAGCGGCTTCGAGTAGGTCATCCTTATCATCGTAGTAGTGCGAGATGTAGCCGGTGGTCGATCCCAGGTGTTTGGCGATCCGACGCAGCGAGACATTGTCCAGACCGCCGACAGCGACCAGATCACATGCGGCGCTAGCAATCTCGTGTCGAGCATCAACTCGGTTCGAGCTGGTTCCAGATCGGGTCGTCATCGCCTGCATCCTCACGTTCATGGTGTCAATACTTCCATGTTCTGCTGACCGGTCCGCGCAGACGTGAGTAGACACCAGTGCCGCGCCGCCTGTCCATGTGGCACCTTCGCACAGACCAACCTACACAAATCCTTGTGGGCTGGAACACAGTCAGCTATGGTGACTCTCGCAACCGCAACACAACAGCTGTTATGTACTTTTGAGCATCCATCGTGGAACGCAATCTATGGCGTTTCTCCAATTCAGCGTGAAAGCTCAAATTTTGACGCTATGACACCGTCGGCACTATCCGTCAATAACCTTCATCATCACATCCAAGGCCTCTGCATCTAGCGCCTCACGCGATCAGCAACAGGTCGGGCCTCATACGCTCTCGAACACGTAAACAATTACTGGTCCGCTTTCTGAGTTAAAGCCAAAATCCCCCCTTCCCGCATTAGATTGGACTAACGATGACACCTGAGCGCGACCACAGCATTCCCGAGAAAATGGCGGAATTTGCTTGCACCACAAGCTTTGACGACCTCCCCGAGGACGTTGTCGACTACACCAAGCTGCTGATCCTCGACTCTTTGATCTGCGGGCTTTCCGCGGCGAAGATGGAGCGCTCGCAGATGTCCCACAATGTCGCGCTGCGCATGGGCGGCCCCGAGGAGGCGACGATCTTCGGGCTCGGCCAGAAGGTGTCCGCCCTGGTGGCGGCCTCCGTGAACTCCGAGTCCATGAATCTGTTGGACGCGGACGACACATTCTTCAATTCCGCGCACTTCGTGATCATGAATGTCGCCGCGGGCCTCGCGGAGGCGGAGCGTCTCGGCGCGTCCGGCCGTGAGTTCATCCGCGCCGTCGCGATCGGCTTCGACCTGAGCGCCCGGGTGAACCTGGCCAGCCTGTTCATGACGTTCGAGGACGGCCAGTTCAAGTGGTCGCAGATGTTCGGCAGCGGTTACGCGAGCATCGGTTCCGCCGCATCGTCGGGCATCATCATGAATCTCGACCAGAACCAGATGGCGAACGCCTTCGCGCTGGTCGCCGGCACCGCGCCCACTGCCCGCAACTCCAATTCCGCGAAGCGCACGGAAATCGGCTCCTACAAGTGGGCCCCGAATTTCCACCTCACCCAGTGCGCCCTCACCGCCACAACCATGGCGGAGTACGGCTACGTCGGGGAAATGGATCTGTTCGAGCTCTCCCCCGGCTTCATCCAGGGCCAGGGATTCATGGACGCGGATCTGGAGATCATCACCAAGGACTTCGGCACACAGTGGTGGATCCGGGACTCCGCGATCAAGTACCTGCCGTCCTGCCGCTACACCCACGCGCCCGCCGCGGCGCTGCAGGAGTACATGCGCGAGCACACCCTCGAGGCCGACGACATCGAGCACATCGAGGTCCGCCTGAACCCGGCCGCGTACAGCATGACCGTGTTCTCCGAGCCCGCCGCGTCCTTCGAGCCGGACCATCGCGCCCCGATGAAGGCGCAGTTCCACATCCCGTTCGTCCTCGCCCAGGTTCTCCTCGGCCGCACCCCCGGGCCGGCCTGGTACACCGAGGAGGCGATGAACGACCAGCGGGTGTGGGACCTCGCGAGCCGCATCACCACCGCGCCGGACCCCAGCCTCGCGGAGGAGTGGAACGCGCAGATCAACACCTCGGACGAAGGCCGACCCCGCCGGACCCGCGGGTCGCTGACGATCCGCACCGCCAGCGAAGAGGTCGTGATCGAGTCCGACTTCGCGCCCGGCGACCCCTGGTCCGACGAGTCGCGGCCCACCTGGGATCGGGTGCTCGTGAAGTTGGAGCAGTTCTGCGAGGACCTGATGGACCCCCAGGACATCCAGAACCTGTTCGACGCCGTGCGGAACCTGGAATCGATCGAGAATGTGCAGGAATCCCTCACCCCGCTGCTCGAAAAGATCAAGTGACCCGCCCCGAATCTGGAAAGGAAACCCACATGAAGCTCGACAACAAGGTCGCTATCGTCACCGGCGGCGCAAGCGGAATCGGCCGGGCAATCGTCCAAACGCTGATCAAGGACGGCGCTAAGGTCGTCATCGTCGACATCAACGACGCCCTCGGGCAAGCGCTCGCGGACGAGCTCGGCGACGCGGCCCTGTACACCGGCGGCGATATCTCCAATGCGGAATCTGCGGCGCAGATCTGCCGGACGGCCGTGGAGCAATTCGGCGGCCTCAACATTCTGATCAACAATGCGCACGCGTCGAGCCAGGCCCCTTTCCTCGAACAGACCGAGGAAATGTTCGAGCTGTCCTTCAAGTCCGGTTTCTACGGCACCTATCAGATGATGCGCGCCGCGTACCCGCACCTCGAGAAGACCCGCGGCTCCGTCGTCAACTTCGGTTCCGGGGCTGCGCTCGAGGGCCGGCCCACGCAAACCTCCTACGCCGCCGCGAAGGAAGCGATCCGCGGGATCAGCCGCGTGGCCGCCAATGAATGGTCGAAGGCCGGCGTGCGCGTCAATGTGGTGTGCCCCATCGCCGTGACCGGCGGTGTGGCCGATTGGGCCGCAGCATTCCCCGACGACTACGCGAAGACCATCGAGCGCATTCCGCTCGGCCGGATGGGTGATCCGGAAGAGGACATCGCGCCCGTCGTCGCGTTCCTCGCGAGCGATGACAGCAAATTCATGACGGGCCAGACCCTCATGGTCGATGGCGGAACCATCAAACTCCGTTGACTCGCCGCGCATCTTTGACTATTCCCAGGAGATACATTGAGTAAAATTTCGGCTCCGCGATTGCTCTCCCGGCGCGCGCGAGCAATTGTCGTCACCGCCGTCTCCGGCGCCCTGCTGCTGTCCGCCTGCTCCAACGCCCCCACCATCGAGACGGTCGTCGACACCGCGAAAGTCACCGAGAACGGCCTCGTCGGCGTCGTCGAGCCGTCGGGCCCCCCGGTCTCCGGCGGCACGCTCTCGTTCGCCCCGTACGCCAGCGTCACCAGCCTCGACCCCGTCATCACGCAGGCCACCGGCACCACCGGCGGCTCGGAGATGGCCGCCGTGTACGACGTCCTCATGCGTTTCGACGACGAGAGCGGCGCGTTCGTGCCGCAGCTCGCCCAATCGCTGGACACCAACGCCGACAACACCGTCTGGACCCTCAAGCTCCGCCCCGGCGTGACATTCAGCGACGGGACGCCGCTCGACTCGGCCGCCGTGCTGTGGAGCGTGAACCGATTCAACGAGAGCAAAGCCGTCGGCAGCCAGCTGTGGATCGACAGCGTCCAGGACATCCAGTCCACCGACCCCGACACCGTCGTGATCACTCTGAACAAGCCGTGGGCGTTGTTCCCGTCGCTCCTCGCGGGCTCCCACGGGCTGATCGTGGGCCAGGGCTCCGTCGCCACCGAGAAGTTCAGCCCGATCGGCGCCGGCCCGTTCACCATGGAATCGCTCGCCGTGAACGAGAGCCTCGTGCTCAAGCGCCGCGATGACTACTGGGCGGGCACGCCCCACCTCGAGGAGCTGCGCTTCGTCGACATCAAGGGCGAGCAGAGCAAGGTCGACTCCGTCGTCTCCGGCGGCGCCGACATGGCCTTCGTCCGCAACGTCGAGCCGGTCGACAACGCCCTCTCCCAAGGCCTGCCGGGCTACATCGACATCTCGAACGTCGGCGCGATGGCCCTGATCAACAACCGTGAGGGCCGCCCCGGCTCGGACCTGCGCGTGCGCCAGGCGATCGCCCACGCCGTCGACACCGTCACGTTCGACGAGCGGGTGGACGCCGGCAAGGGCATGCCCGGCCCGCAGCTGTTCCAGGACTGGTCGGTGTGGAACAACGACGTCGAATCGCTCGCCTACGACCCCGAGATGGCGCGCAAGTACCTCGAAGAGGCCAAGGCCGACGGCTACGACGGCAAGATCGTCTACGTCGGGCTGAACGAGCCCACCGCCAAGGACCAGGCCCTGACCCTGCAGTCGATGCTCCAGGCGGTCGGCTTCACCGTCGAGATCCAATACGCGAACAACTCCACCGACCTGATCAAGCGGCGCTACGTCGACCACGATTTCGACCTGGCGTACGCCGCGCTGAGCGTCTCCGAGTCGAACCCGTTCCTGCGCCTGGAGGGATCCCTCCGGAGCACGTCCAACAACAACGCCGTCGGCTACAAGAACCCGCAGATGGACGCGCTGCTCGTCGACCTGCAGGAGGCCCCCACCTTCGAGACGCAGCGCGACGTCCTGGCCCAGATGCAGACGCTGGTCAACGAGACCGTGCCGTTCCTGACGTTGGGCGCGCATCGCAGCTTCATCGTGTGGACCCCGAAGGTCCACGGCGTCACCCCCACCGTCGACGGCATCATGCTGTTCGGCCAGGCGTGGATGAGCTGATCCGGCCCCGCCGCCTGGCGTCGGCGGCGGAAAGCGGACCCGATCAATTGTCGGGTCCGCTTTCCGCCGTAGTCGTCGATGTAGGTGGTCGTGTAGCCGCCGGACATGTTCTCGTTCATCACGGCGATGACGTAGGGGAAACGGGTGCAGGTGGCGGTCGGGCAGGTCGGTCAGGGGGCTCTTCGACTCTTTGCGGGCAATCAGCATGAAGTCTGATGTCGTGCGGCCCGCTGTGCACGGGTGCAATGGAAGCGTGGCCGAGGAACCTCGAAAGCTTCGGGAAGAGAATCGAGAACTCAAGCGTGCCAACGATATTCTGAAGTCGGCATCGACTTTCTTCGCGGCGGAGCTTGACCGCCGCAATCGGTGATCGTCGACTACATCGACGAACACAAGCAGGAGTACGGCGCCCCCGCCGATCTGCCGCGCGCTGACCGCACACGGCTGCAAGATCGCGCCGTCTTACCTAC
The DNA here is from genome assembly GCF_000738775.1 of Prescottella defluvii. Taxonomy (GTDB): domain Bacteria; phylum Actinomycetota; class Actinomycetes; order Mycobacteriales; family Mycobacteriaceae; genus Prescottella; species Prescottella defluvii. The sequence continues at coordinate 117,781 of NZ_JPOC01000022.1, forward strand.
TGTGACACCTGCGCCCGCCGGCGGCAGTCCTCGAACGGCAGGTCCGCGGCGAGGAACTCACCTGCACCCTATCGAGAGGCTCCAGGTGTTCACGACCAGTCTGAACTCGCGGCAGTACGAGAAACTCCGAGGCATCACCTGGGCCATGTGCGGCGTCGCCGTGTTCTCCGGCATTGCGCTGCTCACCAGCGCGCTGCTCGGCTACGCCAGAGGTGTCGACGGAGCTGTCACGATGTTCGTACTGTCTGTCGGCGGCGTGAGCTCCGGTGTCCTGGAGACTTTGTCACGGAGACGACGCGGAACCGGCGCACCGATCGTCTTCCTGATCGTGAACTTCGCACTCACGGCAGTGGGCGTCTGGCTGTTGACCGGTCTCCTCCCCCGCTGAACCCTGATCCACCCCAGGGCCGCTCGGGCATGTCTGACAGCACGCGGGTACAGGCAACACTGGCCGTTCCGCCGGTTGTCAGAGGGACGGTGTCTGCGTCAGCACTCGACCCGGGTGGTGGGCCGGTGCCGGACCGCGAAGTTCACCGACCGGGCGATGAAGCACATCTCGTTCGCCTTTTGATGCAGCGACTCGATCTGGGCCAGCAGGTCCGCGCCCAGGACGTCTCGGGAATTCCGGTCGCGCACCGTGACGTCGGGGTTGAGCGTGACTTCGGTGAACTGCCCTGCACCGCTGGGTTCCTCGGCCATCGTCCCTACGGGACGGTCGGTGTACCCGATGACCACGATTCCGGCGGACGCGGCCAGACTGAGGAACCAGAGCATGTGACACTGAGCCAGCGATGCGACCAGCAGTTCCTCAGGGTTCCACCGCGCGGGGTCACCTCGGAAGGCGGGGTCGGAGCTGCCAGGTAGGTCGGGCTTCGCTGGGGCCGACACCCGATGCTCGCGGTCATAGGCGCGGTGATCGGCTGTGCCGACGCCCCGATTTCCAGTCCAGGCGACGGTGAGGGTGTAGTGGTGTTCGCGCACGCGCCGATCCTCTCAGACCAATGCGAGCTACCGGCCACCGTCCGGGAAGTACTGGTCTGATCGCGGCTTTCAGCCATTACCTGGACCCGTACGTGTCGCTCCCCCACCACAGTCGATTCATGGGGCGAACAGTAGACGGTGGGCGGCCGCGAACCCGCCCCGAACGGGTCCGCGGCGACAAGGTGTCCTGCGCTCGCGATCGTCTACCGCGCCGCGGCCGCCCTGAACGCGGTCGTCGCATGGAGCCGCAGATTGTCCGACATGCGCTAAGCGCGCGCGGCGATCGCCGCGACGTCCAAACCGTCTGGCAGTGTGCCGTATTCGAAGGCTCGGTCCTCGCCGAGGCGGGCAGCGACGAAGCCCTCGGCGACGGCGGTGGGCGCCTCGCGCAGCAGCAGCGACGCCTGCAGCGCCAGCGCCATCGACTCGACGGCGCGGCGGACCCGCCCCTGTGCGGCGTCGGGCTCGGCCGCGAGTTCGGCGAGTTGGCGGCGCATCTTGGCGAGATGCGCGTCGAAGGTCTTCGACGTGCCGGCGGCCAGCGCGACCTCGTTGTCGAATGCGGTCACGGACTCCGGCTCGCGGGCCATGGCGCGCAGCACGTCCAGGGCGATGACGTTGCCGGAGCCCTCCCAGACGGCCATCACCGGCTGCTCGCGGTAGCGGCGCGCGAGCGGGAACAGCTCGGTGTAGCCGTTGCCACCGAGGCACTCGAGCGATTCGTAGGCGTGGTTCGGGCCGCGCTTGCACACCCAGTACTTCGACACGGCGGCCGCGAGGCGGCGGAAAGAGGCCTCCTCGCCGGACTCGTCGTCGTGCGCGGCGGCGAGACGCATGGCCGTCCACGTCGCGGCCTCGGACTCGAGCTGCAGATCCGCGATGACCGCGGTCATCGCGGGCTGATCGATCAGCGTCTTGCCGAACGCGGCCCGGTGCCGGGCGTGCCAGGCCGCTTCGGCGACGGACTGCCGCATGCCGGCCGCCGAGCCGTAGACGCAATCCAGTCGGGTGCGGTTGACCATCTCGATGATGGTGGGCACACCGCGGCCGAGTTCGCCGACGAGCCAGCCGATGGTGCCGTCGAGTTCGATCTCCGACGACGCGTTGGACTTGTTGCCGAGCTTGTCCTTGAGGCGCTGGATACGGAAGACGTTGCGCTCGCCGTCGGGCAGCACACGCGGCACCAGGAAGCAGGTCAGCCCGGCGCTGGTCTGAGCGAGCACCAGGAACGCGTCGGACTGCGGCGCGGAGCAGAACCACTTGTGTCCGGTCAGCGCCCAGGTGCCGTCGGCGAGGGCCTCCGCGCGGGTGGTGTTCGCGCGGACGTCGGAGCCGCCCTGCTTCTCCGTCATCGCCATGCCGAAGATCGCGCTGGACTTGCCGGCGACCAGTCGCGGATCGTACTCGCGGGAGTAGACGCGCGGCAGCCAGACGTCGGCGAGTTCCGGGGTGAGTGCGAGCGACGGCACCGCGGCGTGGGTCATCGAGACCGGGCAGGTGTGTCCCGGTTCGATCTGCGCGAACTGCATGAAGATGCCCGCCCGCACGACGTTGGCACCGGGCCGCGGATCCGCCCAGGCCCGGGTGTGGGCGCCGTGCTTGACGGACTCGGCGTAGATGCGGTGGTACGCGGGATGGAAGTCGACGGCGTCGATGCGGTTGCCCCAGCGGTCGTGGGTGCGCAGTTCCGGGGTGAACGTGTTCACCAGGTCCGCGTCCTGCTGGTAGGACTCGCTGCCGACGAGCGCGCCGACCTCCGCGAGTTCCGCAGCGCCCCAGTCACCGCCGTAGCGCCCGACGGCCTCGACGAGCGCCGGGTTCGAGGTGTACTCGTTCACGTCGACGCGCGGTGCCGACTGGTTGAACACCTCATGGGTGACATGGGTCTTGGTCATGGCAGCTGCACTCCGATCGCTGGTCGACGAAATCGAAGGTTCCCCTTCACAGCAAGCATTGAATCATGGTTCAATGCTTGTCGGCAATGCCCGCCGCGACGACAATTCGGGAGCATCCTTGAACCTGAACACCCTCCTCGAGTCCTCCGCCCGGAAGTTCCCCACGAAGGACGCGCTGATCCATGTCGACCGGCGCGTGAGCTATGCCGAACTGCTCTCGGCGAGTCGCCGCGCGGCCACCGTCTTCGCCGAGGCGGGGGTCCGCCGAGGTGACCGGGTCGCGGTGATGACCACCAACACCCCCGAGTTCGTCATCGCCGCGTTCGGCATCTGGCGGGCCGGCGGCGTCCTGGTGCCGGTCAACCACAAACTGCAGGTCCCCGAGGTGCGCTACACGATCGAGCACAGCGGCGCCCGGGTCGGCGTGGTGGGCTCCGCCTTCGCCGAGATCGTCACGGCCGCCGCACCGGAGACCACCTGGCTCACCACCGACGCCTTCCGTCGGGCCGTCGATCAGGCGCCGGAATCCGACGGCGTCGCCGTCACCGAGGACGACCTCGCGCAGGTGCTCTACACCTCCGGCACCACCAGCGCCCCCAAGGGTTGCGAGCACACGCACCGCAGCATCGCGTCCGTGCCGCCGCTGATCGCCTCCACCATCCCGCTGACGCGGGACGACCGGATGCTGATCGCGATGCCGATCTGGCACGCGTCGCCCCTCAACAACTGGATGCTCACCACGCTCTTCCTCGGCGGCACCGTCGTGCTCCTCGAGGAGTACGACCCCATCGCGTTCCTGGAAACGGTGCAGGAGCACAAGGTCACCGCGTTCTTCGGCGCACCCGTCGCCTACCTGGCACCACTGCAGGTCTGCAAGGCCAAGGGCCTGGACTTCACGTCCTACGACCTGTCGAGTGTCGACAAGTGGATCTACGGTGGCGCGCCCCTGGGCGAGGAGACCGCCCGGATGCTGGTCGAGGCCTACCGCACCGATCGGTTCTACCAGGTGTACGGCATGAGCGAGATGGGCCCGGTGGGCACCGCGCTGTATCCGGACGAGCAGCTCACCCGTGCCGGCTCGATCGGCCGCGGCGGCATGCCCGGCGTCGACCTGCGCGTCGTGACACCGAACGGGTCCGACGCGAAAGCCGGTGATACCGGCGAGATCTGGATGCGCGCCGACACCCGCATGCGCGGCTACCTGGGCAACCCGGCCGCGACGGCGGACGCATTCACCGACGGCTGGTACCGGACCGGCGACGTCGCCCGCATCGACGAGGACGGATTCCTGTTCATCGTCGACCGTCTCAAGGACGTCATCATCGTCGGCGGCGAGAACGTCTACTCGCAGGAGGTCGAGGAGTCGCTGCGCGCGCACCCCCGGATCGCGGACGTCGCCGTGATCGGGCGACCGGACCCGCAGTGGGGCGAGATCGTCGTGGCCGTGGTCGTCACCTCCGACGGCGCCGACCTGAGTATCGAGGAGATCCGGGAGTACCTCGCGGACAAGCTCGCCCGCTACAAGCTGCCCCGCGAGGCGATCACCGTCGACACACTGCCGCGCAACCCGTCGGGCAAGCTCACCAAGCACACGATCCGCGACACGGTGCTCTGATCGGAAGCTGTCGCCCCGCACCGTAGAACGTCGGTGCGGGGCGAGGCGGTCACCGTCCTGCGTTCAGTTCGACGGCGGAGCGGACGAGCGCCGCAAAGGCCTTCTCGTCGATCTCGTCGCCTTCGTGGAAATCGATGGCGCGTCTGGTGCTTCCTTCGAGGCTGGAGTTGAACAGCCCCGCGGGGTCGTCCAGCGACGCACCCTTGGCGAAGGTCACCTTCACGGCGTTCTTGTACGTCTCACCGGTGCAGATCATTCCGTCGTGCGACCACACCGGGACTCCGCGCCACTTCCACTCCTCGACCGCGTCGGGGTCGGCCTGCACGATGAGGGCTCGGATCCGGGCGAGCATCTCGCCGCGCCAGTCGCCGAGTTCCTCGATCCTCGCGTCGATCAGTCGAGAAGGGGCATCCTGTCCCGCTCCGTCGTCAGAGCTGTGCGTCGTCTGCTTCACAGGTTGCGGCCGTCCTCTCACGATCCACGAATGGTGTCGCCCACGTGCCACCCGAGTATCCCCGTCGGAGGGCGCGGCCGCATCGCGAATCGCCCCGATCCAGGACTACCCCCAGAAGTCGGTCTTCGTGTACTCGGTGAGCGGCGAGAACTCCAGGCCGCGCAGCTCCGCCGCCTCGCAGGCGCGTTTGAACTCGTCGGTGCAGACGAGTTTGTAGTCGACGTCGGTGCAGATGAAGGCGGCGGCAGTGGGAACTCGCTCCTCCGCGATCTCGAACCTGGCGACAGATTCGAACATCGGCGCGTCGGGGAAGTTCCGATGACGGGACGGCTCACCGCTGACGAGATCGAGTTCGAGTTCGACGTCGGATGCCGCCACGTCGATCACCGACGCCCACTCACCCCAGCGCAGGTAGCTGTACCGCTTCGCCGTCGGCACCCCGCCGGACTGCAGTACTCGCACCGGCACCGTCACGAGCCGGAGTCCGAAGCCACGGCAGATCCGCAGGAACTGCTCTGATGCGAGCCAGTTGACGCCCCAGTAGTCGACGTCGAGCCGCCGATTCGTCGTGACGAGTTCGTAGTCCGACTCGACCGGCGCCTCGGCGGGCTCGGGATCGAACGCGTTCCAGTTCCACGGCCGGTTGAGCTTTCCCTTGAGAACCGGTGGGCAACCCGGCTCCCCGGCAACGTACTCGACGATCCACAGCCTCATGGCCTCATTCTGCACCGTTGCCTGCGGTGTGCTGCCGTCCTCCTGGAGCCACACCCCGATCTCCGCCAGGCGCGCCCGCAGACGGTCGAGATGCCCACCCGGCCAGTACAACTGCCCGCAGTCCCGGCAGCGACTGAATCTCTTCTGCTCCCGCAGGACGCCGCTGGGTACGCGCCCGCGTGCCAGCGCGGGTGTCGCCGGTCCGATCAGCCCGTTGCAGCGGGCGCACCGCGTGAGCGGCGCGATGCGCTCCTGCAGGTGGAACCGGTCGAGCACCTCGCGCAGTTGGCGCCGGGAATCGGTCTCGTGCAGGAAGCCGCCGTGGACGAGTGCCGCCCGCCGGAGCAGGCCGACGTCCCGGGTCAGCAGGATCCGATCCTCCCGGCGCGACAGCGCGAGCAGTTCGTCGTCGCCGCTGTCGTTGCGGTACCGAGTGTCGAATCCGAGCAGCCTCAGGTAGCGCGCGAGATGGCCGAGGTGCACGTCGAGGACGAATCGCGGCTGCGGCAACGGCGGGCGCAGCGGCGGGGCCCCCGGCAGTTCGAGCGTCTGGAACGCCGGATACACCGCGACGCGTTCCCCGCCGGCGAGTCGATGGTCGAAGGCCACGGGGTCGCCGTCGACGAGGATCAGATCGACCTCGGTGTGTGGGACACCGAGTGATTCGATCCGATCCTTGACCGACGGCGTCCCGTCGAAGGCATGCTCGAAGCTCCGCCGGCGTTGTGCGGGCCGCAGAAACTCGTCCAGCTCCCCGTAGAAGCGGAACTCGCACCTATGTCGATCCCTCACCGGTACCGCACCGAGCGGGGCGTCGCCCACCCGCCTACCTTCGCCGTCTCCGCCCCTCTACCCGCCGGAACCGTACGGGCGGGTGAGGATCTCGAGGTTGTGTCCGGCCGGGTCCCGGAAGTAGACGCCGCGACCACCGTCGTTCCGATTGAAGGTGCCCGGCCGGGTCCGGTGCGGATCGGCCCAGTGCTCCATCCCCTGGTCGAGGATCCGTCCGTAGATGCGGTCGAAGTCGTCCTCGCTGACGAGGAACGCGTAGTGCTGCGGCAGGACGTCGATCGGCGGATCCGCGAAGTCGAGAGTGACGCCGTGCTCCAGCACGACCGCCAGGAACGGACCGGCCGGAACCGGGTCCGGCAGGCCGAAGAGCGAGGTGAGGAAGTGCGCGGACACGTACTTGTCGTGCGCGAAGACGATGGTGTGATTGAACGAGACGGCCATGGAAGACCCCTTGTGCTACGACGCCTCCATGCCTGACGCAGTCCGTCATCGGCACGCGACGCTGCGCACCATCCAAGCACCGATCGCGGTTGTCCCGCAAGATCATCGGACGTCGCCGTCCAGACAGGCACCGACGATCGGTCCGATCTCCGCGAGCGCCTCGGGTGTGGTGAGCCTGTTGTGCGTGTGGCTGACCGGATGGACCCGGACAGCACCGGACACGAAGCGATCCCACGGCGTCCGCGACCGTCCCGATCCGCCGTCGGCCGCGATGTAGACGAGATCGCCGTCGAACTCCGCCGGCCGGTACGCCTGCCCGAGGCCGACGGTGTGGACGTAGTCGGCGTACAGCCGGCGCAGATCGTCGGCGGTCAGCGACGCGTACGGTCCGCCGCTCTGCCGCAGCAACTGCTCCGCACGTTCTGGGGTGAGGTCGCCGTCGGGGCCGTCGATCTCGTCGATTCCCGCAAACTCGGCGAACAGCATGCCCAGGCTCGGGGTACGGGACGCCTCCGGGACCGAGTCGGCGGTCTGCGTGTCCAGCATGATCAGGGTCCCGACCTCCTCGTCGAGGTCCCGTAGCCGGACGGCCATCGCGTGGGCGATGGCGCCGCCGACCGAGTACCCGAGCAGGTGATAGGGACCGTGGGGGCGTACCCGCCGGATCAGCTCGACGTACTCGCGGGCCAGTGCCTCCATCGACCCGGGATCGTGGTCGACGTCGACCGTTCCCGGCGACTGCAGGCCGTACACCGGACGCCCGGACGGCACGTACGGCACGAGTCCGGTGTAGCAGCCCACCAGTCCGATCGCCGGATGCACACAGAACAGCGGGTTGCCCCCGTCGCCGGCCCGCATCCTGAGCAGGTTCCCCGACTGTTCCGGCGTTCCGGCGTCCCCCGCGATACGCCGCGCGATCACGGCGGGCGTCGGGTCACCGAACACCCACTGCATCGGCAGTGCCCGGTGCAGTCGCGACTGCACCTCGGCGACCACCCGCACGGCGCTGAGGGAGTTGCCCCCGAGTTCGAAGAAGTTGTCGTCGATGCCGACCCGCTCGGCGCCGAGGACGTCGGCGAACACCTGGCACAGCACGCGCTCGACGTCGGTGCGCGGCGGCCGGTACTCCCCCGCCGTGAACGCCGGCGCGGGCAGCGCGGCGCGGTCGAGTTTGCCGTTCGAGTTCATCGGCACCTCGTCGAGGATCGTGATCGCCGACGGCACCATGTAGGCCGGCAGCGACGTCGCCGCGAACTTCCGCAGGGCGGCACCGTCGACGGCACCGTCCGAGGTGAGCCGGACGTACGACACCAGCACCGTCTCCCCGTTGGGCGCGTCGTGGCCGAGGGACGCGGCGAACTCCACCTCCGGGTGCGCGGTGAGGGCGGCGTCGACGTCCCCGATCTCGATGCGCAGTCCACGGATCTTGATCTGGAAGTCGGTGCGTCCCACGTACTGCAGGCCCCGCCCGCCGCAACGACGCACGAGGTCACCGGAGCGGTACATCCGAGACCCGTAGTCCCCGAAGGGATTCGCGACGAATCTCTCCGACGTGAGTGCCGGCTGTCCCCGATAGCCGCGGGCCAGGCACGGGCCGAACAGGTACAGTTCGCCCTCACCGCCGTCGGGCACCGGGCGCATCCAGCAGTCGAGGACGACGGCGCCGACACCGGAGCGGGGCACCGGTCCGCCCATCGTGATCGGCGTTCCGGGCTCGAGCGGGTCGCTGGTCGTCACGCACACGGTGCACTCGGTGGGACCGTACGCGTTGAGCAACCGGGTGCGGTGCGCCCACGCGTCCACCAGCTCGGCACCGAACAGTTCGCCGCCCACCTCGATCACCTCGACGTCGGGCAGCGACCCCGGCTCGATCGTCCCGCACACCGCGGGGGTCACCAGCAGATGCGTGATCCGTTCCTCCCGCGCGTACGTCGCGAGCTCGGCGCCCGCGTACAGGTCGGGCGGCGCCACCACCAATGTCGCGCCGGCACCGAAGGCGAGCATCAGTTCGAGGATCGAGACATCGAAACTCGGGGAACACACGTGCAGGACCCGCGAGTCCGGACTCGCGCCTTGATGATCCACCTGCGCGGCGGTCAGGTGCGGCAGCCCGGCGTGCGACACGACGACGCCCTTGGGTGCACCGGTGGATCCGGACGTGTAGATCAGGTAGGCGGGGTCGGCCATGCGGACCGGATGGGTGCGCTCGTCGTCGCGGATCGGCAGCGCCGAGCGACGGTCCAGGTCGAGTCCGTCCAGGGCCACCCAGTCGACGCCGCCCGGAAGCACGTGGTCGCCGGTCGCGGTGAGACCGACCGCGGCGCCGCAGTCCTCGAGCATGTACTCGATGCGCCCCGCCGGCAGTTTCGGGTCGATCGGCACGGGCGCCGCACCGCTCTTGGCGACCGCCCACGTGGCCGTCACCGACTCGGCCGAACGCGGCACCGCGACCGGCACGAAGTCCTCCGGGCCGACGCCCCGGTCGACCAGTTCCCGCGCCAGCCGCGTGGAGCGCTCGTCGAGTTCACGATAGGTGGTGTCGGTTCCATTCCAGCGCAACGCGATCGCATCGGGATCGCGGGAGGCGGCATCCGCGAGGATCTGCGGCCAGGTCCGCGGCGGCACCGACGCCGCCTCCGCGACGTCGACGAGTTCCGCGCGGCGGGCACCGCCGAGCAGATCGATCCGTCCCACCGGGGTGTCGGGGCGGTGCGCCACGGTCTCGACGACGCGCCGCAGTCGCTGCGCGAGATCCTCGACGTCGGCCGGATCGAGTGCGTCCGGCGAGTACCGCAGCCGCATCCGCAACCGCGTGTCCTCGAACGCCATCAGCGACAGCGGATAGTGCGTCGAATCATTGCCGACGACGCCGGTCACCCGCAGTCCGGTGCGGTCGGTGAGCCGGTCGAGTGCACCGGGGTCCATCGGATACGACTCGAACACCATCGCGGTGTCGAACAGTCCACCGAACCCGGCCGCCTGCTGGATCGCGGTGAGCCCGAAGTGCTCGTGCGCCATCAGTGCGGTCCGCTCCCGTTGCAGCCGCACCAGCAACTGGCGCACGGTCTCGTCGGGATCGAGCCGCACTCGCACCGGCACCGTGTTGATGAACAGCCCCACCATCGCCTCGGCGCCCGCGACCATCGGCGGGCGACCGGAGACCGTGGTGCCGAACACGACGTCGGTCCCGGCGCTCATCTCGCCGAGGAGGATGCCCCACGCCACCTGCAGGACGGTGTTGACGGTCACCCCCACCGTCTCGGATGTCCGCACCAGAGCCGCAGCGGTCGAATCATCCAGTGGCACAGTCTCGCTCGCACTCGCCGACAGCTGCCGCCCGGCCGCATGGGGGGCGGCCAGCGTCGGTCCGGGCAGCCCGGACAGCGCCGTCGCCCAGGCTCGTGCCGCGGCGACCGCGTCCCGCGAGACCAGCCACGCGAGGTAGTCCCGGTACGGCGGCGCCGCCCGGTCGAGGGGTGTGCCGCCGTTTGCGTACAGGTCGAACAGATCCGCCACCAGCAGCGGCGCGGACCAGCCGTCCAGCACGATGTGGTGGTTGGTGATCACCAGTCGGTGGGACCGACCGCCGACATCGATCAGCAGGAAGCGGATCAGCGGCGCGGCGCGCATGTCGAAGTGGCGGCCGCGATCACGGTCGATCACGGCGTCACCGTCCGCTGCGGTGGCGACGGTGACCGCCGACCAGTCGACGGGAACGTGGTCCAGCAGCACCTGCACGACACTGCCGTCGTCCCGGTTGTCGAACACCGTGCGCAGGCTCGCGTGCCGGTCCAGCAGTGCCTGCGCCGCCGCGGCCATCCGCGGTCCGTCCATGTCACCGTCGAGGTCCAGGACCAACTGGACGTGGTAGGCGTCGACGTCCTCCTGCGCCAGCAGCGCGTGGAAGAGCAACCCCTCCTGCAGCGGAGTCGGTGGCCACACGTCGACGACACCGCGGTGCGCGCGTTCCCAGCGCGCGATCTCCGCGCGCGTCGCGGGAACCAGGTCCAGATCCGACGGGGTGAGGCCCCCGCTCGCCGGGTCGCCGAGGTGCTCGGAGAGTTCGCCGAGCGCGTCCTCCCACAGCGTCACGAACTCGCGGGTGGCGTCCGCGTCGAGCACCTCGCGCGCGTGCCGGATCTTCGCGATCAGTTGCGGGCCCGCCGGACCGTCGGCGATGTAGGCGTCCACCGCGAGGGTGGTCGGCACCGGGCCGTCGCTACCGGCGGCGGAGGCGGGGCCGGAATCCGCGGCGCCGACCGCCGCACTCCAGTCCCCGGACGCGTCCCCCGCCAGTCGCCCGAGATAGTTGACCGAGATCTGCGGGGTGGCGAGGGCGGCGAGGGCGGGACCGGTGTCCGGGTTGAGGTACCGCAGCAGTCCGTAGCCGATGCCGTGACCGGGGACCGCGCGCACCTGCTCCTTGACGGTGCGCAGAACGTCGCCCGGGTCCGCGGGGTCGACGTCGGTGAGGTCGAGGCGGATCGGATACGCGGTGGTGAACCATCCGACGGTGCGGGACAGGTCGGCCCCGGGCACGGCGTCCTCGTCCCGGCCGTGCCCTTCGACGGACACGACGGCACGCACCCACCGTCCGACACCGCCCCACCGGTTCCACCGTGCCGCCGCGATCGCCGTCGCACACAACACCGCATCGCCCGGTGTCGCCCGGTAGGCCTCGGGCAGGCGATCGAGCAACCGCCGAGTGACCTCGACGGTCTGGCTCACCTCGAGTTCGCCGACGGAGGTGTCCGTGTCCGGATCGAACCGGTGATCGCCGAGCACCGGGTCCGGTGGCACGAGCGTGTCCGTCCACCAGTCCATCTCGGCAACACGATCCGGTGCGGTGGCCGCCACCGCGAGTTCGTGCGCCCACGTCCGCATCGAGGTGCCGACCGAGGGCAATCGGGGTTCCCGGCCGGAGCGGATCTGCTCCGACGCGGACACCAGATCGGGCAGCAGGATCCGCCACGACACCCCGTCGACCACCAGGTGGTGGATCGCGACCGACAGCCGGCCCGCGCGGCCGGGTCCCGCGTCGCACCACACCGCCTGCACCATCACACCGCTCGCCGGGTCGAGACGATCGATCGCCGAGACCCGCTCCCGCGCCGCCACCGAGTCGAGGTCACTGTCGACGACATCCGAGCAGTCCACCCGCCGCAGACACTCGCCGACCACCACCGTGCCCGGTTCGGGGACCTCGAGGTGCAGGTCGGTGCCCGCGCCGATCCGGCGGGCCCGCAGCATGTCGTGCCGGTCGAGCACCTCCTGGAAGGCGCCGGCGAGGTCGGCGGCGGACAGTTCCGCCGGGACCGCAACGGTGACCGACTGCGAGAAGTGGTCCCAGTTCCCGCCGCGCTCGGCCAGCCAGCGGACGATCGGTGTCGGCTCGACCGGGCCGACACCGCCGCCGTCCAGCTCGTCGAGCACCGGACGTCCGCCCGGTTCGCCTCCGGCCCGGATCACCGTGGCCAGTCCCGCCACCGACGGGTGCTCGAAGACGTCCTGCGGGGTGAGCCCGAACCCGCTCGCCCGGGCTCGCGACACCAGCGAGATGACGGTGATCGAGTCGCCGCCGAGCACGAAGAACGAGTCGTCCGCCGCTACCTCCGGCACGCCGAGCGCCTGCGCGAACAGCCCGGCCAGCGCCTCCTCGACCTCCCCGGCCGGCCGGCGGCCACCACCGGCGAACGCCCCGAAATCCGGTTCCGGCAGCGCCTTCCGGTCGATCTTGCCGTTGACCGTGACCGGCAGTGCGTCGAGCACCGTCACCGCGGCCGGCACCATGTAGGACGGCAGCAACGTCTCCACCTGCCGACGGACCTCGACCGGGTCGAGGGTGCGACCCGCCGCGGGAACCACGTACCCGATGAGCCGATCGCTGCCGGCACTGCCGCCACGTTGCGCGACGACCACGGCCTGCGTCACCCCGTCACACCGCAGCAGGGCCGACTCGAGTTCGCCGAGTTCGATCCGGAACCCACGCACCTGCACCTGGAAATCGCTGCGCCCCAAGAACTCCAGTTGCCCGCCGGGGCCGCGGCGGCCCAGGTCGCCGGTCCGGTAGAGCCGCCGCCCACCGCCGCGGCCGTCCGCGACGAACCGGGTGGCGGTCAGGCCCGGCCGTCGGATGTAGCCGCGCGCCACGGCCTCACCGGAGAGGTAGATCTCTCCCACCACCCCGTCCGGGACCGGGTGCAGACGTGCGTCGAGCACGTGCAGGCCGACGCCCGGGATGCCCCGGCCGATCACGGTGCCGGAGATCCCGGTCAGCGAGGCACGGTCGAGCGCGGCCGCACTGTCGATGACCGTGGCCTCGGTGACCCCGTACATCTCGAACACCCGTCCCGCGCTGCCCGGGCAGCGGTCGTACCAGCGGGCGACCTGTTCGAGTGCGAGTTCCTCGCCACCGACGAACACGTAGCGCAGGGGCAGATCGGCGGTGTCGCGATCCACCAACTGGTAGAACGACGCGGGGGTCTGGTTGAGCACCGTGATCCGTTCGCGGCGCAGCAGGGCGACGAAGTCCTCCGGAGTCCGCGCCGTCACGGGGTCCACGAGCACCGCGGTTGCACCGCTCGCCAGCGGGCCCCATACCTCCCACACCGCCACGTCGAACGCGAACGAGTGGAAGATCGTCCACGCGTCGGTGGCGCGCAGATCGAACAACGACTTCCCGTTCGCGAGGAGGGCCACCGCGCTGCGGTGCGTCACCTGCACGCCCTTCGGCCGGCCCGTCGACCCTGAGGTGTAGATGACGTACGCGGTGTTGTCCGGGCGCAGGGCCGCGGTGCGCTCGGCGCCCTGCAGCGGCGCCGGTGAGAGACGTTCGAGTTCGACGCGGGTCGCGCCGTCGTCGAGCAGCAGCAACGGGGCCGTCACCGGGTCCAGCGCGGCGGCCGCATCCACGGTGGTCACCACGCACGCAGGTGCGGCGTCGCCGAGCACCAACGCGATCCGCTCGGCGGGTGATCCGGTGTCGACGGGCAGGTAGGCGGCGCCGGTCGCGACGGTGGCGACGATCGCCACCATCATCTCCGTCGATCTCGGAAGCACCAGTGCCACAACAGTTTCCGGACCCACACCACGACTCACGAGCAGGCGCGCGAGCCGGTTCGCGGACGCCGCGAGGTCCGCGTACGTGAGCCGGGTGCCGCCGGACACCACGGCCGTCGCGTCCGGGTGCTCGGCAGCAGTGGCCGCGAACACGTCGGCGAGGGTGTCCATCCCCGTCGGGGCTCCGGTGAGCACCGCCGATCCGATCGCCGATCCGATCGCCGACCGCTCGTGGGCCGTGAGCAGGTCGATGTCACCGACCGGACGGTGCGGGTCCACCGCGGCGGCGCCGAGGATCCGGTGCAGCCGGTCGGCGAATCCTCGGACGGTGCCGTCGTCCCACAGGTCGGTCGCGTACGTGAGGTCCAGGCGCATGCCCTCCGGGGCGCCGTCCGGGTCGAACGACTCCGACACGCTCAGCTGCAGATCGAACTTCGAGACCCCGAGGTCCCGCTCGATCGGTTCGACGTCGAGGCCCGGCAGCCGCAGGTGGTCGGTCATGTCGGCGCGGTACTCGACGAGCACCTGGAACAGCGGCGCATACGACGTCGACCGGGTCGGGGCCAACTCGTCGACGAGACGTTCGAACGGCAGGTCGGTGCGCGCGAAGGCGCCGAGGTCGACCTCGCGGACCGTGCTCAGCACGTCGGAGAATCCGGCACCGGTGTCAATCGGTGTCCGCAGCACGAGGGTCCCGACGAACATGCCGACCACGTCGTCCAGCCCGGCCTCCCCGCGGCCGGAAACGGGGGTACCGATGACGATGTCGCTGGTGCTCGACAGCCGGGCGACGAGCACCGCGAGCGCGGCGTGCGCGACCATGAACATGGTCGCGTTGCCCCGGCGCGCCAGATCGGCGAGCGCGGTGTGGGTCGCCCGGTCGACGTCGACACCGACGATGGCGCCGCGCAGCGACTGCCGCGGTGGGCGCGGCCGGTCGGTGGGTAGCGGGACCAGATCGGGGATGCCGTCGAGCGTCCGGCTCCAGTAGTCGAGCTGCCGCGCGTAGCGCGATTCCGGATCGTCGGGCGACCCGAGCAGCTCCCGCTGCCACAACGCGTAGTCGACGTACTCCACGGGCGGTGGCGGCCAGTCCGGCGGCACCCCTCGCCGGCGGGACTCGTACGCGCGCATGACGTCCCGGCCCAGAGCCGCCATCGAGTAGCCGTCGGCACTGATGTGATGTGCCGCGACGACCAGCACGTGCTCGGAGCCGGACACACGGATCAGTTCGGCCCGCAGCGGCACCTCGGTGCTCACGTCGAAGCCCGGCGACGCGAACCGCTGCAGGTGCGGGTCGAGGTCGGCGCGGAGCACCGCCACCACCGGCGGTTCGGGCACCTCGCCGATGTCGACGATCCGCTGGCTCGGTGTGCCGTCGACCACCGGGTACATCGTGCGCAGACTGGAGTGGCGGCACACGACGTCCCGGACCGCGGCGGCGAGCGCCTCCTCGTCGAGGTCGCCGCGCAGGCGCACCGCCATGACGATGTTGTAGGCGGGCGACGACGTGTCGAGTTGGTTGATCGACCACATCCGCAACTGTGCCGACGACAGCGGCAGCACGTCGGGTCGGTCGTACGGCCGCAGCACAGGCCGGTGCTCGGCGCCTGCGCCGTGCTCGACCCGCGCGGCGAGCCCGCGCACGGTCGGCGCCTCGAACAGTGCACGGACGTCGAGGTCGGCGTCGAGCGCGGCATCGAGCCGGCCGGTGACCCGCGTGGCCATCAACGAGTTGCCCCCGAGGTCGAAGAAGCTGTCGTCCAAACCGATTCGGTCGATGCCCAGCACGGACCGCAGGTGCGCGGCGACGATCGCCTCGATCGGGGTGAGCACCGCGGCGGTCGTGGCATCGACGAG
This sequence comes from Prescottella defluvii, assembly GCF_000738775.1. Taxonomy (GTDB): domain Bacteria; phylum Actinomycetota; class Actinomycetes; order Mycobacteriales; family Mycobacteriaceae; genus Prescottella; species Prescottella defluvii. The sequence goes on from NZ_JPOC01000022.1 coordinate 133,592, forward strand.
GCGGGGGAAGTCGGGGGCGGGCAGCGCCCGCTGGTCCAGTTTGCCGGCGGGGGTGAGCGGGACCTCCGTGATCGGCACGATCAGCGCCGGAACCATGTGCGACGGTAGCCGGCCGGCGAGGTGACGGACCAGTTCGTCGGGGTCGACGGCCGGGTCGTCCCCGGAACGGACGTACGAGACCAGGACGGTCTCCCCCGACGGCGCGGTCCGGCCGAGGGTCGCCGCGAACTCCACCGCCGGGTGCTCGGCGAGGGCCGTGTCGATCTCGCCGAGTTCGATGCGGAACCCGCGCACCTTGACCTGCAGGTCGCTGCGCCCGAGGTATTCGAGGGTCAGGGCGGGACCGTCCCGCAGCCACCGGACGATGTCGCCCGTGCGGTACAGACGGTCACCTGGTGTGGTGCCCTCGTCCTCGCCCGTGGGGTCGTCGGTCGCCGCCACGAAGGGGCTGGCGACGAACCGTTCCGCGGTGAGACCGGGCCGCCGGTGATAGCCCCGCGCGATCGCCGGTCCGCCCAGGTACAACTCGCCCGGGACACCGATCGGGACCGGTTGCAGGCGCGCGTCGAGCACCAGCTCCACGAAGCCGAGTGTCGGGCCGCCGATGGTGACCGGGTCGTCCGGGGCGAGCGGGCCGGCGATGTTCGACATGATCGTGACCTCGGTGGGCCCGTAGGCGTTGAACATGTCGCGGCCCGACGCCCACCGGCCGACCAGTTCGGGCGGGCACGGCTCCCCCGCCACCGCCAGGGACCGCAGCGAGTCCAGGCCCTGTACGCCGTCCGGATCGAGCGACCCGAGCACGCTCGGGGTGAAGAACGCGTGCGTGTCCCGCCCGTCCGCCAGTTGCCGGGCCAGTTCCCGGCCGCCGTAGACGTCGGGTGGGGCGATCACCAGGTGCGCGCCCGACCCGAAGGCCATCAGCAACTCGAAGACGGACGCGTCGAAACTCGGCGACGTGAACTGGGAGACCCGGGAATGGGAAGTAACGGTGAGGCTTTCGCGCTCCTGCACGACGAGGTTCGCGAGACCGCGATGGGTGAGCACCACCCCCTTCGGCAGCCCCGTCGAGCCGGACGTGTAGATCAGGTAGGCCGGGTTGTCGACTCGCAGGGTCGCCGTACGGTCCGCGTCGGTGACCGGGTCCGCCGAGTAGAGCGCCAACCGGTCCCGGTGATCGTCGGAGTCGATCTCCCACCACCGGATCCGGTCGGACAGCCGGGCCCGCCGGTCCCGCACGGTCAACCCTGCCGCCGCGCCCGAGTCGCGGAGCATGTGGTCGATCCGCTCCGCCGGATACGTCGGATCCACGGGCACGAACGCGGCCCCGGTCTTCGCGACCGCCCACACCGACTCGACGAACTCGAGGGACCGGGTCAATCCCAGCGCGACGACGCTCTCCGGGCCGATTCCGGCGTCGATCAGCCACCGGGCCGTGCGCGAGGACCGGGCGTCGAGTTCGGCGTAGGTGACGGTGCGATCGCCGCACGACAGTGCGGGCGCGTCCGGGTCGAGCGCGGCCGCGTCGGTGAGGATCCCGGCCAGGGTGCGGTGCCGGCCGCCGCGGCGTCCGAGCACGGGCGCGAGTCGGTGGTAGTCGGCATCGGACAGCAGTCGCAGCCGGGCCAACGTCTGCCCGGGGTCGTCGGCGAACGCGTGCAGCACCCGCTCGAGCCGATCGGCCACCGCGTCGACCTCCACCGCGTCGAAGAGTTCGGGTGCGTAGTCGATCCGGATCTCGAGCCCGCCGTTCAGCGACGCCGCGAGTGCGAACGGATAGTGGGTGGCGTCGCGGACGGCGACGTCGGTCACCCGCATCCCGGCGAAGTCGGTGTCCGCGGTCAGTCCCGCCCGGTCGACCGGATACGACTCGAAGACGGTGATGGTGTCGAACAGAGCGGCCGCGCCGGTCGCCCGTTCGATGTCGGCGAGACCGACGTGCTCGTGGTCGAGCAGCGAGGTCTGCTCGGCGTGGACACGGTCGAGGAGTTCGCTGAGCGTCTCGGCGGGATGCAGGCGGATCCGTACCGGGATCGTGTTGATGAACAGGCCGATCATCGACTCGACGCCGTCGATCTGCGGCGGCCGTCCGGACACGATCGCGCCGAAGACCACGTCGTCGCGGCGGGTCCACGCCCCCAGCACGATTCCCCACGCCGCCCGCACGACGGTGCTGAGGGTGACCCCCCGCTCACGCGCGACCGCCTCGAGCCGGGCGGTCGCCTCGCCGGTGAGGAGCAGCCGGTCCGCCCGGGGCACCGTCGGCAACTGTCGCCCCCGCTCGAGCGGCCCCAGCAGCGTCGGCTCGTCGACGCCCGCCAACGCGTCCACCCAGCGCGCCGTCGATGCCGCGAGGTCGGCGCCCGCCAGCCAGGACAGGTACTCCCGGAACGACGGCGGCACCGGCGCCGCGCCCGGACCAGGTGCGACGTAGGCCTCGAGCAGTTCGCGCACCAGCAGTGGCACCGACCAGCCGTCGAGCAGGATGTGGTGGTGCGTCAGCACCAGTCGGTGCGCATCGGGGCCGGTGCGGATCAGCAGCCCCCGCAGCAGCGGCGACACCCCCATGTCGAAGCGCCGGGCACGGTCGTCGGCCAGCACCCGCGTGGCCGCGTCGGGGTCCACGACGTTCTCGAGGTCGGCGACCGCCCAGGGCAGTTCCACGTGTTCCGGCACCAACTGCACGGGGTCGCCGTCCGGCCCGGTGGCGAACGAGACCCGCAGGCTCGCATGACGATCCAGGAGAGTCTGAACGGCGCGGCGGACCCGGTCGACATCGACCGCCCCGCCCAGCGCGATCTCGAGTTGCACCAGGTACGGGTCGTGCGCGTCGCCCGCCAGCTCGGTCTGGAACAACAGTCCCGCCTGCAGCGGCGACAGCGGCCACACGTCGGCAAGCCCCGGGTGCTCCTGTTCGAGACGCTCGACGGTCGCCTGGTCGAGATGCACGAGCGGCAGATCCGAGGGGGTCAGGCCGCCGGCGCCGGGCCGGTCGGCCGCCGACGCGAGCGACCGGCACGCCGACCGCCACAGCTCGGCCAGGTCCTCGACGGCCCGCCGGTCGAGCACGCCACCCGGGTACGCCAGGCTCGCCCGCAACGTCGGTCCCCGATCGGTGTCGACGGTGATCAGGTTGATGTCGAGGCCGGCGGTGGCGGGCATGTCCGGTTCCACCATCGAACCCAGGTCACCGAGTTCGTCGACCGGCAGCCAGTCCCCGCCCACGCCGTGCGACGCCACCACCATCCGTCCCAGGTAGTTGATGCTGATCTGCGGTGTCGGCAACCCGTCGAGGGGGCCCGGGGCAGCGGCGTTGCGGGCGAGGTAACGCAGTATGCCGTAACCGATTCCGTGGTGGGGGGCGGCCCGCAGCTGCTCCTTGACGAGTTTGAGGGCCTCCCCCGCGACCGGCCCACCGGCGAACGCGGCGTCGAGGTCGATGCCCGCGAGGTCGAGGCGCACCGGGTGCGTGGTGGTGAACCACCCCACGGTCCGCGACAGGTCCGCTCCCGCCACCACCTGGTCCTCGCGGCCGTGCGCCTCGATCGTGAGCAGTGTCGACGCGTCCGGTGCGGCGCCGCGCCGATGACGCCAGGTGGTCAGCGCCAGGGCGAGCGCAGTGACGACGGCGTCGTCGACGCTCCCGTGCACGCTCTCCGGCACCGCGGTGGACAGTGCCTCGGTCACGGCCTGCGGCAGATCGACGGTCACGGTCTCGACGGTGTCGGCCACGTCGATCCGGGGATCCCACGGCCGACGGCCGAGGTCCGGGTCGGCGCCGGTGAGCACACCCCGCCAGTAAGCGATCTCGGCGGCATGGTCCCCGCGCGCACGCCGTCCCAGGACGTGCGCCCACGTCCGCATCGACGTCCCCACCGGCGGCAGTCGCACCGACCGCCCGTCTCGCGCCTGCTGCCAGGCAGATGCCAGGTCCGGCAACAGGATTCGCCACGACACGCCGTCGACGACCAGGTGGTGGGCCACCAGCAGCAGACGTCCCGACCGGCCCGGCCCGGCATCGCACCACACCACCTGCAGCATCCGACCGGCCGTGGGGTCGAGTCGGTCGGCGGCCTCACCGCGTGCCCGGACCAGTGCCGCGGCGGCATCGTCGGTGCCGGGGTCGGCGGTGAGCGGGAGCCGGTGCACGACGTCGGCGGCCTCGACCGTGCCCGGCGGCGGGACCTCGAAGGCCGCGGCGCCACGGTCGGGGCCGCCGACGTAGCGGGCGCGCAGCATGTCGTGGTGGTCGAGGACGGCCTGCACCGCGGTGCGCAGGTCGTCGCCGTCCAGTCCGATCGGCGAGGCCACGCACACCGACTGCGACAGCCGTGTCCACGAGCCGCCACGGTCGACGAGCCAGCGCACGATCGGTGTCGCGGCCACCGGCCCCACCCCACCGCCCGGCAGTTCCTCGAGCACCGGGGCAGGTCCGGCGAGTGCGGTGGCCACCGACGCCAGTCCCGCGACCGACGGCCGCTCGAAGACGTCGCGCGGGGTCAACGCGAGTCCGGCCGTGCGCGCGCGGGACGCCAACTGGATCGCCATGATCGAGTCGCCGCCCAATGCGAAGAACGAGTCCTCGGCGCCCACGGAGTCCGTCCCGAGGACCTCCTCGAACAGTCCGGCCAACCGCTCCTCGGCGGCCCCGGCCGGCGCCCGACCCGACCTCGACGCGGCACCGAAGTCCGGTTCCGGCAATGCCTTCCGGTCGACCTTCCCGTTCACGGTCAGCGGCAGCCGCTCGAGGACCGTCACCGCGGCCGGCACCATGTACGAGGCGAGGGTGCCCGCCACCTGCTCCCGCACCGCCGCCGGTTCCAGCACCGCACCCGACTCCGGCACGACGTACGCGATCAGTCGCACCGGGTCTGCGGGTGCGGCCCGGCGCGGCACCACGACGGCGTGCGCGACACCGGGACACTCCACGAGGGCCGCTTCGATCTCCCCGGGTTCCACCCGGAAGCCCCGCACCTGGACCTGGAAGTCGCTGCGCCCCAGGAACACCAGCTGTCCGGCGTTGTCGAGGCGGGCGAGGTCCCCCGACCGGTACATCCGGCTGCCACCGCCGGAGAACGGGTCGGCGACGAATCGCTCGGCGGTGAGTCCGGGGCGCCCGGCGTAGCCGCGGGCGACCTGCGCACCGCCGGCGTAGATCTCTCCGACGACACCGACCGGGACGGGCCGCAGTCGGCGATCGAGCAGATGCAGTCGCACACCGGGCAGTCCCCGCCCGACGACGTTGCCGCCGCCCTGCGCCGCCGACTCCGGGGTCATCGGCATCGAGCTGAGGAACACCGTGGTCTCGGTGATGCCGTACACGCCCACGAGGTCCGCCCGGTCCTCCGCATGACGCTGGAGCCACGGCACGAGACGCCGCTGGTCGTACTCGTCGCCGCCGACGAAGACCCGGCGCAGGTCGGGCAGGGAGGTGGCCGCGTCCTGCTCGGCCTCGGCCAACTGCAGGAAGGCCGCGGGCGTCTGGTTGACGACGCTCACCCGTTCGCGGCGGAGCAACTCGAGGAACACGTCCGGGGTCCGCACCGTGTCCCGATCCACCACCACCAGCGTTCCGCCGGAGGTCAGCGGGCCCCAGATCTCCCACACCGAGAAGTCGAACGCGAAGGAATGGAACATCGTCCACACGTCGGCGGCGGTGGTACCGAACGAGGCGTTCGCGTTGGTGAGCAGCGCGGCGGCACTGCGGTGGCTCACCTGCACCCCCTTCGGCCGACCGGTGGAGCCCGATGTGTAGATCGAGTACGCCGGGTGGTCCGGTCGCAGCGGGGCGATCCGGTCCGCGTCGGTCACGGGCGCGGACGGCAGCCGCGCCAGCTCGTCGCGGGTGGCGCGCGAGTCGAGGGCGACGACGGCCGCGTCGACGCCCGCCAGCTCCTCGGCGAGCGCGGCGGTCGTCAGCACACAGGTCACCCGCGCGTCCGCGAGCACATAGTCGCGGCGGGCACGCGGCGACGGGGTCTCGATCGGCACGTACGACCCGCCCGCGGCCAGGACCGCGAGCAGCGCCACGACGAGGTCCGTGGACCGTCCCGACACGACCGCCACGCGCGACTCCGGCCCGACCCCGAGCGTGACGAGTTTGCGCGCAAGACGATTCGCGTCGTCGCACAGCTCGCGGTACGTCAGCGCGTCGGCGCCGCACACCACCGCGACGCGGTCCCGGTCCGGTTCGGCGGCACGGGCCACCAGGTCGGGCAGCGTCCCGCCGCCCGGCACGCCGGGGGTGTACGACTGCGCGAGCAGTGCCGCGGTCTCCGCGGCGTCGACGAGCGGGAGTTCACCGACGGGGGCATCGGGGTCGGCGGTCACCAGTTCGCGCAGGATCCTGGCGAACCGCCGGTAGTGCCGGCCGAGGGTGGCGTCGTCGTACAGGTCGGGGTTGGCCTTGAAGTCCAGCCGGATCGTGCCGCCGTCGCCGTACCGGTAGACGTTCACCAGCAGGTCCTCGATCGGGCCCGACGACAGCACCTCGAGCGAGGTCCGGGCGTCGCCGAGGCGCAGTTCGGTCGGGAACAGCATCAGGTTGAGCAGTGGGCCCGAGAACCCGCGGCCCGACCCGCGCGTCCCGCGGTCCCGGCGCAGGTCCTCGTGCCGGTAACGCTGATGGCGCAGAGCGCCCGAGAGTCCGGCGGCGACGTCCGCCACCAGTTCCGAGACCGTGGTGCCGGTACCCACCGACACCCGCAGCGGGACGACGTTCGCGAGCGTCCCCCCGGAGCGGCGCAGCACCGCTGTCGTCCGGGAGGAGACCGGCAGGCTCAGGACGACGTCGGACGCGCCGACGTGCCGGGCGGTGTAGGCGGCGATCGCCGACGCGACCAGCACCGGGAGCGTCACCCCGTACCGGTCCTGCGCGGCCGCCAGCGCCTCGGCGACCTCGGGTTCGACCTCGGCTCCGACGTCCCGGCCGTGGGCGTGGGCCGGTGCGGCGCGGTCGGCGAGGCTGCACCGCTCGGGCATCCCGGCGGTCCGCTCGCGCCAGTAGTCGCGATCGGTTTCCCACCGCGTCGAACCGACGTACGTCGCCTCCGCCGCGTGGACCTTCTCGAGACCGGCGGCCGTGTTCGGGGGCGCGGCATGATCGGCGACGGCCGCGTTGTACAGCTCCGCCATCCGATACAGCAGCGTCGCGGCGCCCACCCCGTCGAGCGCGATGTGGTGGGTCCGCGTGTACCAGAAGTAGCGGTCGTCGGCGATCTGCAGGAGTGCGGTGATCGCGAGTCGGTCCCGGAACAGGTCGAGCGGGGTGCCGATGTCGAACCGCATCCATTCGCGTGCCGCGGCATCGGGGTCGGGTTCACCGCGCAGGTCGACCAGACGAGTGTCGGTGTCGAGGGACGGGTCGACGACCTGACGCGGATACGAATCGTGCGGAACCAGGCGAATCAGGCCCGAACCGAAATCGCGGGCCGCCTCGGAGACGGCCCGCGACAGCAGTGGGATGTCGAGCTGCCCCCGTATGTCGACGCACTGCGCAACCACCATCGGCACACTCGGGTCGAGTTGCTGGGCGAGCCACTGGCCCACCTGCGCGGGTGTCAGGGGCATCGGATCCGAACACCCTGCGCCGGGACCGGTCACCGACAGCCGATCACCGGCGTCCGGCGTGCCGGGCGCCGTCTCGACTCGAAAAGGAAGCTCCATCAGCAGGATTGCGGCTTCATACGGACCGAGAGGTCCGATTGTCGGGCTGTGGACCCGACACCGTCACCTCAGCCGGTGCCGGGTGACCCGATCGTCCGCGGCCGAACGCCGAGTGCGCTCGTCGACGCGGGGTTTGCGTCGATGTTCGTCATTGCACCAACGATACGTCGGTGCGCCGCGACGGAGCGAGTGACGATTTCGTGTCGATCCTGCTCAGCTCACCACTGCGCCCCGGCCACCACCAGGAATACCACCCCAGCCACCACACCCAGCACCCCGCTGAGCACGCCGAACACCGCCTCGAGCGACCCGAGCGCGAGCGCGGTGCCGGTGCCGGTGAGCGGGGAACCGGGTGCCGTTCAGTTGGCGCATTCACGCACCTGATCGACGGCCGCCGCGATCGGCAGCGACACCACGGGGCCGTGGCCCGGCAGGATGGTGTCGGCGTCCAGGCCCGCGAGGTGGTCCAGGGCCCCGAGTGTGTCCCCGTGGCCGTGGTCGAAGACCGGCGGGAGCAATTGCGGGCCCAGGATTCTCGACAGCGGATGCGCGGTGACCAGCGCATCGCCGGTGACGATTACGCCGTGCTGAGGTAGAAGGAAGGCGGTGTGCCCGGAGGTGTGGCCGTGGGTGGCCACCGGCAGGGGGCCGCCCGGAAGATCCAGATGATGACCGGATGTGACGGCCTGCGCGTTCACCGACACCGACCTGGTGGCGCCGGCGCGGGCGATGCGCAACAGCCACGGCACCACACCGTGCTTGTGCAGCATCGGGATGAAGTCCTTGCCCGTGGCCTGCTCAAGGTATTCCCGGCGCGCGTGCGCCACCTCCGTTGGGTCGGTGAAGACCGGGATCCCGTAGCGCTGGTGGAACGCGACGATCGCGCCCATGTGATCGACATGCGCGTGCGTGAGCAGCATGCCCTGGACATCTTCCGGTCGCCGGCCGAGCGAGCGGATCGCCCCTTCGACCGCGGAGACGTCCCCGGGGTAGCCGCCGTCGATCAGGGTGAGCGCGTCACCATCTCGCAGGAGCACGAAGTTCACATGCGTTCCGCTACCGCGGAACACGCCGGGCGCTACTTCCTCAACCATCGTCACGGGAATCCATTGTGGCTCAGTGGCTCGCATGCGCAGTGCAGCCGGGGCGTCGTTCGGGTTCTCGTCGCCTAGCTGCTAGCTCGCTGTGGGGGCCGCGAACTCGGTGGCGATCAGCGTCGCGCACCGGCAGAGTGCGTCGATGTCGGAGTCGGTGAGCGCGCGGCCCAGCGCATCGGACTTGGCCGCCATCCCGACGTAGGAGTAGTAGATGAACTCGGCGGCACGCTCGGTCGTCGGGTCGTCTGCGCTCGGTCGCAATTGGTCAATCGCCCGGACGAGCGGCCGAAGGAACTCGGCACGAATCGTTGCCACCTCCCGGGGGAAGGTCTTCTCCCAGCTGCGGGAATGACGGAGCAGGGACCCCGTGTGCGAGACGGCGGCCTCGTCGTACGGGGCGAGTGCAGAACGGACCCATGACTCGACCTGCGCGAGGGGGCCATCGGCTTTCGCCATCTGTCCCTCGATGTGGGCGACCATGGTGTTCGTCCCGTCCTGAAGGACTGCCACGAGAAGTTCTTCCTTCGAGCTGAAGAGGCGATAGAACGCGCGACTGGACAGTCCCGCGCGTTCGAGGATCAGGCCGACAGGCGGGTCGACCTCGCCAGACTCCGCGATGAGTTCGCGGCACGCGCCGATGAGGCGCGCGGCGTCGTCCGCGTAGCTGGCGCGGCGCTTGCTGACCAGTCGGTCGACCGCAGCCGTCGCGACCGGATTGGCTGGTGGGCCCTTCTTTGCTGCCACGTCTGTCACACCTCTCGTCGCATGGTCGGCATCTCGGCACTGGACACCAACGGTGTGAGATTGTAGCTTCCGATAGTGAAAATGACGTTTTCACTATCGTCAATGCTCTTCACGGCGGTCCGGCTACTGCTCGGGCGCCCCTCCATCGACGACCGAGAGGTACTTCATGTCTGAAACAGCGGATGTTCGCGCTCACCGCCCCCTGCTCGAGAGCCTGCGAGGCCGGGTGGCCGTGGTCACCGGCGGCGCCAGTGGAATCGGTCACGGGATCTGCGAGGCACTCCTCGAACAGGGAGCCAAAGTCGTGGTGGCCGACGTCGAGAAGAGCGCGCTCGACGCCACGGTCGCGGAACTGGCGAGCCGCGGCGACATCACCGGCTGTGTCGTGGACGTGTCCGATCGAGATTCGGTCGAGGCTATGGCCGAGTACGTCTACGAGACCCACGGCGCCTGCCATCTGCTGGTCAACAACGCCGGCGTGAGTCCGGACTCAGGGGGACTGGAGCCCTGGGAGATCGACACCAACGATTGGGTGTGGACGTTCGGCGTCAACGTTTTCGGCGTCGCCAACGGCGTGAATGCCTTCGTGCCGCGGATGCTTCGTGGTGGCGAACCAGGCTGGGTCATCAACACGACCTCTGCTGACGGCGGTCTCGCCCCAGCTCCGGGGGTCGCGGTGTACTCCGCGAGCAAGGCCGCGATGAGCATCTACACCGAATCCCTGGCCGTCCGCCTCGCCGAGACCGGGGCCAACATCGGTGCGTCACTGTTCATCCCGTCCGGCGGAATGATGCGCACCGGCATGTTCCAAGCGGAACGCAACCGGCCCGCGGCATTGACGAGGTCCAGCACCAGTCCCGCACCGAAGGCGCGCACCATCAAAAGCTTCGACGACCTGCAGAAGCTCCTCGAGAGCAACGGCATGCCGGTGCAGATGTGGGACCTGCGCGAACTGGGGCACTTCGTGTTGGGGGAGATGAAGAGCGGCCGGTACGTGATCGGCTACGACCGCGCCGACATGGCCGACCTACTGCACGACCGCGCAAACAGTCTGGCGGAGGGCATGTTCGGGCCGACCCTCGCGAAGGGGCTCGCCGCCCGCCGGGCGGGCGTCAGCTGACGCACCCTCGTCGAACCCGTCTGGGTCTGGATGGGCTGCACGTTCGTTCTCGATGGACCGACCGGTCCACGTACATATTCGGAAGGCTGTGAGATGGGAAGAGGTTTGTGGCAGCGCGGATCCCGCGCGGCGGCGGTTGTAGCCATAGGCGCGTTGGTGCTGACGGCTTGTGCGTCCGCCGACGGCGTGGAGTCGGGCGGCGCCTCGAATGATGGCCGGTACTCGATCGGGTACGTCGGTGACCGTACCGGTGGCGGTAGCCCCGTCGATGGTGGCGTCATGACCTATGGGGCGTACGGCTTCCCGGCGACGCTCGACCCGACTAGGAGTCCGGTCGCAGGCTCGACCGGCGGAACCGAATTGGCCGCGATCTACGACACGCTGATGCGCTACGACTTCGAGAAGGGCGAGTACATTCCACAGTTGGCGGAGGCGCTGAGCACATCCGACGGCGGGTCGACGTGGACGATCATGCTGCGTGACGGCGCCACTTTCAGTGACGGGTCGCCGGTCGACTCGGCGGCAGTGAAGTGGAGCTTGGACCGATACGTCGCGGCCAAACGCGACATCGCGCAGGTGTGGGTGAACTCGGTCGCCGAAATCCGCACGCCCGACGCGGAAACCGTCGTCTTCAAGCTCGAGCGTCAGTGGACCGATTTCCCGGTGATGCTCTCGATGGGCCCCGGCATGATCGTCGCGCCCAGTTCGGAGGCCGGCCAGACGTTCACCCCGATCGGTGCGGGGCCGTTCACCGTCACCAAGTTCGCGCCCAACGAGGTGCTCGAGCTCGCACCGCGTGCAGACTACGTCGGTGGCAAGCCGCGCCTGGCGGGACTGCGTTTCGTTCCCACCCCGAACCCCCAGGGCATGGTCGAGTCCATGCAGAGCGGCCAGCTCGACGGCGGATACTTCTACCGCAACGCCGAGGCAATCGACAGCGCACTCGACGCTGGATACGAGGGCTACCTCGACATCGTGGGTCTCGGCGCCATCGGCGTCATCAACCAGCGCGAGGGACGCCCGGGCGCGGACCTACGGGTGCGCCGCGCAATCGCTCTCGGCGTCGACGCCGAGGCCATGAACCAGCGGGTCAGCGGTGGCAACGACCCGGTCGGCTCGTCTCTCTACCCCAAGGGCTCACAGTGGTACAACGAGGACGTGCCGGGCGTCGCCTTCGACCCGGACAAGGCGCGCGAGCTGCTGAACCAGGCGAAGGCCGACGGCTACGACGGCAAGCTGACTTACGTGGCTATCAACGAGGAGGCCTCCCGGCAGGGCGCGCTCGCGGTCCAGGCTGCGCTGAACTCGATCGGATTCAACGTGGAGGTGGTGTACGCCAACAGCGTCACCGACCTCACTCGCCGGGTCTATGCCGACCGCGACTTCGACATTGCCCGTGCAGCTGCCTCGCTGATCGACACCGCGCCGCTGGTGCGCATGTATGCATCACTGGGCAGCGACTCGAACAACAATGCCGCCGGGTACAACAGCCCCGAAATGGACGGGTTGCTGGTGAACCTGCAGGCCGCAGGCAACGACGATGAGAAGCAAGCAGTCATCGACGACATGCAGAAGGTAGCCAACGAGACGGTGCCGTATGCGGTGTGGGCGCCGTCGATCGTGTTCGCCGCGTGGACGCCGAAGCTGCACGGCGCGAACGTCAGTATCGACAACATCGTCCTGTTCGACGACGCCTGGATGGAGCAGTAGCCCTTGCCGATATCCGGCGTTGTTCCGCAACAGATATAGAGGTCGTGGCGTACACCAGATGGGGCGGATCCGCGGGCTGCAGATCCGCCCCGTGCCAGGAACGGACGGCGAGATCCACAACCGGGGCAGCAGGACACCGGTTCGTCTGCGTCGAACATCGCGCGCTGGCCGCACCGGCCACCGCAGCCGAAGGTGACCGGCTCAACCTCCGGGGCGGTGGACGGCGGCGGCGTGACCGATGTCGTGGTCGGGGCCGCAGTGATGGCGACGGCGGTCGTTGTCGTCGATGGTGTCACCGGTGTCGTCTGCCGCGCCACAGGAGGTCAGGCTCAGCGACGCGAGCACGGCCACCGCAGCGGTGATGAGTTTGTTCTTCACGCCAGTTCCCCCGGACGTGTGACATCGGCGGTCTCTTCGATCAGATCGCGATCGTGGTCCGCTACCTCTTGTGCCCTTCGGGGTCACCTACACACCGCCGCCGGCATACGGGTGCGGGTGGAGTCGGGCGCGGGGCCTCGGCGCTCTGCGGCACCAGCGGAACAACCGGAACGGTGGCGGAGGTGTGCGGCGACGCAGACCGTGCCGGTACGCGACCGGGGCCCCGCGCCGACATACCAAAATTTGCGCCCACACCGGAGGGGTACCAATCGAATGTTTGGCAGATCGAATCGTGCCCCGAGGGTCTACTGCCGTCGCCGAAACAGCTTGTTGCCCAGCCACACCACGGGGTCGTACCGCTTGTCGGCGACCCGCTCCTTCATTGGGATCAGCGCGTTGTCGGTGATGTGGATGTTCTCCGGGCATACATCGGTGCAGCACTTGGTGATGTTGCACAGACCCAGCCCGAACTCGGCCTGCGCGGCATCGCGGCGATCCGCGGTGTCGAGGGGATGCATCTCGAGCTCGGCGATGCGCATCAGGTAGCGCGGACCGGCGAACGCCTCCTTGTTCTCCTCGTGGTCGCGCACGACGTGACAGGTGTTCTGGCACAGGAAGCACTCGATGCACTTGCGGAACTCCTGCGAACGCTCGACGTCCACCTGTTTCATCCGGTACTCCCCCGGCGCGAGACCGGGCGGAGGCGTGAACGACGGGATCTGGCGCGCCTTCGTGTAGTTGAACGAGACGTCGGTGACGAGGTCACGGATCACGGGAAATGTGCGCATCGGCGTGACGGTCACGATCTCGTCCTCGCCGAACGTCGACATCCGCGTCATGCACATCAGCCGCGGCTTGCCGTTGACCTCTGCGGAGCACGACCCGCACTTGCCTGCCTTGCAGTTCCACCGCACCGCGAGATCGGAGGACTGCGTCGCCTGGATGCGGTGGATGATGTCGAGCACCACTTCACCCTCGTTGACCTCGACCGTGTAGTCGCGCAGGTCGCCGCCCGTCGCGTCGCCGCGCCACACCCGGAACCTCGCGTCGTAGCCCATGTCAGGTCGTCCTTCCCGGGTGCTCCTCGAGTTCGGCGTCCGTGTAGTACTTCCCCAGTTCGTCGATGTCGAACAGCGCCAACAGGTCCGGTCGCATCGGCGACTGCTCCTCGCGTGTGACGATCACGTCGGGGATCGACACGTGATCACCGAGCGCCCCGTCGCCGGCCACCGTGCTGCACACCAGCAGCGTCGACCGCCAGTGCGCGTCCATCGACGGGTAATCGTCGCGGGTGTGCCCGCCGCGGCTCTCGGTCCGCATCAACGCGGCACGCGCGACGCACTCGCTCACCAGCACCATGTTGCGCAGGTCCAGCGCCAGGTGCCATCCGGGATTGAACTGGCGGTGGCCCTCGACGGTCGCGCCACCGACACGGGACTTGATGTCGTCGAGCCTCGCAACGGCGCGCTCGACTTCCTCCTCGTTGCGGATGATGCCGACCAGGTCATTCATGGTCTGTTGCAGTTCGGTGTGCAGGGTGTACGGGTTCTCCCCGAGTCCCTCCGCCGGCGGGTCGAACGGAGCAAGGGCCGTGGTCGCTGCGGACGCGACATCAGATTCGGTGACCGTCGGCCGGGCCCCGAGCGACTGGACGTAGTCGGCGGCGCCGAGTCCCGCACGCCGACCGAACACCAGTAGGTCCGACAGCGAGTTTCCGCCGAGCCGATTCGAACCGTGCATGCCGCCGGAGCATTCACCGGCCGCGAAAAGGCCGGGCACCGTGGATGATCCGGTGTCGGGATCCACCTCGATGCCACCCATCACGTAGTGGCAGGTGGGGCCGACCTCCATCTGCTCCTTCGTGATGTCGACATCGGCGAGTTCCTTGAACTGGTGGTGCATCGACGGCAACCGGCGCACGATCTCGTCCGCGGGCATCCGGGACGCGATGTCGAGGTACACGCCGCCGTGTGGGGTCGAGCGCCCCGCCTTGACCTCGGAGTTGATGGCGCGGGCCACCTCGTCGCGCGGCAGCAGGTCGGGGGTACGACGGTTGTCGTCCGGGTCGTCGTACCACCGGTCGGCCTCCTCCTCGGTCTCCGCGTACTGGCCCTTGAACACCGCGGGGATGTAGGAGAACATGAACCGCTCTCCGTCCGAGTTCTTGAGCACCCCGCCGTCACCGCGGACACCCTCGGTGACGAGGATGCCCTTCACGCTCGGCGGCCACACCATCCCGGTCGGATGGAACTGGACGAACTCCATGTTGATCAGGTTCGCGCCGGCGCGTAGCGCCAGCGCGTGACCGTCCCCGGTGTACTCCCACGAGTTGGACGTGACCTTGAACGACTTGCCGATGCCGCCGGTCGCCATGACGATCGCAGGGGTGTCGAACAGCACGAACCGCCCCGACTCGCGCCAGTATCCGAAGGCGCCGGCGATGCGGTCGCCGTCCTTGAGGAGGTCGGTGATCGTGCACTCGGCGAACACCTTGACGCGCGCCTCGTAGTCGCCGGTCTCGGCGAAGTCCTCCTGCTGCAGTGAGACGATCTTCTGCTGCATCGTGCGGATCAGTTCGAGGCCGGTGCGGTCACCGACGTGCGCGAGGCGCGGATACGTGTGCCCGCCGAAGTTGCGCTGGCTGATCCGGCCGTCCTCGGTGCGGTCGAACAGCGCGCCGTACGTCTCGAGTTCCCACACCCGGTCCGGTGCCTCCCGCGCGTGCAGTTCGGCCATGCGCCAGTTGTTGAGGAACTTGCCGCCACGCATGGTGTCCCGGAAGTGGACCTGCCAACTGTCCTTGGAGTTCGCGTTGCCCATCGCCGCGGCACAGCCGCCCTCGGCCATCACGGTGTGTGCCTTGCCGAACAGCGACTTGCACACCACGGCCACCGACAGGCCCCGCTCCCGCGCCTCGATCACGGCCCTCAACCCGGCACCGCCGGCACCGATCACCACCACGTCGTAGCTGTGCCGTTCCACCTCTGCCACGTGTTCCCCCTCCGGCTGGAATTGCCCGTGCCCGTCGAACCCGTCAGTTGATGAGACGCAGGTCGGAGATGGAGCCGCTCGCGACCAGCATGATGTAGAAGTCGGTGATGATCAGCGTCGCCAGCGTGGTCCACGCCAACTGCATGTGCCGGGTGTTGAGCTTGCTCACCCACGTCCACAGTCGATAGCGGACGGGATGCGCCGAGAAGTGTTTGAGCCGACCGCCGGTGACGTGACGACACGAGTGACACGACAGCGTGTACGCCCACAACAGGATCACGTTGGCCGTGATGATCAGGCTGCCCAGGCCGAGGCCGAAGCTGCCGTTCGGTCCCTCGTACGCCCGCACCGCGTCGTACGTGTTGACCATCGACACCACCAGCGCGACATAGAAGAAGTAGCGGTGCGCGTTCTGCACGATCAGCGGCAGACGCGTCTCACCGGTGTAGGTGGAGTGCGGTTCGGCCACCGCGCACGCGGGTGGCGCCAACCAGATCGACCGGTAGTAGGCCTTGCGGTAGTAATAACAGGTCAGCCGGAAACCGAGCAGGAACGGCAGCACCAGGAATCCGAGCGGAATCCACATCGGCAGCTCGCCGACCCACGTACCGAAGTGGCTCGCACCCGGCACACACGACGCACTGATGCACGGCGAGTAGAACGGCGTCAGGTAGTGGTAGTCGTCCACCCAGTACGCGGTCCGCACGAACGAGCGGACCGTCGCGTACACGACGAAGACCGCGAGGCCGAGCGTCGTGAGCAGCGGCGCCAGCCACCAGCGGTCGGTGCGCAGCGTGCGCGCACGGATGTCCGCCCGAGCCGGCGACGGTGCACCGATCTCGGTCACGCGCGGCGGTCTCACGCGTTCTCGTGCGGATTGCCGCCGAGACCTTCGTCGTCAGCCCCCTGCCACAGCGAACGGTCGTACGGGGTGTCCGGCACCTGCACCCGCTCGGTGCCCGCCCCGACCGTGGGGCGCGGCGGCGAGTCGGTGAGGTCGTGGGCGTCGATGTCGAGGCGATCGACATCGTTCGCGAGCCGTCGCACCGCCGCAGCGTCGCCGTACACGTCCCGCAGCGACCCGACGCACTCACGCAGATGGCCGATCGTCCGCTGCAGATCCATCACTTCGGTGGTGGTCATCGGTACCTCCGAGAAGCTCCGAAATACACTGGTCGAACTCGATGTGATGGCTCTCACAGTACGTGAAGCGCCGACTCGTCGCCGTCGATTGCCCCGCGGCAGGACGCCGAGATCAGCGCAGCAGAGCCTTCGCCGCAGCGTTCCCCTTCGATGCCGCCTACATCAGGGCGACGAACGCCGCCACGCACACGACGGCCGCCGCGACAGTCGACTCCACGGACCCGAAACCGGCCAACACACCGACCGATATCTGGATGCACAACCCCACCGCCGCGGCCCCCACCGTCCGGCGGAGGAACGGCCGCGCAACGCGATGGGCGACCTGCCACGCTTCCGGGCTCGACGTCGTCGCCTTCGTGCGGATACCCACGACGGGATTCGGCTCGTCCCCGACGATTCCCGGTATCAGCGCGGCAACCGCGGCGAGAAGAAGCGTCGTCGACGTCAGCGTCATCGTCAGCCCCCACAACTCCGACGCGTCCACTGGTCCGGCCCCCAATCTGCGGCTGATCTCGATGCAACGGACATTACCGACATGCCACTGGCTAGGGTCGGCCCGTGGACTGGAAGAGGGTGGAGTCGGCGTTCCGTGACCGGATCGTGGAGTTCGTGCGGAGAATGAATGCCGAGTATCCGGACGATCGGATCTACGGCGCCGCGCTCCACGAGTTCTACGCCGAATCCGGCGGCGTGATCGCGTGGCCGATGATCGGCGTCGCGGGTGAGACGTCGCTGGCGTCCGTCGCAACCGCCGGACTCGACGCCGACGCACTGCGTTGGAGTCCGGCCGACTGGCCGTGGCAACTCGATCCCGACGACGTCGACGACGCCCTTGCGGACGCGATCACGGCGGCGGCGACGGCAGGCGACGACGACGACGCGACCTGGGACCGTGTCCATCATCGATTCGAACGCACCGCCGCCAAAGCGTGCCGCGCCGCCCGGCGCGTCCTCGTCGACGAAGGGGTCGTCGACCGCGACTTCATTGCTGTCGCAATGGACGAGGCCTGGGAGCTGATTCCTCTCAGCTTGTCGAAAGCGCAGGTGCGCAAGCACTTCCCCGAATTGGACGAGGAACAGGCCGCCGTCGACCGGCTCACCGCCCTCCCCGTGGACGACCGCATCGCCGAACTCGTCGCGATCGTCGACGCGCCCGTGTCACCGCCGCCGGGAGGCGAACGCGCGGTTGCCTGGCTTCGTGATCTCGGCCGGGCGGCCGTACCCGCGGTGTTGGGACGCCTTTCGCGAGCCCGCGAAAAGTGGCAGTGGGCAAAGCTTCTCGGTGAACTCGGGGACTCCTCCGACGACGTCGTCCACGCGCTGGAGACTGTCGTCGTCCAGCGGTCGTTGCCCACACCCGACCGCGCGTGGGCCGCGGCGGCACTCGCCCGGCTGGGTCGCATGGACGTCGTGACCGCGCGGATCGACGGTCTGCCCGAGGAGGTCGCCGTCTGGGCTCTCAGCGCGCCGTACTCCTCGTTCCGGGACATCGGGGTCCCGACCCCACTCGACTACACCCCGCTCGAAGCGGCCCTGACGGCCCATCCCGCGCTGCACGACCCGGTCTGTGCGCGCCTGTCCCCCGGCAGCGGTTACTGCGAATTGGCTGCCGACGAGATCGATGTCGCGTTCGGGGGCCTCGGATCCGCGTGGGCGGCCGTCCGCCGGCACGCGCTGGTCGTTCTCACGGACACCCGGATGGGGACTGACCTCCGCGCGCGGTACGTGACCGAGCTCGACAGGCTGTCCACCGATCCGGATGCGCGCGTGCGTGACGCGGTCGCCATCTCGAGGAGCCGCCGCTGACGCGGCGAGATCACGATCCACAGCGATCGACCGCCGCGAGCAGTCAGGACACCAGCAGCTCGTCGATCTGGCCGATCGCCGACGTGGCTCCCTCGATCACGCCCATGTCCAGCACCTTCTGTAGCGCCTCGGCCGATTCGAAGGTGCTCGTGTACGTGGCCCTCGTCCCCCCGTCGCGCTCGGTGAAGGTGTAGACGTTCGTCGACACCGGCATGTCGGGATTCGGGTTGAAGTCCTCGTCGGCGAAGCCGTCGGCGAACGAGAAGCTCCGTGGCTCGTCGACCGCCGAGACCTGCCAGTAGCCGGCGAACTTCTCACCGTCCGGGCCGGTCATGAAGTAGGTGACGCGTCCACCCGGGGCAAGCTCGTGGTCGACCACCGTCGCCGGGAACGTCGGCGGACCCCAGACCTTCTCCAGCTGCCGCGGGTCGGCGTAGATCTGCCAGATCCGCTCCACCGGCGCCGCGAACTCGGCGGTGATCGTCAGGGTGCGCTTGTCCAGATCCTGCTTGACATCGGTTACAGGCATCGTTCAGTCCTCCTGGGTCGAGTCGAATGCGATGAGTTCGTCGATACGCGCGATGCGCCCGCGCCACACCTGCTCCAAATCGGTGAGCAGGGATGCCACCGAACGCACCGCAGCCACGTCGCCACTGGCCAACTGCTCCCGACCGCTGCGTCGTTTGGTGAGCAGGCCGGCCTTCTCCAACACGGAGACGTGCTTCTGTACAGCGGCGAAGCTCATGTCGTACCTCGCCGCGAGCGCGGAAACCGAGTGCTCCCCGGCCAACACGCGGCGCATGATGTCACGCCGGGTGCGGTCGGCGAGCGCGTGGAACAGGGCGTCCGCCCGGTCCTCGTCGTCTCCGCTCACCCCTCCAACCTACAACCGATTGGTTGTATGTCAACGGGTGTGCACTCGAATTCACCCGAGGTCGTCGTCCTCGCCCTGTCGTTACTGCCGACGCGAGCGATTCCGCAGGGAGACCACCACTGCCGCCAGCACAGCGATCGCGGCGACGGTGGCGACCGCCGTCCACACGCGCGAGGCCTCCACACCGACTCCGACGGACGATTCTTCTACCCCGACGTCGGTCGCACCCGGGTTCGGCGTTCGCGGTTGGCCGTGCACGGCGAGCGTCGCCTCGCGGGTTCGACCATCGGTCGATTCCGTTGTCGCCGAGCAACTGTCGACCGACCACTGCGCTCCGCGGGTCTCGTACGTGGAGGTGAACACCAGATACTCGGCACCGACCTCGAAACTGCGCCCACACGCCGGGCCTTGCACGCTGGACGAAACGGACGTCGATGCGCCGACGTCGCCGGCGAACACTTCGCGAACCTCGAACTCGTAGAACGCGGTCTGGTCGGCGACACGCTCGGAGATGGCCGTACCGGTGAAGACCGCCGCAGCGTGGGAGACCTGCTCGACGATCTGCGATCCGTCGGGCGGATAGACACACGAACACGCATGCGCCGGGGCGGCCGTCATCAGCGGGACCGCGCCCACCAAACCCACCACCACCAGCATCGACATCATCCAGCGCACTGTCGCCCCCTCTCCCCGGATGGATACTGCCACGAGGGGCCTCCAAGCTCACGGCCCGCGGTCCGCGGTCCGCCGGGTGGAAGTGGACGAGTAGGCCGGCCCGAGCCGTTCTACCCCTGCCGCTCAGGTTCGACCCCGACCTGCCACACGTGACCGTCCGGGTCACCGCACAACGCCACGTACCCCCAGGGTTTGCGCTCGGGTTCGGCGAGCACTTCTCCCCCGGCGTCACGCGTGCGTTGGACCAGATCGGCAACCTCCTGTTCAGTGGCCACTTCCAGACCCAGAAGGCACTCGCTGGTCCCCGCGGGCGCGAGCGCACGCCCGTCGCCGAGGACCCATCCGAAGCCGCCCGCCGGAACGAGGACCAACAGGGTGCGCTCGTCGATGCGGAACATCAGAGGTTCCGGGACACCGTCCTCGGCGGGTTCACCGACGGGTTCGAAACCGAAGGCGTCCCGGTAGAACAGCATCGAAGTCATTCGATCGGCTATCGGCAGGCTCACGTGGATGCCTCGGGCCTTGATGGACATGACAACTCCGCTCGGTCGGCGACAACGTCATCGATAGTGACTCCCGATGCCCACGAAATTCATCGAACGCCCGAAACTCATCGACCCGGCGAACCCAGTCCGACGTCGACCTCAGCGAGATCACGCTCGCCGAAGGATCGTTCAGCTCAATGCGGCGAGCCATTCGGCGTCGAACCATGCCGGCGCCGACGCCGCGAATGTTGCCGCGCCGGTGCCCGCGACGCCCTCGGGCACCCGGCCGACCAGTGCAGCCCCCGTGACGTCCGGTAGGTCGTCGAGGTTGCAGCGCGCCGCGAGGTCCGGGCGTTCGGGCCAGGAACCGACGACGAAGCCGGCGCACTTCACCCCGGCCGAGCCGAGTGCCTCCGCGGTGAGCGCACAGTGATTGAGGGTGCCCAGGCCGGGCGCGGCGACGACGAGCACCGGTGCGCCGAGGTCGGCCGCGACGTCCCGCAGTGTGAAGCCGTCGACGCCGAGGCGCACCAGCAGCCCGCCGGCGCCCTCGACGAGCGTCATGTCGTGCCGTCCGTCCAGATCGCGCACCGCGGCCACGACGTCGGACCGGGTCAGCATCGGGAGCCCGCTGCGGCGCGCAGCCGTGTCGGGGGCGAGCGGCTCCGGGTAGCGGGCCAGTTCGACAGTGCTGGTGACGCCGCCGAGCCGGACGATCTCGGCGAGGTCCCCGGGTTCGGCCGGGCCGACCCCGGTCTGCGCGGGCTTGCACACCGCCACGGTGCGCCCGGACCGGCGCAGCGCCGCCGCCAGCGCGGCCGTGACGACGGTCTTCCCGACGTCGGTGGAGGTACCCGAGATCACCAACACGCTCATGCGGGCACTCCCGCACGGGAATCCGAAAGCACCTCGGCCAGAACCGATTCGATGGTGTCCATCTCGTCGGCTCCGATCGTCGCGCGCGCCGTCAGCCGCAGGCGCGACGTGCCCTCGGGCACCGACGGCGGCCGGAAGCAGCCGACGTGCAGTCCCCGTTCGCGGCACGCGGCCGCTGCCGCGAAGGCCACCTCCGGGTCCCCGAGGATCACCGAGACCACCGCCGACGCGGGCTCGGCGACCCCGACGATGCGGGCGAGGTCGCGGGCCCGGTCGAGCACCGCGATCGCCCGCTCCGGCTCCCGGATCAGCACCGACAGCGCCGCGCGGGCCGCCCCGACGGCCGCGGGCGCGAGCCCGGTGTCGAAGATGAAGGTGCGCGCCGTGTCCACCAGATGGGCACGGACCTTCTCCGACGCCAGCACCACGCCGCCCTGGCTGGCCAGCGACTTCGACAGCGTCGCGGTGACGACCACGTCCGACTCCCCCGCCAGCCCGACCTCGTGGACCAGGCCTCGCCCGCCGATCCCGCGGACACCGAGGCCGTGCGCCTCGTCGACCAGCAGCACCGCACCGTGGTCACGGCACACGCGGTGCATCGCGGTGAGCGGTGCGAGGTCGCCGTCCGCGCTGAACACCGAATCGGTGAGCACCAGCGCCCGCTCCTCTGCGCGTTCGGCCAGGGTGCGCCGGAGAAAGTCGACGTCGGCGTGCGGTGCGACGACGACCCGCGAGCGGGACAGCCGGCACGCATCCACCAGTGACGCATGAGCGCCCGCGTCGGAAACGATCAGCGCGCCGGGACCCGAGAGTGCCGTGACGGCACCGAGATTCGCCGCATAGCCGCTCGCGAACACGAGGCCGGCCTCGGCGCCGACGAACTCGGCGAGTTCACGTTCGAGGAGGTCGTGATCGGACGTCGTGCCGGTCACCAGTCGCGAACCGGTCGCGCCACCGCCCCAGCGACGGACCGCACCCACTGCGCCGTCGATCACCTCCGGGTGCCGGACGAGACCGAGGTAGTCGTTGGAGGCGAGATCGATCACCGGGTCGGACGCAGCCCGCGTCCGCACCTCGCGGCGCAGTCCGGCCGCCCGCCTCGCGCGTTCGACGTCGTCCAGCCAACTGAGAGCATTGCGATCGGTTCCCATCCGGAGCACCATACAAGCCCACTTGAACGGCGTTCAAGTGGGCTTGTCGTCACGCCACCTGGCTACGCGCGGCCGCCACGATCCCGGCCGCGATGCGGTCGACCTCCTCCGCGGTGCACACGTACGGCGGCATCGCGTAGATCAGGTTCCGGAACGGGCGCAGCCACACGCCCGCCGCGACGGCGGCGTCGGTGGCGGTCTGCATGTCGACCGGCTCGGCCAACTCGACCACACCGATGCCGCCGAGCACCCGCACGTCGACGACGCCGGGGATGTCCCACGCCGGCGCCAGCCCCCGCTCCAGCCCCTCGTTCAGCGCCGCGACCTCGGCACGCCAGTCCCGCGACAGCAGCAGTTCCACCGCGGCGACCGCGACCGCGCAGGCCATCGGGTTCCCCATGAACGTCGGGCCGTGCATGATCCCGCCGCCCTCGCCGGCGCTGATCACCTCCGCGACGGCGGTGGTGCACAGCGTCGCGGCGAGCGTCAGATAGCCGCCGGTGAGGGCCTTGCCGACACACATCACGTCGGGCGCGAGCCCGGCATGGTCGGCGGCGAACAGCTCGCCGGTGCGGCCGAATCCGGTGGCGATCTCGTCGAACACCAGCAGCAGTCCGTGCCGGTCGCAGATGCGACGCAACTCCCGCAGGTAGTCGGGGTGGTGGAAGCGCATGCCGCCCGCCCCCTGCACGACGGGCTCGACGATGATCGCCGCCAACTCGTCACGGTGCTCGATCACCAGGCGCTCGAGGTCCGCAACGTACGCGGCGTCGTACTCGCGCGGCGGCGCGGGTGCGAAGACCTGACGTGCCATCACGTCCGTCCACATCGAGTGCATGCCCCCGTCCGGGTCACACACGCTCATCGGCGCGAACGTGTCCCCGTGATAGCCGCCCCGCCACGTCAGCAGCCGGTACTTCTCCGGTCGCCCCTGGGCGCGCCAGTACTGCAGACACATCTTGACGGCGACCTCCACCGACACCGATCCGGAGTCGGCGAGGAACACCTTGTCCAGACCGGCAGGTGTGATCTCGACGAGCAACTCCGCGAGGCGGGCGGCCGGCGCGTGGGTGAGCCCACCGAACATGACGTGGCTCATCCGGCCGAGTTGATCGGTGACCGCCGCGTCGAGCACCGGATTGCGGTATCCGTGTACCGCCGACCACCACGAACTCATCCCGTCGACCAGTTCGGTGCCGTCCGCGAGAGTGAGGCGGGCGCCCGCCGCGGACTCCACGACCAGGGGGGCTGTGGAGGCGGGAAATGCCCCGTAGGGATGCCACAGGTGTTCGGTGTCGAGGGCGACGATCCGCTCAGAAGCCATACGCAAGGAGTTCACGGCGCTCGACTGTAGGTGCTCCGGCACCGGGACGATGCGACAGGTATTTTGGGGACGTCGCTGCCGCGACCGCTCCGCGGCAATCCGGGATCGCCCCCGCGCCGCCTCGAAAGGATCGCGTGTCAGTCCGCTCCACCGCCCTGCCCCTCGGCGGCTCGTCGGGTTCAGAGAACCGCATTCGCCCAGTTCACCGCCTCGATCTCGACGGTCTCCGTGGCCTCGCGATCGGGTTGGTGGTCGTCTACCACGTGTGGTTCGGACGGGTTTCCGGCGGCGTCGACATCTTCCTGGCGCTGTCCGGATTCTTCTTCGTCGGATCACTGCTGCGGGTCGCGGAGGGCCCGTCCCGGCTCGATCCACGCCCCATCGTGGGGCGAATCACCCGACGACTCGGGCCGCCCCTCGTGGTGGTGCTCGCGGCGACGATGGCGTTCACCGTCTGGGTCCACCCGTCGACGCTGTGGTTCGAGACCGCACGCCAGACGACGGCCTCGCTGACGTTCCTCCAGAACTGGCACCTCGCCGAGACCGCGAGTGACTACCTGGCCGCCGACCCGTCGGTGAGCCCCCTCCAGCACCTGTGGTCGATCTCGGTGCAGGGCCAGTTCTACCTGGCCGCGATCGTCGTCGTCTTCGCGGTCGCGTGGCTGTTGCGTGCCCGTGGGATGCCGGTCCGTGGTCCGCTCGCCGTCGTCCTCGCGGCCCTGGCTGCGGCGTCCCTGCTGTACGCGACCACCAGTGATCTGCCGCAGACGTGGCTGTACTACGACTCCGCCGCACGGATGTGGGAACTGCTCGCCGGCGGCGTGCTGGCGTGCGTCGTCCCGTGGATCCGGCTGCCGCGGGGGTGGCGGATCGCGCTGTCGGTCGCCGGTCTGGCCATCGTGCTCGGCTGCGGCATGGTGCTCGACGGGCGCAGCGAGTTCCCCGGACCGTGGGCGTTGGTCCCGGTGGGCGCCGCGCTCGCATTCATCGTGGCGGGCAGGCGACCGGAGGAGGACGCGGGCGCGAACCCGGTCTCGGACCTGCTCGCCTCCCGACCGCTGCTGCGCCTCGGCTCCGTCGCGTACGCCCTCTACCTGTGGCACTGGCCGATCCTCATCGCCTACCTGGTGATCGCCGACCGCACCGAAGCGAGCGCTGTCGGTGGCGCCGCCGTGATCGTCGTGTCGCTGGTGCTCGCGGAACTGACGACCCGCCTGATCGAGACCCCGATCCGCCGGACCGTCGACCGCGGCCGGGCACGGTCGGCGCTCGTCGCGGCCGTCGCGGTACTCGCTGTCGTCGTGACCGCCGCATCGGTGACCTGGACCGGATTCATCGACCGGCGCACCGAACAATGGGCCCAGCAGGGCCAACTCGACCCGGTCACCTATCCGGGTGCGGCGGCGCTCACATCCGGCGCCGACGTCGTCAAGGCGCGCGAGCAGCCGTCCCGTTTCGTCGCTCACGCCGACCTGCCGCCGACGACGGGCGACGGATGTATGTCGCAAGCCGGCCAGATCGACCCCGTCACCTGCACCTACGGGGACGTCGACGCCGAGCGGAGCATCGCGGTGATCGGTGGCTCACACGCCGAGCACTGGATTCCGGCACTGGACATCCTGGCCCGCGAGCATCGTTTCCGCTTGGAGACCTACTTGAAGGTGGGCTGCCCCGCGTTGCTGCCCGTCGGCGACGACTACCCGGTCGGCGAGTGCGAGGAGTGGACGTTCGGGGTCGTCGACGCCGTCACCGAGGCGCGCCCGGACTACGTCTTCAGCACCTCGACCCGACCCCTGCCGGACGAGCCCGGCGACTACACCCCGGAGACGTACGTCGCACTCTGGCAGGAACTCGAATCCCGGGACCTGCCGGTGATCGCCCTGCGCGACACGCCGTGGCTCACGGAGAACGGCGTCAGCTACCGGGCTGCGGACTGCCTCGCCCGGCGCGGCGGCAACGCCGACTCGTGCGGCATCGACCGCGCGGAGGTCCTCGCGCCCGTCGATCCGGCGCAGGCGGCCGCGGCGTACCTGCCGACCGTCCGACTGCTCGACCTGTCGGACGCCGTGTGCGGCACCGACCGCTGCCGCGTGGTCGAGGGCAACGTCCTGATCTACCGCGACGACGACCACCTCACCGCGACCTACGTCCGCACCCTCGCACCCGAACTCGATCGTCTGCTCGGGCCGGCGACCGGCTGGTGGTGATCACCGCTGTCGTCCGGGCCTTCCCGCCGGGCCGATGGACAGCAGGACCCGGACGAGTTCGGCCTGGCGGTGGGTGGCGGTCTTCTCGAAGATGTGCTGCAGGTGCGTCCTGATCGTCGTGGTCGAGACGGAGAGTTCCTCGGCGATCGGCCGAAGCCCGTCGCCTCGCGCGACCCGCAATGCAACCTCCGCCTCCGTGTCGGTGAGCGCGTACAGCCTGCGCAACATGACGGTGTCCGATCCCGCTACACGATCGGGGTCGTCGATCACGACGAGCGCGGTGGCAGTCGATGCGTCCAGTCCGACGGCATCCTCGCTCAACGGGACCACATGAACTGCATATTCGCATCGCCCGGACGGGCGAGGGCAGGAGACTGACCCGCCGGAGGGAACACCGTCGCCGTCCACCTCGAGCGCGCGGTACATGAGACCGCGGAGTTCTCGATCGGATCGAGTGCGGGACGCGGCGACGGAACCCTCCGGATCGAGGTGAAGGCCGTCGTCGGCGCCGAGGATTCTCTCGGCGGCGGAGTTGAGGTGCAGGATCCGGGTGTCCGGTCCGATGATCACGATGCCGCGTGGCACCTGCTCGATCGCCGCGGACAGGTCGTGTTCACTCTGCGCGAGCGCGGCGAGCTTCGCCTGCGTGCGAATCGCCTGTCGGAGGTGCGGCACCAACCGCCCGAACGACGAGAGCCGATCGGCGGTCCCGAACGGTTCCGGGCCGCGCTCCGCCGCCACTCCCAGCCACGCCGTGCTGCTCCCGCTGGTCAGCCGAACGAACAGGCCGTCCTCGAACCGGCTGGGGCGGCACCAGTCGGCATAGAACTCCGTGTGCGTATTGGGGTAGATCAACTCGGTCCCGGTATGAATGCGGCCGATCGGAGCCCGGGTCACGACTTCTGCCACATAGTCGAGTCGACCGTAGTACTCGTTGTAGGTCGCCAGTGCGGAAGGATCACCACCGACCTCCCGGACCATGGTGTCGGCCCGCCGCTTGCCCGTCGCCGAGGTCAGCAGGCCGCAACCGTGGCCGTCGAAGGCGCGTACGAGACCGCGCAGTACCGAATCCCACTGCTCGGGGGCGACAGCCGTCGCGTAGATCGCAGACACGAGGCGGGAGAACTCGTCGATTCTGATGGTCGACCACCCCTTGCGGAGGTCGGGTGCACAGCAGCCTGCCACGCTCGATTATCGCCGATCTCGTCTGTTTGCACGAGGCCGAACTCGGCGGGGCGTGATGTTCTGGTTGTGGGCCTTCGCATCCCAGCAGCAAGCACCCTCCCCGAGGTGAGAATCATGGCAAGCACCACCATGCACGCGGGCTCGGCCACCCACGCCCACACCAGGTCGACCGCCACCGGATGGACGATCAGCGGTGTCGGATTCGCTCGGATCCTCTACGGCGCTCTTCCCCTGGCGCTCCTCGCCAACGGATTCGCGGCAGGTACCGGTCTCGCGACCCCGGCACTCACGACGCTGGGGATCGTGTTCGTCATCCACGGCATCGCCCTCACCGCACTGGCGGGAGTGCTCACCGACAGTGACATCGCCGCGGCGGTCGCAGTAACGCTCGACGCCCTCGTCGCCGCCGGCGCGGTGGTGCTACTGGCCGCCGGATGGAACCACTTCACCGCCGAGGCAGGACTGATAGTGCTCGGCGCGGTTGCCGTGGCCGCCCTGTCCGCTGTCGTCGTCGCCCTGGCGGTCACCATGACGACACGCCGAGGCCGGGCCGATCCCTCCTCGGATCGAGTCCCGGCCCCGTTGCCGCGCAGTCGCTCTCAGTGGACCACCGGGCACTTGCCGGCGTAGTCCACCTGGAGTTCCTTGATGCCGTTGATCCACCCCGACCGCAGCCGCCGCGGATCCCCGAGCTTGGTGATGTCGGGCATGTGGTCGGCGATCGCATTGAACATCAACTCGATCTCCATGCGCGCCAGATTCGCACCGATGCAGTAGTGCGCGCCGGTGCCACCGAAACTGAGGTGGTCGTTGTCGGCTCGCGTGATGTCGAATCGTGTGGGGTTGTCGAACACGTCCTCGTCGTAGTTGGCGGACGAGTAGAACATCACGACCCGGTCGCCCTTGCGGATCTGCCGGCCGCCGAGTTCGGTGTCGGACAACGCGGTTCGCTGGAATCCGACGACCGGGGTGGCCCAGCGGATGATCTCGTCGACCGCGGTGGCCGGACGTTCCCGCCGGTACAACTCCCACTGGTCGGGGTTGTCCATGAAGGCGAGGATCCCGTGGGTGATGGCATTGCGGGTGGTCTCGTTGCCGGCAACCGCGAGCAGCAGCACGAAGAACCCGAACTCCTCGGAGGCCAGCGCATCGCCGTCGATGTCGGCCTCGACGAGCTGGGTGACGATGTCCTGCGCGGGACACTTGCGCCGCTCCTCCGCCATCGCGTACGAGTAGGCGAGGATCTCCGCGGACGCCGTCGCGGACTCCTGCGCGAACTCCGGATCGTCGTAGCCCATCATCTGGTTGGACCAGTCGAAGATCTTGTGCCGGTCCTCCTGCGGCACACCGATCAACTCCGCGATGGCCTGCAGCGGCAACTCGCACGCCACCTGTTCGACGAAGTCACCCGAGCCGGCGGCAACCGCCTGCTGGACGATCTGCTCCGCCCGCGCCTTCAGCGCCGGACGCAGACTCTGGACGGCGCGCGGGGTGAAGCCGCGGGCGATGACCTTGCGCAGCTTGGTGTGCTCGGGCGCGTCCTTGTTGATCAGCAGGTGCCGCATCATCTCGACGGTCTCGCGGGGCATGTCGTCACCGAAGCGGGCGATCGCGGTGTTCTCCCACGTCGAGAACACCTCACTGTTGCGGGAGACCTCCTTGACGTCCTCGTGCCTGGTCACCGCCCAGTAGCCCTCGTCGGCGTATCCGCCCTTCGTCGGCGGCTGCTCCACCCACCAGACCGGAGCAGACCGGCGCAGCGCGGCGAACTCCGCGATCGGTAGTCGCTGCTCGTACACATCGGGGTCGGTGAAGTCGAAACCCTCGGGGACACCGGGAACTGTTGCCACGCCATGCTCCTTCGCTCGGGGACATCGCCGACCACATTCGGCGTCCGCACATCCCATCGTCACACGGCCATCGGCGATGCCGCTTGGACTCTTCGGACAGCGAACCGGGGGAAAGTTGTGCAACCCGCACATGCCCGCCGGAGATTGCCGCCGGGAACCGCAGGAGACGAACGTGCCCAACCCCCGGAATCCGGCCGGGTGGTCCTTTCACCGGACCGGGCGGCCGCGCCGGTACTCGCGGCCACCCCACACCCCGGTCTGGCCGGTGGTGGCCGCATAGGCGCCGCACGCGGCGGCGATGGGGCAGCGGGCGCAGACGCGGGCGGCGTAGTCGAAGTCCTCGCTCGGATCCGGGAACCAGCGGTCAGGGTGGCAGTCGCCTCGGCAGGCGGCGACATCCCAGTCGGTGGTGTCGTCGGTGACCGACAGCAGGTCAGCCAAGGTCATCATGGTGGTCATCGAATGTGCCTCCTCTCAAGGCGATTCACGGTGCCGGGGTCAGGTCGCGCCAGATCGCACGCTGGCGTTTGGCGTCGTCTCGGGGTGCCCGCGGCTGCCACAGCATCGGCATGCCGGCCTCCTCGGGGGTGCGATCGGCCTTGCGGCCGTTGCAGTCCGCGCAGGCGGCGACGAGGTTGCCGTAGGTGTCACCACCGCCGCGGCTCTTGGGGAACACGTGGTCGACCGTGCGGGCACCGCCGCGGCCGCAGTACGCGCACCGGTAGTGGTCGCGCACCAGGATCGCCGGGAACGTCGCACGGGAGTCGTCGTCGACCACCGGCCGGGGCGGGGTGTGGACGTACTCGAGTAGCTGAATGGTGCGGGGAAGCGGGATCGCGACGTGCTGGGAGCGCACCACGAACCGCGGCGTGTGCTCGACGAGCGTGACCGCGAGCTCTTCGGCGACCAGCACCACCGCGCGTGCGGCGGGTACGACGTCGAAGTCCTCGTACGTGGCATTGAGCACGTGCACGCGGGTATTCATCCAGGTGCGCGCGGTGATCGCGGTGGGGGATGTGCGGGCCATGACAATCGACAACCTCATCTCGTGGGGAGTGGCGGGTTCTCGAGGTGTGCAGCCCGTTGCGTGGCCTGGGTCGGCCATCAGGTCACCGGATGGTGGCCGGGGGTTCGGGGCGCGCACGCCCCGAGAGGAGGGGCGTCAGAGGACGCGGAATCCGGCTGTGATGCCGGGCTTTTCAGCGGTCCGGTCCAGGCGCTGAATCAGCGGATGCTGCATGCACAATGAATACGTGTAGGTGTTCATCCGACTGTTCCTTCCTGATCGCATGGCCGGTTCCGGATCACCAGTGTGCCACGACTCGCCGCAACCATGCCGGAATTTTTCGTCGAACGCGGGTCGACCCGCCTCCCCGAGGATGGTCAGGAACCTTGTTGCGCCCCAGCACATCTGAATCGTGCCGGGGTCTCAGCCGTGCGCGGATGCTCGTGACGGGGCCGGCGTGCGACCTGCCGAACAGGCGAGGCCCCGTCGCAGATGCGACGGGGCCTCCACCCTCCCTGAGGGGTGTCCTACAGCGTGGTGGCGGTCTTCCAGGCCGAGTGCATTGCGCCTTCGATGTAGTCGACCGATCCGGCGTCGCCGACGACACGGACCTCGACACCGGACGCAGAGAGTTCCTCCGCGAGTGGCGCTGCCGCGGACACGCCGGTGGCGACGATCACCATCGAGGCCCGCACCGACAGCGTTTCCCCGCCGGCAATGAACTCGACGGTCTTGCGGGTGATCCGCGTCAACGTGGCGTTGCGGTGGATGTTGACTCCGTTTTCACGGGCATGCTTGACCGCGGTCCACCGGCGCGGCATAGCCATCGGGACGCCCAGTTGTCCGCCCTCGGCGACGAGGGTGACGCGGCTGCCGCGTTCGGCGAGGAACTCGGCCAGCTCGAGGCCGACGAGGGATCCGCCGACCACGACGACGTTGCGGGTCATCGGCAAGAACTTCAGGAACTTGCTGCTGAGGAACCGGATCTTGTCGGGGCTCTTGGTGATTCCGGTGAGGCCGCCGAGCCGGCCCATCAGTCGCAGCCACGGAGATTGGCCGGTTACGTCGCCGGACCCGGTCATGAGCGCGCGCATGGTGTCACCGGTGTGCACGTGCGGCAGGTCGCCGCCCGGGACGGCGGGGCGTTCACGGACGGCACCGGTCGCGACGACGACCGCGTCGGGCGAGAGCGCACGGACGGACTCCGCGGTGGCTGTGGCGTTGAGCCGGATGTCGATACCGAGGCGAGCGGCCTCGTTCTTCAGCCAGTTCAGCAGCCGCCCGTTGTCGGGGGTGGTCAGCGTGGAGAACCACAAGGTGCCGCCGACCCGGTCGGCCTTCTCGAGCACGGTGACGCGGTGCCCGCGTTCGGCGGCGATGCGCGCAGACTCGAGGCCTCCCGGGCCGGAGCCGACGACGACGACGTGCTTGCGTGCCTTCACAGCGGGGAACGGCAGCAGGGTTTCGTTGCCGAGGGCCGGGTTGACCGCGCACAGAGGCGTGTCGTCCCAGAAGTTCTCCTGCACGCACACGTAGCAGTTGATGCAGGGGCGAACCCGCTCGGGCGTACCGGCTTTGAGCTTGTTCACTACATCGGGGTCGGCGAGCAGCTGACGGCCCATCGCGACGAAGTCGGTGCGTCCTTCGGCGATCATCTTCTCACCGACCTCAGGCAGCATGCGGCCGACGGTGATGACCGGGACCGACACGGCGTGCTTGATGACGGTTGCGTTGTCGGTGTAGAAGCCGACCTTGTTCGGCAGCGGGCCGTCGGTGAAGTTCGCGAATGCGTTGAGGGCGGTGCCGGTGACATGGATCGCGTCGGCACCAGCCTGCTCGAGCAGTACCGCCGCGGCGGCCGCTTCGCCGGGTGCCATGCCTCCGGATTCGCCGTATTCCTGACCCGCCAACCGCACGATCACCGCGAGACCGTCGCCGACCGCGGCCTTGACCGCGCGCACGACCTCGCACGCGAGTCGCGCCCGGTTCTCGAGCGAGCCGCCGTACTCGTCGGCGCGCTGGTTCGAGTAGCTGCTGAGGAACCCGCCGAGGACGTAGTTGTGGGCGCAGTGGATTTCCACCGCGTCACCGCCGGCCTTCTCCACTCGGACGGCCGCCTCGGCGAACATTCGGACCAGCCAGTTCAGGTCGTCCTTCGTGGCTTCATGGTAGGTCGGCTTGTTGCCGCCCTGGATGGCGGCCATCTTCTTCAGTTCCGCCGGCGTGCAGTCGATCATCGCGCGCATGTCACTCGGCGGCTTGGGCTGCGAGGGGACGAGCATCGGGCGGTCTTCGAGAGTGTCGATCCGGGCGACCCTGCCGTGATGGGTCATCTGGACACACAGCTTGCTACCGGTCTCGTGGACGGCGTCGGCGAGCGCCTTCAGGCCCGGAATGAACCGATCCTCCGACAAGCCCGGTTCTTTCTCGCTGGCACAACCGAGCGGATACGCGACCGCGCAGCAGCCGGTGATGATCATTCCGGTGCCGCCGGCGGCGCGGGTGGCGAAGTGCTCGATGTCGGGCTGGTGGATCTCACCGTCCTCGCACAGGTTCATGTCCATGGCTGCGAGCACCACCCGGTTGTCGAGGGTGATCGGGCCTATGGCGCCGGGGGCAAGGAGATGGGCGAAGGTCTGGGTCTCACTCATGAGGGAAGCAATTCCTGGGGATAGGCGAATAAACTCGAGATGGATCGAACGGCGTTGTGCAACAAGGGCGGATGTGCGCACCCGGTCGGGTATCGGTGGACGCTCGGCGACATTCAGATGAGGGCCTGCAGAGCGTCGCCGTAGCGTTCGACGATGGCGTCGATCGGCGCTGCCAGCAGCCAGGGACTTTCGACGACATACAGGGCGGTCATCAACCCCGACAACTGCGCTGCGAGCAGGTGGGCGCGCAACTCGGCATCGTCACCATCGAGGCGCGGCACCAGAGGAGCGATGAGCATCTGTTCGATCGCCTCCTGCAGGTGCTCGCGGACGGCAGGGCGATCCGACGCGCGCACGAGCGCGGCGTAAATAGCATTGGATTCGCGTGTCTGCTGGGGTCGGGTGCGTCGGACGACGAAGTCCACCAGCGCCCTGCCCAGCCCGTCGAGCGGGCCCTCGACGAGATCGACGAACGCGTCCGACATCGTCATGGTCCGCACGAACAGCTTTTCCTTCGAGCCGAAATACCGGATCACCAGCGCAGGGTCGACGCCGGCCTGGCGCGCGATATCGCGCACTCCGGTGGCCGCATAGCCCTGTTCGGCGAACAGTTCCGCGGCCGCCGCATGCACGGCGGCGCGATTGTTGGTGGTACCGGTACTGGCACCGTGCTCGATCTCACCAGACATGCCTTGCCCTTCGCTCGCAGTTTCCAACCCCTAGTCAACGATGTTGACACCCAAGATGTCAACAGTGTTGACTGCCTCACCGTCATCAATGTTGACGAGTAGTCATCAGAAAGGGTTGGTGCGCATGCCCGACACTCACCGCCACCGCCATCCCGATTGGGACCAGGCACTCGAGGCCGACATCGAAGCGGTCGCCCCGGCCATCGGTCACGACGGCCCGAGCACGTCCCAGACGACCCCCGCCGCCGCTGCCCCGTGGCGCACGATCGTCGAGTCGATGGTCTTCCCACTGTTCTTCGCGGTGATGTTCGCGCTGTGCTACGTCAGCGCGTTCCACAATCCGACGCCCCACGATGTCGAGGTCGTCGTGGCCGGACCCGAGTCTGCAGCGACCACGCTCGTCGAACGCCTCTCCCCCACCGTCGGGGACAAGTTCGCCCTCGAGACCGCAACCGATACCGCGGCAGCACTCGATCGGCTGCAGAACCGCGAGATCGCCGGTGTCATCGAGCTCGGCGCACCGATGAACGTGCACGTCGCATCCGGTGAGAGCGTGATGACCGTGCAGGCAGTCGAAGGGCTCGCCCAGCCGCTCGCCGCCGCGCAGGGCGTCGAACTGAATGTCGTCGACCATGCGCCGCTCGCGGCGGACGACCCCACCGGCACCGGCCTGTTCTACCTCGTCATGGTCTGCACCATCGTCGGCTACCTCACCATCACCGTGCTCTCCCAGGTGGCGCCGCGGATGCGGCTGCGGCAGCAGCTCGGTGTGCTGGGTGTGATGTCGGCGATCGGCACGCTCCTCGCCTACCTGATCTCGGCGATCTTCGTCGGCTTCTACGGCGCATCCTTCGCTGCCAGCGTGGCGATGCTCGCCGTCGTCGTCGCCTACACGATCATCGTCGGCCTGGTCACCATCGTGGTGAACCGCATCTTCGGCAAGGCCGCAATCATGGTCGTGATGGCTCTGATGATCTTCGTGAACTTCCCGACCGCGGGGGGCGCGTTCCCCGCGGACTTCCTGCCGGGATTCTGGTCGATGCTGAGCAACTTCTGGATCGGCGCAGGCGCTCTGGACGCCGCCAAGTCGATCATCTACCTCGACGGCGCCGGCGTGGGTCACGGGCTCCTGATCCTGGGCGGGTGGCTCGTCGTCACCGCGGCGCTGCTCGCTCTCACGCAGCTACGCAAGCGTGCTGCCGCGCCCGCAACCTCCCAGGCGCACTGATCCGCATATAGAACCGGTTGCCCGCACAGACCGAGCGCCGCCCAGGAACCTTCCGGGCGGCGCTCGGCTTTGCAGCATGTCTGACAGATGTCGAGCCCGACGATGGGCGTGGGCAAGACCGTCCCCATATGCGTGGGGTGCCGCCGGTATGGTTGGCCCCGATACGGGACCGGGGTCTCTGGGCAGCTCCCGCGGAGAAGGGGGTGGCTCGGTGGCGACCGGCCTCGGCTTGCGGATCACCCGTCTACGTGCCCTTATCGACCACCCGGCTACTGGTGATGGTGAGCGGTCGGCCGCGCAGCGCATGCTTGACCGGTTGCTGCCTGAAGCTGGTCGCAGTGTGGTCGGCGATCGGGTCTACGGCGGGAGATACGGTCACGCTGGACGACACGCGAGCCTGCCGCGGATTGTGGAACTGATCGATGCGGATATCGCGTTCGCTCGGACGTTCACGCGGCCGGGGTCTGCTGCTGAAGTGGCTGTGTACAGTCCCCTCCGTGACGCTCCCGCAGAGGTCACGTATGCCGTCGACTCACCGTCCGACGGCACGATCGTCATCACGATCGAAGCAGTTCCTGCGGGTTGGGGATGGGACCGAGAGGACGGTGTCGAGACCGTCAGCCCAGCACTCCAGGCACTCGCTGATGAACTGGCGGAGATCATGAATCGCTACAACCGTGACGGCTCGGATGTCGGCAAGAGGTTCTTCGGCACTGTTCGTGCACAGGGCGTCACACTGGTGTGGTAGCTGGTGGAATCGGCAACGACCGCAACATATTCCCGGACGCGTCTCCGATCACCCAAGCAAAGGAGCCGTGACAAAGAACTTGCGCCCCAGCCCGGCCCGGGCCGCGCTAGCCGGTCATCGCTCCGATGGCCCCCGTGAAGTAGGGCACCAGCCAGATCGTCCACACGGCCAGGCTGAACTGGTGGAACTTCGCCTTCTCGGAGGGACGATCACGGAGCAGGACGATGACGGCCCACACCAGGTGAATGGCCATGAGCACGATGGCCACTCCTCCGGTGACGATCATGATCCTGTCGAAGGTGGATGTTCCGGTTTCCGTTGACTCGTCGGAGATTCGGCTCATCAGGAAGGTGCCGGTGGCGTCGCAGACCAGGCCGAGCGCGAAGGCGCCGGCATGCCACCACTTCAGGGTCTTCTGGATGCGTTCCGACCACACGCCGACGGAGTAGAACACCAGGGCAAACGTGATGACGATGATCGCGGTGGCCAGCATTCCCCGAGGCTAGCCGGGGCTTGATGCCGATCCGCGACGCCTCGCCGCGACGCGCTCCGGGGTGCGCCGCGGGAGGCCCCGCTGTATGACTCCGCTATCGAGTTCGTCGATCACACCGACGGATTCGACTCCGGGCACGGTGGGCAACTCCGGGATGAAGCCGTATCGGCCGCGGATGGCGTGCAGGTCGCCGGCATGGACGGGTACGGCGAGCACCCGGACCGTACCGCCAGCAGCGGCGGCCACGGCCAGTGCCGGCCGAGGCTGCCCCGCGCCCGTAGGAAGCCGAGCCCGAGGACGAGGCCGAAGATCAGGTGCCCGATCAGCGAGAGTGTGATCGTCGTCGGCGTCAGCGGAAACATGTCGTCCTCACCGCGCGACGACAGGGCAACCGTTGCAATGAGCCCGGCCCATACGGGCACCACCGCGCCGGTGACGAATGCGATAAGGACCGTGCGGCGGGACCGATGGTGGAGGCCCAGCGCGAGGGCGATGAGGAAGAAGGCGATTCCGATTCCTCCGCCGTCGCCGAAGTAACGCCACAGGTAACCGACGATCGCGCCGGTCTGGGTGTCGGTTCCCGAGTGGAGCCAGGTACCCATTTTCGGAATGAAGTCGTCCCAGAGACCGAGCAGATAGACGGTGTCGAGGCGGAAGACGTCATAGACCAGACACGCGAACATTCCCCAGCCGAGGCCGTGGCCGACGATGCGATCGATCGGGTGCGGAGCGATCACGCACAACACCACGAGGACGGCCGCGAGCGGAATGATCACCAGAGCGCCGGTGGCACTCATCGGCGCGACGCCGAACACCTGCGCCGAGATTGCGAGCAGCGGCAGGGACGCGAGCAGCAGGTACATGCCGATCCGGGCCAGGGTCCAATGGTGACGGACCGCCTTCCGGACGGATTCGACGGCGGGCCGGGCTGCGGCGGGCGGCCCGTGTTCGTGCACGGCGGTGATGGCGATACCGGGGATACGGGGCATGGTGGGCGGGGTCCTTTCGGTTGGGGGACCTCTCTCGACGAGTGGCCGGTTTCCGAGGCCTCTCCAGCGTCCGTCGGGTGCCCTGCCTGCGAATAGTCCCCCGAGGGGTGGTGACCAGCCACCCCTCACCCCCCGATGACTGCGACCTGCACTCATGCCGCCCCGCCCGTCGGCGCTACTCTGCTTTCCTGCAGCAACCTTCGCCCTGCGATCGCGGCCGGGCCACATCATCTGGGGGCAGTCGTGGGCTATGCGTCCTTCACCAACTGGCGACGACTGGACGGTGACCCGGACGTCATCTGGCACGCATTCACCCACCCGATGGAGACGGGGCTGTACGAAGAGCACAAGACGGAGACCGTGCTCGGGCCCGACTTTGCGATGGCCGCAGGGCACGGCTGGGACAGCAAGCACGGCGAGGAATGCGACTTCGACGTCGTCCGATGGACCATCACCCGGCACGTGCCGAACGAAGTGTTCGAGTTCTCCGGCAAGCAGCGGGGGATCCGGCAGAACGTCGTGCTCACCATGGAGCCCACGGACGGCGGCCACATCGTGACCGAGACCATCCACTTCCGCCCGGCACTTGCCGGCAAGCCGGGTGCGCAACTGCTGTCCTGGCTGCTCCTGACCACCGGCCTGCTGGCCAAGGTCGGCAATGACCGCGGCGAGAATCTCGACCTGCTCGAACAGCACGTCGCAGCCATGTAGCGGAACCTGTCGGCGCCTCGAATGATCTGGGGAAGTAGGCTTTTGAAGTGACGGATCCGATTTCGAGCGGGATCGCGGCCCTGCGCGCTGCGGGATGGGCGTGGGAGCCTGCAGGTGACCGGAAGGTGGTGTTTCCGGGTTCTCGCTACGAGGTGGTGCCGCCGCAGTTCTCGGCGTGGTCGTCGGCCTTCGGGCGCCTGTCGAACGCGGATGAGACAGTGTGGTTTCTGTCCGCAGGCGACTACTCGGCCGTCGGGGAAGACGCTTTTGCGTGGAACGAGTTCGAGATCATGAGTTTGGACGCCGCGGAGACCGACGAGCAGGCCTCGGCCGTCGTTGGCTTCTGGGACCGCCACCTTCCGATTCTGTTGTCGGTGAAGGACGGTTACTCGTATGTCGCGCTCGGGACGTCCGGGGAGGGTGCTGGCAGGGTGATCCTCGGCGGTGAGCCTGAGTTCGAGGAATCGGTGCCGCTAGCGGACGACTTCGACGAGTTCCTCGCCATCATCGCAGGCCGGCGGAACCCCGCCGATCCGCGTCGGTGGAACTTCCTCTTCGACAAGTGAATCGCTTCCTGCGTGGCCGGCACCTCAGCCCGGCACATCCAGGAGTCGTGTGGTTGCCGTGTCGAGATGCAGCGCAGATTGGCGAGACCCGCCCCGCTACTTTGGCGGGTCTCGGGCGAGTCGCCGAAGTTCGGCAAAGTAGGTGCGTCGGACCGCGCGATAGTTCGAGGGGCATACGCCCACCCTTGACCCGACTCCCCTTCACGATGGGAGCGGGCTGACTGCTGGGGTTCGGAGCACATCGAGGCCGGCTTTGGCCGAAAGCGCGTAGGTCGAGGCAGCGGGGAAGATATTGGCGGAGCAAACCATTGATGGTCTCGTTGCCGCCGCCATACCTCTCGTCAGGCAGGCGTAGACGGCCCGCGATCGTCGAAGTCATCGCTATTGGCGGCATGCTTGGCACGAAGAGCCTCGAGTTGGGCAGACTTGGCCGCAGACCTGCGTTCGCGGGTGGCGGCGGTACGACTCGGAGCCGGTGCCGGGGCTGGAGAGTGGCGGGGAATTCCCGGGCGACGCGCTGCGGCCTGCGGAGGCGCGGGGGTCTCGACGGTGCGCACCGCGTCGGCCAGCAAGACGAACGGGAGGATGAAGACCCAGAGGAAGATTCGGTACTCGCCACTGTCGAAGAACACGGCCAGGTAGATGCCGTAGCCCAGGAACGCGATGCCGATGAGACCGTTGACAACGCGGCGGCCGAGGCCCAGTTCGGAAGCCACCAGCGCCACAACGATCACGACGATTCCGCTGACGAACAGCATCGCCACATAGAAGCCGAACACGTATTTCCCCCGTCCCGAGCAGAAAGAACGATGATCAACCTAGATCACCGGCGCCGAGTTCGAGC
>NZ_JPOC01000023.1 GCF_000738775.1 Prescottella defluvii
TCCCCGCCTGATCTGCGCGCCTGATTCCTGACCGGTCCCCACTCCCGCGTTTTGCGCACTTGTCGCGCTTCCGGACCCCGGAAGACGCGCGACAAGTGCGCAAAACGCGGGTAAAGAAGTTGTGGAACGGCACACGCGTGCCGGGGGGCGGGCTCTACCGCCAGGTAACCTCGTACGCGATGTCCGAGACAGCAGAAGAGACGGCTCACGAGCCGCTCCCCACGCAGACCCGCACCCTCACCGGCTGGGGGCGCACCGCGCCCACCACCGCACAGGTGTTGTCCACGCCCGACGTCGAGCTGATCGCCAAGGCGGTCGCGCAGGTGGCGGAGCAGAACGAGGCCAAGCCGTCGCACCTGCGACGCGGCGTCATCGCGCGCGGCATGGGCCGCTCGTACGGTGACCCGGCGCAGAACGCGGGCGGACTCGTCGTCGACATGAACGCGCTGAAGCGCATCCACACCATCGACTCCAACTCCCGTCTGGTGACGGTGGACGCCGGTGTGAACCTGGATCAGCTGATGCGCGCCGCGCTGCCGTTCGGCCTGTGGGTTCCGGTGCTGCCGGGCACCCGCCAGGTCACCATCGGCGGCGCGATCGCGTCCGACATCCACGGCAAGAACCATCACAGCGCCGGCAGCTTCGGCAATCACGTGCGCTCGATGGATCTGCTGACGGCCGACGGTCAGATCCGCACCCTGACCCCGGCCGGCCGGAACGCGAAGCTGTTCTGGGCCACGGTCGGTGGCATGGGCCTGACGGGCATCATCCTCAAGGCGACCATCGAGATGACGGCGACCGAGACGGCGTACTTCATCGCCGACAGCCGGCGCACCGCCGATCTCGACGAGACCATCGCGCTGCACAGCGACGGCAGCGAGAACGACTACGACTACTCGAGCGCCTGGTTCGACGCGATCTCGCCCGAGCCGAAGCTGGGACGCGCCGCAGTCTCGCGGGGCAGCCTCGCCAAGCTCGACCAGTTGCCGAAGAAGCTGCAGAAGAACCCGTTGAAGTTCGACGCGCCGACGCTGTTGACGCTGCCGGACGTGTTCCCGAACGGGCTGGCCAACAAGTTCAATTTCTCGGCGATCGGCGAGCTGTACTACCGCAAGACGAAGAACGCCGACAACCAGGTCCAGAACCTGACAGCGTTCTACCACCCGCTGGATCTGTTCGGTGAGTGGAACCGCGGCTACGGCTCGAACGGGTTCCTGCAGTATCAGTTCGTGGTTCCGCCGGAGGCCGTCGGCGAGTTCAAGCAGATCATCCGCGACATCCAGTCGTCGGGCCACCACTCGTTCCTCAACGTGTTCAAGCTGTTCGGCGAGGGCAACAAGGCGCCGCTGAGCTTCCCGATGGCCGGCTGGAACATCTGCGTCGACTTCCGGATCAAGCCGGGGCTCAACGAGTTCGTCACCGAACTCGACAAGCGCGTGCTCGAGTTCGGCGGCCGGTTGTACACCGCGAAGGATTCGCGGACCACGGCCGAGACGTTCCACGCGATGTACCCGCGTATCAACGAGTGGATCAAGGTCCGCCGATCCGTCGACCCCACAGGCGTTTTCGCCTCCGACATGTCCAGAAGGTTGGAACTGCACTGATGATCAATGCCGTCGGAAATCCCCAGACCCTGCTGCTCCTCGGTGGCACGTCCGAGATCGGCCTGGCGATCTGCGAGGAGTACCTCAAGAAGGCGCCGCTGCGCGTGATTCTCGCTGCGCTGCCCAACGATCCGGGTCGTGACGCCGCCGTCGCGCAGATGAAGGCGGCGGGTGCCACGCAGGTCGACCTGATCGACTTCGACGCCCTCGACACCGAGAGCCACCCGAAGGTGATCGACGAGGCCTTCTCAGCCGGCGACGTCGACGTCGCGATCGTCGCGTTCGCCCTCGACGGCGATGCCGAGGAACTGTGGCAGGACCAGCGCAAGGCTGTGCTCGTCGCCAACGTCAACTACACCGCGTCGGTCTCGGTCGGCGTCCTCGTCGGCGAGAAGATGAAGACGCAAGGCTTCGGCCGCATCATCGCGATGTCGTCGGTGGCCGGTGAGCGCGTCAAGCGCGCCAACTTCGTCTACGGCTCCACCAAGGCCGGTCTCGACGGCTTCTACCTCGGTCTGGGCGAGGCCCTGGCGCCGTTCGGCCCCAAGGTCACCGTCGTCCGCCCGGGCATGGTGCGCACCCAGTTCAGCGCGCACGTCAAGGAAGCGCCTCTGACGGTGAACAAGGACGTCGTCGCGACGCTGGCGGTGGCCGCGTCCGACAAGGGCAAGGAAATCGTCTGGACCCCCGGTCCGTGGCGTTTCGTGATGATGGCACTGCGGCACGTCCCGCGCGCGATCTTCCGCAAGCTGCCCATCTAGGAACAGCGTTCACGAACAGGCCCACCACAGAGCACTGTGGTGGGCCTGTTCGTTTCGCTCGTCCTACATCGCCGATCGGGGCTGGGCGGGGACGGCCCGCATGTCGTTGCCGGTGTTCGGCTTGACGCGCAGCCACGTGCCGTCGCTCTTGCAGGTCTGGTACGTGCCGTCCGGGTGATAGACCTTGCTGCCGACGCTGTAGTCCTTGCCGTCGTAGACACACACGGTCGTCTGGGTGCCGTCGGGAGCGGTGCGGATGTCGGCGTGGGCAACTGCGGCCTGCGCGCCGAGCACGCCGCCGGCGACGAGAAGCGAAGCGGCGAGGGTCTTTACGGTGCGAGAGATCATCTGAGTGGTCCTTCTGTTCGGGTCGGTCCGGGTGGGCACCTACAACAATGGCGGCCACCGACGACCCCGACCAGGTACCCGAGGGGGCCGATTCACCCACCCCAGACGTCCCAGCGCGCACTGGACCGGCCCGCGCTCGGGACCTCAGCCCGCGGACTTCCACGCCGAGTCGAACAGCATGATGTCGGTGACGGTGCGTTCGACGCCGTGCACCGTCGTCTCCCACGCGGTCAGGACCGGCGCCGGTCCCCAGAGGACATAGGGCACGGTCTCGTTCGCATACCGCTGGACGTTGCCGATCGCTTCCCGTTTGTCGTCGTCGGTCGGAGCCGTCTGCACCTCGAGAAGCAGACGATCCATCTCGGGATCGGCGAATCCGGTGGCGTTGTTGCGGGAGTCGCTGCCCATGCTTCCGTACAGATTGAGGAACGGCGCCTCCTCGGCGATCGGCGCGCCACCCCGGGTGAGATCGAAATCGTGGTCCCGGTAGACCTTCCGAACGAGATCGGTCGTATCGGTCGCGTAGTCGACGGTGACATCGAATCCGATCGCCTGAAGCTCCGCCTGCACGGTGAGCGCCGTCGCCTGCTGGCTCGGATCGTGGGTCGACAGGTACGAGATGCGACCGTCGAACCCGTCCGCTTTCGCCTCGTCGAGCAGCTGCCGGGCTCGGGCGGGGTCGGCCACGATACCCGCGGTGCCGCTGTACCATCGCGACCCCTCGGGAACGAGTTCCGAACTGGCCGTGCCCAGTCCGGCATTGGCGCGCTGATTGATCGCCTCGGGATCGACTCCGTAGGCGATGGCCTGCCGCACTCGGACATCGGAGCCCGGCCGTCCCGGCCTGCTGTTGATCACGCCGATGCCGTTCTGGCCCGTGGGACTGAGGAAGCCGGCGTATCCGTCCCCGAGCGCCTGGCTGATGACCCGCTCGTCGCGAAGGA
Source organism: Prescottella defluvii (assembly GCF_000738775.1). GTDB lineage: Bacteria > Actinomycetota > Actinomycetes > Mycobacteriales > Mycobacteriaceae > Prescottella > Prescottella defluvii. The sequence continues at coordinate 3,658 of NZ_JPOC01000023.1, forward strand.
TGTACGTCATGTCGAACTGACCGCTTCGCATGGACTCGTACTGGGCCTGCGCTCCGGCCGTCGGAACGAACCGCAGCGTGTCCAGATGCGGTCTGCCACCCACATAGTCGGTTCGCGCGGTGAGCAGTAGCTCTTCGCGGGGCGCGAACTTCGTCACCGTGAACGGCCCGGCCCCCACCGGCGAGAACGTGCCGTCCCCCTCCGAACCTGCACCGACGATCATTCCCGCCCCGGTACTGAGGAGCACCGGGAAATCGCCCCAGGGCCGCTTCAACCCGAAGACGACAGTTCGCTCGTCCGGAGTGTCGATCCTGTCGACGATGTTCGACCATGTCTGGGAGGCATCGGCTTTCGCCGCGACGAACCGATCGATACTCCACTTCACCGCGCGGGCGTCGAGGACGTTCCCGTCGCTGAACCGGGTACCGGGACGCAGCGTCACGGTGTAGGTCTCGAGGCTGCCGTCGCTCTCGAGCGACTCCGCCAGTTGTGGGACGAAGCTCCGGCTGTCGGCATCGTGACGGACGAGAGTGTCGTAGACCGCTGCCATTTCGGTGCCGCCCGTGGATCCGGTCGCCTGCGTCCGCGCGGGATCGAGGACCGTGGGAAGCGAATAGGAACCGAAGGTGAGCGAGCCACCGGCGACGGGTTCGGCGGCGTCGACCTGTTCGCCGACGAAACCCGCCTGCCGCTGGGGTTCCTCGCCGGCCGCGGCGCCGGAGTTCCCGGACGAGCACCCGGCGAGCAGAACAGCGAGCGCGGTGACACCGGCCCACAGCGGTCGAGAGGGCCGGAAGGCCGGATTGCGCACGTTGTCCTCCGTTGTCGGGTCGGTCGACGAATGGACACGGTCCGCCCGCGACGAGCGGCGCGGGCGGACCGTGCGGAAAGAACTGCGACTCAGACCTTCACGACCTTGGCGGTCGGGATCGGATGCGAGTCGGCCTTGATCCAGCGCATCGCGAACGTGCCCTCGGTATGCCCGTCGGTGTCGATCCAGTTCCCGTATCCGGGGTCCTTGGCCGCAACCACGATCGTGAGGGTCCCGTCGTCGTTGAGCTTCGCGGTGTGGTTGTTGATGTAGATGTTCGACCGGCGGTAGTCGAGGGATTCCACCCAGAAGTTCTGCAGCACGAAGTTGTAGTACTCGCAGTTCGGGATCTCGGTCTCGATCACCCACGCCTCGTCCTCGGCGAGCTTCCAGTAGCCGTGGAAGTAGAAGATCGTCGGGTCGCCGCCGGCGTTCTGGAAGTAGTCCTGGCCCCAGTCGAAGATCTCGTTGGCACGCGGCATGAACTTCCGTGACCATTCGAGGAAGGTGTTCGCCATACCCCGGAACATGTCGATGGACCTGTCCAGGCGCTGGCCGATCTCCTCGGGACTCAGCGGGACGAACTCGCCGTCGGGGTTCAGGCACTCGATGGAGAGTTCGGCGATCACCTCGTTGCGGCGGTCCTGGTACGTCTGCCGGACCGAAATGAGGTTGCTCTCCGGATCCAGCGGCAACCACGCGGAACCGTCCGCCGGCTTCTCCGCACTGGCGATGAACTCGAAGCGGCCGTGCTCGTCGACCTCGAGATCGTGGATGTGGAGGTCACCGGTCTGCAGCATGGTGCCGTCGATGTGGTACCGGTTGATTCGCGAACCGAACGTCACGAGCGGCACCGTGCCCCGGGTACCGATGATGCGGTAGGTGTACTTGCCGGAGATGTTGGCGCGCATGTAGACGTTGTCCGGGTTGTCGGCACCGATCTTCGTCATCATGTTGGGGTTCGGTGCGGACGTGAACTGCGGCAGGCGCGGATCGGTGTACTCGACGCAGTTGATCGTCGAGTAGCGAAGCAGGCGTGAGAGATAACGCACGCCCTCGGCCTGCGTCAACGGATCCTGGGGCACGATCGGATCCGACAGGATCTCTCCCACGTCGAGCAGGTCGTTGCAGAACTTCTCCCAAGTGGCGTTCATCGTGAATTCCTATCTGTGGCAAGCGATCAGTGAATTGCGAACTTGACATCGACCTCGGAGGCGTCGACACCGAAGTCCTCGAGCGAGTACTTGTGCGACGGCCGCCGATGGTCGGCGAGGCTCGCTTCGTGGGCGGCGGTGACCGCCCGGCGCGCCTCGTCGGAGAACGGCATGGCGAACTGGGCGTAGATCTTCTCGACGGTGCCGATCGGATCGGCCACGAAGTCCCGGTAGTCGACGTCGATGAACTGCTCCGGGTTGTAGCGTTCCCGAGCCGCGTGGAAGTTCGCGTTGCCCCGCGCCCACAGGTCCAACTGTGTCCGCCCGATGGTGTTGCGGTCGAATGCCCCCGACATGTCGTGGCCGCCCTGCTCCGCGAGACTGAAGGTCGACGCCATCGAAGTGCGCGGTTCACGGAACGTGCGGACGATCAACGCATCCGGGTACACCTTCATGATCTCGTCGATCGCGAAGACATGACTGGGGCTCTTGAGCACCCAGCGGCGATCGCGATCGTTCATGCCGATCAACTGCAGGTTCTTCCGGTGCCGCGCATAGGTCTCGGTCCAGTCCTGCTTCGCCAGCCAGTCCGTGTACGACGGCACGTACGCCACCGTCTCGAACGAGGTCGACAGGAGCGTCTGCTGGAGCAGCCGCCAGCATTCCTCCACCTCCTCGGCACCCATGAAGTGGACCTTCATGAGATCCGCCTCGTTCTGCTGACGCGCGCGGTACAGGGCGTCGCACCGCAGGAAATCCTTGTTGTCGGACCACTTTTCGCGATCCGGACGCGGCTGCGGAGCCTCGGCCAGCCACATCTCGACGCCCTGGTGCATCGGGTCCGCACTGAGCAGGCGATGCAGTGCCGTGGTGCCGGTGCGGGTCAGACCGCACATGAAGATCGGCCGTTCGATCGGAACGTCGACGTGCTCCGGATGTCGGGCGAACGCGGCCTCACTGGACAGCCGGCCGGCGAGCGCCCCGACGATCATCTTGCGCGCGATGACCTTTCCGTGCGGCGTCAGATCGGCTTCATGCTCGAACGAATCGAGGAGGACGCGCAGACCCTCCAGGTATTCGCCCGTACCGAAGTCGTCGTACCCGGTCGCCTGCCGGGCCTCGGCGTGCAGCTCCTCGATCGAGCCGACACCGTCGATGTGCTGTGTCATCGGTGTTTCCTTGTCGTTGGTAGGTCAGTGATGCGTGTGCCCGCAGTTGACGTCGACGCACTGGCCGGCGATGGCCCGCGCGTAGTCGGAAGACAGGAACACCACGGTGTTGGCGATGTCGTCGGGCTCGGGCAGCCGGCGCAGGTCGGTGTCCGCCGCCACCTCGTCGTAGACCTGCTGGAACGGAACGCCCCGCGACTCGGCCTGCCTCTCGAACATCCGCTTGACCGGATCGGCCCAGATATACCCCGGTGCAACCGAATTCACACGGACGCCCTGCGGGCCCAACTCCACCGACAGGCCGCGGGCGAGAGCGAGCAGACCGGCCTTCATGATGCGGTAGGCCCCCATGCTCGGGAGCTGATTGCGCAGCACCACCGAGTTGATCATGACGACCGAGCCCTGGGACTCGATCAGGGCGGGCGCAAGCTTGCGTGTCAGGTCCAGTGCGGCCAGCAGGTTGATGTCCATGCCCTGGCGGACCGAATCGAGCTCCGCGTCCAGCAGTCGCTCGTGTGGCGGCTGGACGAACGCGTTGTTGACGAGCGCGTCGACCCTGCCGAACTCCGCGAGCGCGGCGCCGGCCAGCGCGGACACCGATTCTCCGTCAGTCAGGTCGGTCGGCACGCACAGCGCGGTGCCGCCCAGCGCGCGCACCTCGTCCGCCACCGCGGTCAGGCGTGACTCGGTGCGGGCCGCCAGGACCACCTTCGCTCCGGCCAGCGCGCTGCGCACGGCGATCGAGCGGCCCAGACCGGGGCCGACTCCCGACACCACGACGACCTTGTCCTCGAGCAGCGGCAGCGACTTCGGCGTGGCGCGTACGGGCGTCGCAGCGGTCATACCCGCGCCTCCGGATCCAGTACGACGCTGAGGGACACGATCTTGCAGTTCTCGTCGAACTCGAACAGGTCCGTGGCCGCGAAGTCCGGTAGGCGGTCGCTATGGACACGCAGCTGCGTCGCAGCGAACCTGCCCGTCACGGTGATCGGGGACAGCAGCGACACCGTGAACGCGACCTTCGCGTTCGCCTCGTCGAACGCCCGGATCTCGTCGAGGCCCCGATAGGTCTTCATCCCGAGGGGTTCGTGCTGGACGGCCCCCTCCGCGAACAACCCGACGAGCTTGTCGACATCGTGATTGCCCAGATGCTCGATGTACGACTCCACCGCTGCACAGATCTCAGCTCGGCTCGGCAAGAATCTCTCCTTCATGTGTCGATGGACAATTCGGTAGAACTCTCTGTGGTGCAGTACGTCTCGCCGTCAGGAGATGACGCCGCGCTCTCGGAGCACCTCGACGATGCGGCCGGCCGCCTGCTCGGGCGATGTCATGGTCGTGTCGATCCGCAGATCGGGTGTCTCCGGCGCCTCGTACGGCGAGTCGATGCCGGTGAAGTTGGCGAGATCACCACGGCGAGCCTTCTTGTAGAGCCCCTTGGGGTCCCGCTGTTCGGCGACAGCGATGGGAGTGTCGACGAACACCTCGCAGAACTCGTTCGCTCCGATCACCTCGCGGGCGGCCTCGCGTTCGGCGCGGAACGGGGAGATGAACGAGACCAGGACGATCAGGCCGGCGTCGGCCATCAGCCGGGCCACCTCGGTGACCCGACGGATATTCTCGACCCGGTCGGCCTCGGTGAACCCGAGATCGCGGTTGAGACCGTGTCGGACGTTGTCCCCATCAAGTAGATAGGTGTGGCATCCCGCTGCGTACAGGCGGCGCTCGAGTTCGTTCGCGATGGTCGACTTCCCCGAGCCGGACAGGCCGGTGAACCACAGCACCTGCGGCCGGTGGCCGTTGAGTGCGGCGCGGGCATGTTCGTCGACGTCGACGGCCTGCCAGTGGATGTTGTCGGATCGGCGCAGCGAGTGCGCGATCATTCCGGCGCCGACAGTGGTGTTGGTGAGCCGGTCGATCAGGATGAAGCCGCCGGCGTCCCGGTTCTCGACGTAGGGGTCGAACGGCACCGGCCGGTCGAAGCTGATGTTGCAGACGCCGATCTCGTTGAGCGCCAATGTGCTCGTAGCGGTCTTCTCGAGCGTGTTGACGTTCACCTTGTACTTGGGTCGGGTGATGCGCGCCTGCACCGTCATGGTCCCGATCTGACACAGATAGGGACGTTCGGGCAGCATCTCGTGCTCCCCCATCCACACCACGTGCGCCTCGAACTGGTCCGCGACACCGGGCAGGGCGTCGCTGACGGCGAGTACGTCGCCGCGACTGATGTCGATCTCGTCGGTGAGGGTGACGGTGACCGACTGGCCGGCGATCGCCTCGTCGAGATCACCGTCCATCGTCACGATGCGGTCGACGGTCGATTCCTTGCCGCTGGGCAGCACCCGGACGCGGTCACCGGGGCGCACGGCACCGCCGACGATCTGGCCGGAGAAGCCACGGAAGTCCAGGTTCGGCCGGTTGACCCACTGCACCGGCATCCGGAACGGACCGCTGCGCAGTTCATCCTCGATCTCGACGGTCTCGAGGTGCTCGATCAGCGTCGGCCCCTCGTACCAGGACGTGTTGGCGCTGCGCTCGGTGAGGTTGTCCCCCAGGTAGGCGGACAGCGGAATCGCGACGACTTCGGTCAGCCCGATCTCGGCGGCGAATCCGGCGTACTCGTCGCGGATCGTCTCGAAGGCGTCCTGCGAATAGTCCACCAGGTCGAGCTTGTTGACCGCGAGCACGACGTGACGAATACCCAACAGCGACACCAGATACGAGTGCCGGCGGGTCTGCGTGAGGACCCCCTTGCGCGCGTCGACCAGAATCACTGCCAGGTCGGCCGTGGAGGCTCCGGTGACCATGTTGCGGGTGTACTGCTCGTGCCCCGGGGTGTCGGCGACGACGAACTTGCGGCGCTCGGTGGAGAAGTACCGGTACGCGACATCGATCGTGATTCCCTGCTCCCGCTCGGCCGCCAATCCGTCGACCAGCAGGGCGAAGTCAAGGCCGTCGCCCTGCGTGCCGACCTTGCGCGAGTCGGCCTCGAGGGCGGACAGCTGGTCCTCGAACACCAGCTTCGACTCGTACAGAAGCCGTCCGATGAGAGTGGACTTCCCGTCGTCGACGCTGCCACAGGTAATGAAACGGAGCATGGACTTGGTGGCATGCCGAGCGAGGTACTGCTCGATGTCGGATGCGATGAGATCGGACGAGTGGGCCATCAGAAGTACCCTTCCTGCTTCTTCTTCTCCATCGAGGCGCTGCTGTCGTGGTCGATGACGCGACCCTGCCGCTCCGACGTGGTGGTCAGCAGCATTTCCTGGATGATGTCGGTCAGGGTGGCGGCCGTGGATTCGACGGCGCCGGTGAGCGGGTAGCAGCCGAGCGTGCGGAAGCGGACGCTCTTGAGTTCGGGCACCTCGCCGGGCAGCAGGGGCATCCGGTCGTCGTCGACCATGATCAGTGTGCCGTCGCGCTCCACGACCGGGCGTTTGGCCGCGAAGTACAGCGGCACGATCGGAATGTTCTCCTGCCGGATGTATTCCCACACATCGAGTTCGGTCCAGTTCGAGAGCGGGAACACCCGCAGGGACTCACCCGGGGACTTGCGGACGTTGTACATCCGCCACAGCTCCGGTCGCTGCTGTTTGGGATCCCAGCGGTGCTCGGCGGAGCGGATCGAGAACACCCGTTCCTTCGCGCGCGACTTCTCCTCGTCCCGCCGCGCGCCACCGAATGCGGCATCGAACTTGTAGAGATCCAGGGCCTGCTTGAGTCCCTCGGTCTTCCACATGTCGGTGTGTGTCGCGGAGCCGTGCGTGAACGGATTGATCCCCTTCTCCACGCATTCCGGGTTCTTGTAGACGAGAAGATCGAAATCGCCTGCGGCAGCAGACTCGTCACGCAGCTTGTACATCTCACGGAACTTCCACGTCGTGTCGACGTGGAGCAGCGGGAACGGTAGCCGCGACGGATGGAACGCTTTGCGGGCAAGGTGCAGCATCACCGCGGAGTCCTTGCCGACCGAGTACAGCATTACGGGATTCTCACTCTCGGCGACAGCCTCCCGCATGATGTGGATGCTCTCGGCCTCGAGCCGCTCGAGATGGGTCAGTGTTCTGGTCATCGCCGAAGTGCCTCCAGTGCTTCACCGGCCAGTTCGGGCCGGCAGATCAGTAGGTCGGGCAGCCAGGGGTTCTCCTGGTTGTAGATCAGGGCGGATCCGTCGATCCGTGAAACATGAAGTCCTGCAGCATGGGCCACTGCCACGGGCGCGGCCGAGTCCCACTCGTACTGGCCGCCGGCGTGCGCGTAGACGTCGGCCTCACCGCGGACCACTGCCATCGCCTTCGCGCCCGCCGACCCCATCTCGATCAGTTCCGCACCGAGTGCGTCCGCCATCGCCATGACGGGTTCGGGTCGGCGGGTACGACTGACGACCACCCGGGGCGCACCGGACAGGGGCGCGTACGACGCGGGGGCGTCGCCTGTGGAGAACGTGATCCCGAGGGCCGGCATCGCCACCGCGCCGACCGTCAGGTCCCCACCCTCGACTAGCGCGACGTGGACGGCCCAGTCGTCGCGACCCGACTCGCCGTACTCACGCGTGCCGTCGAGGGGGTCGACGATCCACACCCGGTCGGCGGCGAGGCGGGCGAGATCGTCCGCGCCCTCCTCGGACAGCACGGCGTCACCCGGGAACCGCTGCGCGAGCGCGCCGACGATGAACTCGTGACTCAGCCTGTCCGCGGCATTGCGGAACTCGGCCGGATCGAGGTCGGCGTCGTCGAGCCGACGCCGATGATCGAGTAGCAGTCGGCCCGCCGCCGTCGCGATCTCCACCGCCGCGTGGCCGTCCGCATCCCGCTGGTCCGTCGAATCGGGTGGCGTCGTGATTCCGGCTTCATTGCTCATGAAACGTGACTGTAACCACAGAATGAACTATGTTCAATCCCAGAACGAACAGCGTTCATTCTGGCGGCGACATCTTCCCAGGTCGGAATGAACATTGTTCGATCCAGCTTGGACCACTACCGATCCCCCGATACGGTGGACGCATGGGTGAATCGAACGGCAAGTCGATCTACGGCGACGCCGAAGCGCGACGACGTCGCACGCTCGACGCCGCCGCCGCGCTGTTGGACGAGGGCGGCTACTCCGCCCTCACCATCCGGTCGGTCGCGAAGCGCTCGGGCACCAGCACCGGACTGATCTACCAGTACTTCGCGGACAAACAGGAGATCTTCACCGCGCTGCTCGACGAGAGCCAGGCCGAGTCGATCGCATTCGTCGCCGCCCTGCCCCGCGACGAGGGTGTCGCGTCACTGATCGCCGCGGTGATCCCCGAGTCTGTGCGCCAGTGGAGTCGGGTCGGCCGGCTGACCGCGACCTGGCGCGACGTCGAGGGGGCAGCCCAGTCGGACCGTGAGTCGGTGCGGCAGGTCCGCAAGACCGCCAAGCGCTACAACGAGGAGCTTCGCAAGGCCCTGCACGAAGCCGCAGCCGCCGAAGGCCGGACCCTGCGTGAGGATCGCGCCCTCCTGCCGTTCGTCCTGTCCGGACTGCAGGGCGTGGCCGACACCATCGTCAACGGGTGGGCGCAGGACCTGGACACGGCGGAGTTCATCGAGTTCGCCGCGTCCGCGCTGGCGCGCGCCATCACCGTCGCCGACTAGACCGTCGCTACCGGAGAGAGAAGACGGTCAGACGGACGCCTCCCAGGCCGACAGGACTGTGCGGATACCGGTGATCAGTGCGAGCGGTCGATCGATCATCGTGTGGTGCCCGGCGTCCGGGATCTCGGCGACGATGGCCGACGGCCCGAACCGCTCGCGCATCTGCGCCAACAGTTCCGGAGAGACGATGCCGTGTTCGGCGCGGAAGTACGCGATGGGGCACCGCGGTTCCGCGACGGCCAACGTGTCGCCGCCGGAGCGGGTGAATATCGCCGGATCGAACTTCCACGACCAGCCGCCCTCGACGGCCGTCAGCGAGGTCTCGGCGATGTGCTCGCGCACGCACGGAACCGCGGTGTCCTGCGGCGGCACGAACCGGAACCGTGAAAGTGCCGCCCCGCGATCGGCATACACCTTCTTCGGCCCGAATGCCGCCTTGCTGCGGGCCGCCTCCTCCTCGGGTGTGCGCTGACGGATCGGCGAGTCGACGATCTGCACGCCGGCCAACCGGTCGCCGAACAGATGCGCCGCGACGAACGCGACGATCCCGCCCATGCTGTGGCCGACGACCACCGGCCGGCCATCGATGCCCGCCGCCCCGGCCACCGCGATCACGTCGCGCGCCCACTGGTCCAGCGAATACCGTTCGCGGGTACCGCTGTCACCGTGACCGCTCAGGTCCAGGGCGACGACGCGCCGGTCCCCCGCCAACTGCGGGCCGATGTGGTCCCACCATCGTGAGTGCGCCGCGCCGCCGTGCACCAGGACGATGCCCGGACGGCCAGGCTCACCCCACGCCCGGAAGTGCACCGCGACACCGTCGACATCGACGCTGCCGGTCTCGACCGGAGCCGCCAACGCGTCGAGGAACCACCGCGGGGTCTGCGCCTGCTCGTCGCTCATTCCTCGAACCTACTGAACGCCGATTCGCCACTCCCACCCAAGTAAGCTCGGGCCGTGTCGCAATCAGGAGCCGCCCCCCTCGTAGAGCCGCGCGTCGCCCCTGCCCGACGGGCTGCCGGCGCCGCAACCGAGATGCTGCTCGCGGCCGTCGTGGCCGCGGTCGTCGCCGCGGTGGGGCTGTTCGCATTCGGGCGGGTGTCGTGGCCGGCGTTCCCGTCGTCCAACGTCACGCAGGCCGTGACGACGGTCGGGCAGGTCGTCACGATCGCCGTCCTCGCCGTGAGCGTGCTGCTTCATCGCGCGCGACGGTGGGTCCGCGCGGCGACGGTGCTGTCGTGGGCGGGGCTCTCCGGATTCGTGACTGTCACGCTCGGTATGCCGCTGAGCGCAACCAAGCTGTACCTGCACGGGGTCTCGGTGGACCAGGAGTTCCGGACCCAATACCTCACGCGGCTCACCGATTCCGCGGCCCTGCACGACATGACGTACGCGGACCTACCGCCCTACTACCCGGCCGGCTGGTTCTGGATCGGCGGACGGGTCGCGAACCTGCTCGGCCTGGACGGCTGGGAAACGTTCAAGCCGTACGCGATCGCTTCGATCGCCGTGGCCTCGGTGCTCGCACTGGTGTTGTGGAGCAAGCTGATTCGCGCCGACCGCGCCGTCGTGGTGGGGCTTGCGGCGGCCGCGATGACGGTCGCGTACGCCTCCGCGGAACCGTACGGTGCCGTCATCGCCGTCCTGATCCCACCGGTCCTCGTGCTCGCGTGGGGCGGCCTGTACCGGCCGGAGAGGTCGACCGAGACCCGTGGCGGCGGCTGGGGAGCCGTCGTCGGGACCGGCTTGTTCCTCGGTGTCGCGGCCGCCTTCTACACGCTGTACCTCGGTTTCGCCGCCTTCGCAGTCACCCTCATGGCGATCGCGTCCGCGGGTCTCGCCGTCCGCGCACAGGGATCCTGGCGCGCGGCCCTGGACCCGCTCCTGCGCCTGGCCGTGACCGCCGCGATCGCGATCGCGATCGCCCTCACCGTCTGGCTGCCGTACCTGCTCGAGTCCCTGCGCGGCACCCCGGCGGACAGCGGCACCGCGACGCACTACCTGCCCGACGCCGGTGCGCACCTGCCGCTTCCCATGCTGGACTTCTCGCTCGCCGGCGCCCTGTGCCTGCTGGGCACCGTCTGGCTGGTCAGCCGCGTCGCATCGTCGCGTCGTGCGCAGGCGCTGGGCGTCGGCGTGCTCGCGGTCTACCTGTGGTCGCTGCTGTCCATGACGGCCACCGTCGTCGGCGCCACACTGCTCTCGTTCCGGCTCGAGCCGGTACTGATCCTGCTGCTCGGCACGGCGGGCGTGTTCGGCTTCTTCGACGGCGCGCGCTGGCTGGTCCTCGCGACCAGCGAGAATCCGCGCGTCAAGGCCTCCATCGTCGTGATCGGGCTCGCGGGGTCGATCGCGTTCGCTCAGAACATCCCCCAGGTCCTGGCCAGCGACATCACCATCGCCTACACCGACACCGACGGCGACGGTGTTCGTGCCGACCAGCGGCCGCCCGGGGCGGCCGCGTACTACGCCGACGTCGATCGCATCATCACCGAGCAGCGCCCGGGCGAACGTCACGACACCGTCGTCCTGACCTCCGACACCAGCTTCCTCAGCTTCTACCCGTACTTCGGGTTCCAGGCGCTGACGTCGCACTACGCGAATCCACTCGCGGAGTTCCGTGAGCGCGCGGCGGCCATCGAGAGTTGGACCGAGTTCGAGACACCCGAACAGTTGATCACTGCGCTGGACGAACTTCCATGGCGCGCACCGGATGTGTTCGTGATGCGCAAGGGCGCCGACGGCTACACCCTGCGCCTGGCGGAGGACGTCTACCCCAACGACCCCAATGTCCGCCGCTACAGCGTCACGCTCCCCAAGCAACTGTTCGACGATCCGCGTTTCACGATCGAGGACGCCGGCCCGTTCGTCGTGGTGAACCGGGTCGGCTGATCAGGCCAGGTGGTGACGGTCGGCCCGGCTGACCGTCACCGCGGCGATGACCACACCGATCACCACACCGATCAGGGTGTCCACGACGCGGCTGATACCGGCATCCGCGGAGATCGGTGACGTGAACCCGATCAGCAGCAGCGCCATCGGTGTGACGGCCAACGTCGTGAGCCCGTAGTTCACGAGCACCATCAGTTCCGCCGCGATCTGCAGCACGACGACCACCGCGACCATCGGCCAGTAATCCAGCCCGGCCGCGAGGAGCAGTGCGGCCAGCAGGGCACCACCGACATTGCCGAGCAGTCGCTGGATCCCGCGCTGCACCGTGTGCGTGAAGTTCAGTCCCTGCAGCACCGCGATCGCACCCATCGACGCCCACAGGGGATGTTCGACGCCGATCGCCGCCGCCACCCAGCCCGATGCCGCCGACGCGAGCACCACCCGGATCGCGGTGTGCCGCACCTCGTCGGACCGTAGCCGGGGCCAGCCGGTGGCCAGGACACGGTGCGGCGCCGGCAACTCCGAACGACCCGACGGCCGGTCGGCCACACCACCGAGCACGCTGGCACGCTTCATCTTTCGAAGTTCCCGTTCGTGCTGCGCGATCTCCCGGACGAGTGTCACGTTACCGTCCGCCGCCCACCGCTCGACGGCGTCGTCCGCCATGTCCAGCAGTGCCGCGAGGTCCCGCCCGTGCTCGTGGCGCGTCCGCGAACGTCCGCTCGCCGCAAGCACTTCGCGGGCTCGCGCGATCGCGTCCCGCGCCGGCGCGACGCCGTCGTCGCCGACACGCTCGAAGGATCCGACGGCGACGAGGGCCCGGGCCGCGGCGAGCCGGGCCGGGCCGAGCGGGAGGATCAGCGCCGGCAGCATCGCCGCGATCCAGCCGACCACGACACCCACGGCCGTCGCCGTGGTGACGGCGAGGATGTCCGACGCCGACGCGGCATAGCCGGCGGCTCCGGTGGCCGCGAACACGAGAATCACCGGACCGGGACCGAGCAGCCGGAAGGCATTCATGTAGGCCGACGCGACACCCGCGGCGAGGGACAACGCGCCCACCAACGCCCACGCCGGCAGCCCCGCAGCGCCGAGTGCACCTCCGAACGCCACGAACACGATGAGCGCGACGCCGACGAGTGCGACCTTCCCCGCCAGGCGGGGGTACGGCTCGTACCGGCCGAATGCCGACGAGAGCGCACCGAGCGTCGCCAGACCGGCCAACTCCTGGAACCCGAGCAGCCCACCGCCGACGAAGACGACCGCGGACGCGAGCCCGACCCGCAGAGCCGGCGCAATGGTCGCGTCGGCCGCCCGCACCTCGAATGCTCGACGCCAGGTGCTGGGCGCAACAGAATGCGCGAGTGCGCTGCGCGCGTGATCGATCCTGCCGGCCGGGGACGTATCGAGTGCTACCACTCGCCCCAGCTTACACGCATTATTTCACAAGTAAATTACTTATGAAGTGCTGTGGCGGCACCGATAGGATGGGTGTGTGGATTCGACCGACAGCCCGGAACGCGATTTCATCGACAGGGTTCGCCAGGAGTGGGCCCAGTCCTACCCGGAGGTCGACACCTCGCCGATCGAGATCATCGGCCGGATCACCCGCATCAGTTCCCAGGCACTTCATCGGCTCGAACGGGCGCTCGCCGACAGCGGAGTCTCACGGGCAGAGTTCGAGGTGCTGTGCGCGCTGGCGCGCAGCGAGCGCCCGCTCCGCGCCAGCGAGGTCACGGCCGTGACGATGGTCAGCGGCGCCGCCACCACGAAGCACGCGGATCGACTCGTCAGGATGGGCCTGCTCGAACGCCGTCGTTTCGAGCACGACGGGCGAGTGGTCCTGCTCGCCGTGACCGATGCCGGACGCGCCCTGGTCGACGCGGAGTTTCCGGACCGGATCGATCGCGACCGCCGGCTCCTCGACGGCCTCGACGACGACGACCGCGCCCAGCTGGCCCGACTCCTGCGCCGGATCGCACACAACAGCGACAGCGCCGATCGCCCATAGCGGCCCGGAGTTCCACAGCGCCACAGCAGAACCCGAGTAGGTCCTGTCAGCGGGACGCCCGCGCATTGAGTCGGGATGCCTGACGCGTCAGGTGGTCACGCTCGGCGAGGTTGTGCGCCTTCTGCGCCGCCTCGACGTACAGTCGCGTCGCCGACGCCAGGTCGCCGTCGCGTTCGTGGAGGTACGCCGCTACCGCCGTGTGGCGGGGCACCGAATCATCCACCTCTGCGAGCGCCGCGAGACCTGCGCGTGGCCCGTCGGCCTCGCCGACGGCGACCGCACGGTTCAGCCGGACGACCGGGCTCTCGGTCAATCCCAAGAGTTCGTCGTACCACTCCACGATCTGCACCCAGTCTGTCTCCGCGGCGGTCGGCGCATCGGCGTGCAGTGCCGCAATCGCGGCCTGCGCCTGGAACTCGCCGAGCCGGTCCAGGGCCAGGGCCGCCTGCAGGATCGCGATGCCCTCGGTGATCGAGTCGGTGTCCCACCGAGTGCGGTCCTGCTCGGCGAGCGGCACCAGGCTGCCGTCGAGCGCGGTGCGGGCAGCACGCCGGGCGTGGTGGAGGAGCATCAGGGCGAGCAGGCCCGCCACCTCGGGATGATCGACGGTGGCGGCGAGCTGCCGGGTGAGGCGGATGGCCTCGGCGGCGAGATCGACGTCGCCGAAGTAGCCCTCGTTGAAGACCAGATAGAGAACACGCAGCACCGTAGCCACGTCACCGGGCCTGTCGAACCGCACACCCGAGACCGTTCGCTTGGCTCGGCTGATCCGCTGCGCCATCGTCGTCTCGGGCACCAGGTAGGCCTGGGCGATCTGACGGGTGGTCAACCCGCCGACCGCGCGCAGCGTGAGGGCGACCGCCGACGACGGAGTCAACGACGGGTGGGCGCACAGAAAGTACAGCTGGAGGGTGTCGTCCACCGCCTGTGCCGGCCCGCGATCCGGCTCCTCCTCGACCACGTCCTCACGCCGGCGACGGGCGGCTTCCGCCCGGGTCGCGTCGAGGAACCGGCGCCAGGCCACGGTGACCAACCAGCCCTTCGGGTCCCGAGGCGGGTCTGCCGGCCAGGCACGGATCGCCTCGACCAGAGCGTCCTGCACGGCATCCTCGGCCGCCGCGAAGTGGGCTCCGCGGCGGACGAGGATCCCGAGCACGCTCGGGGTGAGGCTCCTCAGGGCAGCCTCGTCCATCTCGAATGTCACTCGGTGACGGTGGGGGGCGCGGTCAGGAACGGGCGCACCTCGAGCCATTCGTGGATCGGCTTCCCGCCCGCCCCCGGAGCCGCCGACAGTTCCCCGGCAAGTTCGACGGCACGTTCCTGACTGTCGACGTCGATCACCATCCATCCGGCGATGAGGTCCTTCGTCTCCGCGAACGGTCCGTCGGTGACCGGCGGTCGCCCCTCCCCGTCGTAGCGGACCCACATTCCTTCCGGGGCGAGCGCCTGACCGTCGACGAACTCGCCGGTCTCCTCGAGCCGGTCCGCGAAGTCCTGCATGTACTGCATGTGGGCCGAGATCTCCTCCGGCGTCCACCGGGCCATGGGGACATCGTTGGCCGCGGACGGTGCGCCCCGGTAGTGCTTGAGCATCAAGTACTTTGCCATCGTCTTCTCCTCGGTGCCGGTGCGTCCATTCTGGTCGCACTCACCACGGGGACGAAGCCACTCACGCATTCTCGACATCGGGTAGCCGACGTTCATCCGATCCACGTCCGGCCGATCGACGACGATCCGGCCGCGATGTGCGGACATGTGGAAATGCCGAAAGCCCCCACCCGTAATGGGTGGGGGCCTTCGGTAAAGGGTGTTCGGCGGTGTCCTACTCTCCCACACCCTGTCGGGTGCAGTACCATCGGCGCTGGAGGGCTTAGCTTCCGGGTTCG
This sequence comes from Prescottella defluvii, assembly GCF_000738775.1. GTDB lineage: Bacteria > Actinomycetota > Actinomycetes > Mycobacteriales > Mycobacteriaceae > Prescottella > Prescottella defluvii. The sequence goes on from NZ_JPOC01000023.1 coordinate 19,202, forward strand.
GTATGAGACCGGGCGTTTCCCC
>NZ_JPOC01000024.1 GCF_000738775.1 Prescottella defluvii
AGCCCGGGCCCCTCCCCCGCCCTGTCGGAGTCGTCGCCGTCGTACGCGAAATAGCCGGCGTTGTGCGAACCCACCATGTCGAAGTTGAGGTACAGCGCGATGTCGGCGCGCGCGGCGTCGTCGAGACCGTCCACGTACGCCGTGGAACCGGTGAGTCCCACCTCCTCGGCGCCCCAGAACGCGAATCGCACCGCGTTCGCCGTGTTCGGCGTCGCGCCGAGTTGCCGGGCTGTCTCGAGCAGCACCGCGACACCCGAGCCGTTGTCGTTGACACCCGGGCCTTCCCGGACACTGTCCAGGTGTGCCCCCGCCATGACGACGTTGTCGTCGGCGCCGGTCCCGGTCTGCGCAATCACGTTGCGGGACTTGGTAGATTCGACGGTCGAATCGATCGTGAGCGTCACGTCGCCACCCCGACGCAGTGCCGCCCCGTCGGCCTTGTCCACACCACCGGCGGGGATCCGCGCGGCATCCTCGGCCCCCAACGTGCCACCCGTCAGCGGGCCGTCCTCGTTGTTGGCCACCAGGATCGCCGCCGCACCCCGATCAGCCGCCACCTGCTGCTTCTGTGCGAAGGGGCACGACCCGCGATCCACCAGCACCACCGCGCCGGTCACGTCCAGGCCGTCGTAGTCGCCGACCTCGCAGCCCGGGGTGTCGTCCGACGGCACCGGCACCAGCCTGGCGTGCAGTCCCCCGGCCGGGGTGGCCGGCGAGTACGTCAGCGCCAGCATCGGCACGTCGCGGCCCGACACCTGCAGGGCCTGCGTGGTCACCTGGAAGATGTCGACATCGAATTCCGGTGTCTCCACGTCGAATCCGGCCTGCTCGAGCTGACCGACGACGTAGTCGACGCTCGCGTCGTAGCCCGGGGTGCCCACCGCGCGGTTTCCGCCGTTCGCGGTCGCGATCAGCTGGAGTTGTTCGAGATCGCCGATCACCGCGTCGGTGTCGATCGCCGCGGCCAGCCCGGGGCCGTCGATCGGTGGGCCCACGTCGTCCGGATCGCTGCATCCCGCGAGCAGCAGCGCACCGGCCAGGACCGTCACGAACGCCGCCGTCATCCGCATTCCGCGAGCCTAACCGCCGCGCCACCCACACGGCGTCGAACGCGACGAGGGTCCCGCACCGATGCCGGTGCGGGACCCTCGTCGCAGGTCGGGAACGGTCAGGCGTCGCGCTTGTTCACCGCGAACAAGGCCGCACCGAACACGATCGCGACGAACGCCGCGAAGTAGAGCAGACCACCCCACGGGCCCCAGTGGAAGTCGAAGTTGGCGCCGCTTCCGAGGAAGTACGACACGTTGTTGAACGGTCCGAACTCGCCGACGTACTTGCCCACCTTGGGGATGATCGTCGCGAGGCTCTCGATCACGAGCGGCCACAGCAGCAGCAGCGAGATGGCACCGGCCGACTGACGGATCAGCGTGCCCACACCGACCGCGAGCACCGCCAGCAACGCGAAGTAGATCGGGATGCCGAACAGTTCGCGGGCGTTGTCACCCGAACCCATCGACAGGCTCACTCCGGACGTCGCCTGCCCCACCACGAACGACAGCAGTGCGATGACCAGTCCGAGGACCGCCGCGACGATCGCCAGCAGCAGTGCCTTGCCACCGATCACCTGGGTGCGATTCGGAATGGCCTGGAACGTCGTGCGGATCACACCGAACCGGTACTCGGTGGTGACCGCGAGCGCCGACATGATCATCACCAGCATGGCGCCGAACTGGGCCGCACCCGCCTGGGTCAGCGACACCGAGAACTCGCCGAACGACGTGTCACCCGACTCGATCGTCGACTTGTAGGCCACACCCATGATCGCCGCGAACCCGACACTGACCACGACCGCGATGAGGCTGCACCACATCGGAGACTTCGTGGTCGTCAGCTTGATGCGTTCTGCATTCAACACGCTCATCAGAGCGCACCTCCCATGTTCTGCGCAGCGCCGGCGGGCTGTCCGGCGATCTGAGCGTGGTACTGCACGTCGTCACCGGTGAGCTTCATGAACGCATCTTCGAGCGAGCCCTGCTGAGACGACAGCTCGTGCAGGACGATTCCGTTGGAACCGGCGAGCGCACCGATGTCGTCGGTCTTGACGCCCGACACCAGCAGCGCCGGACTATGGTCGTGGCCCGCGTCCTCGCGGACCGCGAGCCCCTGCGCGGTGAGCAGGCTGCGCAACGCGTCGAGCTGTGGGCTGCGCACCCGAACCGAAGAATCCGACGAGCGGTCGACGAAGTCCTTGACGCTGGTGTCCGCGATGAGGCGTCCACGGCCGATCACGACCAGATGCTCGGCGGTGAGCGACATCTCGGACAGCAGGTGGCTCGACACCAGAACGGTGCGGCCCTCCGCCGCGAGGCTCTGCATGAACTTGCGGATCCACACGATGCCCTCGGGGTCGAGACCGTTGACCGGCTCGTCGAACAGCAGCACCTTCGGGTCACCGAGCAGCGCACCGGCGAGGCCGAGGCGCTGCGACATGCCGAGCGAGAATCCGCCGGCCTTCTTGTTCGCAACCTCGCTCAGCCCCACCAGACGCAGCACCTCGTCGACGCGCGACGCGGGCAGCGAGTTGGCGGCCGCCATCCACTGCAGGTGCGCCTTGGCCGAACGGTTGGGATGCACCCACTTGGCGTCGAGCAGCGCGCCGACGGTACGCAGCGGCTGCGCGAGCTGCTGGTACGGCACTCCCTCGATCAGCGCGGTGCCCGACGTCGGCTTGTCGAGGCCGAGGATCATCCGCATGGTCGTCGACTTGCCGGCACCGTTCGGGCCGAGGAAGCCGGTCACGATCCCCGGCTTCACGGAGAACGTGAGATCGTCCACCGCTTTCATCGACCCGTAGGTCTTCGTCAGTCCCCTCACTTCAATCATGGGGACAAGAATGCCTGATGTGGGGGCGTCCGCGCATCGGTCGCAGGTCTACATCCGTGTCATACCCAGGGATGACACGAACCCTGAGTCGAAGTCGGGGACACCCCTGATCAGGCCCGGACGGCGCCGTCCGGCATCGTCACGTCGGTGAGGTCGGCGCCGCTCACGTCGGCGGTGGCGAGCAGTGCGCCGGTGAGGTCGGCGTGCGCGAGGTACGCGCCCGCCAGTCTCGCTCCCGTCAGGTCGGCGTCCTCGAGATGCGCCCCGGTCATGTACGCACCGGAGAGGTCCGCCCCGGCGAGGATCGCGTGCGCCAGGTACGTGGACGTGAGGAACGAGAGCGTGAGCACCGCACCCGACAGGTTGGCGTTCGTCAGATACGCCTTGCTGAAGTCGGCGTCCGCTGCGACGGCTCCCACGAGATTGGCTCCCGTGAGGTCGGCGCCGCCGAGTTCCGCGGACGTGAGGTCCGCCCCCGACAGGTCGATGCCCGCCATGTTGGCGCCCGTCAGATTGGCACCGGCGAGATCGGCTCCCGACAGGTCCATTCCGTGCAGGTCCGGAGCGTCGGTCATTTCGTCACGCCGGGCGTTCCACGCCACGACATCCGAGCGGAGCAGTTCGAGGAGATCGGTACTCAACGTCGTCATGGCTGCCCTCCAGGCACTCGAACCAACGGAGCAAGTCGTTCTCGAGCCTAGCCTGAATCGGCGCCGGGCCTGGGATTTCGACCAATCCGTGATCCGCGCCGCACCTACATCGGCGACGACGCCTGCGCCCAGAACCTCTTGGGGATGCGTCCGGCATGCCGGGCCTCGTAGCCGGCGGTCACCGCGCCGCGCATCGCCGACGCCATCAGCGCCGGATCCTTCGCGCGGGTGACGGCCGTCGCGAGCAACACCGCGTCGCAGCCCAGTTCCATAGCGAGCGTCGCATCGCTGGCGGTGCCGATGCCGGCGTCGAGGATCACCGGGACGTTCGCGGCGTCGACGATCATCTCGATGTTGTGCGGGTTCGAGATGCCCAGGCCGGTGCCGATCGGCGAGCCGAGCGGCATCACCGCGGCGCAGCCGACGTCCTCGAGGCGCTTCGCGAGCACCGGATCGTCGGTGGTGTACGGCAGCACCGTGAAACCGTCGTCCACCAACTGTTCTGCGGCGGAAACCAATTCGATCGCGTCGGGCAGCAGGGTGCGCTCGTCGGCGATCACCTCGAGCTTGACCCAGTCGGTCTCGAGCGCCTCCCGCGCCAACTGCGCGGTGAGCACGGCCTCGGCTGCCCCGCGGCAGCCGGCGGTGTTCGGCAGCGGCGCGATGTCGAGTCGGCGCAGCAGGTCCAGCACGCCGGTGCCGCCGACGGCGTCGACGCGGCGCATCGCGACGGTGGTCAGTTCCGTGCCCGACGCCACCAGCGCCTCCTCGAGCACCGCGAGGTTCGCGGCACCGCCGGTGCCCATGATCAGGCGGGAGCCGAAGGTGCGGCCGGCGATCGTCAGCTTGCCCATCTCAGCCACCCTGCACCGCCGTGAGGATCTCGATCTCCCAACCGCGGCCGACGGATTCGGCCCACCGGCCGCGCGGGAACACCGCGCCGTCGACCGCGACGGCGATGCCGCGCTGCGGCAGGTCCAGTCGCTCCAGCAACTCGGCCACCGTCAGCGGCCCGTCGAATTCGTGGTCCTCACCGTTGACGGTGATCCCGATCAACTCACTCATCCAAACCTCACTCATGCCTTTGCGGGTGAAAATCGTTCGGCAGTAGCGCTTTCCGCTTCTGCCAGGGGGTTGCCGTCCAGAATCGCGACGGTCGCGTCCGCGGTGACCGGAGTCATCAGGATGCCGTTGCGGCCGTGCCCGGTCGCGAGCACGACGCGGTCCGAGACCCGTCCGATGATCGGCATGTTGTCCGGACTCATCGGGCGCAGACCGGCTTTCGCCTCGTACAACTCGTACTCACCGATCGCGGGCATCAGCGCCTCGGCGTCCGCGATGAGGTCCCGCACCCCGGCGACCGTCACCTGGGTGTCGTGGCCGGACTCGTACTGCGTCGCACCGACGACGATGCCGTCGGCCCGCGGCACCAGGTACGACGGGCGACCGTGCACGCTGCCACGGATGGTGCGCCGAGGTGCCGGCGTCACACCCGGCCGGGCACGCAGGCGCAGGATCTCACCCTTCACCGGACGCACCGGCAGGTCGGGCCACAGCTGCGCCGAGTTCGATCCCGCCGCCAGCACCACCTGATCGGTGGTGAGCTCGCCGAGATCGGTGACGGCCCGCTCGATCACCTCGACGCCGGCCGCGACCGCGGCAGTCCGCAGCGCCTGCACCAGCAGGCGGTTGTCGACGGCCAGTTCGGTGGGCGCCTGCAGCGCCAGGCGGATGCCGCGCCCCAGCGACGGCTCGAGTTCCCGGATCTGCGCGCGGTTCAGGATCCGCAGCTCGTGTCCCTGGCTCGCCACCCAGTCCGCGATGGTGTGCAGGTCCGCGGCGTCGGCGGCGTCCAGCGCGACGGTCAGCGAATCGTCGGACGTGAACAGCGTCAGCTCCGCGATGCGCTCGAGTTCACCACCGAAGTCCGGCCACCGCTGCAGCGACGCCGCACCGAGCGCCAGCGCCTTCTCCTCACCGGGCCAGCCCTCCGACAGCGGGGCCAGCATGCCGCCGGCCACCCACGACGCACCACTCCCGGGTGCCGGGTCGTACAGCGTCACCGCCCAGCCGCGCTGCGCCGCCCGCCACGCGATCGACAGTCCGATCACACCGCCTCCGACGACGGAAACCGATCGAGTCATTCACTCCACCTCACTCCCTGCGCCGGCATGATCCGGGTCAGGTATGACGGTCGGGGCCGGCAGGCCCCCTCTCAGCCCCGTGTTCCTCAGGACTCCCGTGTTGATTCGTCCGCAGTAGAGACTACCGTTCCAGGTGTGCATGCCTCCCAGTCCGTCAAGCGCCTGACGCCCCGCGAGCGACTCGCCGACGCGCGCCTCTATCTCTGCACCGACGCCCGCCGCGACAAGGGCGATCTCGCTCACTTCGTCGAGGCCGCCCTGTCCGGTGGTGTCGACATCGTCCAGCTCCGCGACAAGGGCTCGGCCGGCGAACGGGAACTCGGGCCGATGGAGGTGAAGGAAGAACTTGCCGCCCTCGCCGTCATCGGGGCCGCAGCCCGCCGCCACGGCGCGCTGCTCGCGGTCAACGACCGCGCCGACCTCGCGCTCGCCGCAGGCGCCGACGTCCTGCACCTGGGCCAGAACGACCTGCCGGTGCACTACGCGCGGCAGATCGTCGGACCCGACGTCGTGATCGGGCGGTCGACGAACAACCGTGCGCAGGCGAGCCTCGCCGCGATCGAAGAGGACGTCGACTACTTCTGCACCGGACCGGTGTGGGCCACCCCGACCAAGCCCGGCCGGGCCGCGTCGGGCATCGAACTGGTCCGCAGCACCGCCGACGCCCAGCCGACACGGCCGTGGTTCGCGATCGGCGGCGTCGACCACGAGAACCTCCCGGAGATCCTCGGGGCCGGCGCCACCCGGATCGTCGTCGTGCGCGCGATCACCGCGGCCGACGACCCGGAGGCCGCCGCGCGGGCGCTGTCCGACGCCCTGCGCGGCTGACCACCGCCGCTTCCGGTCAGCAGGTTCCGGCGACCGCGCCGTCGACCGAGTTCTCGATCAGTGCGCGGCTCTGTTCGGGCATGTCCTCCCACGTGGCGGTGCTCGGGTCGAGCGGCGGCTCGCCTGCCGCCTCGGCCTGCATGTTGTAGGACGCCACCCAGACCGCGGAGTTCGCCTTCATCTGGTCGAGGAACACCTGTCCCTGGGCCGCTCGGTCGAACGACTCGCCGGCCTGTTCGGCCTGGGTCGCGGTGTTGTCGAGGAAGGCGGCCACCTGGCCGCACATCTCCTTGACCGCGGCGTCGAGTGCGGCGTCGTCCTGGGTGGTCGCCGCCTGTACCGAACTGGAGTTCGGCGCGGATGCTGCGGTGTCCTCGCTGTCGCTGCAACCAGTCAGGAGCAGGAGTGCGGCGGGGACCAAGGCGATCACATGTCGAATACGCATGCCGCACATGGTGACACTAGGTCCGGTTCGCGTCAGTGGCCGGTACGTCGTCCGCGGCGGCTGCCGGTGTGCATCGGGCCGCGACGATGCCCGCACCGATCAGCACTCCGAGGTACAGGAGGATGTAGATGTTCATCAGGACGTCGGCGACGGTCCACCACGGCGGGAACAGGAACAGCCCCACCACGACGACGTACTCGTCCCACCGGTAGGGCCACGCTCCGGCCGCGACGGCGATCACCAGCGCCGCGAGCCACCACCACCAGGTCGTGAGCGCGCGGTGCACGATGTAGACGAGCAGTGGCACGAACCACACCCAGTGGTGGCTCCACGAGAACGGCGAGACGGCCGCGGCGCTCAGTCCCACGACGGTCACCGCGAGCAGGTTCTCGTCGCCACGGTGCAGTCGCAGCACGATCCACATGCTCACCGCAACGACGAGCGCCGCGAGTGCCACCCACAGAATCGTCGGTGCGGGTTTCCCGGTCAGGTGCGCGATCACGCCGCGGATCGACTGGTTCGACGGGTGCTCGTCCTGCGCGATGCGGGTGGATTCGAAGAACGTCTCGGTCCAGTACTGCCGGGAATCGTTCGGCAGTATCAGCCAACTCACCCCGATGGTGGCCACGATGGTCCCCACCGCGACGGTGGCGGCCCGCCACTTCCTCAGCACCACGTAGTAGAGGACGAAGTAGGCCGGTGTCAGTTTGATCCCGGCGGCGATGCCGACACCGACGCCCTTGATCCTGCTGCCGTCGGCGCGGGAGACGTCCCACAGCACCAGTGCCATCAGGACCAGGTTGATCTGCCCGTAGAACAGGGTGGTGCGGACCGGTTCGAGGAACGTGCACGCCAACGCCAGCAGCACCGAGACCACCACGACGCGGCGGGAGACGAGGTACCCGAGCATCCGCCAGCACAGCGCGACGATCGCCACCAGCAGGACCAGGTTGAATCCCATCCACAGGTACTTGTCGATCCCGCCGGGCAGCAGTCCGAACGGGAGGAACATCAGCGTCGAGAACGGCGTGTACGTGTAGAGCAGGCCGTGGATCACCGGTTCGGTGTAGAGCGGCAGGTCCTCCATGACGTGCCGGGCGCCGTCCCGGTAGACGTCCAGGTCGGCGCCGCCGGCGAAGATGCCGATCGTGGGCATCCACGGACGCACGGTCGTGAACAGCAGCACCACCGAGGTGATGGCCCACAGAACGAGCACTGCGAGATGGCCCGGCCGCCGCCGTAGTTCACCTACCGCGGGCTCCGTTTTGCGCAACAACCGTCCAGCCCCCTCACCGATCTGCCCGGATGAATCTACGTACCAAGCCTAAGCAATGAGCACGTCGATTTCGCATCCGCCGGCGTCCGCCTCCTCCCTCCCCGAGAGGTCGCGCCGCGACGTTCGGCCACGTTACCCGGCCGGCGACGCCACCGGTCGATACACTCGCCCGAACTACACGAAAGGGCGGGAACATGATTCGCCTCCTCATCAGGTGTGCCTTCTTCCTGGGCTCGGCCGCAGTCGGAATCCTGGCCGCCGTGTGGTTGCTTCCCGAGGTGTCGGTCTCCGCCACCGGATTCGTGACCGCCGTCGTGCTGTTCGCGGTCGCGCAGAGCGTGCTGTCGCCGTTCATCATGAAGATCGCGGCAAAGAACGCACCGGCCTTCCTCGGCGGGATCGGCCTGGTGTCGACGTTCGCAGCCCTGGTGATCGCGTCCGCCTTCGGCGGCCTGTCGATCGCCGGTTGGCGCACGTGGGTGCTCGCGACCCTCGTCGTGTGGCTCGTGACGGCGCTCGCCACCCTCGTCCTGCCGTTGGTGTTCCTCCGCAACCGCCAGGAAGAGAAGAAGGCCAAGTCCTGATCCACCGCGTTTTGCGCACTTATCGCTGTTCGGAGACCCGAAAAACTGCGACAAGTGCGCAAAACGCGAGGTGAGTGAGACTCCGGGAACTCAGCCCATCGCCCGGCGCGCCTGCTCGGCGGTGACATTCGGGACCACCCTCAGCTCGTTCAGGGGAACCCGCCTCCCCGATTCGCTGCGCACCTCGACGTGAACGGGTTCACCGGACGTGTCGTCGGCGAGGTCCAGCGGGCCACCGCGCGCACCCTGCAGGTACTTGTCGCCCCACTGCATCAGCGCCAGCACCGCGGGCAGCAGATCCCGCCCCTTCTCGGTCAGGACGTACTCGTGCCGGGTGCGCTGTCCCGGTTCCTTGTACGGCCGCCGCTCGAACAATCCCTCGGCCGTGAGTTCCCGCAACCGCGCGGCCGCGACCGCCTCGGTGATTCCGACGCGTTCGGCGAAGTGGTCGAAACGGGTTGTGCCGTAGTACGCCTCGCGCAGGATCAGCATCGCCGAGCGTGTACCGATCACGTCCATGGCCTTCGCGATCGAGCACTGTGCGGCCCGCCACGCATCGCGGTCCGCGAGAAACCCGTCGAGTCGTGCCGTCTCCATGCGCCAAGGCTACGCCCTGGCTTGCCAAATCCATAGCCAGGGTTCAGACTCCCTGACTATGCCAAACACAAGTCAGCGTTCGGGCGCGCTCATCGCCGTCCTGTCCGGGGCGCCGTTCGTCGCCGCCCTGGACCTGTTCGTCGTCAACGTCGCCCTCGACGACATCGCCACCGACTTCGCCGGAACACCCCTCACCCAGCTCAGCTGGATCCTCAGCGGCTACGCGATCGTCTACGCGGCACTGCTGATTCCGGCGGGCCGCTGGGCCGACCGCGTCGGGCGTCGGCGCGCGTTCCTCGCCGGCCTGGCGCTGTTCACGATCGCGAGCGCCGCGTGCGCCCTCGCACCGTCGCTGTGGTCGCTCGTCGCGTTCCGCCTGGCGCAGGCAGCGGGCGCCGCCGCACTCACCCCGGCCAGCCTCGGCCTGCTCATCGCGGCCCTACCCGACGCCCGACGCGCGCTCGGGGTGCGCCTGTGGGCCGCGACCGGTGCCGCGGCGTCGGCGTTCGGTCCCGTGGTCGGCGGGCTACTGGTGTCCGCGTCGTGGCGCTGGATCTTCCTGATCAACGTGCCGATCGGCGTGGTGCTGCTCTGGGCGGCGGCGCGCATCGTGCCCGAGTCCCGCGATCCGCACCCCGCCGACGTCGACCTGCTCGGCGCGGTCCTACTCGCACTCGGCGTCGGCGCAGTGTCGCTGACGCTGGTGCAGGGCCCCGACTGGGGATGGACGCACCCCGGCACCCTGGTCGCGGCAGTCGCCGGCATCCTCGCGCTGGCCTGGTTCGCCCGGCGCACGATGCGTCACCGCAATCCGCTGGTCGACCCGAACCTGCTGCGTGTGCGCCCGTTCGCCTGGTCCAACGTCACCGCGGTCGCGTTCAGCGCGTCGTTCGCGGCCGGACTGCTGGCGAACATCCTGTGGATGCAGACCGAGTGGGGCTATTCGGCGCTGCGCACCGGGCTCGCGGTGGCCCCCGGTCCGCTGCTGGTCCCGGTCTTCGCGATCATCGGACAGGTCCTCGGTCGACGCCTGCCGTCCGGCGTCGTGGCCGGACTCGGAAGCGCGCTGTGGGCCGCCGGTACGGTGCTGATCCTCGCGAGTGTCCACAGCGACCCGAACTATGCGACGGGCCTACTCCCCGGATGGTTGATCGCCGGCGCCGGCGTCGGGCTCGCCCTGCCGACCATCCTGTCGACCGCCACCGCCACGCTCCCACCCGCCCAGGGCGCCACCGGCAGCGCGGTCGTCAACACCAGCCGCCAGATCGGCAGCGTCCTGGGTATCGCGATCCTCGTCGCCGTCCTCGCGGCGTCCGACTTCACCGCCGCCTGGTGGACCATCGCCGCCCTCGGAGCCGTCGGAGCCGTCACCGCGCTCGCGATGTCGCCCCGGCCAACCACACTCGATTCCCCGCACACCGTTGCAGCACAGGAGTTCTCGTCATGACCACGACACTCGGCTCGTTCCCCTCCCGATTCGACGACAGCTGGCGCGCCTTCGACGGCATCCACGGCGGCATGGTGCTCGCGGCGATGCTGCGGGCGGCGGCCGTCGAGACCGGCGCCGTCCCGGCCGCGGCGACCGCCCACTTCTACGCCCCGGTTCGGCCGGGCCCGATCGAGACGACGGTGCGGGTGGGGCCGCCCGGCCGCTCGGCGGGCGTCCAGGTCGGCATCGGGACCGTCGCGTCTGCGCTGGTCCGCATGTCGCGGGGTTCCGCTGCCGCCCAGTGCGCGCCCACGGTCGAGGCCGTCGCCTACCCGGAAGAGCTTGCGAAACTGGAGATTCCGATCGACTTCGTACCGTTCGCACAGCATCTCGACATCCGTCCGATCAACGCTGCCCGCCCCTTCGCGGGCGGCTCGGACCCGGAGTTCGACGTCTGGATCCGGCTGGGCCCGGGGTTGGAGTTCACCGGTGTCGAGCGTGCCGCGATCCTGCTCGACGCCCTGCCGCCGGGACTGTTCGCGACACGCACCGCGCCGATACCGATCCCGACCGTCGAGTTGACCGCGCACTTCGCTCCGGCCGCCGGGGCGTCCGGCGGGCCGTGGCATCGACTGCGCCACCGCACGGTGTGGTGGACGTCGGACGAATGCGTCGACGAGACCGAACTGTTCACCGCCGACGGCGAACTCGCGGCCCAGGCACGCCAGCTGCGCCGCATCCTCGGCAGCCCGCGGTGACACGCAGCTCACACCCGAACCTTGTGGCACTCCGGTGCCACAAGGGGCAGAGTCGAGGGTGAAGGCACCTCGAGGATCGGAGCAGACATGCAGGACCGGACCGCCCCCGTCACCGCCGTCACCGAGCAGGACGCGTTGGACCTGCTGGCCACCGAGCGCCTCGGCCGACTTGTCCTCGTCACCGACGACCGGCCGGACGTCTACCCGGTCAACTACGTGGTGCACGACGGCAAGATCTACTTCCGGACCGCCGAGGGCGACAAGCTCACCGAACTCACCCTCAAGCCGCTGACGACGTTCCAGGTCGATCACGCCGACGCGACGTCGGCATGGAGCATCGTCGTGCACGGCATCGCCCGCACCCTCGTGCGGTTCGACGAGATCAACGCCGCCGAGGAGTTCGCGCTGCAGTCCTGGGTGCCGACGTCGAAGTACAACTTCGTCGAGATCCGCCCGACGGAGATCCACGGCCGCCGCTTCGTCCTCGACCGCGGCTGACGGTCGGTCCCCTCAGTCCAGCCAGTCCAGCACGGTCGACGGCGACAGTGTCAGCACCGTTCCGGGCAGTCGGTCCCGCAGTCCGCGGTCGGCGGTCACGACGGCGGTGAGTGTCCCGTCGACGGACGCGAGCCGGGCCAGTTCGTCGTCGCCGCTGCCGGGCGCGGCATGCACCGGGATCCGCGTGTCGACGTAGCCGGCGGCGCGGGCCTGTCCTTCGAGAACCGCCTCGATGCGCGGCAGCCACCCGAATCCGCCGCCGGGTAGTTCGATCGTGCGGGGCAGGACCTGGGCGATCCGGTTCAGCAGTTCCGCCGTGGCGCCGGGCCGGTCACGCCACCAACCGGTGGGCCGGGAACCGAGCACGTTCGCGGTGTCGAGCAGCACCCGGATCTCGGTGGTCCGCAGGTCCGGCCAGGCGGTCGCGAACCCGGGGTGCAGCGGCATGTGCTCCACCTGGGCCTCCGGCACCCAGCGCAGTTCGGTGCTCTCCCCGTTCGGGACCAGGGCCAGGGTCTTGTCGGCGTCGGCGATCACCGTCGTGTACGTCCAACCGCCGTCGACGCTGGCCGTGACCCGCTCGGTGCGCACGCGGACGGCGCCGACGTCGATCCCGGTCTCCTCCTGCGCCTCGCGCACCGCGGCGTGGATCGTGGTCTCGTGGCTGTCGCGGGCCCCGCCGGGCAACGCCCACGTTCCACCCTGGTGGCTCCACGCGGCCCGGTGTTGCAGCAGCACCCCGGCCGAACCGTCGGCCAGCGGAGCCCGCAGCAGCAGTCCCGCTGCGCCGTGCCTGCCCCAATGCCGTACCCCGTCGGGGGTCGTCGCCCAACCGTCTCCGTCACCGCGCATGGAGTGTCTCTCACCTGCCCTGTCCGCCGAGGCGCTCGCCTGTCCCCACAGTATTCCCCGCCGCATCGCGAATCGGCGGAACAACCTGCCGGTGCTGCTTATATGCTCGGCACTACGGAACGGCGAACCAAACGGAACGGCGAACCGAGGTATGAGCCGTGGCAGTGCCGGAGACGACGACGGAGTCGACCCGCGCGGCGGACGCGAGGTGGGAGGACACGCCACCCAACCGCGCCGCCCGCGCTCGTGTGCGCCCGCTCGCCGTCCGTGAACTGCTGCGATCGACACCCGCCCGCCTGCTGGCCGTCGGGGTCGCGCTACTGCTCGGTACCGTGGCCGCCGGTCTGATCGCGTCCATGGCGGCCGGCGAGCGCAAACAGGACATCGACACGCTGCTGTCCACCACCGAGCCCCTGGCCCGGTCGTCGCAGAACCTGTACGCGTCGCTGTCGATCGCCGACGCCGCCGCGGCCACCGCTTTCCTGTCCGGTGGCGTCGAACCGAGTGAGGCCCGCGACCGCTATTCGCAGGCCATCGGGACGGCGGCCGCCGAGTTGGTCGCGACGTCGGACGGTCTGCCGGGCGACGACGAGGGCAGACGACTGCTCACCGCGATCGCCACCAAGCTGCCGGTGTACACGGGACTGGTGGAGACCGCGCGCACCAACAACCGGGCCGGCAACCCCGTCGGCACCGCCTACCTGGCGGAGGCGTCGTCGTTGATGCAGACGGACCTGCTGCCGCTGGCCCAGTCCTTGCACACCGAGCGTGCGGCCGCGTCGCTCAGCCCGCAGTCCGGCTTCTCCCACCCGCCGTGGTTCGCGATCGGACTGCTGATCGCGCTGCTGGCCGCGCTGGTGGCGACGCAGGTGGTGCTGTCGAGGCGGACCCGCCGCACCTTCAATCTCGGTCTGCTGTTCACGACCGGAGCGATGGCTGCCCTGCTGGTGTGGATGCTGGTGGCGGGAATCATCTCCGCGGTGTCGGCGAACCGTGCGGTGCGGCAGGGCTCCGAGCCGCTCTCGACGTTCGCGGCCGCCCGGATCCTGGCGCAGCAGGCCCGCACGCAGGAGATCCTGCAACTGGTCCGCCGCGACGAGACCGCCGAACACGCGCAGGTGTTCGTCGACGACACCGACCAGTTGCGGGCCCTGCTGGACAACTACTCGCAGGAGGTCGGCCGCGGCGACGCCGAACGCGCGCAGCAGGCGCTGGACTCCTGGACCACCTCGCACGGACACATGATCGACGCGCTCGCGGTGGGCGACTGGACGTCCGCCGCGATGACGACGGTCGGCTCCGATCCCGCGTCGTCGACCGCGCAGTTCGACGTCGTGGACACCGCACTGTCGGACGGTGCGGAGAGTGCCCGCGCCGAGCTGCGCGGCGACATCTCGCGGTCGTCCACGGTGCTGTCGGCTCTCGGTCCCGGCGCCCTGGTTCTCACGGTCGTCTCGGCCGTCGGCATCCCGCTGGGTCTGTGGCCCCGTCTGCGGGAGTACCAGTGATGCCGGTTCGGCTCCTCGCGAGGGCCGTTGCCGTTGTCGCGGCGGCGTCCGCGATCGTCACGGGATGCTCGGCGCCTCCCGACCCGTACACGCTCCCGCCGACCGAGACGTACAGTGTCGCACCGGTCCCGGAGGGGGCGTCGATCGTGACGTCGACGCCCGTGCCGACGCCGGAGGACTGCGGGGACCCGACGGCGAGCCTGCGCCCGTTCCCGGCCGGCGAGATACCGCCCAGCGCGTCGCTCGACGCGATCCGCCAACGCGGTCGGCTCGTCGTCGGACTCGACACCGGCAGCAACCTGATGAGCTTCCGCAATCCCGCGACGGGCGAGATCGAGGGCTTCGACGTCGACATCGCGCGGGAGATCGCCCGCGATCTGCTGGGCAGCCCCGACAAGGTGGAGTTCCGGATCCTCACGGCGTCCGAACGTGAGCAGGGCCTGAAGGATTCGCGGGTCGACGTCGTCGCCCACACGATGAGCATCACGTGCGAGCGGCGACAGCGGGTGGACTTCTCCACGGTGTACTACGAGGCGCAGCAACGGATCCTGGTGATGGCCGGTTCCCCGGTCGCCGATGTGTCGGATCTCGCCGGCAAACGGGTGTGTGCGGTCGCGGGCACCCGGTCCCTCGAACGCATCGTCCGCGCCCAGCCCGACGCCACCGTCGTCACGGTCCCGTCGTGGTCGGACTGCCTGGTGATGCTGCAGCAACGTCAGGTCGACGCGATCAGCACCGACGACACACTGCTGGCCGGGATGGCGACGCAGGACCCGTACCTGCGGATCGTCGGGCCGGGCCTGGGGTCGGAGCCGTACGGCATCGGCATCGCCAAGGGCAACGACGATCTGGTGCGGTTCGTGAACGGAACGCTGGAGAGGATCCGCGACGACGGCACGTGGACGAGGATCTATCAGCGGTGGCTTTCCGAGCTGGGCCCCGCACCGGCGCCCCCACCTCCCACGTATCGGGACTGATCAGGCAACGAGAACGGAGGATCGATGGCCGGAAAGGATGCGGCAGAGGAGCATTCGGTCGACACCGGCGAGATGGCGCGGACCCGCGCCGCGCAGACCGTGGACGAGCCGATGACGACCCAGGAGAGCATGCCCACCACCGGGCGCAAGGCCCGCACCCAGCGCACCCGGACGATCTCCCGGCGCCGTCTCGGGGACGGACTGGTGGAGGTGCCGCCGGTCCCGCGGCGCGACCCGGAGTCCGCGGTCCTCACCGACCCGCACGTCCCGGAACGCAAACGGTTCTGCTGGAAGTGCGGCAAGCCGGTGGGCCGGTCCACCGGCGAGGAGCCGGGCCCCACATCCGGTTTCTGCGCCAACTGCGGGTCGCGCTTCGAGTTCGCGCCGTTGCTCTCCCCCGGCATGGTGATCGCCGGCCAGTACGAGGTACAGGGCTGCATCGCCCACGGCGGGCTGGGGTGGATCTATCTCGCGATCGACCGCAACGTGGACGACCGCTGGGTGGTCCTCAAGGGCCTGCTCCAGCTCGGCGATGCCGAGTCCCGCGCCGTCGCTGCGGCCGAGCGACAGTTCCTCGCCGAGGTGGAACACCCGAGCATCGTCAAGATCTACAACTTCGTCGAGTACCAGAAGGAGGGATTTCCTCCGGCCGGCTATCTGGTGATGGAGTACGTGGGCGGTAACTCGTTGCGCGACATCCTGGCCGTCCACCGGCGCCCCGACCGAATGCCCGTCGATCAGGCCATCGCCTACATCCTCGAGATCCTGCCGGCGCTCGAGTACCTGCACTCGGTCGGCCTGGCGTACAACGACCTCAAGCCCGACAACGTCATGGTGACCGACGAGCAGGTCAAGCTGATCGATCTGGGCGCCGTCGCACCGCTCGAGAGCTACGGGTACCTGTACGGCACGCCCGGCTTCCAGGCGCCCGAGATCACCGAGACCGGGCCCACCGTCGCCTCCGACATCTACACCGTCGGGCGCACGCTCGCTGCCCTCACACTCGATCTGCCGGCCGAGAACGGGCGCTACGTGGACGGTCTGCCGTCCCCCGAGCAGGCGCCGCTGCTCGCCCGGTACGACTCGTACCGACGGCTGCTGTTGCGTGCGATCGATCCGGACCCGAACCGCCGATTCGCCTCGGCCCAAGAGCTGTCCGCTCAGCTCACCGGAGTCCTGCGGGAGATCGTCTCCCGGCAGGACGATCAGGAGCATCCCGCCCTGTCCACCGTCTTCAGCCGCCAACGGGCGACGTTCGGCGCGGAGGGGTTCGTGGAACAGACCGACGTGTTCGTCGACGGCGTCGAACGTGCCCGCAAGCTCGACGCCCCCCGGGTCGCCCAGGCGCTGGCAGTGCCGCTGGTGGACCCCGACGATCCCGGTGCCGCGCTGGTCAATGCCGCGGCGCACAGCGATCCTCAGTTGATGCTCGACGTCCTCGACCGGGCGCGGGAGGACCGCTCCGCCGAGGTCCTGACATCGCTGGAACTGCCTCTGGCCGAGGTGCGGGCGTACCTCGATCTCGGCGATGCGGGCCGGGCACGGCAACTGCTGCAGCCACTGGGTCTGACACACCCGTACGACTGGCGCGTCGAGTGGTTCCGCGGACTGGCGTCGCTGATCGCGAACGAACTGCCTTCCGCCTACGAATCTTTCGATGCCGTCTATTCGACTCTGCCCGGCGAGGTGGCACCCAAACTCGCCCTCGGCGCGACCGCCGAGTTGCTGCTCGATCCCGGCAGCGGGGCGGGAGCCGACCGCTGGCGGATTCCGGCCGCCTCCTACTACGCAACGGTCTGGCGGATGGACCGAAACGTCGTCAGTGCCGCCTTCGGATCGGCGCGGCGCCGCGCCGCCGACGGTGACGTCGACGGCGCGGTCGCCACCCTCGACCAGGTGCCGGCCGGCTCCCGCAGCTACGGCGCCGCGCGGATGACCGCGGTGCTGACGGCCCTCGCGGTGCGGCCGATCCGCAGGATCACCGAGGCCACGCTGCGGGAGTCGGCCCGGCGGGTGCAGGCGTTGCCCCGCACCGAGATCCGCGGCCCACAGATGCGGACCGTGGTGCTCGGCACCGCACTCCAGTGGCTCCTCGAGGGGAACACCCCGACCACCGCGCGCGAGCCGCTGCTCGGTGTCCCGTTCACCGAACGTGGCCTGCGCGCGGGGACGGAGTCCTCCCTGCGGGCGATGGCGCGCAGTGCGCCTACACCCACCCACCGCTACACGCTCGTCGATCTCGCGAACGCGGTCCGCCCCCGCAGCGTGTTCTGAGAGTTCCGGCCGCCGTCAGACCCTGGTCCCGTCCTGCAGTTCGGTGACCGTGACCGCGGTGGGGTGCTTGGCGCCGCCGGTCAGCCCGACGTGCGCCTCTTCGCGCAGGCGATCGACCATGTGCGGGTAGTGCAGCTCGAACGCCGGACGCTCCGAACGGATCCGGGGCAGTTCGGTGAAGTTGTGCCGCGGCGGCGGGCAGCTGGTGGCCCACTCGAGCGAGTTGCCGTAACCCCACGGGTCGTCGACGGTCACGACCTGCCCGTAGCGGTAGCTCTTGAAGACGTTCCACAGGAACGGCAGCGTCGACGCGCCGAGGATGAACGAGCCGACCGTGGAGATCGTGTTCAGCGTCGTGAAACCGTCGGTGGGCAGGTAGTCGGCGTAGCGACGCGGCATGCCCGACGTCCCCAGCCAGTGCTGGACCAGGAAGGTCATGTGGAAGCCGACCAGTGTGGTCCAGAAGTGCCACTTGGCCAGACGCTCGTCCATCATGCGCCCGGTCATCTTCGGGAACCAGAAGTAGATGCCGGCGTAGGTGGCGAACACGATGGTGCCGAACAGCACGTAGTGGAAGTGCGCGACGACGAAATAGGTGTCCGTGACGTGGAAGTCGAGCGGGGGGCTCGCGAGCAGGACGCCCGACAGGCCACCGAAGAGGAAGGTCACGAGGAAGCCGACCGAGAACAGCATCGGCGACTCGAACGTCAACTGTCCCTTCCACATCGTTCCGATCCAGTTGAAGAACTTCACACCGGTCGGGACCGCGATGAGGAACGTCATGAAGGAGAAGAACGGCAGCAGCACGGCGCCCGTGGCGTACATGTGGTGCGCCCACACCGCGATCGACAGGGCAGCGATACCCATCGTGGCGTACACCAGGCCGCTGTACCCGAAGATCGGCTTACGCGAGAAGACCGGGAAGATCTCCGAGACGATGCCGAAGAACGGCAGCGCGATCACGTACACCTCGGGGTGACCGAAGAACCAGAACAGGTGCTGCCACAACATGACTCCGCCGGTGGCGGGGTCGAACAGGTGCGCACCGAGATGTCGGTCTACCCACAGGCCGATCAGCGCGGCCGCGAGCAGCGGGAACACCAGCAGGATCAGCAGCGACGTGATGAGGATGTTCCACGTGAAGATCGGCATCCGGAACATGGTCATGCCCGGTGCACGCAGGCACACGATGGTGGTGATGAAGTTGACGCCACCGAGAATGGTGCCGACACCGCCGAGCGTCAGGCCCAGGATCCACAGGTCCGCGCCCAGACCGGGAGAGTGCAGTTCGTTGCTGAGCGGCACGTACGCAGTCCAACCGAAGTCCGCCGCGCCACCCGGGGTCAGGAAGCCGGCCGTCGCGATGAGCCCACCGAACAGGTAGAACCAGTAGCTGAGGGCGTTCAGACGCGGGAAGCTCACGTCCGGCGCGCCGATCTGCAGCGGGACGATGTAGTTCGCGAAACCGAACACGACCGGGGTCGCGTACAGCAGCAGCATGATCGTGCCGTGCATGGTGAACAGCTGGTTGAACTGCTCGTTCGACAGGAACTGCAGGCCGGGAACGGCAAGTTCGGATCGCATCAGCAGGGCCATCAGGCCACCGATGAGGAAGAACGCGAACGCGGTGACGAGGTACATGATCCCGAGCACCTTGGGATCGGTGGTCGTGATCATCTTGTAGATGAACGACCCCTTGGATCCTGCCGTCGCCCGAGGCGCCGCGGTCGGCCGCGACGGCATCGGTATGCGTGGTGGAGCGGTGTCGATCTCGGGGTTGGCAACCATACCGGACATAGTCGGACGTCCGAGGGTTCCGCGGCGAGGGTCGAAGGTCCCGAGAGTTCCCGCCGACGGACACCAATACTCCCGATTCAGGCCGCCGCGATCGCCTTCCGTGCAATCGCGAGTTCCTCGTTGGTGGGCACCACCAGCACCTGCACCGCCGAATCGTCCGAACTGACCAGACGCTCGCCCCGCTCCGGGGCCTCGTTGCGGGCCTGGTCCACCACGATACCGAGGCGTTCCAGACCGGCGAGGGAATCGCGTCGGACGTCCGCGTTGTTCTCCCCCACCCCGCCGGTGAACGTGATGACGTCCACGCCGCCGAGTTCGACGAGGTACGCGCCGATGTAGCGGCGCAGCCGGTGCACGTACACGTCGTAGGCGAGCTTCGCGTCGACGTCCCCCGCCGCGACGAGCTCGAGCAGCGAACGGAAGTCGTTCACCCCGCACAGGCCTTTGAGACCGGAGTGCCGGTTGAGCAGGTCGTCGATCTCGTCCACCGTCATCCCGGCGTTGCGCGCCAGGTGCAGGATGACCCCCGGATCGAGGTCTCCGCTGCGGGTGCCCATCACCAGACCCTCGAGCGGCGTCATGCCCATCGACGTGTCGACGGCACGGCCGCCGCGGATCGCCGACGCCGACGCCCCGTTGCCGAGGTGCAGGACGATCTGGTTCAGCCCCGCGTCGTCGCGGCCGACGAACTCGGCCGCCCGCCCGCTCACGTACTCGTGGGACGTCCCGTGGAAACCGTAGCGCCGCACCCGGTTCGCCCGCGCCACCTCGGCGTCGATCGCGTACGTCGCGGCGGCGTCGGGCAGTGTGTGGAAGAACGCGGTGTCGAACACCGCGACGTGCGGGACGTCCGGCAACTGTTCGCGCGCCACCTCGATCCCGATCACGTTCGGCGGATTGTGCAGCGGTGCGAGCGGGGAGAGCCGTCGCAGCTCCTTCAGCACCGCGTCGTCGATCAGGACCGGTTCGTGGAACACCGCACCGCCGTGGACCACCCGATGGCCGACGGCGACGATCCCGCGGTCCCGCAACGCCGGCCCGGTCTCGGCAATCATCTGCTCGGCGATGCGCAGACCGGCGGCGTGATCGGCGATGTGCAGTTCACGATCGATCACGCCACCGGGGTGGCGGTAGACGATCCGTCCCACCGGCTCCCCGATCCGTTCCACCAGACCCGAGCCCACGGCGTCACCGGCCACCGGGTGCACCAGCTGGAACTTGATCGACGACGAACCCGAGTTGATCACCAGCACAATGTTTTCGGCCATGTCAGTCCCCTTGCGCCTGGATCGCCGTGATCGCGACGGTGTTGACGATGTCCTGGATCAGCGCGCCGCGGGAGAGGTCGTTGACCGGCTTGTTCAGTCCCTGCAGCACCGGCCCGACCGCGACGGCACCGGCGCTGCGCTGCACCGCCTTGTAGGTGTTGTTGCCGGTGTTGAGGTCCGGAAACACGAACACCGTGGCCCGGCCCGCCACCGCCGACCCGGGCAGCTTCGCATTCGCGACCGTGGGCTCGACGGCCGCGTCGTACTGGATCGGCCCCTCCACCAACAGATCCGGTCGCCGCTCGCGCACGAGGGCGGTCGCGGTGCGGACCTTGTCGACATCGGCGCCCGAACCGGAGTCGCCCGTCGAGTACGACAGCATCGCCACCCGCGGCTCGATCCCGAACCGGGCCGCCGTCTCGGCCGACGACACCGCGATGTCCGCGAGCTGCTCCGCCGTCGGATCCGGCACCACCGCGCAGTCGCCGTACGCGAGCACCCGGTCCGACAGGCACATCAGGAAGATGCTCGACACCGTCGACACCCCGGGCCGGGTCTTGATGATCTCGAGCGACGGCCGGATGGTGTGCGCCGTGGTGTGCGCGGCACCGGACACCATGCCGTCCGCGATTCCCTTGTGCACCATCATCGTTCCGAAGTACGAGATGTCGGTCATGATCTCGCGGGCCCGGTCGACCGTCATTCCCTTGTGCGCCCGCAGCTTCGCGTACTCGACGGCGAACTCCGTCATGTGCTCGGACCTCCGCGGATCGAGCACGGTCGCGGACGAGAGGTCCACGCCCAGTTCGGCGGCGCGGCCACGCACCTTCGCCTCGTCACCGAGGATCGTCAGGTCCACCACCCGGCGGCGCAGCAGACGTCCGGCGGCCCGCAGGATGCGATCGTCCTCCCCCTCCGGCAACACGATGTGCCGGCGGTCCGAGCGGGCCCGGTCGATCAACTGGTACTCGAACATCTGCGGGGTGGTGACCGACGGGATCCGCAGGCGCAGTCGGTCGATCAGTGTCGGGGCGTCCACCCGTCGCTCCACGAGACCCAGCGCGGTGTCGACCTTCCGCAGTGAGCCCACCGCGACACGGCCGCGGGTCTGCGCGGCGGTGTGTGCGGTGTCGAAGGTACCCATCTCGGTGGTGAGGATCGGCAGCCGCGGATTCAGCCCCGCCATGAGCTTGGCGATCGCGGGATGCGGAGCGATTCCACCGTTCATGATGATGCCCGCCAGCGACGGGAACCCCTGCGCCTCATGCGCGTTCATCATCGCCAGCAGCACGTCGGAACGATCGCCCGGTACGATCACGACGGTGCCCTCGACGAGCCGCTCGAGGATATGCTCGGCGGTCATACCGCCCACCATCACCTTCAGCGCCTCCCGCTGCAGCAGTGCCGTGTCGCCGCTGTACAGCTCGCCGTCGACGGCACCCAGCAGTTCCGCCATCGTCGGCGCCATCAGGAGGGGGATCTCCGGCAGGCTCCACGCCGGCACCCCCAGCGGCTCGAGCGCCGATGCGTACTCGTCGAGCATCTCCGGCGCACACCGGTTCGCGACGATCGCCACCAGGTGCGCGTGCTGCGCCGACAGTTCCACCGCGCACATCTGGGCCAGCTGGCGTACCTCGTCGGGGCTGCGGTACTGGCCACGCAGTGTCAGCAGCACCGGCGCCTCGAGGTTGGCCGCGATCCGCGCGTTGTAGCCGAGTTCGCTGGGGCTCGCGACGTCGGTGTAGTCGCTGCCGACGATCACCACGGCGTCGCACTCGGCGGCCACCTCGTGGTAGCGGGAGACGATGTCGCTCAGCGCGCCGTCGGGGTCGGCGTGGACCTGCTCGTACGTCACGCCCAGGCACTGCTCGTAACTCAGGTCGGCCGTCGTGTGCTCGATGAGGAGTTCGAGAATGTGATCGGTCTCGTCGGTGGCGCGGGCGATCGGCCGGAACACCCCCACCCGCGCGGTGGACGCGCACAGCATCTGCAGCACGCCGAGCGCCACCGTCGACTTACCGGTGTCCCCCTCCGGTGAGGCGATGTAGACGCTCGACACGATGCCCGAATCAGCCATGAGCGACAGCCTAGTGACGATCACGCATAATCGGCGTCCATGAACGATTCATCATTCCCGGACGTGCGGTGGGGGTCGGAGAACAGCATCCTGCGCGGCCCCGGCACCGCCTTCGCCGCGACCGCACTCGGGTCGTGGACCATCCGACGGCTCGCCGGGGTGGATCGTCGGCTGCTGCTGCGGAGCAAGGGCCGGTACACCATCCTCGGCCCCATCGGCGCCCCGACGGTCCTCCTCAACACGACCGGGCGGAAGTCCGGGCAGCAACGCACCAGCCCGCTGCTGTACATCCGCGACGCCGACCGCCTGGTGGTCGTGGGCAGCAACTTCGGGCAGGCGCACCACCCGGCGTGGACATCGAACCTGCTCGCGCAGCCCGAGGCCAGCGTGACGATGGCCGGACGCGACATCCCCGTCCTGGCCACGCAGGCCACCGGCGACGAGAAGGACCGGCTGTACCGGAACTTCATCGAACTGGCCGGCGCCTACGCCGTCTACCAGGGCCGCACCGACCGCGACATCCGGATGTTCGTGCTCACTCGCCGCTGACCGATCACGGCGCAGCTCCGGCCGGAGCGAGTGGTCAGACCACCGATGCGCGGTCGATGTCGGACACGTCGGCACCCGCCGATTCGAGTCGCGTGAACAGTTCGTCACTGCCGTACTTCGACGCGAACTGCAGTTCCGAGTCGGTGATCGGCACCGCCTGCAGCCACGTCGTCACGTCCTCGTCCCGGTCGACGAGGATCTCGAGCGTGGCCCAGATGAACGGGACGACGAGCAGCACGTGCCGGGTCGACCGGCCCGGGTCCGCCGCGTGAACGGCGTTGGGAACGATGGTGTTCGGGGTGACGTGCAGGGATCCCGCCGCGACCTGGAACGCGCACTGCGCGAGGACGTCGGACAGCAGCCGGTAGTCGGCGCGGCCGACGGTGATCAGCTCGGTGCGGATCGGGCGCCCGTCGTCGGTGGTGACATTGGTCGGGAACCGGGACATGTCGAGGGTCGCGTACGACGCGTAGCCCGGTCCGGGGCACCCGTTGCCGACCGCGATCGACACCTCGTCCGGGTCCTCGCCGTCGGTGTCCGGGTCGACGGGTGCCCGGAACCGCAACACCTGCGGCGACACACCGAAAACCTCACCGATTCGGTGTGCCGCCGCCCGGACTTCTTCACTCGCTTCCATGGGAACGAGCCTAGAGGCCGGCTCCCGTGGAACCCGCGTCAGGCCAGTGCGCGCAGTCGGGGTGCGAGGTCCCGCTCGAACAGGTCGAGGAACCGCTTCTGATCATGACCCGGCGCATGGAACACCAGATGGTTCAGACCCGCATCCAGATACGGCTTGATCATCTCCACCGCCTCGTCCGGATCCGACGAGACGATCCACCGCTTGGCGACCTGCTCGATCGGCAACGCATCCGCCGCCGCCTCCATCTCGATCGGATCCTCGATGCTGTGCTTCTGCTCCGCCGTCAACGACAACGGCGCCCAGAACCGGGTGTTCTCCAACGCGGCATCGGCATCGGTGTCGTACGAGATCTTGATCTCGATCATCCGATCGATGTCCGCGAAATTGCGGGCCGCCTTCTCGGCACCCTCCTTCACCGCGGGAATCAGCTTCTCCGTGTACAGATCCATGCCCTTGCCGGACGTGCAGATGAACCCGTCACCCGCCCGGCCCGCATACCGAGCCACCACCGGGCCGCCCGCCGCGACGTAGACCGGGATACCGCCCTCCGGCACGTCGTAGATCGACGCGCCCTTCGTGCTGTAGTACTCGCCCTCGAAGTCGACGCGGTCGCCGGTCCACAGATCGCGCATCAGCTGCACCGACTCGCGCAGCCGCGCGAACCGCTCCTTGAACTCCGGCCACTCCCCCTTGAAACCGGTCGCGATCTCGTTGAGCGCCTCACCGGTGCCGACACCGAGCATGACGCGTCCCGGGTACAGGCAACCCATCGTCGCGAACGCCTGCGCCACCACCGCCGGGTTGTAGCGGAACGTCGGCGTCATCACCGACGTACCCAACTGCAGCCGCTGCGTACGCTCACCGACCGCCGTCATCCACGCAATCGAGAACGGGGCATGACCACCGTTGTGCCGCCAGGGCTGGAAGTGGTCACTGACAGTCACGCTGTCGAGGCCGTGTTCCTCGGCCATCACGCCCAGTTCGACCAGGTCACGCGGCCCGAACTGCTCCGCGGACGCCTTCAAACCCAACTTCAGTCCCTGTACCACCGGTTCTCCGATCGTCTACCCGATTCGATGTGGGTTCGAGTATGCCCCGACCGTCCGGTACCGAGTAACCCCCGTCTCAGTCGAGCAGGGCGCCGTGCTCGACGACCGCAGGATCGGCGCGCCAGTCGTAGACGACGGAGGTCCGCAGCACGATGTCCTGCAGCGAGCGGCGCCGCGGATCGATCGCCGCCCACAGCAACCCGAACCCGAAGAGCACGCACAGCACCGCGCGGGCCGCGCAGCGTGGCCACCGCACGAGACGGCCGTTGCGGCTGACCACCCGCAACCCCATCACGACGGCACCGACCGTCCGACCGCTCGTGGCCCAGAACACCGTCAGATACAGGACCGACAACGCCAGGAAGGTCGTCACCGACAGGATCGCCCGAACCTCCGGAAAGCGAAAGTCCTGCGGCGCGAACAACAACCGGCCGAAAATCAGGGCAAGGTAGACGCCGGCCAGCATGGACAGCACGATGCCGATGTCGATCGCCGCTGCCAGACCACGGGTGACGATCCCGGCCGGGCGGTGCGGCGGATCCTCACGGACAGCGCCGCTCACCGATCACCACCGGCGTCGAGACCCTGAGTGTCCGCCTCGCCCCGACCGAACAGTCGACCGACGAAGCCCGCGACCGCGTCGTCCGCGTGCATGCCCTGGCTGCGCGCACCGCGGACCGCCTCCGTCGACATCGATCCCGTCGACTCGCGGATGATGCGAGGCAGGTCGACTCCGTCGATGACGCTGTTGGACAGGTCCACCAGATCGACCCGGTCGATCACCGCGTCCACGTCCACCTTCGCGGCGATCGCATCCACATCGACCTTCGCGGCGATCGCGTTCACGTCCACCCGGTCGATGATGCGGTCGATGTCGACGCGCGCGGCGATGTCGTCGACGTCCACGCGGTCGATGATCCGCTCGATGTCGACGCGCGCGGCGATGTCGTCGACGTCCACCCGGTCGATGATCCGCTCGATGTCGATACCTTCCGCGACGGTGTCGAGGTCGACGTGATCACGCACCACCGCGGTGATGTCGACCTCCGCGAGTGCGGCGGCGACCACCCGGCGCAGCACGGACCTCAGCACCAGTTCGGTGAGCGCGTCCGCCGCCCGCAGCGTCTCGGCGCCACGCGACTCGAGGGCGTCCAAACCGGCTTCCACCCCGGGCACGCGGCGCGCGAGATCGAGCGTGGTGCCCGCCGCGAAGCGCAGTGCGTCGCCGAGGAATGCGACGGATCCGGCCGCGACGCGGACCGGATCGGGGGTTCGGTTGCCGTCCATACAGAACATCCAAGACCGATCGGGCGCAAAATGCACGTTCGTGGGTCCACCGCCGCCCGGAAGCGACACCCCGGCACCACTGACGCGGATATGCTCGAGTGAGCTTCACTCAGCCAGAAAGCAATTCAGGCCGATCCGGCCGGAGGTGCGCGATGAGAAGCTCTGGGGCAACCGCCGGTTCCGGGCACTGGATACTCCACTCCCTCACGCTCGTCGGGGTGTTGGTGGTCTCGCTGCTCGGCGGGGCACTCAGCGCGCGGGCCGCTCCGTCGGCCGTCGCGTACGTGGCCGGCACCGTCGAGGTGAGCGACCGGGTGACCCGCATCTCGGTGTACTCGCCGTCGATGGACCGGGTGGTCGAGAGCGACGTCATCCATCCCGCCGGCGGCGGACCCGCCCCCACGTTCTATCTGCTCACCGGCATCACCGGCGGCGAGGACGGAGTGTCCTGGTACAACAACACCGACGTGACACGGTTCTTCGCGGACAAGCACGTCAACGTGGTGCTGCCGGTGGGCGGCAAGTTCTCGATGTACACCGACTGGACGAACGACGACCCGGTGCTGGGCCGCAACAAGTGGCAGACGTTCCTCACCCGGGAACTGCCGCCGGTGATCGATCGCCAGTTCGGCACCACCGGAGTCAATGCCCTCGGCGGCGTGTCCATGGCCGCCGGCCCGGTGCTCGACCTCGCGATCCAGGCGCCCGACGTCTACCGAGCCGTCGGCTCGTACAGCGGATGCGCGGGAACCAGCGACTTCACCGGACAGGCGATGGTCCGCTCGATGGTCGAACTGCGCGGTGGCGGCAACGTCAACAACATGTGGGGACCCGGTGGCGGCCCGCGATGGATCGAGCACGACCCGGTGGTGCAGGCAGAACGGTTGCGCGGCAAGGTGTTGTACCTGTCCGCCGCGTCCGGTATGCCCGGCGCCGTCGACCGACTCGACCCGCTGATCGCGATCCCCCAGGGCATCGTGGGCGGCCTGCTGGAGTCGATCACGATGCGGTGCACCGCCGTGATGGACGCGCGGCTGCGGTCGCTCGGGATCCCCGCGACCGTCGTCTACCGCGACGTGGGCAGCCACACCTGGGGCGTGTTCGAAGCCGAGATGCGGGACTCGTGGGCGGTGCTCGGACCGGCGATCGGGGCATGACGGATACTGGACGGGTGAGTACCGACGAGCGCAGCCCCGGTTGGACCTACCTCATGGACATGGACGGCGTGCTCGTCCACGAGGAACACATGATTCCCGGCGCCGACGAGTTCCTCGCCGAACTGCAGGACGCCGGAACACCGTTCGTGGTCCTGACCAACAACTCGATCCGGACGCCGCGGGACCTGCGGGCACGACTGCTTCGCAGCGGCCTCGACATTCCCGAGAAGTCGATCTGGACCTCCGCACTGGCCACCGCGACGTTCCTGAAGAATCAGCGGCCCGGCGGAAGCGCCTACGTGGTGGGCGAATCCGGACTCACCACGGCGCTGCACGAGATCGGCTACGTCCTCACCGACAACGATCCGGACTACGTGGTGCTCGGCGAGACCCGCACCTACTCGTTCGAGGCGATCACGACCGCGATCCGGCTCGTCGAACGCGGTGCGCGGTTCATCGCCACCAACCCGGACGCCACCGGCCCCTCCCGCGACGGATCGCTGCCGGCAACGGGTTCGGTCGCAGCCCTCATCACCCGCGCCACCGGCCGGGAGCCGTACTACGTGGGCAAGCCGAATCCACTGATGATGCGGTCGGCGCTGCGCGCGATCGGGGCGCACTCGGAGAACACGCTGATGATCGGCGACCGGATGGACACCGATGTCGTGTCCGGGCTCGAGGCCGGCCTGCAGACCATCCTGGTGCTCACCGGAATCTCCACCCGCGCGACGGTCGAGACCTTCCCGTACCGTCCGACGCTCGTCCTCGAGTCGGTGGCCGACCTGGTGGGTCGGACCGCGAACCCGTTCTGAGTCAGGATTTTTCACGCGATCGAGGCATAGGCCGCCTCGATCAACCGGTACGCGCGCCGGTCGCCCGCGAAGTAGTCACGCTTGAGGTTCGGGACGAACGCGATCGCCAGGCCGTGGTCGAGGTCGCCGAGACCGACCGCACCACCGGCGCCCGGGTGCCCGAACGCGGTGGCCCGGGCCGCCTCGGGTAGTTCGAAACTCTGCGCGGGCCGCATGAAGCCGAGACCGTACGCGCTGTCGGTGAGCAGCACGCGGTCCGGGCCCCGTACCCGTTCACCGATCGCGTCGGCGACCGTGGCGCGACTCAACGTCACCCCGCGGCCGAGGTCGCTGTAGAACCGGGCCAGCGCGCGAGCCGTCGTCACCATGCCCGCCGCCGGCCATCCACCGCCGAGCATCGCCGGATCGTTGTACGAAGCAAGCGGATTCGCGGTGGCACGGAAGATCGGCGAGCCGGGCTCGGCATAGGCGGCATCGATCCGGGTCTGCGTCGCGATGTCCGTCAGCGGCGACGACGGCTCCCCGCGGCGCGGAACACTGATCCGGGCCGCGCGGGCGATCGTCCCCCGCGGCGCCCCGATCCACAGGTCACTGCCGAATTCCTCGTGGACGAACTGTCCCACCGTCTTCCCGGTGTGCCGCCGCACCACCTCGCCGACCAGCCACCCGAACGTCAGTGCGTGGTAGCCGTGGTCGGTGCCGGGCTCCCACTCCGGGGCCTGCCGCGCCAGACGCTCCGCCATCGCCGCCGGGTCGGCCGCCTGCGTCACCGACACCGGGTCGTCGAATGCCGGCAGCCCGGCCCGGTGCGTGAGCAGGTGTTCGACGGTGACACCGTCCTTGCCCCTCTGTGCGAACTCCGGCCACCACTGCGCGACGGGAGCGTCGACCGTGACGAAGCCGCGTTCGGCGACCAGCAACGCCGCCGCCGCGGTCACCGCCTTCGTGCACGAGAAGACCACACACGGGGTGTCCCACGCCCACTCCCGCGCGGTACGCCGGTCCGCGATCCCGCCCCACAGGTCCACGACGGGACGACCGTCGGCGAAGACGGCCACCGCGGCGCCCAGATTCATACCGTCGGCGAAGCTCTCCTCGAACACCTCGCGGACACCTGAGAACGCCGAATCACACTGACCCTGTACAGATGTCATGAACACCTCGTATCGGGC
Source organism: Prescottella defluvii (assembly GCF_000738775.1). GTDB lineage: Bacteria > Actinomycetota > Actinomycetes > Mycobacteriales > Mycobacteriaceae > Prescottella > Prescottella defluvii. The sequence continues at coordinate 29,512 of NZ_JPOC01000024.1, forward strand.
TTCCCCCGGGAGCGACCCCGATCCCAGGCTATTGCGCGGGGTCCGCGCGCGCATCCGATTCGGCCTCAGCGCCCAATCCTGGAGCCGTCACGCCGATTCCCGCTCCGATACCGGGAGAATGGGCGCTCAGGACGACCGACGCGCACGGAGGTTCCGTCGTCGACCACCCGGGCGCCCCACGGCGCGAGGAGTTCCGCCAGTTCCGACGTCGGCGGGTTGTAGTGGCTCAGGTGTATCGCGACGACGTCGGTGGTCTCGGTGACAGCCCCCGCCTCACGCAGCGCCGCCAGGGTGCGGGGGAATGTCGCCAGGTCGTGGTGTCCAGCACCGAGGTCGGTGCGGGTCCCGAAAGTCTCCTCGAGGAACAGCGCGTCGTAGCGGGCGTCCCGGACGGCATCGAGCGTCGGCGACGGCAGCGGTCCGGTGTCGGTGGCCCACAGCATCCGCGCGTCCTCCGAGGAGGTGACGTCGTAGAGCACGCTGTCGCCGTCGCGGAACACCCGGTGCGCCGCCTCGAGCACCCGAACCGTGTACCCGTTCAGCGCAATTCGATCACCGGGGACGACCGGGACGAACCGCACCGGGTCGTCGGGTCCCACCCAGTCCCGGCACAGGTCCAGCGCGTCGACCGGACCGACGATGTCGAGTGGGCGGTCGCGCTGGACCCACGACCGGAACAGCAGCAGCGCCGGAGCCAGATGGTCGGGGTGGGCGTGGGTGAGCAGGAGGTGGCGGACACCGGCCAGCGAACGTCCGGCCCGCACCGCGGCGCGCGGCACGTCCGGACCGCAGTCGAGCAGGATCGTGTCGTCGATCAGGGCCGCGGTCTGCCCGCGGATCTCCCCGCGTTCGGCGGCGATGCGGCACGACGCGCACACGCAGAAGGGGTTGGGCCACCCGTCGGCGCTGCCGGTGCCCAGCAGTACGACGTCGATGGTCCAACCCCTCCCGTGCGTGTCAGCGCAGCGCCTGTGCCAGATCCTCCAGCAGATCCTCGGGATCCTCGAGGCCCACCGACAGGCGCACGACGCCGTCGGACAGGCCGATCGCGGCACGCCCCTCCGGCCCCATCGCGCGGTGCGTGGTGGTGGCCGGGTGGGTGATGAGCGACTTGGAGTCGCCGAGGTTGTTCGAGATGTCGATGACGCGCAGCTTGTTGAGCAGTTCGAAGGCCCGCTTCTTGCCCTCACCGTCGGCCGAGTCCACCTCGAACGTGACGACAGTGCCGCCGCCGCTCATCTGCGACTTCGCCAGTTCGTGCTGCGGATGCGATTCGAGGTACGGGTACTTGACCCAGCGGATCGCGTCCTCCGACTCGAGGAACCGGGCGATGCGCAGCGCGCTGTCGACGGAGTGGTTCACGCGCAACGGCATCGTCTCGAGGCCTTTGAGCAGGGTGTGCGCGTTGAACGGGCTCAGCGCCGGGCCGGTGTGCCGGATCAGCTGCTGCACCGGGCCGTCGATGTAGTCCTTGGGCCCCAGGATCGCGCCGCCGAGGACACGGCCCTGACCGTCGATGTGCTTGGTGCCCGAGTAGACGACGACGTCGGCGCCCAGGTCGAGGCTGCGCTGCAGCATCGGCGTCGCGAAGACGTTGTCGAGGACCACCTTCGCGCCGGCGGCGTGCGCCATCTCCGACACCCGGCGGACGTCGACGAGGGTCTGCATCGGGTTGGACGGCGTCTCGAAGAACACGGCCGTGGTCGGCACCGACAGCGCCTGCTCCCACTGGTCCAGGTCCTCGCCGTCGACGAACACCGTCTCCACGCCCCAGCGGGGCAGGATCTCGTTGCACACCACGAAGCACGACCCGAACAGGCTGCGGGCCGCGACCAGGCGATCACCCTGACCGAGCAGCGCGGCCAGCGCGGTGAACACCGCGGACATGCCCGACGCGGTGGCGTAGCAGCCCTCGGCGCCGTCGAGGAGGCGCAGCCGCTCCTCGAACATCTTCACGGTCGGGTTGCCGTAGCGGGAGTAGACGAAGTGGTCGACCTCGCCGGTGAACGCCTGCTCGGCGGCCTCGGCGGACTCGTAGACGAAGCCCGAGTTGAGGTAGATCGCCTCGGACGTCTCCTCGAAACCGGAACGCAGCGTGCCGCCGCGGACACCGAGGGTGGCCGGACGGACGGACTCGGGCAACTGCTTGCGGAACGACCCGCCCTGCGGGATCGCGCTCACGACTGCGTCCACGGCAGGCCCACGGCCCGCCAGCCGGCGGTGCCGCGACGACCGTCGCCGCCGAGTCCACCCTCGAAGCCGTCGAGCACGTTGTACGACGGCCCGATGCCGGCGGCGGTCGCTGCCTCGGCCGCACCGATCGAGCGCTGGCCCGAGCGACACAGGAAGATCACCGGCCGCGAGGTCTCCTCGCCGGCACCGCCGACGATCCCGGCCTCGACGAGCTGGTCGACGAAGGACTCGTTGCGCGCACCCGTGGGATAGCTCACCCATTCGATGAGCACGGTCCGGCGGTCGATGGTCGAGGTGTCGGGCAGCCCGACGTATCGCCATTCAGCGTCGGTCCGCACATCCACGAGCACGGCGTCCGGATGCTCGCGCAGCAGCTCCCAGGCTTGCTGCGGCGTTATGTCACCTGCGTAGCTCACCGTTCCAGCTTTCCACAGTGCCCGGCCGGGCCTAGCACGCGGAGGGTCCGGAACGCGCGAGGGGTCGAGGTTCGGCGGGTCAGTTGCAGACGAGCCAGAGGCCGTCGCCCTGGACGAACTGCCACGTCGAGGTCGTTGCACCCTTGCCGTCACCCGAGTCGAACCGGACGTCGGCGGTGGCGTTCTCACCGTTCACCGCGACGTTGGTGACCTCCTCGACCTTGACCTCGCCGTCGCGTCCGGCGATCGGGGAACGGTCCTCGGCGAAGCCCTGGCACACCATGTGGTCGATCGCGGTGGCGTCGTCGTTGTTGGTGGCGCGGACGAAGTCGCCGACGGACGCGTTGATCCGGTCGGCGTCGGTTCGACTCTCCTCGGCCGGCCGCAGCACCGCGGCGGCGATAATTCCGATCAACAAGATCGCGACTATTGACACGGCGAGAATGAACGGCTTGGCCGTCGTGCGCGAAGGGTCCTCGAGGGGATCGTGCGGATCGGTCATACCTGCGATTTTCCCCCGACGGCCCGGGTCCACTCCACCCGGGTCGGAAACAGAGCAAGGCACAAACACCGTTTGTGGCTCCCCAACCGGCGGCGTACTACCCGGGGGTAGGACAGATCGGGAGTATGAGGTGCCGTCGCCGTACGGGTTCTAGCATGAAGGCTGGGGACGGTGGGTTCGGGGGAATCCACCACCCCGCGACCGTACGACAGCGCCGCGTGTTAGGTAGGGCTCAGTTTAAGCTGGAGGCTCGCACACGGGCTGTCGTACAACCACCAGCACGTCCGTCCAATCGAAAAGGTAGTTCGCCTCAGATGACTGACCAGACTCGTCCACTGCGCGTGGCCATCGTCGGTGCCGGCCCCGCCGGAATCTATGCTGCCGATGCGCTCATGAAGTCCGACACCGAGGTGAGCATCGACCTGTTCGAACGGATGCCGGCCCCGTTCGGGCTGATCCGCTACGGCGTCGCGCCCGACCACCCCCGGATCAAGGGCATCATCACCGCCCTGCACAAGGTGCTCGACAAGGACCAGGTCCGCCTGCTCGGCAACATCGACTACGGCAACGACATCACCCTCGACGACCTGCGCCGCTACTACGACGCCGTGATCTTCTCCACCGGCGCCAACGCGGACCGCGCGCTGAACATCCCGGGCATCGACCTCGACGGCAGCTACGGCGCCGCCGACTTCGTGTCCTGGTACGACGGCCACCCGGACGTCCCGCGCTCGTGGCCGCTCGACGCCGAGAAGGTCGCGGTCCTGGGTGTCGGCAACGTCGCGCTCGACATCGCGCGCGTCCTCGCCAAGACCGGCGACGAACTGCTGCCCACCGAGATCCCCGCCAACGTGTACGAGGGCCTCAAGAACAACAAGGCCGTCGAGGTCCACGTGTTCGGCCGCCGCGGCCCCGCACAGGCCAAGTTCACGCCGCTCGAACTGCGCGAACTGGACCACTCCCCCACCATCGAGGTCATCGTCGACCCCGAGGACATCGACTACGACGAGGGCTCCGAGGCCGCACGCCGCGGCTCCAAGCAGGTCGACATGGTCGCGAACACGCTGCAGGACTGGGCCATCCGCGACCAGGGCAACCGCCCCCACAAGCTGTTCCTGCACTTCTTCGAGTCGCCCCACGAGGTGCTCGGCGAGGACGGCAAGGTCGTCGGACTGCGGACCGAACGCACCGAACTCGACGGCACCGGCAACGTCCGCGGCACCGGCAAGTTCAAGGACTGGGACGTCCAGGCCGTGTACCGCGCCGTCGGCTACCTGTCGCAGAACATCGCCAAGCTGCCGTTCGACGACCAGGCCGGGACCGTCCCCAACGAGGCCGGCCGCGTACTGGACGAAGACGGCAAGCACATCGACGCCACCTACGTCACCGGCTGGATCAAGCGTGGCCCCGTCGGCCTCATCGGCCACACCAAGGGCGACGCCAACGAGACCATCGCCTGCCTGCTCGAAGATGCCCCGAACTTCGCGGGCGCCGCCGAGCCGAACGAGGACGCCGTCATCGAATTCCTCGAAGGCAAGGGCGTCCCCTACACCACCTGGCAGGGCTGGTACCGCCTCGACGCCCACGAGCGTTCCCTCGGTGAGCCCGAGGGCCGCGAACGCGTCAAGGTCGTCGAGCGCGAGGACATGCTCCGCGCCAGCGAGCCCCACAAGGCCTGACTCACAGGGTCGTTTGGTTCCCCGGGGTTGCTCCGGGGCTAACAGCTGAAGGGTCCCTTCATGCGCTGACAGCGCATGAAGGGACCCTTCAGCTGTTTCGGGGAGGCATGATGAACACGTGTTTGACGCGCACGTGCACATCATCGACCCGCGGTTTCCTCTCGTGGAGAACAACGGGTACCTGCCCGATCCGTTCACGATCGACGACTACCGCGCCCGCATGTCCGGGTTCGGGGTCGACGGTGGGGCGGTGGTGACGGCGTCGTATCAGGGCACGCTCGGCCGACCGCAGTTGTTAGCGGCGCTCGAGGAACTCGGTGACGGCTGGGTGGGGGTCACTCATCTCGATCCGGACACCACCGACGAGGACATCCTCGCGCTGGACGGGGCGGGGGTCCGCGGGGTGCGATTCAATCTGCGGCGCAGCGCCACCGATGTCCAACTCCTCACGCGGCAGGCGCTGCGGGCGTACGAACTGGTGGGCTGGCATGCCGAGTTCTATGTGGATGCGACGTTGCTGCTGTCGCTCGAGCCGGTGTTCGCGAAGCTGCCGGCGGTGAGCATCGACCATCTGGGTATGTCGACGCGCGGGCTGCGCTATCTGCTCAACCTCGTCGACCGGGGCGCGAAGGTGAAGGCCACCGGTTTCGGGCGCACGTCGATCGACGACGTCAGCAGTGTCCTTCGGCAGATCCACGCCGTGAACCCGAAGGCCCTGATGTTCGGCACCGATCTGCCCGGCACCCGCGCCCGCCGCGCGTTCGAGGCCGCCGACGTCGACATCGTCGCCGACGCCGTGGGCGACGATCTCGAGGCCGTTCTCGGCGGCAACGCGCGCGAGTGGTACCGCTGCGACGCCTGAGTCAGAGCGCGAGCACCGCTCCCAGCCACAGTCCGACGGCGAGGAGCGCGCCGAGAAGTTCGACGAGGATCGACAGCCCGACGGCCTTGGTGGCGTGGACGGTCGAGGTCCACGCGTCGCGGTGGGTGCGGTGCCGGGCGGCCTCGGCCGCGTAGGTACCGAGCAGGAACCCCAACAGCAGTCCGACGACGGGGACCACGAAGAATCCGACGATCCCCACCAGGCCGCCGAACATCACGGACCGGTTGGGGACCCCGGCGTCCCGCATCCGGCGGCCCGGCCACGTGTACTTCACGATGCCCGACGCCAGCAGCAGCAACACGGCGACCGCGAAGACGACCCATCCGGTCGTGGTGGCGTCGAGGATCGCCCACACCAGCAGGGCGCCGGCGATCAGGAGCGTGCCGGGCAGGATCGGCACGACGATGCCGACCAGCCCGACCAGCATCACCAGGCCGAGCAGGACGAGGACGCCGGCGCTCACTCCGGTACGACGACGCGCACGCGGGACGCGGCTTCGCGGGCGCGTTCGCGGGCGGTCGAGGTGTCCGGTCCGGTGGACACTGCGACGCCCATGCGACGACGGGCGAACGCCTCGGGCTTGCCGAACAGGCGCAGGTCGGTCTCGGGCACCGCGAGGGCGTCGGCGACGCCCTCGAACGCGACCGCCACTGCGTCGACGCCGCCGTAGATCACCGCGGACGCGCCGGGCGCGGCCAGCGTCGTGTCGACGGGCAGGCCGAGGATCGCGCGGGCGTGCAGTTCGAATTCCGAGAACCGTTGCGAGCGCAGCGTCACCAGGCCGGTGTCGTGCGGGCGCGGGCTCACCTCCGAGAAGTAGACGTCGTCGCCCTTGACGAACAGTTCGACACCGAAGATGCCACGGCCACCGAGCGCGGTGGTGACCTTCTCGGCGACGTCACGCGAGGCGGCGAGCGCGGCCGGGCTCATGGCCTGCGGCTGCCACGACTCGATGTAGTCACCGGCGTCCTGCAGGTGTCCGATGGGCTCGCAGAAGTGGGTGCCGTCGACCGCACGGACCGTGAGCTGGGTGATCTCGTAGTCGAAGTCGACGAAACCCTCGACGATCACCCGGCCCATGTTCACGCGGCCACCGGAAAGCGCGTATTCCCAGGAGTTTTCGAGGTCGTCGACGCTGCGCGCGACGGACTGACCCTTGCCGGACGACGACATCACCGGCTTGATCACGCACGGGAAGCCGATCCGCTCGGTGGCGGCACGCATCTCGTCGAGGGAGTCCGCGAACGCGTACGGCGACGTCGGCAGGCCCAACTCCTCGGCGGCGAGGCGGCGGATGCCCTCGCGGTTCATCGTCAGCTGGGTGGCGCGCGCGGTGGGGATGACGACGGCCAGGCCGCGCTCCTCGACGTCGGCGAGCGCCTCGGTGGCGATGGCCTCGATCTCGGGCACCACGAAGTGCGGCCGCTCGGCCTCGATGACCCGGAGCAGTTCGGCGGGGTCGCCCATGTCGATCGTGTGCGCGCGATGCGCGACCTGGTGACCGGGGGCGTCGGCGTAGCGGTCGACGGCGATCACCTCGACGCCGAGACGCTGCAGGGCGATGATCACCTCCTTGCCCAGTTCGCCGGAGCCCAGCAGCATCACGCGGGTGGCGCTCGGGCTCAGCGGGGTACCGATCCGGGCGGGAACATCAGGGGAAGTGTCGGGGCGCATGTGTCGGACTATAGGCGGTTGCCGCAGGTCATACTGTCGCGATGACCCTGGGATTCGACACCCGGCTGACGCTGCTCGCGGCGGGACTGATCTTCCTGCTGGCCCTGCTCCTCGGGGCGTGGAAGTACCGGCAGATGGCGACGTCGCCCGACCGTCTGGCGCACCCGTACGTCGACATCGCGCACCGCTCCGCCCTGCTGTACTCGTTTGCGACGCTGCTCGTTTCGGTGTTCGTCGAGCTGAGTGACTGGCCGACGTCCGTCAACGCAACGTGCGCGGGGATCCTGGTGTTCTTCTTCGTCGCGGCCATCGCCAGCTACATCGTGCACGGCGCGCGCCGCGACACCACCAACCAGTTCGAGCACGCCGACGCCGGGTTGCGTGTGGCGATGATCGCACTGATCGTCGGCGAGGTGGGCGCGTTCGCGGTGCTGCTGGCCGGTTTCGCCGCGGCCCAGTTGCTGTAGACGCTCAGTCGCGGGCCTCGACGTGCGCAAGGAAGTCCAGCACCGCGCGGTTGAACACGTCGGGCCGTTGCGCGGCACACGCGTGGCCGGCGTCCGGCACGAACATCAGCTCGGCGTCGGGAATCGACCGCGCGATCAGCTCGGTGTGCCGGCGCGGGATCGCGTCGCGCTCCCCGACGATCACGAGCGTCGGCACGGTGATCGACGCGAGATCCGCGGCCGGGATGTGCGGATGCCGGACCATCAGCTCGAGCAGTTCGTGGTGCCGTCGCACCCGCGCCGACAGCGGCGTGACGAGACCACCGACGAGCCACGCGAAGGTCGCCGGAATGCGGAACCTCGCGCCGAGGCCGTCCGGATCGAGGTTGGCGGCGTTCACGATCAGCGATCGCACCCGTCGGGGATGGCGCAGGGCCAGCGTGAGCGCGGTGTTGCCACCGTCGCTGTAGCCCAGGACGTGTGCGCTCTCGATACCGACGGCGTCGAGGACCGCGCACACGTCGTCGGCGAGACGCGCGAAGTCGAGTGGCCCGTCGCCGCGGGTCGATTCGCCGTGCGCTCGGGTGTCGAGCGCCAGCACCCGATAGCGTTCGGCGAAGACCGGCACCTGCGCGGCGAAGTAGCCGAGGTTCTCGCTGTTGCCGTGCAGCAGCACCAACGGCTCACCGTCCCCGTGCACCTCGTAGTGCAGCCGCGCACCGGCCACCTCGACGAATCCCACCGGATCAGGCCGGCGGCTGGTGGATGGAGAGCACGTTGGCGTGCGGATCGTGGAACCACGCGACCCGGGTCCCGTCCGGCGCCGTCCACGCGTCGTGCTCGTCCTGATCCATCCCCTGATAGCGCAGAAAGTCGACGCCCTTGGCCCGGAGGTCGTCGACGGTCGCCGACAGGTCCTTCGTGCGCCAGCCCAGCACCGTGTACCCGGTGTCGGCCTTCGACTGGACGAGGGTGATGCGCAGTTCCGTGCCACCACCGTCGACGACGAGCGCGAACGGCGTGCGCTCGGTGACCGCCAGACCCAGCGTGTCGACGTAGAACATCGACGACACATCCAGATCCGTACTGGCCAGGAAGGCGACGAGTTCTCCGGGGAAGGCCATGCCCTCCACTCTGCGCCCCGACCGGTACCGGAGACAAGAGTCCGTCCACCCGTGACCCGCGACACAAGTCGCCGCCCGTTCGGGTTACCGTCACAGGAAATGAGGTCGACCATCGAGAAAGAGGTTGTGACGTGACTGCTGCAGAGACCGAGCGCAAGGGCCCGCTGGCCGGGATCCGCGTCGTCGAATTCGCCGGAATCGGACCGGGCCCGCACGCCGCGACGCTGCTGGCCGATCTCGGTGCGGACGTGGTGCGGGTGCAGCGCGCCGGACAACTCCCGCGCGACGGGGCGGTCGGGGACCAGACCGCCCGAAACCGCCGCGTCGTCGAGGCCGACCTCAAGAACCCCGCCGACGTCGAGAAGGTCCTCGATCTGCTCGGCCGTTCCGACATCCTGATCGAGGGTTTCCGCCCCGGCGTGATGGAACGCATGGGCCTCGGCCCCGACGTCGTGCTCGCGCGCTGCCCCCGGGTCGTCTACGGCCGCATGACCGGCTGGGGACAGGACGGACCGCTCGCCCAATCGGCCGGCCACGACATCAACTACATCTCACTGACCGGTGTGCTGCACGCCATCGGGCGCAAGGGCGAACGGCCGGTACCGCCGCTGAACATGGTGGGTGACTTCGGCGGCGGCTCGATGTTCCTGCTGTTCGGCATCCTCGCCGCAATGATCGAGCGGCAGACGTCGGGCAAGGGGCAGGTCGTCGACGCCGCGATGGTCGACGGCACACTCGCGTTGTCGCACATCATCTGGAACTTCCGCCGCAGCGGCATGTGGTCCGACGAGCGCGGCGTGAACATGCTCGACGGCGGCGCCCCGTACTACGACACCTACGAGACCGCGGACGGCAAGTACATGGCCGTCGGCGCGATCGAGCCCCAGTTCTACGCCGTCCTGCTGCAGGGCCTCGAACTCGACCCCGCGGAGCTGCCGGGTCAGCACGACGCGGCCCGCTGGCCCGAGCTGCGCCAGATCCTCACCGACCGGTTCCTGAGCAAGTCCCGGGACGAATGGGCCAAGATCTTCGACGGCACCGACGCCTGCACCACCCCGGTGCTGACGTTCGCCGAGGCCCCGCAGGATCCGCACGTCGCGGCGCGCGGCGGCATCATCGAGATCGAGGGGGTGCCGCAGCACGCTCCGGCGCCGCGCTTCTCCCGCACCCCCAACAGCACGCCCGAGCCGCCCGCCCGCAACGCGACCGACATCGACACGCTCTGGCGTTGATCGAGGTCACTGCCCGGCGAGGAACTTCCGGATGCGGGCGTTGACCTCTTCGGGCCGTTCGAGCTGGAGGAAGTGACCCGCGTCCGCGATCAGATGCGCCTCGCTGCCCGGTGGGAGACAAGGCCCCACCAGGGCGGCGAGGCGCGGATCCAGGCAACCGTCGCGATCGCCGTGGAGGTAGAGCGTCGGAACCATCGGGAGCCGCATCTCGGCTCCGACCCAACGCCGGTAGCGCTCAGGCGGACGGGAGAAGGGCCGGCCCACGCTCCGGTAGTAGCCGAACACGGCCCGGCGGTGGGCGGTGTCGGCGATCGCCTCCAGCACCGCCGGCAGATCCTCGCTCGCGTCGAACCCGGGCGACCAATCGGCCCAGAGCCGTCGGATCAACCGTTCCGCGTTGCGCTCGGGCAGCACCGGGAACTGGTTGAACAGGATGTACCAACTGTTGCGCAGCTGCCGGGGAAGGACCCGCACCACCGCCGGTGTCCGCAGGGCCGCGAACGGCGGGACCGACAGTGCCGCCACCGCGACGAACGGGTTCTCGGGGTGCGCGGCCAGGGCGTTCGCGGTGACGGCGCCCCAGTCATGGCCCACCAGAACAGCATCGGCGCCGCCGCCCAACGCCGCGTGGATCGCGACGGCATCGTCCATCAGTGCGGCGACGTGGCCGCTACGGTCGTCCGGCACCGTCGACGGCGCGTAGCCGCGGGTGAACGGGGCGACCACCCGCCAGCCGTCGTCCGCGAGCGCGGGCCCCAGATGCCGCCAGGTGCGCGCGGTGTCCGGGAATCCGTGCAGCAGCACCGCCAGCCGACCGGTCTCCGGCCCCCAGGACAGGGCCCGCAACCGAACCGCATCGAGCTCGATGGTGATCTCCCGCATACCGCTCATCCTGACGGAAACGGACTCCCCCGGAGGGGGATCCGCCGTTGCGGGGTCGGTGACCCGTTCACACCACCAATGCGGGCTCGGCGGGCTCGCGCACCAGACCGAGAGCGTCGTAGGCTGCCGCGACTCCGGCCACCGCACGCCGCAGTTCGCCGACCGGTCGCGCGTAGGGCAGCCGGACGAAACGTTCGAACGCACCCTCGATACCGAAACGTGTTCCGGCCGCGAGGATCACACCGTGACTCGGCGCGGTCGCGGCGAGTGCCGTCGAGACCGGTGCAGGCAACCGCAACCACAGCGACATCCCGCCCGTGCCGACCGTCGGCACCCAGTCCGGCAACCGGACGGCCAGTTCGTCGAGCAATGCCGCCCGCTGCGTACGCAACTGTTCGCGGCGGGACTCGATCGGGGCGTCACCGCGTTCGAGCAGATGCAGTGCGGCCAACTGGTCCATGACGGGGGTGCCGAGGTCCAGCGCGGAGCGCGAACCCACGAGGCGCATGATGAGTTCCGGGTCGGCCCGAATCCAGCCGACACGCAATCCGCCCCAGTGCGATTTGGAGACGGAGCCGACCGTCACGACGTCCGAGTCCCCGGCGCCGCGCGCGAACGACGCGACCGGGGGTGGGGGCGGCGCATCCAGCCAGACGTCGACCATCGTCTCGTCGACGACGAGCGTCATCCGGGTGTCGTGCGCGATCCGGGCCAGTTCGGCCCGGCCCGCCTCGCCGAGACACAGGCCCGTCGGGTTGTGGAAATCCGGCAGCAGATACGCCATCCGGGCGGCGGTCTGCCTTGCCGCACTTCGGATCCCACCCAGATCCCAGGCGTGGGTCGCACCCCCCTCCGGTCGCACCGGAACGGGAACCGGGCGCGCGCCCACGCGCCGAATCGCCTCGAGCGCATTCGGATACGTCGGGTGGTCGACCAGCACCCGCTCCCCCGGTGCGGTGAGGACGCCCAGCAGCAGCCGCAGCGCATGCTGGGCGCCCGACGTGATCATGATCTGCGAGACATCGGTCTCGAGGCCACGGGCGCGGTAACGCGCCGCGACGGCCTCCCGCAGGACCGTGATCCCCACCGGCTCCATGCCGTGCGTGTCCAGAAACGGCGGAAGTGACTGCAGTGCAGCACTGTATGCCGCACTGACCTCCTCGGCCGGAGCCACCATCGCGGCATAGCTGAGGTCCACCCCGACGCCCTCGGGCACCGGGAGGTGGGCATGGACCTTCCTCCGGTCCGAGTCGACGGCGGCCGGCAGGGTCACGGTGCTACGCGACCCCTGTCGGCTCACCAGGTACCCCTCGTCGCGCAGGACCGCATACGCCGTGGTGATCGTCGTGCGACTCACGTCCAGCACCGACGCGAATTCCCGCTCACTCGGCAGCGCCGTCCCCAGCGGTACACGGCCGTCGTGCACGAGCAGTCGGATGCCGTCAGCCAGGGCCCGGTACGCGGGGCGCGCCGTGCGCCGCCCGGAGTCGTCCTGCCAGGCGCCGAGGTCGCGGGCCACCGCGCGGGCACCGAGTGCGTGCATCATCATGCGGTCCAGTATTCGCATACTGGCCGTTCATTTCAATGCCACTTCTTCCCAGAATCGTGCCCATGAGCACCCTGATCACCTTCGCCTGCATCGCCGGACTGGCCGGCTTCGTCTATCACTACACCCCCAAGGCGAACGGAAGAGGCCTGTTCCGTCTCGAACAGTTCCGGCCCGCAGCACCTTTGGCGGGAATCCTCGACACGGAGCCCAAGGAAGGCGAGCCGGGGCAGGCCAGAGTGGAATAACTGGACTGATCGAATCGCCGACGAATCGGCCGCGGTCTCCCAGGGCGGGCGCACCCCCGCCCGCACACTGGAACGGGTTCCACAAATTTGACGACATGTTCCACATGTCGATACTAGACCGTATCGAAATCAATCAAAGCGTTATCTTTTCGAGACATCCATCTCGAGTTCCACAGTGCCACAAGCTTTTACGGTACAAAAACAACTGGACGGTCGTTCAAATTATCGCTGGATCGATCAAGCGTCAATTTCCCTTATGCCCGCTTTCATACGCGTGTTAGGTGTAACAAGTTCCACCTCCCGTCAGAGATCGACCCCCGTTCACAAGGATCCAGGAGTCTCTCCATGACCAACCGATGGCGCCGCGTCGCCCTCACCACCGCAGCCACCACGGCAGGCACCATGCTGTTCTTCACAGGTACCGCGACCGCGGAACCTGTGGGTACCCCGACGGCCGGCGCCGGTGTCAGCGCCGCTGACGAGCCCGCACCCTCAGGCTTCGAGACCCGAATCGAAACGCCGTTCATGCCGGCCCAGATGAAGACCGGCGTCGAGGTCGAACTGCGGTCGCAGATCTTCGGTGTCGCCGCGAACAAGATCGTGAACGGCGGAACCGCGCAGTTCCTCGTCGACGGCGTGCCGGTCGGTGCACCGTTCAACGTCACCGGAAACGGACTGGCCAACTACAAGCACACGTTCACCAAGACCGGGCCGAACACGGTCACCGTGCAGTACCTGGGCGGCGGCCGCATCCACCCGTCCACCGAACTGGCAGCGCCGAGCACCGCGTCGGTGACGGTCGACGTGACCGATCAGGATGTCGCCACCGCCACCACGCTCACCCTGCCCGCCATCGCCGAGACTGGGGTCAAGGCCTCGTTCACCGCCCAGGTCGATCTCGAGGCCGGCGGACTACTGCCCGTCCGCACCGGCGCCAAGGTCCAGCTCTTCGACAACGGCGTCCCGATCGGTGCGGAGGCAACCGTCAGCTCCGACGGCAAGGCCCGCCTGTCCCATACCTTCCTGACGTCCGGACCCCGCGAGATCACCGCCAAGTTCCTCGGCAACAACGGCTTCGCCGCGTCGACCTCCACCATCGCGGTCCTCGACGTCGCACACAGGGACCTCGACACCAGCACGACCCTGGTGGTCCCGAACAACGGGAAGGCCGGACAGCCGGTGTCCCTGAATGCCGTCGTGTCACCGAGCATCGCGACGGGAACTGTCCAGTTCATGTCCGGCGAGACCCCGGTTGGCAATCCTGTTCCCGTCGTCGACGGTGCAGCCGCGCTGCAGCACATCTTCCCGGAAGAAGGCACACACAGCATCACCGCCGTCTTCTCCGGAACCGGATTCGCCACATCCACGTCTACTCCTGCACCACTGAGCATTTCGGCACCCGCACCGGGCGACACGACAACAGCCGTCACCGCTCCGGCCGCCACCCTCCCCGCGATCCCGGTGACTTTCACCGCGAACGTGACGCCGGCACCGTACGGCGGCACCGTCCAGTTCTACGTCGGGGACACCCCGGTCGGCGACGCGGTACCCGTCGTGAACGGATTCGCCACGACCACGCACACGTTCGCCGCGACCGGCACGTACCAGGTCAGCGCACGCTACAGCGGCCACATCGCCGCCAACCCCTCGTCCTCGATCGCGACGGCGGTGACCGTCGCGGGCATCGGCGGCGGTGACGGCGACACCGGAAGCCTCGGCTCGCTGTCGCTGCCCTTCGGGTCATGACGGGCCGACTCCCTCGAACCTCCATCACAAAGGAAGCCAACATGACTGACAGATCTGCCAGGCGCTACCTGACGCCGGTGTGCGCTACCGCTGTCGCCGCGGGAATCGTCCTGTCCGGCGCGCCCGCCTCGGCCGCCACCACGGCCACCTCGTTCACTGCGCAGTGCCGGGCCGCAGCAATCATCACGGTCAACAAGCCGACCCAGCACCACTTCACCGTCGACGCACCGGCGCGAGTCGATCCGGGCGATACGTTCACGTACCGCATCCAGCCGTCGGCTTCGGCGTTCCCGGACAAGGACTCCGGCGCCACCACCACCAACATCTCGCGGATCAAACTCGACTACCAACTACCCGACAACGCCACCTTCGTCGAGGCGGCGGTGGTGCCGGGCACCGGGATCGGCCTGTCCGGGACTCCCGCAAACGTGCTGCAGGTCAACGAGGACGGCAACGTCGACCCGGCGGGCACGATCCTGCGTGTCTCGGGCAACAACGAGACCATCGGCAACGGCCCGACGACCGACAAGAAGAGCGTCGGTGGCATCCTGGCCGAGAAGACGAAGAAGTACCTCGACGGCCAGCCCAGCACCGACGGCTCGACCTGGTTCCAGCTTCCCGCGATCGACGTCACGCTCACTGCGGGCGACGCCGGCGACATCACGCCGAAACTGCGTACCTCGGGCAACGCCTCGAATCTGGGCGACGAGGCCAACTACAACACGTTCCTCGCTCTCGCGGTCTTCGGCGGCAATCAGTGGGCGCCGACCCGGTGCGTCCCCAAGGACGCCACAGCGGACACCGCACCCCTCAACCGTGGTGGCGGACCGCTCGCAACCATCGCCGTCGGCGACCAGTCGGGCAATTCCACCAGCACCGAAGTGAATGTCGCTCCGACAGCGAACACCAATGACCCGGTGGAGCTTTCGGCAACCGTAGCGCCCGCACCCAGCGGCGGCAACGTCGCCTTCCTCGTCAACAGCACCGTGATCGGCGAGGCACCGGTGATCGACGGCAAGGCGACGATGACGCACACCTTCGACCGGGCGAGCTCGTACACGGTCACTGCCCGCTACATCGGCGACGGGACGTTCTCCCCATCGCTGTCCGGCGATGCCACCATCGTCGTCGGCGGCGGATCCGGAAGCGCCGCCGGATCGCTCGAGCTGCCGTCCGTCGGCTCGCTGCAGTTGCCCTTCGGTTCCTGATCCACCCGAGATGAGCATCGCGGCGGGGGGGCCCCCCCGGCCCACCCGCCGTATCGATATCGTGAACCGGTGAGCGAGCACGGAACCGAGAACCTGTTGGAAGGGCTGCGCGAGGTCCTGGTGGGCCGCCTGTCCGACATCGGACGGCGCTTCTCGGCGCTGCTCGCCGACTCGGTTCCGCACACCGCACTGGTGATCTTCACCCGCGAGTGCACCGGACGGCCACGCAAGGTGGCCGGCGATCTCGAGATCGTGGACCGCGTAACCGTCGCCGAATTGGATTCTCTCCGAGCCGATCTCGAGCACGGGCAGATCCTCCGCGGCCGGGCCGTCATCGCCGGGACGTCCCGCGACGTCTATGCGATCCTCGACCGCACCGACACTCTGTTGGTGATCGTCCCCCGCGGTCCGCTGACCCGCACCACACCGCTCGAGCCCGTCCGGTCCATGTTCGGCCTGGTCGCCACCGGTATCCAGTTGCAGGTCCAGGGTGCCAGTCCCGCCTATCTCGCCGAGTCCCGCGCCGCATCGGCCGAGCGGGCCCGGACCATCGCCGAACTCACCGAGGTCCACGCCACCACACTCGAGACACTGCTCTCGACGCTGCGGTCCGACGACCTCGACGACACCCGCGCCCGGTCGGCGGCACGCGAGACCGCGTCGGCGGCACTGATCGGGCTGCGCACCGCGGTGGACACGCACCGCGAGTTCGCGGAGGAGTCCGTCGTCACCGCATTCGCCCGACTGCGGGGTGAACTCCGCGGCCTGCTGCGCCACCGGAATCTCGAACTCGATCTGGTGGAACCGGCGGTGGCCGGGCGCGCCGTGCCCGGCGAGGTGGCCCACGCGGCCCGCGCCGTCGTCCGCGGCGCGGTCCTCGCACTGTCCGGACAGGGAGACGTCGCCCGGATCCGCGTCGCGTGGACCTGCCCGGACACCGAACTGGTGGTCGACATCCGCGACGACGGCCACGGCCTGACCGATACCGCCGACCTCGACCGACAGCTGCGTCCCCGCATCGAAACCCTCGGCGGGACGGTGGAAATCGAGTCGACGCCGGGCTGGGGTTCGCGAGTGGTCGCGGCGCTGCCACTGCTGCACGCGCCGACGGCGCCCACCGCGCACCACGCGCTCACCGACCTCGGCCCGCGCGAACTCGAGGTGCTCGGTCACCTGGTCGCGGGGCGTCGCAACCGGGCGATCGCCGAACGACTCGGTGTCAGCGAGAGCACCGTGAAGTTCCACGTCGCCGGCGTGTTGCGCAAACTCGACGTCGCGACGCGTGCCGAGGCCGCCGTACTGGGCGGCGAGGCAGGAGTTCGCCCCACCCCCTGACCGTTCGGCTAGGCCCACCTCTCCCGACGACCAGTCCCGGTGCCGCCCGCCGGTGACTAGCCTCGTAGTCGGATGCGCACCTCACCATGTGGGTGCCGGCGCGTTCACGTCGACCGAATTGGAGTGGAGAAACCATGCCGCAGCAGGTACGGGGCGTCATCGCCCGCTCGAAGGACGCCCCCGTCGAACTGGTCACCATCAACATCCCCGATCCCGGACCGGGCGAGGCCGTCGTCGCGATCGCGGCATGCGGCGTCTGCCACACCGACCTGACCTACCGCGACGGCGGCATCAACGACGAGTTCCCCTTCCTCCTCGGCCACGAGGCCGCGGGCATCGTCGAGGCCGTCGGCGAGGGTGTGGACACCGTCGAGGTCGGCGACTTCGTCGTCCTCAACTGGCGCGCGGTGTGCGGAAAGTGCCGCGCCTGCAAGCGCGGTCGCCCGCAGTACTGCTTCGACACCCACAACGCGAAGCAGAAGATGACGCTCGAGGACGGCACCGAACTGACCCCGGCACTGGGCATCGGCGCGTTCGCCGACAAGACCCTCGTCGCGGCCGGCCAGTGCACCAAGGTCGACCCCACCGCCGATCCCGCCGTCGTCGGCCTGCTCGGCTGCGGCGTCATGGCCGGCATGGGTGCCGCGATGAACACCGGCAACGTCACCCGCGGCGACTCGGTCGCCGTCATCGGCTGCGGTGGTGTCGGCGACGCCGCCATCATGGGCTCGCGCCTGGCCGGCGCCAACAAGATCATCGCGATCGACCGGGACCCCAAGAAGCTCGAGTGGGCCGTCGAACTGGGCGCCACCCACACCATCGACGCGTCGAAGGTCGAGGACGTGGTCGAGGCGATCCAGGAACTCACCGACGGCTTCGGCACCGACGTCGTCGTCGACGCCGTCGGCCGCCCGGAAACCTGGAAGCAGGCGTTCTACGCCCGCGACCTCGCCGGCACCGTCGTCCTCGTCGGCGTCCCCACCCCGGACATGACGCTCGAGATGCCGCTCGTCGACTTCTTCTCGCGCGGCGGCTCGCTCAAGTCGTCCTGGTACGGCGACTGCCTGCCCGAGCGCGACTTCCCGATGCTCGTCGACCTGTACCAGCAGGGCCGGCTGCCGCTCGAGAAGTTCGTCACCGAACGCATCGGACTCGGCGATGTCGAGCAGGCATTCGAGACGATGCACCGCGGCGAGGTGCTGCGCTCGGTGGTGGTCCTGTGAGCGGCACCCTGAAGGTCGACCGGGTCGTCACGTCGGGCACCTTCGAACTCGACGGCGGCACCTGGGACG
Organism: Prescottella defluvii; assembly: GCF_000738775.1. GTDB lineage: Bacteria > Actinomycetota > Actinomycetes > Mycobacteriales > Mycobacteriaceae > Prescottella > Prescottella defluvii. Next base: position 47,918 of record NZ_JPOC01000024.1, read on the forward strand.
TCGACAACAACATCTGGCTCGTCGGTGACGACGACGAGGTGCTGGTGATCGACGCCGCGCACACCGCGCAGCCGATCATCGACGCCGTCGGCGGCCGCAAGGTGGTCGGGATCGTGTGCACGCACGGCCACAACGACCACGTCACCGTCGCGCCGGAACTGTCCGAGAAGCTGGACGCGCCGATCTACCTGAACCCCGCCGACGACGTGCTGTGGCAGATGACCCACCCGGGCGTCCGCCACCTGGCACTCGAGGACGGGCAGCGGATCGCGGTGGCGGGCACCGACGTCCAGGCCATCCACACCCCGGGCCACTCCCCCGGCTCGACGTGCCTGTACCTTCCCGAGGCGGGTGAACTGTTCTCCGGCGACACCCTGTTCTCAGGTGGCCCGGGCGCCACCGGACGATCGTTCTCGGACTTCCCGACCATCATCGGGTCCATCCGCGACAAGCTGTTCGCGCTACCCGCGGAAACCCGCGTCCACACCGGCCACGGCGACGACACCGCCCTGGGCACCGAGGCACCGCACCTCGAGGAGTGGATCGCGCGCGGTCACTGACCCCGCCCGTTTCAGCTGAAGGGTCCCTTCATGCGCTCGCAGCGCATGAAGGGACCCTTCAGCTCTCACGGGATCAGACGAGGGCATACCGGTCGAGCCAGTCGACGCCCGGCTGCCGGGTGCGGGTGAGGCCCTTGTACTCGGCCATGTCGTCGGGCAGTTCCGCCAGCACCGACCGCAGCCGCCGGGCCCATTCCGGCACCCGGGCGATGTCGGCGAACGACAGCAGATGCGTGCGGACCAGGAACATGATCGCCCCGGACTGGCCTAGCCGGATCAGGTGCTGGACTTCGACGCGCAGGTGCAGTCGCTCGCCCACATCGGCGAGCGGCCCCTCCGCTAGCGTGCGCCGGTCGCGCCCCCACTCCGGGTAGGTCTCGGTGGAGGTGTCGAGGCGGCCGTCGACGGTGAGGGTCCAGTTGGTGCGCCGATACCGCTCGCCGGTCTGCAGCCGCATCAGGAAGTTCTGCGCCCGGGTCACGACACCCTCGGTGTGAACGCGCGGAACCGGGCCGTGGATCTGCAGGAAGCTCATCCCGACGTCGAACCGCAGCGACCAGTCGGCCGCGAACGTCACCAGCCCCGCGTCGCCCCAGAGCTGTCCCTCTCGCTGATCGAGCAGCACGACGTCCTCCTGGATCTGCCGGCCGATGTAGCGCAGCGGCGGTTCCGGCAGCGTCGACCGCTCGCCGTAGACGAACGCCTGCTCGACGTCCAATGCCCGGTTGGTCCACCGCCACATCCGTCCGTCCCGCTCGAGCATCATGGTGCGCGGGTACGCCGCGGCGAGCCCGCGCATGATCTCGAGCAGCGCGTCCCACTGCGCGATCTCCATGTGCGGCAACGCCTGGAACCGGGTGGGGTCGGCGGCGAGGATCCGCTCCCGTTCGGCGATCTCCGCGTGATAGCCCTCGCCGACGTCCAGGACGGCCGCGCCCGCGGGCTCGACGTTGGCGCTGTACCGATAGGTGTCGCGGGGGAAGGGAAAGGGAAATGATGCGATCCGAGCGGTCACCCGGTAGTCCGTTGCTGCGCTCACAGTTCCAGCTCCAATCGTGCTCCGGCGGCGCGGGAAACGCACGGCATCATGCAGTCCCCCGCCGCCTTCTCGTCGTCGGACAGATACAGGTCGCGGTGCTCCACGGTGCCGCCGGTGACGGAGGTGCGGCACTCGCCGCACACACCCTGTCTGCACAGATTCGGGACACTCACCCCGCGCTGTTCGAGTGCCTCGAGCGCACTGACACCGGCCGGCACCTCGACGTCGATACCCGCGCGCAACAGCCGGACGACGAACGGACGCCCGGGATCCAGGTCACCGATCCCGAAGTGTTCGAGATGGATTCGCGCGTCCGGCCAGCCGGCACCCCGAGCCCGCCGCGCCGTCTCCTCCATCAGAGACGTGGGTCCGCACGCGTAGAGGTGGGATCCGAGCGGACGGTCGAACAGGGCCCGCCCGAGGACCGACCACAACTCGTCGGCGGAGCGGTAGGTCGACAGGCGACTCCCGCACACCGTGGCCAGGTCGTCCACATGCGGCCCGTCCCTGTCCCGGAACACGTAGTGCACCTCGAACGAGCGGCCCCACCGTGCCGCCGCCCGCGCATGGGAGAAGATCGGCGTGACCCCGATGCCACCGGCGACCAAGACATGGTGCCGCGCCGTGAGGACAGGGGCGAACGCGCTGCGCGGGCCGCCGACGTCGACGCTCTCGCCGCGACTGAGTCCGTGCATCCACAGCGATCCGCCGCGTCCGGAGTCGTTGCGGCGAACCGAGATCGAGTAGGAATCGGGTTCGACACCGGAGCCGGTGAGCGAGTAGGCATTGCGTCGCGTCCGCCCCTGCGGGTCGATGCCGCAGGACACCACGATGTGACTTCCGGGGGTGAACGAAGACAGCGGACCGCCGTCCGGATCGGTCAAGCGGATCAGACGCACGCGTCCGGGTAGGTCGGTGACGGCGTCGACGACGAGCATCGTCACGGGCGCTCCTCCGCATCGCACAGATATCCGAGGTAGGCCCCGTGCATGCGCGAGACGTGGTGGTAGATCACCAGGTTCGCGGCACAGGACGGGCACGCACTGGTGTCGCCGAGAACCGCGCCGGTCGAGTGGATCCGTTGACAGTGCGCGCAGTACACGCGGCGCAGTTCCGTGTCGACGACGTCGGCGAGGATCTCCTGCACCAGCGCTCCCGACTCCACGGCGAACGCCCGCGCCTGCAGCACCGTCACCTCGTCGCCGACGAGGGCGAGTCGCCAGCCGACGCGGGCGGCGGTGAGTTCACGGGAGAGCACCGCCTCCGCACCCACCGTCCAGCCCGGCGGCATCCGCAGCCAGCTGACCCTGCGCCCAGTGAGCCCGGTGACCAGCGCCCTCGCCCGCGATTCGGCGGCGCCGCCGAACGACAGCACGGTGACGTACCGCCCACCGTCGGCGGACCCGCCCGCCTCGACGTCCCAGCGCGGCACGCTGGTCGTCTCCATGCACACGCTCATCGCCGGCTCCTACGGCGCGAACGACCGCAGGCCGACGTAGAACGCCAGCGCCCGATCGGGGGTCGTGAAGCGGATGCGCGACCCGGCCGGGAAGTAGATCGCATCCCGCGGACCGGCCACCTCGACCTGGCCGGTATCGAGATTCTCCAGCCGGAACTGCCCGTCGAGCACGACCTTCATCTCGTCGTACGCGTACAGGTAGTCCAGCGGGGCGTCGGTGTGGAGCAGTTCGAAGTAGCCGGCGGCCATCTCCGAGCCGTCGGGGTTGGGGTAGACGTCGGCAATGAAGCCCTCGGCGCCCGGAAAATCGTCCTGCGGCATCGGTGGGAGCGACTTCCAGAAGTCGGCGGTGACCCGGAAGGCGGGCGCGGTGGTCGTTTCGGACATGACTGCTCCTCGGATGGAAGTCGGGAGAGAACGCCGATCGCTGGCGTGAAACGCACGGTAGTGAGATGAAACCTATCGGCGATTACGCGCCGGTAAATCCTTGTAACCGAATCCTCCTCGCGCCCAGCCCTTCCCGAAACGTCGACAAGTGGAGCGGGCGCCGGAGGAGACGTCACCACAACCTCACCCGCCCGTAACGCACCCGTCATGGATGCTATGTTTCCTGACATGCAACAGCGATTCACTTAAGGAAACATCGTCGGACCACCCGAGGAGTTCACATGGCGCTCGACCCCGCAGATCTCACCGTGATGTGCCTGCCCGGCGCGGACACGGCCGACCTCCCCGATCTCGCGACGCTCGCTCGGTCCACCGACACCCGCTTCATCCTGGCCGTGTTCACCAACCTCGCCGGGAAACCGTGCGCCAAACTCGTTCCCGTCGAGGCGGTGAACGAACTGCAGGAGGACGGCGTCGGCTTCGCCGGATACGCGGCCGGGGCGATGGGCCAGGTCCCGAAGGATCCCGACCTCGTCGCGGTCCCCGATGCGGCGTCGTTCACCCCGATCCCGTTCGTGCGGCCCGGGCTCGCCCTGGTGCACTGCGATCCGCACGTGCAGGGCCGGCCGTGGCCGTTCGCGCCGCGCGTGATCCTGAAGAAGGTACTCGAGCAGGCCGCCGACCTCGGCCTGGACGTCAACGTCGGCACCGAGATCGAGTACTTCCTCGTCGACCGCGACGAGCACGGCGGCCTCCGCACCGCCGACACCCTCGACACCTCCCGCCGCCCCTGCTACGACGCCCGCGACGTCACCCGCATGTACGAGCACCTCACCGCGATCTCGGCCGCGATGAACCAGTTGGGCTGGGGCAACTACGCCAACGACCACGAGGACGGCAACGGCCAGTTCGAGCAGAACTTCCAGTACGCCGACGCCCTCACCACCGCCGATCGCGTCGTCACCCTGCGCTACCTCATCTCGGTGCTCGCCGAGCAGCGCGGCATGACCGCCACGTTCATGCCCAAGCCGTTCGCCGATCGGACCGGCAACGGGATGCACATGCACCTGTCGCTGTGGCGCGGCGGCGCCCCCGCCTTCCCCGACCGCGCCGACCCGCGCGGGCTGGGCCTGTCCCCCACCGCGTACGCGTTCATCGGCGGCATCCTCGAACACGCCGGCGGCCTGCAGGGCGTCCTCGCGCCGACGGTCAACTCCTACAAGCGAACCGGGGCGATCTCGACGAGCAGCGGCGCCACGTGGTCGCCGCGCCGGCCCACGTACGGCGGCAACGACCGCACCCACTACCTGCGGGTGCCGGACGCCAACCGCGTCGAACTGCGCGGCGGCGACGGCTCCGCCAACCCGTACCTCGCGTCCGCCGTCACCATTGCGGCCGGACTCGACGGCATCCGCCGCGGCACCGATCCGGGCGAGCCCGGCGGCGGCATCTGCCCCGACGACCTGCCGATGACGCTGCTGCACGCGATGGATGCGATGGCCGGCGACCGCGTCGTCACCGGTGCCCTCGATGCCGCCGGGGCGGGCGTCGCCGACTACTTCGCCGCGCTCAAGCGCGACGAATTCTTCGAATGGCACAGCACGGTCACGCCGTGGGAGGTGGACAGCTACCTCACCGCCTTCTGACCGACACCGAACAACCAGGGAGACAACACATGTGCGGAATCGTCGGGCTCCATCTGCGGGAGCCCTCGCTGTATCCGCGGCTCGGTGAGCTGCTCACCGGGATGCTCGGCCAGATGGTCGACCGCGGACCCGACTCGGCCGGCATGGCCATCTACGGGGATCCGACGTGGTCGCCCGCCGGGCACGCGACGGTGTCGCTGCTGGACACCGGCGTCGCGGCGGAGGCGCTGGCCGCCGGCGTCGGCGATGCGCTGGGAGTCGCCGTCACCGGCATCGACGTCGGCACCACCACGCTGCTGCACGCACCCGTCCCGGCGGCGACGCTCGCGGACGCCGCCCTCGGCGCGGCGCCGGACGCGATCCTCATCGGGTTCGGTGACGACGTCACGGTCCTCAAGGGCATGGGCGATCCGGTCGATCTCGCGCACCGGTTCGGGCTGCCCGCCGCGTCGGGGTGGCAGGGCGTCGCGCACACCCGGATGGCCACCGAATCCGCGGTCACCGCAGCGGGTTCGCACCCCTTCGCGGTCGGCCCGGACCAGTGCCTGGTGCACAACGGATCGTTCTCCAACCACCTGAGTGTCAAGGGTGAACTCGAGGCCGGGGGCGTCGCGTTCGACAGCGAAAACGACACCGAGGTGGGTGCCCGCTTCGTCGCGAAGCAACTCGCCGACGGCGTCGACCTCGAGAAAGCCCTGCGCCTGCTCGGCGAGCGGTTCGACGGCTTCTACACGCTGCTCGTGTCCACGCAGGACTCGTTCGCGGTGGTGCGCGACCCGATCGCATGCAAGCCGGCAATCATCGCCGAGCACGCCGACTACGTCGCGATGGCATCCGAATACCGCGCGCTCGCCGGCCTTCCCGGCATCGAGGGCGCCCGCATCTTCGAACCCGAACCGGAAGAGGTTTACGTATGGCACCGCTGACCGCCACCCCGACCACCACCTACGACGTCTCCGACATCGGCACCCGCGCGCTCAACGCCACCCTCCAGGCCACCGCGGCCCCGGCCTCGGTCACCGTCGTCGAACCCGCCGGCGCGCATGCTCTGGCGTGCGGCCTGGACGCCCCGATCGACGTGACCGTCGCGGGCCACGTCGGCTACTACGCGGCCGGCATGAACCAGCACGCGAGCGTGACGATCGACGGCAACGCCGGCGTCGGCGTGGCCGAGAACATGATGTCCGGCAGTGTCCGCGTCACCGGCGACGCGTCGCAGTCGGCAGGCGCCACCGCGCACGGCGGTCTGCTCGTGATCGAGGGCAACGCCGCCGCCCGCTGCGGCATCTCGATGAAGGGCGTCGACATCGTCGTCGGCGGCAGCATCGGCCACATGAGCGCCTTCATGGGGCAGGCCGGACGGCTCGTCGTACTCGGTGACGCCGGTGAGGCACTGGGCGATTCGCTGTACGAGGCCCGGATCTACGTGCGGGGCACCGTCGCCTCGCTCGGCGCCGACTGCATCAAGAAGGAGATGCGCCCCGAGCACCTCGCCGAACTCCGGGAACTGTTGGACGCCGCAGAATTCGACGCCGACCCCACCCATTTCACCCGCTACGGCTCGGCCCGCGCCCTCTACAACTTCCACGTCGACAACGCCTCGTCGTACTGACGCGCCACTTCCAGGAGGCCCCCATGACCACGCACACCCCCGGTCTGCGCGAATCCGCGACGTTCGACCGCGACGTCATCCACGAGATCCAGCGTGCCGCCGAGACCGGCATCTACGACATCCGCGGGTGGGGCGCCAAGCGCAAACTCCCACACTTCGACGACCTGCTGTTCCTGGGCGCGTCGATGTCCCGCTATCCGCTCGAGGGGTACCGCGAACGGTGCGACACCGACGTCGTGCTCGGCGACCGGCACGCCAAGTACCCCCTGCACCTGGACATCCCGATCACCATCGCGGGCATGAGCTTCGGCGCGCTGTCCGGCCGGGCGAAGGAAGCCCTCGGCCGCGGCGCCGGCGAGGTCGGCACCTCCACCACCACCGGCGACGGCGGCATGACACCGGAGGAACGCGGGCAGTCCAAGCACCTCGTCTACCAGTACCTGCCCTCGCGGTACGGCATGAACCCCGACGACCTACGCAAGGCCGACGCCATCGAGATCGTGCTGGGCCAGGGCGCCAAGCCCGGCGGCGGCGGAATGCTGTTGGGCCAGAAGATCACCGACCGTGTCGCCGGGATGCGCACACTCCCGGTGGGCGTCGACCAGCGCAGCGCCTGCCGGCACCCCGACTGGACCGGCCCCGACGACCTCGCCATCAAGATCATCGAACTGCGCGAGATCACCGGCTGGGAGAAGCCGATCTACGTCAAGGTCGGCGCCACCCGCACGTACTACGACGTCAAGCTCGCGGTGAAGGCCGGAGCGGACGTCGTCGTGGTGGACGGCATGCAGGGCGGCACCGCGGCGACACAGGACGTGTTCATCGAGCACGTCGGAATCCCCACGCTCGCCGCGATCCCCCAGGCGGTGCAGGCGCTGCAGGAGTTGGGCGTGCACCGGACACCCGGCGGAGTCCAGCTCATCGTGTCGGGCGGCATCCGCTCGGGCGCCGACGTCGCGAAGGCCATGGCCCTGGGCGCGGACGCCGTCGCGATCGGCACCGCGGCACTGATCGCGTTGGGCGACAACCACCCCCGGTTCCAGCAGCAGTACGAGGCGCTGGGCTCGGCGGCCGGCTTCTACGACGACTTCCAGGCCGGGCTCGACCCCGCGGGCATCACGACGCAGGACCCGGAGCTGCAGAAGAACTTCGACCCGGTCGAGGGCGGACGCCGGCTCGCGAACTACCTGCGGGTGCTCACGATGGAGGCGCAGACCCTCGCCCGCGCGTGCGGCAAGTCGCACCTGCGCAACCTCGAACCGCAGGACCTCGTCGCCCTGACCATCGAGGCGTCGGCCATGGCCCGGGTGCCCCTCGCCGGTACCGACTGGATCCCGGGGCGCCTCTGACGTCGCACACCTTGTGCGGCCGTCGCACAGGAAGTCAGTGCTGAAAGGGTGTGCGACACCGACAGAACCCCTGCGACACCCGAGTTCCCGACAGCGACGCCCCGTCCACTGCCAGTGGACGGGGCGCTACTGTGAGGCAATGAGCCCGACCGAGCGCCCCGTGCACCGCGACACCACCGAGCGGGAGGTGCCGGCCGACACCCCCACCGGCGTCGACCTCGAGCGCGTCATCGCTGTGCAGGTCCGCAAGCTGCGCCTGGCGAGCGGGCTGTCGGTAGGCGACATGGCCGCGAAGGTGGGCATCTCGAAGGCGATGCTGTCCAAGATCGAGAATGCGCAGACGTCGTGCAGCCTGTCGACGCTCGCGCGCCTGGCGGCCGGACTGGACGTCCCGGTCACGTCGCTGTTCCGCGGCGCCGACAGCGCGCGCGACGCGGTGTTCGTCGAGTCCGGCAGCGGAGCGGTGATCGTGGGCCGCGGCACCCGCGTCGGTCACCACTACGAACTGCTCGGCGCCCTGCGCGGCCAGCACAAGCGCCTCGAACCGGTGCTCGTCACGCTCACCAACGCGAGCGAGGTGTTCCCGCTCTTCCAGCATCCGGGCACCGAACTGATCTACATGCTCGAGGGCGAGATGGTCTACGGGCACGGGGAGAGCGAGTATCGACTGAACCCGGGCGACTCGCTGCTGCTCGACGGCGAGGGCCTGCACGGCCCGAACGATCTGGTGCAGTTGCCGATTCGCTTCCTGGCTGTCACCGCGTACCCGGACAACCACCAGGAGTAGCCGGACCGGCAGCGCGGCCGCTGCCCGTCGGATGACGGACAGCGGCCGCGTGGACCGTCGGAACTACGTGCGCGGTTCGGCCGACGACATCCGACCGGCGAGCGCCTCGGCGGCGTCCGCGACGGCGGCCGGATCGACCGGACCCGAACCCGAGACCGTGACGGCCATCGTCTCGGTGACGTACGCGGTCTCGCCGTGCTCGGTGACGTCGAGGCCCTCGTGCTCGTCCTCGGGCCGCACCCGCAGACCGATCGTGACCTGGATGGCCTTCGCGATGAGCCACGTGACGGTGAACGAGTAGGCCAGCACCACCACGACCGCGAGTGCCTGCTTGCCCAGCAGGCCCAGTCCGCCGCCGTAGAACAGTCCCGCGACGCCGTTGGGGGCGCCCTCGGTCGCGAGCAGGCCGATCAGCAGCGTGCCCAGGATGCCGCCGACCAGGTGGATGCCCACGACGTCGAGGGCGTCGTCGTAGCCGAGCCGGAACTTGAGCGACACCGCCAAGCAGCACAGCGCGCCGGCGGCCGCGCCGATGATCAGCGCGCCGATCGGCGACACCGCACCACACGCCGGCGTGATCGCGACCAGCGCGGCGATGAGACCGGACGCGGCGCCGAGCGACGTCGGGCGACCCTCCCGCAGGCGCTCCACCAGCAACCACCCGCAGATACCGGCACAGGCGGCGGCGACGGTGTTGAGCACGACGACGGACGCGGCGTTGTCGGCGGCCAGCGCGGAGCCGCCGTTGAACCCGAACCAACCGAACAGCAGGATGCCGGCACCCAGCAGGGTCAGCGGAAGATTGTGCGGCCGAGGTATGTTCGGGAACGCGTGCCGCTTACCGAGCACCAGGACCATGGCCAGCGCCGCGATACCGGCGTTGATGTGGACCGCGGTGCCGCCCGCGAAGTCGATGGCCCCCAGCTTGTTCGCGATCCAGCCGCCGATCACGCTGCCGTCGTCGGAGTCGAAGGCGAACACCCAGTGCGCCACCGGGAAGTACACGAGCGTGACCCACAGTCCGGCGAAGAGCATCCACGCACCGAACTTGATGCGGTCGGCCAGCGCACCCGAGATGAGCGCGACCGTGATGGCCGCGAACAGCATCTGGAATCCCGCCACCAGCGCCGGCGGCAGTCCGGGCTCCGCGGCGGGTTCGAGCAACTGCCCCAACCCGACGAACTCGAGCGGGTCGCCGAGAATGCCCAAGCCGCCCAACGAGTTACCGAGAACCGTCGAGTAGCCGAAGAGCACCCACAGCACGCCGACGACGGCGAACGACCCGAACGTCATCATCATCATGTTGAGCGAGTTGCGGATGCTGACCATGCCGCCGTAGAACAGCGCGAGGCCGGGAATCATCAATGCCACGAACGTGAATGCCGCCAGTAACCATGCGGTGTCGGCGGCCGCGAGAGCCTGCTCCATATCTGTCCACCTTGCGTCGGCCCGTCTTACACGGGGAATCGAGGTCACCCGAGAGTGAAGGGCGGCTGTAAGGCCTGTGAGTAGTGGCGGTGAACAGTGCGTAACGGGGTCCGCACAGCGTCCGAAGGTTGCCATCGTTTCATTTCATGCAACACTGTCTCCCATCAAGAAACACCACGACTGGAGGTCGGAGATGACAGGAAACACGACGGAGCGCGCACGGATCGTGATCGTCGGCGGCGGACTCGAGGGCCTGGCCATCGCGTGGCAACTCGCCGAACGCGGCGAGACCGACGTGCTCGTGCTCGAGCGAGACACCCTGTGCGCGGGCATGACCGGCAAGTCCAGTGGAATCGTGCGCTGCCACTACGGCGTCCCGTCGCTGGCCGCGATGGCGTGGTACGGCGTCGAGGTATTCGGCCGGGCCGACGAGATCTTCGGCACCGACATCGGATTCCGGCAGACCGGCTACGTCGTCGGGGTGGGCGAGAACAACGTCGAACCGCTCCGCGCCAACGTCGAGATGCACCGCTCGCTCGGCGTGCCCGTCGACCTGATCGACACCGACGCCGTCCGGTCACTGTGGCCCGGGATCCACCTCGACGACTTCGCCGGGTTCGCGTACGAACCGCTCGGCGGCCACGGCGACGCCTACATGACCGGCATGGCGTACGGCGCCCGCGCCCGCGCGCTCGGGGCACGGATCCGTCAGTCCACCAACGTCGTTCGATTGATCTCCGACGAATTCGGCGCCGTCCGCGGCGTCCTGTGCGACGACGGCACCGAGATCCTCTGCGAGACCGTCGTACTCGCGACCGGCGTGTGGAGCCCCGCCCTCGCCGCGACCGCGGGTATCCCGCTGCTGATCCGGGCCCAGCGCGAGCAGCTGGTGCTGGTGGATCAGGGCGAGCCCACCCCCGACGTCCCGACGTTCTCGGACCTGGTGAACCTGCAGTACATCCGGCGCGAACCCAACGGTCATCTCCTCGTCGGCAACAGCGACCACTCCGACCCCGAGATCGCCGACCCGGACGCCTATCTCAACCGCGCGACGGGGGACTTCGTCGAGACCGCGATCGGCAAGCTCGACCGCATCCTGCCCGGCATGCCCGACCCGCGGCTCGCGTCGTCGTACGCGGGGTGCTACGACATCACCCCCGACTACAACCCGATCATCGGACCCTCCCCCGCCGCCGGACTGTTCCTGGCCGTCGGTTTCAGCGGACACGGGTTCAAGATCTCGCCGGCTGTCGGACGACTGGCGGCCGACCTGCTCCTCGACGGGATCAGCAGCGACCCCGCTGTCGACGGAAACGACTTCCGCTACAGCCGCTTCGACGAGGGCAAGCCCCTCGCGAGCCGGCACCCGTACGCCGGGGCCGGCGAGATGCGCTGACCGCGGTCAGGGCACCGTCGCGAAAACTCCTCGGCCACCGTCCCATTCACCGAGCAGCGCCGGCCCGGCCGGCTCGCCGTCGACCGGCCGGTGATGCACGACGACGGTGGTCCCGCCCGCCTCGATCACGGTGTCGGTGCCGTCCGCGGAAACCCGCACCTCGGCGACGGTCGGAGCCGACGCACCGCCCGCACCGGTCCCCCACGCGTGCGCGGTGTTCTCGATCTTCTGCGGCTCGGCGCCGTCGACGTGCACGAACTGGTCGACCTCACGCCCGCCGCCGAAGACGGTGTCCAGCAACTGCTGCACGAACACCGGATCGGTTGTCGCGTCGTAGACGTGGCGGTGCCCGAGCACCGAGTGCTCCATCTCGCCCACCGAACGGGCCCCCGCGAGCGGCGCCGAACGGTACGTCAGGGGGACCTGGTAGATCGTGCCGTCGGCGTCGCGCACCAGGTGCGTCTCGATACCGACCTCGCCGGCCGGATCGTCGAACCGGTACGCACCCACCGACACCAGTGCCGGCGTCCCGCCCGGATAGTAGGGCGCGTTCGGTATCCACCCGGCGATCAACTCGGGCTTGGTCGGCGACAGCTGTGCGGCATACAGAATGGCCATGCGGCCGATGGTAGCCGCCGCTGCCGAGCTGAAGGGTCCGTTCATGCGCCCGCAGCGCACGAAGGGTCCCTTCAGCTGAAAACCCGAAGCCGCCCGAAACGCCGAATGTCACATGCGTTCAGTTCAACTGAACGCATGTGACATTCGGTCACACAGGGGAGGTCAGGCCAGGATGTCGCGGCGGACGATGGTCTCGTCGCGGCCCGGGCCGACGCCGATGCACGACATGAATGCGCCCGACAGTTCCTCGAGGCGCAGGACGTAGTTCTGCGCGTTTACCGGCAGTTCCTCGAAGGTGCGGGCCCCGGAGATGTCCTCGGACCAGCCCGGCATCTCTTCGTAGATCGGCTTCGCGTGGTGGATGTCGGTCTGTGTCATCGGCATCTCGTCGACACGCACACCGTCGACGTCGTATGCGACGCAGATCGGGATGGTCTCCAGGCTGGACAGCACGTCGAGCTTGGTGAGGAAGTAGTCGGTGATGCCGTTGACGCGGGTCGCGTACCGGGCGATCACGGCGTCGAACCAGCCGGTGCGGCGGCCGCGACCGGTGGTGACACCGACCTCACCGCCCTTGACCGCCAGGTACTCGCCGAACTCGTCGAACAGTTCGGTCGGGAACGGGCCGGAGCCGACGCGCGTGGTGTACGCCTTGAGGATGCCGAGCACCGTGGTGATCTTGGTGGGGCCGATGCCCGAGCCCACCGCGGCACCGCCGGACGTCGGGTTCGACGACGTCACGTACGGGTACGTGCCGTGGTCCACGTCCAGCAGCGTGCCCTGCGAGCCCTCGAGGAGCACCGTCTCGCCGGCGTCGAGGGCCTGGTTGAGCTGCAGACGCGTGTCGGCGATGCGGTGCTTGAAGCCCTCGGCCTGCGTCAGGACCTCCTCGACCACCTGCTGCGGGTCGAGGGCCTTGCGGTTGTAGATCTTGACGAGCACCTGGTTCTTGAACTCCAGGGCGGCCTCGACCTTCTGGGTGAGGATCTTCTCGTCCAGGACGTCGGCGACGCGGACGCCGACACGCGCGATCTTGTCCTGGTAGCAGGGGCCGATGCCGCGGCCCGTGGTGCCGATCTTCTTGGCGCCGAGGAAGCGTTCGGTGACCTTGTCGATGGCCACGTGGTACGGCATGATCAGGTGCGCATCGGCCGAGATCAGCAGGCCCGTCGTGTCGACGCCGCGATCCTCCAGGCCGGCCAGCTCGTCGAGCAGCACGCCCGGATCCACCACGACACCGTTACCGATCACGTTCTTGACGCCCGGGGTGAGGATGCCCGACGGGATCAGGTGCAACGCGAACTTGTCGCCGTTCGGCAGGACCACCGTGTGTCCGGCGTTGTTGCCACCCTGGTACCGAACGACCCACTGCAGGCTCCCGCCCAGTAGATCTGTAGCTTTGCCCTTACCCTCGTCGCCCCACTGGGCACCGATGAGGACGATTGCCGGCATTTCGCTGTCTCCTACGGTCGACGTGCAGACGTATCCGACTGCATGGTCCTGCCGTGGTGTAGGCAGTGGCCGGACGCACAGTCTAGCCGAGACCGGCCGTCAGCCAGCCCACCAGCCCTCCGAAGCCGCCCGGAACGGACTGCGGGGCGGCCCGACCGTTTGCGGCGTCCGCCCGCGTTCGGGTAGACATCGAAATGCCTTCGGGCGCGACGGATGCTCCATCGCCGCCGCCGTGGCGCGGCGACGAACGTGAGAAGTCGAGCGGTTCGTGGCTCCAGGCTCGAACTGCTCACCACACGCCCCATCCTCCGAATCGCCGGGTCCGAACCGCTGCGTCGGGGACAAGCAAGGAGTGTCATGACCCCGGTAGTGCTCAAGTGCGGCGACGGACCGCTACCACTGGCGCTGCGGTCGCTCGACCTGTTCAACGCGCCCGCGCTCCCCGCGAAGGACGATTTCGACGAGGTGTTCGCCACACTCGACACGGTCGAGAAGCCGCGACTGGTCGTCGTCGGCGACGACGGCGCGTTCGCGGCCGCGCTCACCCGGCTGATGCGCACCGAACGTCTGGACGTCGAACTCGCCTACGTTCCGGAGGAGAGGACCGACGCCACCCACGCGTACGGACTGCGGACCGGATCCAAGGCCGCGACGATCGCCGTCTCGGGCGTGGCGCGGCCGCTGCCGCTGATCCGCGACGATGCCGGCATCGCCCTGGTCGGCGAGGCCCGCATCTACGGCTCCGTGCATGCCGGCGAGCTGGTCGGCGAGGCGTACGTCGACGACACCCGCCTGTTCTCCGGCACCGTTCCCGGGATGCTCATCGTTCCGACCCCCGAGCATCCCGGTCTGCGTGCCGCGGTCGACAAGCGCCGCTGGTTCGGCGGGTACCGGTGGCTGACCGGGCGCGCCGTCCAACTCGGGTCGCCGGCGGCGGTCCTGACCCGCGACGGCGTCCGCACCCCGCGCGCGGTCAAACGTTCGACCTTCTACCGACATCACGAGGACTGGCTGCTCGTCTACGGCGCCTGACGCCCCCACGCCTGGATACTGGGGGCATGCATCCCGACGCCCGTACCCGGTCCGCCGCAGTCCGGCCGAGCCCCGTGTTCCTCGGCATCGTGGCGGTGGCCGTGCTGGGCGGCGTCCTCGCCTGGCGATCCACCGACTCCGCGACCTCGGGCCGGATCGGCGTGTTCCTGCTGGTCGTCGCGGGCTGGGTCGTCACGCTGTGCCTGCACGAGTTCGCGCACGCGTTCGTCGCGTGGCGGCACGGCGACCACGACGTCGTCATGCGCGGATACCTGACCCTCGATCCGCGCAAGTACACCCAACCGCTGCTGTCGATCGGCCTGCCGGTGCTGTTCCTCGCGATCGGCGGCATCGGACTGCCCGGCGGCGCCGTCTACCTGAGAACCGGGACGATGCCACCGCGGGTGCAGTCACGGATCTCGCTCGCCGGGCCCGCGGTGAACGCGGTGGCGGCGGTCGTGCTGCTGACGGTGATCCGCCTGTTCGGGACGGACGGCAACAACCTGACGTTCTGGAGCGGGCTGAGCTTCCTGGCCTTCCTGCAGGTCATGGCCACCGTGCTGAACCTGCTGCCGGTGCCCGGACTCGACGGCTACGGCGCCCTCGAACCGCACCTGCGCCCGAGCACGCGCGCATCGCTCGACAAGATCAAACCCTACGGACTGCTGCTGCTGATCGCGTTGCTGTTCGTGCCGCAGATCAACTCCGCGTTCTTCGACACGATCTACTGGCTGTTCGAACTGTCCGGCATCCCCGACCTCTACGCCGCCTTCGGCAGCTACCTCATGCAGTTCTGGCGCGGCTGACCCGCGCACGTCGTCGCACGTGACCGCGCCGACCCCGGTCGGTTCCTGACCGAGGTCGGCCGGTCACATGGCATGACCCAGACGCCCCCGTCCGAGCCGCAGCAGCAACAACGCGAGCGTGTGCCCCTCCGGCCCCAGATCGTCGAACCGCGACAGCACACTCATTTCTCGGGTGTGCACCAAACGAGTACCGCCGCCGAGCATTCGCACCTCACCGATCAGACGGGAGATCTCGGTGCGCCGCTGGATCGCCGCGAGGATCTGTGCATCCAGACGGTCGATCTCGCCCCGGAGTTGCTCGATGTCGACGTCCGGTCGGCGGTCTGCCGCCCGATCCACCGACATGTTCGTCACCTGTGCGCTGGTCATGCCGACAACGCTAGGTACGCGGGGGCTCGGGCACGTAGGTAGTTCACTACCCGATCTGCCCGACGTCGGTCGTCAGCCGAGGTCGGTGACCCAGCCGTGCAGCCCGTCCGAGCGCAGCGCCGCGGTGTGCCGCTTCCGCAGCGCCTCGCAGATCGGGCCCGTCGCGCCGTCGCCGACGGTGCGGCCGTCCACCTCGGTCACCGGCGCCACCCCCGCCGACGTGCCGGTCGCGAACACCTCGTCCGCGATGTACAGCTCGGTGAGGTCGACGGTGCGTTCCACAACAGGAATGCCGTCCTCCGCGGCGAGCGTGAGCAGGGTGCGCCGGTTGATGCCGTCGAGGATGTCGCACGAGACGTCGGGAGTGATCAGGGTCCCGCCACGCACCAGGAAGATGTTCGCGGCGCTGAGCTCGCACACGTGTCCCGCGCCGTCGAGGAAGATCGCGTCGTCGTAGCCGGCGTCGATCGCGTCCTGCTTGGCGAGCACCGAGTTCACGTACGCACCGTTGACCTTGGCCCGCGAGGGGATCGCGAAGTCCGGGATCCGCCGCCACGTGCTGGTCTTCAACCGCATGCCGTCCTGCGGGACGATCGGCACCGCGTCGTACACGAACATCGACACGACGGTCCGGCACCCGCGCACCCGGGTGCCGGGGATCGACTCGTCGACGTGCACCGTGGCGCGCACGAAGACGTCCGAGGCGGGCGCGTTGGCGTCGACGAGTGCGGTTGCGGCCGAGACGAAACGGTCGAAACTCCACTCGTCGGCGAACCGGTCGATGCCGATGATCTTGCAGGATTCGACGAGCCGCCGGTAGTGGTCGGCCAGCCGGAACGCCGAGCGGGCGCCACCGTCGACGTGCACGGGGAACACCGTGTAGACGCTCAGGCCGTACAGGACAGCGGACGTGGCCACACCCAGAGTGGCCTCGGAGGCGGGAACGAGTCGGTCGCCGTAGTACACGTGCGGATGCGGGAGCGCCATGGCCGGGAATGCTATCGACGCCGCACCCGGACGGAAAGCGAATTCATGCCCGCCCGGCCGCCGCGGCATCCCACCGAGCCCGCACCCCGCCCGGCACACTGTGCGCATGCTCCATCTGCGGATCCTCACGCCCAGCGATCTCACGGACGAGACCGTCCGCATCCTCGAGGACGAACCGGCCGTCAGTGGGCTCGCGGTCCTCCGCGACGCGGCGGTCCGCCCGGTCGGCGACCTCGTGTACGCCGACATCGCCCGCGAGGTCGCGAACGACGTGATCGCGAAGCTCCGCGCCACCGGCCTGCACCACCGCGGCAGCATCGAGATCGAACCGGTCACCACCTGGCTGTCCCGGAGCGGACTCGACGCCGAACTCGCCAGCCCGGGCAGCAGCGCCGACAGCGTGGTGTGGGCGGAGGTCGCGCAGCGGTCCTACGAGGACGTCGAACTGAACTGGACCTACCTGAGCTTCATGACGATGGCGACACTGCTGGCGGGAATCGCGATCATCACCGACTCGCAGATCCTCGTCATCGGCGCGATGGTCCTCGGCCCCGAGTTCGGCGCGATCGCCGCGCTCGGTGTCGCCCTGGTCAAACGCCGCGCCGTCCTGTTCGCGACCGCCGTACGGACCCTCCTGATCGGCTTCGCGGTCGCGATCGTGGTGACCGCACTGGCGTCCCTCGGCGGGCGACTGCTCGGCTGGGTGACGATCGACGACGTCACCGGGCCCCGCCCCGACACCGCGTTCATCTACTCGCCCGACAAGTGGTCGTTCATCGTCGCCGTGATCGCGGCGGCCGCGGGGGTCCTGTCGCTCACCTCGGCGAAGCTCGGCGGCCTGTCGGGCGTGTTCATCTCCGTGACAACGGTTCCCGCGGCCGGCAACATCGGCCTCGCGCTGGCCTTCGGTGCCGGGAACGAGATCTGGGGCAGCACCCAGCAGCTGCTGCTGAACCTGTCCGGGATGGCGCTGGCCGGGTGGGCCACCCTGGCGATCCAGCAGGCCGTGTGGTCGCGGGTGTCGGTGCGCCGCGCCCGCGCCCTCGACCGACGCCGCCGCATGCTGTGAACCGCCGGCCGGCGAATCACCGATGGCGGCGGGCCACCTCCTCGGCGACCGCCCGCAGCCCGGCGCGCAGCGATACCGGTCCGAGCACCTCGACACCGGCACCGAGCCCGGTGAGCTGATCGAGCGCCACCTCCTCGGCCTCGAGCATCAGATCGACCGTCACCCAGCCCTGCTCGTCCGCCTCGGACGGCTCGACCCGCGCCGCCTCGGCCCCCACGACGTCCGGCAGCCGCCGCCACGCGTACGGCGACAGCCGCACCCGGCACGAGTACCGCAGCAACGCCCGGTCGAACTCCGCCATCGACGCCGCCCACCACGCGGCCAGGTCGAAGTCGTCCGGGCGCGCCGCCGCCGCGTCCAGCACCTGCGCGCCGTCGATCCGCGACACCCGGTACGACAACGTCCGATCCCGATGCCGCGCCACGAGATACCAGACACCCGCCTTCGCGACCAGGCCGAGCGGGTCGAGGGTGCGAGTGGCCGCACCGTCCCGACGCCGGTACCGGATGCGCAGCCGTCTGCCCTCGAAGACCGCGGACGCCACCGCCGGCAGGTACTCCCCCGACGGCGTCGACTCGAACCAGCCCGGCGCGTCCACGTGCAGCCGCTCACGCCACAACAGGGCGCCGGCCCGCAGCGGAAGCGGCAGCGCCCCCAGCAGTTTCGACTCGGCACGGGCCGCGACATCGGCGAGCCCGAGATCCTGCGCGACGTCCGGGACACCGAGGAGCATGAGCGCCGACGTCTCCGCGCCCGTCATACCGGTGAGCTTGGACTGCCAGCCGTCGAGCAGGCGGACCCCACCGCCGGGCCCGCTCTCGGTCCACACCGGAACCCCGGCGGCCTGCAGCGCCGCGATGTCGCGGTACACGGTCCGGACCGACACGTCGAGTTGCCCGGCCAACCGCGCGGCCGTGGCACCGGGACCGCCCTGCAGGCGCAGCATCAGGTCGAGCAGTCGGGAGGAGCGCACACCGAAAGTCTACGAATAATCGCTGACACAAGATGTCAGTGATCGGCGCGCACACTTACTGCATGACAACCTGGCAGGAGTTCTCCGAGCAGGCCCCGGCGCTGGCCGACGCCGTCCGCGCGCGACTGACCGCGCACAAGCACCATGTCCTGGCGACGCTGCGCGCCGACGGCTCACCGCGCGTGAGCGGCACCGAGGTCGAGATCTTTCGCGGACTGCTCGTCCTCGGATCGATGCCCGGCGCCCGGAAGGCCCGGGACCTGCAACGGGATCCGCGGTATTCGCTGCACTCGAACCCCGGTCACCACACGATGGAGGGCGGCGACGCCAAGATCTCCGGCCGCACCCGCGAACTCACCGGCGCCGAGAAGCAGTCGATCCTCGACTCCTACCCGGAGAACCCCGGCGACGAGGCGCACATCTTCGAACTCGGTGTCGACGAGGTGGTGCTGACGACGGTGTCGGAGGACCGCCTGCACGTGGACCTGTGGCGACCCGGCGCCGACGTCACCCGGATCAGCCGATGAGCGCGCCGGACCTGACCGGGAAGGTCGCCCTGGTCGCCGGGGCGACGCGCGGTGCCGGCCGGGCCATCGCCGTCGAGTTGGCCCGCGCCGGGGCCACCGTCTACGCGACCGGTCGCAGCAGTCGAGTGGCCGGACGATCGGAGATCGACCGGCCGGAAACGATCGAGGAGACCGGCGAACTCATGGTCGCCGCGGGCGGCGACGGCACCGCGCTGCGGGTCGACCACCTCGACCCCGACCAGGTGCGCGCCCTCGTCGAACGCATCGACTCCGAACACGGCCGCCTCGACATCCTGGTCAACGACATCTTCGGCGGCGATCGCTACGCCCAGTTCGGCACCACGCTGTGGGAGCACGACCTCGACGGCGGCCTGCGCATGCTCCGGATGGGAATCGACACCCACGTGATCACCAGCCACTTCGCGCTGCCGCTGCTGATCCGCCGGCCCGGCGGGCTCGTCGTCGAGATGACCGACGGCACCGCCGAGTACAACGTCGCGTACCGGCACCAGGTGGGCTTCTACTACGACCTCGTCAAGGCGTCCGTGCAGCGGATGACCACCGCGCAGGCGTACGAGATGGCCCCGCACGGATGCGCGGCCGTCGCGGTGACCCCGGGGTGGCTGCGGTCGGAAACGATGCTCGAGATCTTCGGCGTCACCGAGGACAACTGGCGCGACGCCCTCGAGCAGGTGCCGCACTTCGCGATCTCGGAGTCCCCGACGTACGTCGGCCGGGCCGTGGCCGCACTGGCCGCGGATCCGGACGTCGGCGAGTTCAGCGGCCAGGTGGTCTCGAGCGGGCAGCTGGCGCAGCGGTACGGCTTCACCGACGTCGACGGCTCCCGGCCCGACTGCTGGCGGTACCTCGTCGAGGTGCAGGACCCCGGTCTGCCGGCGAACACCGACGGCTACCGCTGAGCGCACCTCACCACGTGAGGTCCTCCTGGCACCGGGAGCCCTCCGCCCCCGACTCGACCTGCACGGTGGCGTGGCTGAGACCGTGCGCGTCCAGCACGGTCTTGGCCGCCGCCAGCACCCGCTGCGAATCGGAATCGGTGGTCAGGTGCACGGTCGCGACGTCCATGCCGGTGGTGAGCGTCCACACGTGCAGGTCGTGGACGTCCGAGACCCCGGGCACCGCACGCAGATCGGCGCGGACGGCATCGACGTCGATGTTGGCGGGCGAGGCCTGCGTGAGGATCCGCAGCGCCGACCCCGCCAACTTGAGGGCACGCGGGACGACCCACAGCGAGATCAGGACGCCGACGACGATGTCGGCGTAGGTCCAGTCGAACAGCACCACCGCGGCGCCGGCGATCAGGACGCCGACACTGCCGACGGCGTCGGCGAGCACCTCGAGGTACGCGCCGCGGACGGCGAGGGAATCCTTGGCGTCGCCGCGCAGCATCAGCATGACGACGATGTTGGCGGCGAGACCCGCGGCGGCCGTGACCATCAGCGGGACGCCGGGGATCTCGGGGGCGTGGCCGATGCGGCCGATGGCCTCGTACATCACGAAGGCGGCCACGCCCAGCAGCAGGACGGCGTTGGCCATCGCTGTGAGCACCTCGGCGCGGTGCCAGCCGAACGTGCGGGCCGCGGCCTTGGAACCCTGCTTCGCGAGCAGCAACGCCACGAGTCCCATGGACATGCCGACGACGTCGGTAAGCATGTGGCCGGCGTCCGCGAGCAGCGCGAGGGATCCGATCGCGAGGGCGACGACCGTCTCGAGAACCAGGAAGCCGATCAGGATCGCGAGCGCGATCACCATCTTCCGGATGCGTGTCGGCGTCGGACCTACGTTGCTCCCTGCTGCGGTGTTGCCGTGGCTGTGCCCGTGACCGGCTCCCATGATCGACCTCCTCGTCGGCTCGGCCCATCATATGCATACATTCGCATATATGAGAAGAGGTCAGATGTCGGGCTTGTAGGCGGGGTTGGGAACCGTCGGCGGCAGGGTCGCGATCGCCGAGATCCGTTCGAGCCCCGCGACCCGCAGCAGATCCACGATGAGCGAGCGGATCTGTGCGAACACCACGGTCGCCGAGATGCCCGCCCCCTCGACGAGTTCGGGCTTCATCCCCGACGCGACGGTTCGCAGTACCCGTGCCGCCTCCGCCTGATCGGGCTGCTCCCCTGGTTCGGCGAGAATCATCCGGCGCAACACGTCGAGGGCGTGGGACAGCTTCTCGATCTCGTCGACGAGACGCGGGTCGAGAATCTCGTCGTCACGCACGAGCGAGAGCGAACGACGCGACAGCACACGGATGTTGCGCATCGCGTTGTCGATCGGGTCGGCCGTCGCGGTGAGCCGTGCCAGCCGGGCACGACTACCCCAGTACAACGGGGAGATGCGGCTGATCTCCTTGCCGCCGGACAGATTGCTGCGCAGCGAATCGATCGCCGACTGCGTCTCACGCGCCTTCCGCAACGCCTTCTCGATCGGCTTCGGGTCGTTCTCGATGAGACCGTCGGCGACGAGCTGGAGCACCTCGGCCGCGGTCGCGAGGATCCCGGCGGCGTCGCGCCGGGCACGGCGCACCGGGTGGGTCGGCACGACCGCGACAACGGCGATCCCGACCAGACCACCGACGAGGGCGTCGACCATCCGCTCGAAGCCGGCGGCATCACCCGGCGGCAGCAGCGTCGCGACCAGCACGGCGGACGTGCCGGCCTGCATCGAGAAGATGGGGCCGCTACCGATCAGCACCGCGGTCGACATCGCCAGCGCCACGACGAGCGTGATCTGCCACGGTCCCGTGCCGATCAACGAGATCAGCAGGTCGCCGACACCGATGCCGACCGTCACGCCGCAGACCAGCTCCACCGACCGACGCAGACGTGCACCGAGAGACAGACCCAGCGAGACCACCGCCGCGATCGGCGCGAAGAACGGCCGGGGATGCCCGACGATCTCGGTCGCGAACCACCATGCGAGACCCGCCGCCAGTGCGCACTGCAGCACCGGGAGCGCGGACGCGCGCAGACGACGGACCGACGCCTGCGCGCGCTCCCGACCCGCCGCCGGGCGTGGAACGAAGCGGCTAGCCGAGGCCAAGGGCTTCTGCAGCCCGCGGATCGCAGTCCTCGAGCAGGTCGAGGCACCGCGCGTACTCGTCGTTCTCACCGATCTCCCGGGCGGCCTTCGCCAGCACCGCGACACAGCGCAGGAAGCCGCGGTTCGGTTCGTGACTGAACGGGACCGGACCGAAGCCCTTCCAACCGTTGCGGCGCAACTGGTCGAGGCCGCGGTGGTAGCCGGTGCGCGCATACGCGTACGCGGTGATGGTCTGCCCCTGCTCGAGCGCCGCCTCCGCCAGGTACGCCCACGCGATCGACGCGGTGGGATGCTCCGCCGCGACCTTCGCCGGGTCCTGGTGGTTGAGCAGATCCGACTCCGCGTCCTCGTCACCGGGAAGCAGAGTGGGCTGCGGGCCGAGAAGATCACCGAAAGACGTCATGACGTCCAGGTTACGTGCACCGTGCCCGGCGTCGCACTGGGGCCGATAGGCTGCCCACCAGTCGATCCCGCTCCCGGACCGAGAGGCGTCCCGTGCCCGACCCGAACGACAACCCGTCTCCTGCAACACCCGCCGGTTCCGGTCCGCAGCGCATCGCTGCGGCCGCACCGTCCGCGCCGTCCGGTGGGCGGCGCAGCGGCGGCCGACGCGGCTGGATCATCGCGTCCACCGTCGCCGTCGTCGGCGTGCTCGCGGCGCTGGGAGTCACCGGCTTCGTCATCGCCCGGGGCGGCGCGCACGGACCCGACGAGTCCCAGGTCCGCGACGCCGTCGACACGTTCGTCGACGCCCTCGGATCCGGCGACCTGGCGACCCTGCAGTCCGCGACGTGCGGCACGCTCGCCGACTTCTACCGCGACATCCCGCCCGGCGAGTTCGCCGACGTGCACCGCGACGCCGTCGCGCAGGGCAACGTCCCCGTCGTCACCGGCATCGACACGGTCCAGATCACCGGCGACGTCGCCATCGCCCAGGTCACCGCGCACACGCAGGCCAACCCGTCGGACGCGTCCCCGCGCACGTTCGACCTCGAGCGCATCGACGGCAGCTGGAAGGTCTGCGACCCCGACTAGACCTGCCTAGACCCGACTACCCCTGAAACGCGTTTTGCGCACTTACCGCGGTTCCCGAGACGGGAAACCAGCGGTAAGTGCGCAAAACGCGAAGGGGTGAGGCTGTCGACTAGCCGACGGAGACGGACCGTCCCGCGGACTTGAGGTCGTTGCAGGCCTCGATGACACGAGCGGTCATGCCGGCCTCGGCCTTCTTGAGGTAGCTGCGCGGGTCGTAGACCTTCTTGTTGCCGACCTCGCCGTCGACCTTCAGGACACCGTCGTAGTTGGTGAAGAAGTGGCCGGCGATGGGACGCGAGAACGCGTACTGGGTGTCGGTGTCGACGTTCATCTTGATGACGCCGTACCGCAGCGACTCCTCGATGTCCTCGACGGACGAGCCGGAGCCACCGTGGAAGACGAAGTCGAACGGGTTCGAACCCTCCGCCAGGCCCAGCTTCCGCTCGGCGATGCGCTGGCCCTCGGCCAGGACCGACGGCTGGAGCTTGACGTTGCCCGGCTTGTAGACGCCGTGCACGTTGCCGAACGTCGCAGCCAGCAGGTACGCGTGGTCGTTGCCCGCGCCCAGCGCGTCGACCGTCTTCTCGAAGTCCTCGGCGCTGGTGTACAGCTTGTCGTTGATCTCGGCCTCGACGCCGTCCTCCTCGCCGCCGACGACGCCGATCTCCACCTCGAGGATGATCTTCGCCGCACGCGAGAGAGCCAGCAGCTCCTGCGCGATGACGAGGTTCTCGTCGATCGGCACCGCGGAGCCGTCCCACATGTGCGACTGGAACAGCGGGTTCTGGCCGTTGTTCACACGCTCCTGCGAGATCGCGAGCAGCGGGCGGACGAAGGTGTCCAGCTTGTCCTTGGGGCAGTGGTCGGTGTGCAGCGCGATCGTCACGTCGTACTTGGCGGCGATGACGTGCGCGAACTCGGCGAGCGCGACCGCACCGGTCACCATGTCCTTGACGCCCAGGCCCGAACCGAACTCCGCGCCACCGGTCGAGAACTGGATGATGCCGTCACTGCCGGCGTCCGCGAAGCCCTTGATGGCCGCGTTGATCGTCTCGGAAGACGTGCAGTTGATGGCGGGGAAGGCGAAGGAGTGCTCCTTGGCCCGTCCGAGCATCTCGGCGTAGACCTCGGGAGTTGCGATAGGCACGGCGGCTGTCCTCCATGTGACGGATTCGGGGGCGCGGCCGGGAAGGGCGCGCCATGTGGTGTCCATGCAGTATTGCAGGTACACACCGCTCGCGCCCTTGCGCCTTCACACCCGAAGGACCTGGTCCGACGGCCCCGCAGACTGCGGGCGCCGTGCCCTGTGTCCGATTTTGGTTAGCATGGCGAGCGTGACGACGGAGGCCCGCCCGGCGGCGACAACCGAGACAGATTCCAGAACTCCCCGACCGACGGCGTCCGAGATCCTCGGCAACGCGGTCCGCGGCGGCCTGATCGGGGCGGCCGAGACCATCCCCGGCGTCTCCGGCGGAACGGTCGCACTGGTCACGGGGATCTACAGCCGCCTGATCACCTCCGCCAAACACCTCACCGACGTACCGCGCGCGGTGGTCACGAGA
This sequence comes from Prescottella defluvii, assembly GCF_000738775.1. Lineage (GTDB taxonomy): Bacteria > Actinomycetota > Actinomycetes > Mycobacteriales > Mycobacteriaceae > Prescottella > Prescottella defluvii. Next base: position 73,071 of record NZ_JPOC01000024.1, read on the forward strand.
TCGGACTGGCGGGCCAGCGCCCGGCGCGTCGATTGGTGGCTGCTTCTTCCGGTGGCCGTCGGTATGGCGCTCATCGTCTTCTCGATCGCCGGCCTGATGGAGTCGTTCGTCAGTGACCAACCGGTCAACTCCAAGGCACTGTTCATGGGCATGATCGCGATGTCGGTGCTCATTCCGTTCATCGAGATCGAACGCGGCGCTCTGCGTTCCGCGGGTGCCAAGGGCCGGGCGATCGTCGTGTTCACGTTGATGGCTGCGGCCGTCTTCGCGCTGACCTCGCTGCCGCGCAGGGAGTTCACCGATCCGCCGCTTCTCCTCGTCTTCTGCGCGGCCGCGGTCGCGGTGTGTGCCCTCGTGCTGCCGGGCGTCTCGGGTTCGTTCTTCCTTCTGGTGGTCGGCCTCTACGCGCCGACGATGGCCGCCGTCGACGGCCGGGATCTGCCGTACCTGGCGGTGTTCGCGCTCGGTGCCCTGCTCGGTCTGGTGACGTTCGTGCGGGTGCTCGAGTGGCTGCTCGAACACCACCACACCACTGCCATGGTGGCCGCGGCCGGCCTGCTGCTGGGCTCGATGCGCGCCCTGTGGCCGTGGCAGACGGACACCGGGGAACTGCTCGGTGTCGGTGACGGCTGGCCGCTCGCCCTCGTCCTGTTCGTGCTCGGCGCGGCGGTGGTCGGCGTAGTCGCGCTGGTCCAGCGCAAGGCGTATGCCGCCGAGGCACGCACGTCGGTCACCGCATCCGCCTGACCCACGCACGGCGGGAAAGTGCCCGACAGAGAAATCCGCGGATACGTGTCGGTCGACGAGTAGGTAGTCTTGACCGTCGTGACCGATTCCGTCTTGACGACCACGACCAATCTTGCGCTGTTGCCGGGATTTCTCGATCCCGTCAACCTGCTGAACTCGTTCGGCACTTGGATGCTGATCGGCCTGCTGCTGGTCGTCTTCATCGAGTCCGGTCTGCTGTTCCCGCTGCTGCCGGGCGATTCACTCCTGTTCACCGCGGGTCTGATCGCGGCCTCCAAGTCGGCGGACGTGGAACCGTTCGCGCCGCTGTGGGTGCTGATGGTGACCATCCCGATCGCGGCGGTGCTCGGTGACCAGGTGGGCTACCTCATCGGCGCGAAGGGCGGCTCGGCCCTCTTCAAGTCCAACGACGCGAAGATCTTCAAGAAGAGCTACATCGACGAGGCCCACGCGTTCTTCGAGAAGCACGGCCCCGCCACCATCTTCCTGGCTCGTTTCGTACCGATCGTGCGTACCTATGCGCCCCTGGTCGCGGGCGCTTCGAAGATGAAGTACTCCACCTTCATCACGTACAACATCATCGGCGGCATCGTGTGGGGCGCCGGCGTGACGCTGCTCGGTTTCTGGCTCGGGCAGATCCAGTTCATCGCCGACAACATCGACTACATCTTCATCGGCATCGTCCTCGTGTCCGTCCTCCCGATCGTCATCGAGGTCGGCAAGCGGTTCCTCGCCTCGCGTAAGGCCGGCTCCGCCACTGCGCCCGCCGAGCCCGAGCCGGTCAGCACCCCCCACGACCCGACCGTTTGACGATGATCAACGCGGCCGGATCGTTCGGGCCGCTCGAGTCCGCCGGTCCCGCACTGGTGTGGATCGTCGTACTCACCTTCGTCTTCCTCGAATGTGCGCTCCTCATAGGACTGTTCCTGCCGGGTGACTCGATGCTGGTGACCGCCGGCATCGTGCTGGCCACACACGGGTCCGGCGCGCAGCACACGTGGGCGCTGTCGGTCGGCGCGATGGGTGCCGCGATCGCCGGCAACCAGGTGGGCTACATGATCGGCAGACGCAGCGGCCATCATCTCGTCGCCCGGCGCAACGGCAAGTACGTCAACGCGAAGAACCTGCACAAGGTCAACGTCCTGCTCGACCGGCACGGGTTCTGGGCGGTGCTGGTGGCACGGTGGATCCCCTGGGTCCGCACGCTGTGCCCGATGGTCGCCGGGGCGGCGAGCATGGACCACCGCCGCTACACCATCGCCAGCAGCATCGGTGCGGTCATCTGGGCGCCGGTGCTGCTGCTCGTCGGCTTCTACTTCGGTTCGGTGCTCGAACGGGTGCCGTGGCTGCTGCCGGCGGTGCTCGGCACCATGGTGTCCCTGCTGGTGATCGGGACCGTCCTGGGCGTGTGGGGATATCGTCGCGAGATGGCCAGGCGCGCCGAGGACGTCGTCGTCGACGAAGTCGACAACTGATCGCCCGTCGACGAAGTCGACACCTGATCGACCGTCACCGACGTTTCGGAAATCCCGCCGCCGACACCAGGTACGCCGACTCCATCAGCAGCCAGCCGCTGAGCTGCACGGACAGGTCCCGTTCCGCGATCTCGGACGAATCCACCGATCCACCGGAAACGGTCGGCGGTCCCGCCCCCAGCCCGGGCAGCACCGCGGGCCGGCTCCAGTCCTTGCCGAACAGTGGCAGTTCCTCCACCTGCAGCCGGTTCTCCCACGCGGCCTCGGCCGAACCGAGCACGAGTTGCGCCGCGATCCGCCGCGCCCGCGCATCCTCCGGGGCGTTCCCCGGCAGCATCAGTGCCACGAGCGCCAGGTAGCGGGCGAGCAGCCCGTTGAACAGTCCGCCGTCCCCACCGCCGCCACCGCGGATGACACCGCCCTTGGCGAGTCGCTCGTCGATCGCATCGACCAACCGGTGAACCCGCAGCCGGTGTCGGGGCGCGCCCATCCGGACCGCGAGCTCGGTCTCGAGGCTGAGCACCGTGCCCTGGCAGTACGAGTAGATGTTGCGCTCGATTTCGCCGCCGCTGCGGATTCCGTCGAAGATCAGGCCCGTCTCGGGATCGCGGAGCGTGTCGTCGATCCAGTCGGCCATCGCCTGCGCGCGCCACAACCGCCCGCTGCGGGCGAGCATCAATCCGGCCGGGCCGTTCGCGGGGGTGTTGAAGAAGTCCGAGTGCTTGCGCCACGGGATGCCGCCGCCGTCGTCGGGCGACCAGGCGTCGAACAGCTGCGCTTCGAGCGTCGCGAGGGCCTTGCGGTTGTCGACCAGTTGCATCCGCTGGGCACGCTCGAGGGCGAGCCCGAGCCACGCCATGTCGTCGTAGTAACTGTTGGTCCAACCGGAGATGTTCCGGATCCGATGACCGCGAATGAGTCTCGTCAGCCGACGTCGACGGCGCGCGGTGGGATTGCGTTCGGCGGCGTCGACGGTGCAGTTGATGAGGTGCGCCTGCCACCAGTAGTGCCAGTGCACGAACACCCGTTCCCGCCGGTCTGCGGGCCACGCGACGACTGCCAGTGCAGTACCCGGTATCCCCCAGACTCGACGAATGTGCCGAGTGATCACCGCGTTCTCGGCCGCGTCCGCACGAGCGGACCATTCGCGCTGCATGTTTACCGATCTTGCCTCGGCACGGGCACTTCCGCTACCAGGCGCGGCCGAGATTCGCGTGCTGACGGATCCACGTGTGCATCGCGATCCCCGCGGCGACGCCGGCGTTGATGCTGCGGGTGGAGCCGAACTGCGCGATCGACACCGTCATCGACGCCACCGCGTGCCCCTGCTCGGTGACGCCGGGCCCCTCCTGCCCGAACAGCAGCAGGCAGTTTCGCGGCAACTCCACCGTCTCGATCGGGACCGAGCCCGGGGTGTTGTCCACCGCGACGACCGCCAGCCCGTGTTCCCGTGCGAACCCGGCGAGTTCGTCGAGGTCGGCGTGGTGCACCAGATGCTGGTAGCGGTCGGTGACCATGGCGCCGCGCCGGTTCCAGCGGCGACGCCCGACGATGTGCACGGCGGCCGCGGCGAACGCGTTCGCGGTCCGCACGACGGTGCCGATGTTGGCGTCGTGCCCGAAGTTCTCGATCGCGACGTGCAGCGGGTGCCGGCGGCCGTCGATGTCGGCGACGATGGCCTCCCGCGTCCAGTAGCGGTAGGCGTCGACGACGTTGCGGCGGTCCCCTTCGGCCAGCAACTGCGGGTCGTATCGCGGATCGTCGGGCAGCGGGGCGCCGTGTTCCTCGAGCCACGGGCCGACGCCGTACGGATGCTCCCCCCATTCGGTGGGGCCGGGAGCCTCGGCATCGTCGGTCACGGTGGACGGGTTCGTGTCGTCAGTGCTCAAAACGTCTCGTTCGAATCGGGGGCGACGGTGAATCCGTGGCCGGTCTCGTCATTGGCGCAGGTCACCGAGGTCGCCGTGGTCGCGCACGTGTAACCCAACTGGGTGAGTTCGACGCCGGGCGCCAACACCGGATCGGTGCCGGTCCCGGACGTGTAGACCCGGCCACCCGAGCACATGAACGCGCCCCGGCCCGCGTTCTCCACGCGGATCCCGTTGCCCCAGCTGACGACGCAGTCGTCGGGCCGGGGCGGGATCGGGCTCGTCGGCCCCTCACAGCCCGCCTCGGTGCGGCTCGGCAACCGCACGATGCCGCAGTTGAAGGTGCCGTCGGGCGAGGTGAAGAAGTACGACTCGTTGCGCTGGAACTGCACGTCGGTGAGCGTCGTGGTGACCGGTGCGATGGTGGTCGTGGTCGTCGTGGTGACCGGGACGGTCGTGGTGGTCGGCGCCGACGGGGGTGTCGTCGTGGTCGGCGCCGCGACGGTGCTCGTCGGCGCGGCGTCCGCGGGAGCGTCCGGCGATCCGCCGCATCCGGTCAGGGTCAGTGCCGCAGCGGCACAGGCGCCCACACCCAGCAGCGTTACCCGACGCACAGCAGCGACTCCTGACCAATTCCCGACCGATCGACCGACATCGAACTCTAGTCGCCCACCCTCGACACGATTTTCAGGCGCGACTGAGCAGCATGTTCGACCAGCGTGCCATCCACGCGGGCGTGAACCGGCCGGCCACGGCCAGCACCCGCGCCTGCCGACCTACTGGATGGTGCACCTTCGGCAGCCGACGGGACCGGCCCTGCGTCACCGCCACGATCGTGTCCGCGACATCGTCGGCGGTGAGCCGGATCCCGAGCGAACGGGTACTCCCCGTGGACATCCCCCGCACCATCCCGGTCCGCACGAACAGCGGCCACACATCGACGACGCGGATGTCGTGGGACCGCCACTCGAGTTCCAGCGCCTCCGTGAGACCGCGCACCGCGAACTTGGTGGCCGAGTACGTGGCCAGTTCGGGCTGGCCGTAGATGGCGGACGCGGACGCGAGATTGACGACCTGCGCGCCCGGCGTCTCCTTCAGGTACGGGAACGCGGCGAGCAGCCCGTTGATCGTGCCGCCGACGTTGATGTCGAGCATCCGGCGATGCGCCCCGGCCGGGATGTCCTCGAAGTGCCCCGACGACAGCACCCCGGCATTGTTGACCAGGACGTCGAGGCGGCCGCACGCGGACGTGAACTCCGCCAGGCGGGTGTTCCAGTCGTCGGGGGCGGTGACGTCGAGGACGCCGACCTGCACCCGTCCGCCACGGGCCACGATCTCCGCCCGCAGCACCTCGAGACCGTCCTCGTCGATGTCGCAGGCGCCGACGACGTAACCGGCGTCGGCGAACTTCAGGGCCGTCGCGCGGCCGATTCCCGCGGCCGCACCGGTGATGAACACGGTGCGTGGTGATGTGGGAGTCATCCCGACAGGCTAGGCGCTGGATGGATAGGCTGGAGGCGATCGGAGAGTTGCGTTCGCGCGGTCGACGGCCGGTGTCGGCGCCCGGACGCGGAAGGCCATGAACCACCCACGCATTGTCCGCACAGTCTGCTTCATCAGCGTCAGCTACGTCATCGTCCTGTCGATCTGGCTGGGATGGCTGATCGACCACACCGCTCCCGGGACCGTTCCGTACCAGGTCGGCGGGCTCCTCGCGGCCTACGGCTCGGCACTCGGGTTGGGCATGATGTGGGCCGACCGCCCCACCCGCTCCGAGCGCCGACTCGCCCGGCACGGGATCGAGGGCTGGGCGAGGATCGAGCACGCCCAGCCCCTCCGGCGCACCGTCGACAACGGCGAGCTCACCGAACTCGATCTGGCGCTGACGGTGCCCGGGTCGGAGTCGTACACCGGCAAGGTCGTCTACGAAGTGCTTCCGGAGAACCGGGGCCGGTTCGTGGAGGGCGAGACGATCTCGATCCGCGTCGACCCCCGAAACCGGGACCGGATCATGATCTGCCCCTAACCGATTCGCGCCTTCGCGCGACGGCCGAGCTCGATCATCCCCTCGACGAGCAGCAGTTGCGCCGCGGCATACGACGCCAGGATGGCGCCCTCCGCGACGGACCGCGGCTTCTCGCCGCGCAGGAACAGCTTGCGCACCACGATCAGGCCGTCGGAGCCGGTGAACAGCAGCCCGCCGAGCCCGAGCCAGCTGCGCCGATCGCGGCGATTCGGCACCGGCAGCCCCGCGACGTCGGAGGCGCCGGGCGCGAGCGCCGGATCCGCGGCGAGTGTCGCGGTGGTGCCGAGGAGGAATCCGTAGCAGGTGAGCGTCTTCGCCACCGCCGGAGCCTTGGCGTGCAGCAGTCCCGACGCCCCGGCCCACGCCCCGAGCCGCGGTAGGGCGGCAGCGCGGCGCGGCCGGGCGCCGCGGCGGAGCAGCAGCGACGAGTAGCTGGTCTGCATCACCCCGAAGGAGGTCGCACCGCGGCGCAGGCGGGCATCGACGTCGGGGTCGATCATGAACACGTCACCGACGGTGGCCGCGGCGAGCCCGGCGACCAGCAGCGCAGTGTCGGCGGTGTCCAGGTCGTCGCGCCGACGCAGCACCCGCGTCGCGAGAGCCGGGGCCATCAGCGGCTTGGCGACCTGCTGGATGCGTTCACTCCCGGTCACCGCGCCGTACACCGTGGCCGCGGTGGCGCCCACGAACACCGCATGCTCGATGCCCCACTTCTTGCCGCTCGCGAATGCCATGCCCACTCCCTCGTGTCCGATTCGGCACGACCGTACCGCCGCGGACCGCCCGGGTGCGCGTATTGCGCACTTGGCGCGCCCCGGACCGGCCGGTTCGCCGCGGCAAGTGCGCAGAACGCGGAGGGTTTACATAGATAGTTAGCTTATGTAATCTTCTCGAGTGAGTTCGCCCGATCCCCAACTTCGTGACCTGCTCGTCGATCTCGTCAGCAACGCACACCGCTTCACCCGCCTCGCGTCGGCTCTCGCGACCGACGACCATCCCCGGCCGTGGATGCGGGCCCTGTCCCTGCTCGAGGAACAGGGCGCGGTGCGGGTGAGCACTTTCGCCCGCCTCGACCGCTGCTCCCAACCGTCCGCAACGGCACTGCTCAAGCGGCTCGGCGAACAGGGACTGGTCTCCCGGGAATCCGACCCGGAAGACAGTCGCGCCGTGCTCGTCGGCATCACCGACGACGGCAGGCGTTGGCTCACCGAGGCCCGCCGGGCCGTCGCCGCCGACCTGGCACCGCACTTCGCGCACCTCGACGCGGCGCAGTTGCAGCGACTGGCCGAGGGGCTCGGCGAACTCAGAGCGATCATCCGGACCGCCGCCACCGACAACTGACATCACCGAGGAGGGATACGTGAGCACCACGACCGAACCGGCTGCGAACGCCGAGCCGAGCATCCTGAAGCAACCGAAAGCGGTGTGGGCCGTGGCCTTCGCCAGCGTCATCGCCTTCATGGGCATCGGCCTCGTCGACCCCATCCTCAAGCCCATCGGAGAACAGCTCGACGCGACCCCGTCGCAGGTGTCGCTGCTGTTCACCAGCTACATGCTGGTCACGGGCGTCGCGATGCTGTTCACCGGCGCGATCTCGAGCCGCATCGGAGCCAAGAAGACCCTGATGTGGGGTCTGGCGATCATCGTGGTGTTCTCCGCCGCCGCGGGCCTGTCCGACACCATCGGGCAGATCGTCGGCTTCCGCGCCGGCTGGGGCCTGGGCAATGCACTGTTCATCGCGACCGCGCTGGCCGCGATCGTCGGCGCCGCCAGCGGCGGAGTCGCGCGGGCGATCATCCTCTACGAGGCAGCGCTCGGCATCGGCATCGCCGTCGGCCCGCTCGTGGGCGGTGTGCTGGGCGACATCAGTTGGCGCGCACCGTTCTTCGGTGTGGCGACGCTCATGGCGGTCGCCTTCATCCTCATCATGGTGATGCTGCCCAAGGCGCCGAAGCCGACGCACCGGACGTCACTCGCCGCACCGTTCCTCGCGCTGCGCCACCGTGGACTACTGACGGTCGCGATCACCGCACTGCTCTACAACTACGGGTTCTTCACGCTGCTCGCCTACACCCCGTTCCCGCTCGACATGGGCGCGTACTCGATCGGTTTCATCTTCTTCGGCTGGGGCGTGGCACTGGCGATCGCATCGGTGTTCCTGGCGCCGCGCCTGCAGCGCCGCTTCGGGACGCTGCCGGTGATGATGGCCGCACTCACCCTGTTCGCACTCGACCTCGCCGCGATGGGCCTGTTCACCGACTCGAAGCCGGCACTCATCGTGTGTGTCGTCCTGGCCGGGCTGTTCCTGGGCGTCAACAACACCCTCATCACCGAGACCGTCATGATCTCGGCGCCCGTCGAACGTTCGACGGCGTCGGCCGCATACAGCTTCGTCCGCTTCGTCGGCGGCGCCGCGGCACCGTACGTCGCCGGCAAACTCGGCGAACACAACGTCCACGCGCCGTTCTGGCTCGGCGCAGGATTGACCGTTGCCGCGATCCTGGTGCTCGCCACCGGACGAAAGGTGTTGGCACACGTGGACGATCACGACCCGGAGCCGCACAGTGTCGAGGAGGCGATCGCCGTCACCGCAGGCGACGCCGACTGAGCGTCGCCGGCGGGGGTCAGGTGAGGCGGCGGGCGGGGGCCGACGCGGCGACGACGGCGAAGGCCGGTTCGGGCAGGCCCTTTTCCGCGGCGCGACGACGGGTGGTCTCGACCGCGTCGTCGACCTGGCCCGTCGGAATCAGCGCGATCGCCGATCCGCCGAACCCGCCGCCGGTCATCCGCGCACCCAACGCCCCGGCGATCATGGCGGATTCGACGGCGTTGTCCAGTTCGGCACACGACACCTCGAAGTCCCGGGCCAGCGACATGTGCGACGCGTAGAGCAGCCGTCCGAACTCGGCGAAGTCCCCGGACTCCAACGCCCGCACCGCGACTCGAACACGTGCGATCTCGCCGATCACATGCCACGCCCGGCGCCGCAGCACGTCGTCCTTGATCCCCTGCACCGCGTCCATGCCGTCACGGCCGCGGTCGGCGAGGTCGCGCAGCGGTGCCCCGAGTCGGCGCGCCGCGCGTTCGACCGCGTCCCGGCGTTTCGCGTACTGCCCGTCGACAAGTCGATGCGGAGCGCGGGTGTCGATCACCAACAGTGACAGCCCCTCGGGCGCGAACGGCACGTGCGACACCGCACCGGACGCCGAATCCAGCAACAGCGCATGGCCTTCCGTGGCCCGTAGCGACGCCGCCTGATCCATCCCACCCGTCGGCGCGAGCGCGATGTCGTTCTCGGCGCGCACGCACACCGCGGCCAGGTCCACCCGGTCCGCGTCGGGTGCCAACGCGAGCGCCAGCGAGCATTCCAGCGCCGCCGAACTCGACAGCCCCGCCCCTATCGGCACCGTGGATACGAACACGGCGTCCAGGCCGTCGAAATCGTCTGCGAGCAGACCTTTCTCACGCAGCGCCCAGACCACTCCGGCCGGGTAGGCGGCCCATCCGGCCGGCCGGCCGGGGCCGATGTCGCCGAGTCGCCCCTCCCAGGCGGGGCCGTCGGTGGAGCGCAGGCGGATCAGCCCGTCCACTCCTGGCGCCACGGCGGCGACCGTGTTGTGCGGCAGCGCAATCGGAAGACACAGTCCCCCCGCGTAGTCGACGTGCTCGCCGATCAGATTCACCCGCCCCGGTGCCGCCCAGACGCCGTCCGGTTCCGCCCCGAGCTCGGCCCGGAAGAACTCCGCGGCCGCTGCGGCCAGCGCATCGTCGGACTCCGCGCGGAACCACACGGCACTCACGGCGCGACCTCCCGGAATCGTGCCGCGATCCGCTCGGGGGTGGTGTCGCTGATCCACGCACCCATCCCCGACTCGGAGCCGGCGAGAAACTTCATCCGGTGCGGCGAACGCATCAACGAGAAGACCTGCAGGTACAGCCTTCCCAGTTCGCGGCCTTCGCCGACCGGCGCCTGGTGCCACCCCGCGATGTACGGCAACCGGTCGACACCGTCGAAGAACCGGTCGAGACGACCGAGCAGATCGAGATACAGGTGCGAGAGTTCGTCGAGTTCGGCGTCGTCGAGTTCGGTGAGGTCCGCGACGTCCCGATGCGGCGCGACATGCAGTTCCACCGGCCAGCGCGCGGCGACCGGCACGTACGCCGTCCAGTGCTCGCCCTCGACGACCACCCGGGCGCCGGCGCGCCGCTCGGCATCGAGGACGTCGCGCAGCAGCGAACGCCCCGTACGGTGTCGGTGCCGCTCGGCCTGCCGGAGCAGCGCGGCGGCCCGGGGCGGCAGCGTCGGATAGGCGTAGATCTGGCCGTGCGGGTGCGCCAACGTCACCCCGATCTCCTCGCCCCGGTTCTCGAAGCAGTACACCTGCGCGATACCCGGCAGCGCCGACAGCTCCCGCGTCCGGTCCCGGAGCGCCTCGAGAACCGTCCGCACCCGCGCCGGCGACAGCTGGGCGAAGCTGCGGTCGTGGTCGCTGGTGAAGCACACCACCTCGCACCGGCCGTCGGCCGGTCGCTGCGGCCAGAGCGACTGTCCGTCAACGGTGTCGGAGTCGATCACCGCTCCGCGCGCCAGGGACGGGAAACGGTTCTCGAACACCGCGACGTCGTAGCCGTCGGCCGGAATCTCGGTCGCCGCACGCCCCGGCCGGGAAGGGCACAGCGGACATTCGTCGGTCGACGGCAGGAACGTGCGGTCCATCCGGTGCGCCGCGAACGTCACCCACTCCCCCGTCAAGACGTCGAAGCGCATCGCCGACAGCGCAGTGACCGGCGCCAGATCGCGACCGTCGTGCAGTTCACGGGTCGCGGCCCCACCGACGTACGGCTCGGTGTCGTCGAAGTAGATCAACTCGCGCCCGTCGGACAGATGTGTCCGCGTCTTCCGGATCGGCATCGGAACACGATATGCGACCGTCCCACTCCCCTCGCCGACCACCCGGTTTGGTATCGCCGCGCCTCCTGTGTGAGCATGCTCGAGGCCGTTACTCCGTCACCGGAGCCACGACGGCCGGGGGAACGAAACACATCGAACCAACGGGGGATTCACATGAAGCTTCGTAGCTTTGCCGTGCGCGCATTCGCCGCCGCGGCCGTCGCGACCGCTGCCGTCACCGGCGTCGCAGGAACCGCAAGTGCAGCACCGGCGCCCGCGCCGCTCGTGCACATGACGTTCAACGGGCCGACCCTGCCCGTGCTCGGACAGAACGACTTCTGCAACGGCCTCATCGACACCGCAGTCGAGACCGATCCGGCACGCCGGGGCCTCGCGACCATCGCGTTGACGCCGCGCGGCATGAACGGCAGCGGACCGGGCTGGGCCCAGAACCCGGTCTGCAAGGTGAAGGTCGTCGTGGCGTGGAACCTCGGAATCTACGCCGGACAGATCAAGGAGATCGAACTGTCGGCGCGCGAGGGCCAGACCGTCCGGACCGAGATCAATCCGGGCTCCGGTCTCGCAACCGTGTCGATGCAGGTGAGCGCGATCAGCCCGTGGCTCAACGAACTGCGACCGCAGGCGGGTCTCGGACGGGTCCAAGCCTTCGTCCTGGTCCCCTGACCCACCCGGACACACCCGTGAACAGCTGAAGGGACCCTTCGTACGCTCGTAGCGCACGAAGGGTCCCTTCAGCTTCAGGACCGGCTCCGGACCGACGGACCTAGCTCAGACCCAGATCGTCGAGGCCCAGAAGTGAGCGGTATTCGAGGCCCTCGGCGGCGATGATCGCGTCGGCGCCGGTGGCGCGGTCGACGACGGTGGCAACGCCCACGACGATGGCGCCCGCGTCACGTAGTGCCTTGACGGCGGTGAGCGGCGAGTTGCCGGTGGTGGTGGTGTCCTCGACGACGAGGACGCGCTTGCCGACGACGTCGGGGCCTTCGATCTGGCGCTGCATGCCGTGCGCCTTGGCGGCCTTGCGGACGACGAAGGCGTCGATCGGGCGTCCCTCGGCGTGCATGACGGCCATCGCGACGGGGTCGGCGCCCATCGTGAGGCCGCCGACGGACGCGAAGTCCCAGTCGGCGACCAGTTCCCGCAGCAGCTTGCCGATCAGTGGGCCGGCGCGGTGGTGCAGCGTTGCGCGGCGCAGGTCCACGTAGTAGTCGGCTTCCTTGCCGGAGGACAAGGTCACCTTTCCGTGTACCACCGCCAGCTCGCGCACCAGCGCAGCGAGCTCGTCGCGATCCGTCATCGGTCGCTCCCATCACCGTTCGAAGTCAGACATATTTCGTCGGGTCGAGCCTAGCGAGGGCGCCGGGTCGCAGCGCCTGCGCCCCTCAGGCCGCGACGTCGGCGGCGTGGTCGTCGGCGGTAGCGGTGTCGGTCGCCGCGGCTGTCGGTACTTCGAGGATCGTCGCCTCGAACGGTTGTGCCGCCACGATCCCGATGCGGCGCGCGATGGGGCCGGTCGGGAAGGTCGTGAGTGCGTTGTCGAGGCGTCCGACCATGTCGTTGTAGACCTGGATCGCGCCGGCGAGTCGTGCCTCGGTCTGGTCGATCTCGTGGGCGGGTCGGGTGAACGCCCAGTCGTTGCGCAGCGCCGGGTAGCTGTTGGCGGTGGTGAGCAGGGATTGCAGCGCCTCGGACAGTGCGTTCTCGGCGCCGGCCTGGCGGCGCGGGTCCAGGTTTTCCTCGCGGATTCGCATGGCGAGGGTGCGGGCCCCTGACACGGTGTTCACGAGTTCCCGGCCCACCGTCTCCGCGGCGGCCAGGATCACGCCGGGGATGTACTCGTGCCGGCGATCGAGCTCGACGTGGACCAACCCGAGGGCCGCCCGCACGCTGGCGTCGGTCCGGCGGAGCTGCTTGACGGCGACAATCACCCAGACGGCAGCGCTCGCTACAACCAAGAAAAGGACAAGTACGACACCCGACACGACAACCACAGGAGCGAAATCTACTGGGACGGCGCGGTAGCCGCTATTCGACGTGCTCGGGCGCCACGGGGCGACCCGGGTCGTGCGCGGCGATCTCCGTGGCGGGCGGTTCGGCGGCGGGCGGGAGCACCCGGAGCATTCCCGACAGCCGGGCCACGGCCTCGATCGCCGCGTCCCAGTCCCGGCCGGAGCTGCCGACCGGCAACGAACCCAACGTCCACTGGCCCTCGCTCCACAGCATCTGCAGCTGCGGCGGCACCGTCTCGGTGAACGCGACCATGCGCTGGTCGCACACCCGGCGGGCGATCTCGAGGTCGGTCGCGAACACCACGCGCGGACCGATCGCCCCCAGCAGGTTGAGGTCGGTGTCGCGCGGCGGGGGTGTCGACTTCAGGCGCAGGTCGATGTCGACGTCCGAGCCCACCTCACGGTGAACCGCGACGATCGTCGCGGTTTCCTCGAGATCGAAGAGCACGAACTGCTCGCCCCGTCGGATACCCCGCACGACGTCGACCGCGCCGAGGTACTCCTGCTTCGCGAGGGCCGCACGATGCCATTCCGACGGCAGGTGCTCGTCGGAGGAGTTGTACGTGTATCCCTGCGCCTTCGCCCAGATCTGCCGGACCCGACCCGTCTGGTCGCGTCGCGAGCGATCGACATAGAGCAGTACGACAGCGCCCACGAGCGCTATCACTGCCAATCCGAACCACATAGCCGTCATCGGGAGTCAGCCTAGCCACTCCGGCGCCTGATCCGGGCATCCGGTGCCGCGCGTCAGTTACCGAAGTCGGGAAGTGTCGTGCCGATGATCAACTTCGCGGTGACGGCGCCGCCCTCGACCTTGTCACCCTGCACCAGGACCGATTCGCCGGGCTTCAGATCGGCGACGGTGCGCGCGGTGAGGGAGATCAGCGTGGTGTCGTCGGTGGTGAGCACGGTGATCGTGGATCCGCCGATCGCGTTCAGGGTGAGGGTGCCGCCGTCGTTGGTGGTGATCGTTCCCATCGCGGTTCCCGCCTTGCCGATCAGTTCGCCGACACCGCCGGGAATGCTCTCGAGCGGCGACGTCGTGTCGGGCGCCGACGTGGGCGGCAGGGTGTTGCGTGGCTGTCCGGGCATCGTCGGCGGGGCCGTGCGGGTCGACGGGGCCGCAGCCGTCGTCGAGTTGTCGGGGCCACCGCTGTTCAACAGGAAGCCGATGCCCAGGCCGAGGGCCAACAGCACCGCACCGGCCCCGACGGCCGCCCACAGCCCCACCCTGCGGCCAGGTTTGTGCTCGGGCGTGTTCTCGATGGACGGCACCTCACCCGTCGGCGGCGGACCGGGCGGCGGGTACCCACCCTGTCCGTAGTACGTCGGGTACGACTGCGTCGGATTCGACGGCGGGGCCTGCGGATCCAGTCGGGGGTCGTACGTGGGATACGCCTGGGTCGCGTTCGGCGGCGGCGAACCGTACGCCTGGTAGGGGTCGGCCGTGTAGTACTGCTCGGTGGGCTGGTCCGGGGCCATCGGCGGGATCTGCTGGGTGCTGTCGTCGCCGGGACGAGCCCACTGGACGGTCTCGTCCGCCGGCCGAGCCTGTTCGGCAGGGTCGTACGCGCGTTCCTGCGGGGTGCGGGGATCGCGCGGATCCTCGGGGTTCGTCATGATGCGGACCTGCTCTCTTCCGTGCCGCCGGGATCGGGCCGACAGTTCAGGGTAGGGCGGGATCCTGAGACCCGTCTGAACCGGCGATGCCTCGGAACTTCTCCATGTCGCGGCGCTCACGTTTGGTGGGTCGGCCCGCGCCGCGGTCGCGCCGTGGAATCGACGCGAGCAACTCGGGGGCGGGCGGGGGCGGGCTGTTGTCCTGCATGCATTCGGCGGCCACCGGTGGTCCGACCCGCTTGGTGATGGGCCGCACCACGACGACGATCCGTTCCACACCGGATACCCGCACACGCACCTCGTCGCCGGGCTTGACCTGTACGGACGCCTTCGCGGGGGTGCCGTTGACCCGGACGTGACCGGACCGGCACGCGGTGGCTGCCTGGGACCGGGTCTTGAACAGGCGCACCGCCCAGGTCCAACTGTCCACGCGGGCGCTCGTCGCGTCGGGGGTAGGGGTAGGCACGACGCCAGGCTACCGAGGCGCGGCACCACCCCGTTTCCTCCCTCCTGGTGGGAACCTTCTCCGCCATCCCTTCGGCGGCATCACCCCTGCAAGACGACGGTTTCCCAGGGTTGCTCGGGTTCCGATTCCGCCCTAACGACCCGCTGGGCGGGAAGGTCCACTGCCACGGCCCGGACCCCGCCATAGCGTGGTTTCGACGAAAGAACCGCGAGGTCCGGTCCGAGATGTCGGATGCAGGCACCCCGCGCTCAGGAGAGGACTTTCAATGAACGGACAGGGTTCGACGTCCGACGCCGCCTCGTACGACGCGGTGGTGGTCGGCGCGGGTATCGCCGGCATCTACGCGGTGCACCGGCTCCGCGAGCAGGGCTTGACCGTGCGCGCCTTCGAGGCCGGCAGCGGCGTGGGCGGGGTGTGGTTCTGGAACCGCTATCCCGGTGCGCGCTGCGACGTCGAGTCCGTCGACTACTCGTACTCCTTCTCCCCCGAACTCGAACAGGAATGGGACTGGAGCGAGAAGTACGCGACCCAGCCCGAGATCCTCGCCTACCTCGAGCACGTCGTCGACCGCTTCGACATCCGCCGCCACATCCAGTTCGACACCCGGGTC
Organism: Prescottella defluvii; assembly: GCF_000738775.1. GTDB lineage: Bacteria > Actinomycetota > Actinomycetes > Mycobacteriales > Mycobacteriaceae > Prescottella > Prescottella defluvii. The sequence goes on from NZ_JPOC01000024.1 coordinate 88,804, forward strand.
ACCTCCGCAGTGCTCGACGAGGACACCCTGCGGTGGACGGTGAGCACCGACCGCGGCGACGTGGTGTCCGCGCGCTTCTTCGTCGTCGCCGCGGGCCCTCTGTCGAACGCGAACACCCCGGCCTTCGACGGCCTGGACACCTTCACCGGCGACATCTTCCACACGGCGCACTGGCCGCACGAGGGCGTCGACTTCACTGGCAGGCGCGTCGGCGTGATCGGCACCGGCTCGTCGGGCATCCAGTCGATCCCGTTCATCGCCGAGCAGGCCGACGAGTTGTTCGTCTTCCAGCGGTCCGCGAACTACTCGGTGCCCGCGGGCAACGCGTCGCTCGACGACGCCACCCGGGCCGCGCAGAAGGCCGGCTACGCGGAACGACGACGGCTGTCCTGGGAGTCCGGCGGCGGCTCCCCGCACCGCGCGCACCCCGACAGTGCCCTCGCGGTGTCCGAGGACGAGCGGCGCTCCGCCTACGAGGAGCGCTGGCAGCTCGGCGGGGTCCTGTTCTCCAAGACCTTCCCCGATCAGCTCACCGACCTCGCCGCCAACGACACCGCCCGCGCGTTCTGGGAGGGCAAGGTCCGCGCCGTCATCGACGACCCGGCGATCGCCGAGTTGCTCATCCCCGACGATCACGCGATCGGCGCCAAGCGCATCGTCACCGACAGCGGCTACTACGAGACCTACAACCGCGACAATGTCGAACTCGTGAACCTCAAGGCCACCCCGATCGTCGGCATGGACGCCACCGGTATCGCCACCACCGCCGCCCACTACGACCTCGACGCGATCGTGCTCGCCACCGGGTTCGACGCCATGACCGGTTCCCTCGACAAGCTCGAGATCGTGGGCCGCGGCGGGCAGTCCTTGAAGGACAAGTGGGCCGCGGGCCCCGAGACCTACCTCGGGCTCGGCATCGACGGGTTCCCGAACTTCTTCAATCTCACCGGGCCGGGCAGCCCGTCGGTGCTCGCGAACATGGTGCTGCACTCCGAACTGCACGTCGACTGGGTCGCCGACGCCATCGCCTACCTCGATGCCCGCGGCGCCGCCGCCATCGAAGGCACTCCGGAGGCGGTGGCCGACTGGGGCGAGGAATGCCGTACCCGCGCCGACGCCTCCCTGCTGAACACCGCGAACTCCTGGTACCTCGGCGCCAACATCCCCGGCCGACCGCGGGTGTTCATGGCCTTCCTCGGTGGCCTCGCCGTCTACCGGCGGATCATCGCCGAGGTTGCAGAGTCCGGCTACAAGGGCTTCACGATCCTGGAGGGGTGAGTCGCACTGCCCCGACGCGTCGGCCCCGTCACCTCGTCGAAGGTGCCGGGGCCGACGCATTTCACGTTACCGGCGGTACCGCCCGTGTTAGGTTCCTCGAGCGGTCGGGGCAATGTATCGAACGAGGGGGCACGAAGTGCGAAAGTTGTTCGCGGGACTGGCAATAGCGGTAACCGGAGCGTTCCTGATCGGCACGGGCGGAGTCGCGTCCGCGGCGCCCGCTCCCCCGCTGCCGGTACCGGACGGATTCTTCTCCGGAATCCCACCGGAGCTGATCAACCCTGCGGGCTCGCTTCCCGGTTCGAACGACTTCTCGTGCAGGCCGACGGCCGAGCATCCCGAACCGGTGATCCTGGTGCACGGCACCGGCGGTGGCCAGCAGACCAATTGGGGCAAGTACGCGCCACTGCTCGCGAACGAGGGCTACTGCGTGTTCGCCCTGACCTACGGCGGGGTTCCCGGGATGCCGTGGCCGGTGAGCGCGATCGGCGGGATGCTCCCGATGGAGCAGAGCGCGCGACAGTTCGGCGCGTTCGTCGACCGGGTGCTGGCCGCGACCGGCGCGTCCAAGGTCAATCTCGTCGGGCACTCGCAGGGCACACTGATGCCGAGCTACTACCTCAAGTTCCTCGGCGGCGCCGACAAGGTCGACAAGTACGTCTCGCTGGCGCCGCTGTGGAAGGGCATCGACGCCCTCGGCGTCTCGCAGCTGGCTCCGACCGTCAAACGCATGGGACTGCAGGACGTTCAGGCGCAGACGGTCGAGAAACTGTGCGGGGCGTGCTTCCAGATGGCGGCCGGCACCGACTTCATGAACAAGATGAACGAGGGCGGACCGTACGTGCCGCAGGTGACGTACACCAACATCATGACCCGCTACGACGAGGCCGTCGTGCCTTACACGGCGGGCTACGTGGAGGCCCCGAACGCCACCAACATCGTCGTGCAGGACGGCTGCTCGCTCGACTACGCCGAGCACGCGGGCATCGCGGCCGACCCGATCGCCGCGACGCACGTCCTCAACGCGCTCGACCCGGCGAATCCTCGGCCGGTGCCCTGCTTCTTCGTCCCGCCGTTCACGGGCTGACGAGGCCTGCACGTCGACCGGGTCGTCGAATCCGAGGCTGTGCGTGACCGGCGGCTACCATCGACCCCACATGATTCGGGTCCGACTGGGAGGTGACGGCGGTGACCGGCACATCCGGCGACGGTGCTCTGCGACTGAGTGACCACGAGCGCCTGCACGCACTGAATGCGATCGGCGAGCACTACGCGGCAGGACGATTGGACGTCGACGAGTTCTACGAGCGCACCGGCAGCGTCGCGGCCGCCCGGACGCTCGACGGCGTGCAGCAATCGTTCCGAGATCTGCCCGGCGGTGTACCACTGCGCGCGGACGGCGGCGCAATCGTCAAGGTGCCGTTCACCGTCAGCGGTACGGCCGACGCCGCCGTGCCGGCACCGCAGCCGAGCACGGAGACCGAGCTCGCGTCACTGCTGCGGCGCGGCAAGTGGATCGAATCGCTCGACTGGCTCGTACTGGGCCTCACCCTGGTGGCGTTCCTGATCCTGAACAACGTCTTCGACTGGGACTACGCGTGGGTGGTGTGGCCGAGCCTGATCGTCACACTCGGCCTACCGCGGATGATCCTAGGGTTCAGCGACTCGGACGAGGAACTCTACGACGAACTCAAGGAGTCCGAGGGCGAGGCACGCAAGAAGCGGTTGCGCGAGGCCGCGGAGCGAATCAAGGAACTCGAGACCTGACGGCCCGTGGCGCCTCGCCGGTAACAGCTACCGACGAGGCGCACGGACGCGCAGTGCCTAGCCGAGCACCAGGTGATCGCCGTCCTCGGAGACGGTCACCGGCACGGTGTCGCCGTCGCGGACGGTGCCAGCGAGCAGCAGCTTGGCCAGTTGGTCGCCGATCGCCTGCTGGATGAGCCGACGCAGCGGGCGGGCGCCGTACAGCGGGTCGTAGCCGCGCACCGCGAGCCAGAACCGCGCCGAGTCCGAAACCTCCAGCGTGAGCCGTCGGGCCGCGAGACGCGCCGCCAGCTGGTCGAGCTGGATGTCGACGATCGACTCGAGCTGCTCCTCCGACAGCGGATCGAAGACGACGACGTCGTCGAGCCGGTTCACGAACTCCGGCTTGAACGCCGACCGCACCGCCGCCATCACCTGCTCGCGGTCACCGCCCGCACCCAGGTTGGAGGTGAGGATCAGGATCGTGTTCCGGAAGTCGACCGTGCGGCCCTGACCGTCGGTGAGCCGGCCGTCGTCGAGCACCTGCAGCAGGATGTCGAACACGTCCGGGTGTGCCTTCTCGACCTCGTCGAACAGCACGACGGTGTACGGTCGGCGACGCACCGCCTCGGTGAGCTGGCCGCCCGACTCGTAGCCGACGTAGCCGGGAGGGGCTCCGACGAGTCGTGCCACCGAGTGCTTCTCGCTGTACTCGGACATGTCGATCCGCACCATGGCGCGTTCGTCGTCGAACAGGAACTCCGCCAACGCCTTCGCGAGCTCGGTCTTGCCGACCCCGGTGGGGCCGAGGAACAGGAACGAGCCGGTGGGCCGGTTGGGGTCGGCGACGCCGGCCCGGGAGCGGCGCACCGCATCCGAGACCGCCTGCACGGCTTCGGCCTGCCCGACGACCCGCTTACCGAGTTCGGTCTCCATCCGCAGTAGCTTGGCGGTCTCGCCCTCCATCATGCGGCCGGCGGGGATGCCGGTCCACGCGGCGACGACGTCGGCGACGTCGTCCGGACCGACCTCCTCCTTGAGCATGACGGCACCGTCGGACGCACCTTGCGACGCGTCCGCGGCGGCGGCCAACTCCTTCTCCAGCTCGGGAATCCGGCCGTACCGCAGTTCGGCGACCTTGCCGAGGTCGCCGTCGCGTTCGGCGCGTTCCTCCTCGCCGCGCAGCGTCTCGAGCTGCTCCTTGACCTCGCGCACCGAGTCGATGGCGTTCTTCTCGTTCTGCCACCGGGCGGTGAGCTGGCGCAGCTTCTCCTGACCGTCGGCCAGTTCCTCGCGCAGCTTGACCAAGCGATCCTTCGACGCGGCGTCGGTTTCCTTCGCCAGCGCCATCTCCTCGATCTCGAGGCGACGCACGGTCCGCTCCACCTCGTCGATCTCGACGGGCCGCGAGTCGATCTCCATGCGCAGGCGCGACGCGGCCTCGTCGACGAGGTCGATCGCCTTGTCCGGCAGGAAACGCGAGGTGATGTAGCGGTCCGACAGGGTCGCGGCGGCGACGAGCGCGGAGTCGGTGATGCGCACGCCGTGGTGCACCTCGTACCGCTCCTTGAGTCCGCGCAGGATGCCGACGGTGTCCTCGACGGACGGCTCACCGACGAGAACCTGCTGGAAGCGTCGTTCGAGCGCCGCGTCCTTCTCGATGTACTTGCGATACTCGTCGAGCGTGGTGGCGCCGACGAGGCGCAGTTCGCCACGGGCGAGCATCGGCTTGATCATGTTGCCGGCGTCCATCGCCGACTCGCCGGTCGCACCGGCGCCGACGATGGTGTGCAGTTCGTCGATGAAGGTGATGACCTGGCCGGCGGAGTTCTTGATGTCGTCGAGCACGGCCTTGAGGCGTTCCTCGAACTCGCCGCGGTACTTGGCACCGGCCACCATCGACCCGAGGTCGAGCGAGATGACGGTCTTGCCGCGCAACGACTCCGGCACGTCACCGGCGACGATGCGCTGCGCGAGCCCCTCGACGATCGCGGTCTTACCGACGCCGGGTTCACCGATGAGCACCGGGTTGTTCTTGGTGCGGCGGCTGAGCACCTGCACTACGCGTCGGATCTCGGTGTCGCGGCCGATGACCGGGTCGAGCTTGCCCTCGCGGGCCCGCGCGGTGAGATCGGTCGAGTACTTCTCGAGCGCCTGATAGGTGCCCTCCGGGTCGGGGCTGGTGACCCGCGCGCTGCCGCGGACCGCGGTGAACGCGTCGCGCAGCGCGTCGACGGTGGCGCCGTGCCCGACGAGAAGCTTGGCGACGTCCTCGTCCCCCGACGCGAGACCCACCATGACGTGCTCGGTGGAGACGTACTCGTCGTCGAGTTCGGTGGCCAGGTGCTGCGCCGCGGTGATCGCGGCGAGCGCCTCGCGGCCGAGCTGCGGCTGTGCGGTGGCGCCGGTGGCACGCGGCAACCGGTCGACCATCACCTGGGCCTCGCGGCGCACCGCCGTCGGGTCGACCCCGACGGCCTTGAGCAGCGGCGCGGCGATGCCGTCGGTCTGGTCGAGCAGCGCGACCAGCAGATGTGCGGGCCGGATGTCGGGGTTGCCCGCCGCGGACGCGGACTGCAACGCCGCCGTCAGCGCGGCCTGGGTCTTGGTGGTGGGAGAGAACGAGTCCACTGGTCACCTTCCTTGCGACGAACGAACAAGATCATTGTGCCGTGCCGGAGGGTTCCGGTCGGCTGTCATTCTCCTCAACGAGCAAAACCTTGAGTCTGTTCCGCTCAACTTCAAGAATTTCGCGACCCTCGCTCGCCCGCCGCGGAGCGCCCCCGGATCGGCCTGACCGCCCACTCCTGCGCAGGACGCGCGGATTCCCGCGCGAACGACCCGAGAATGGGCGCCGAGGCCGTGACGGTGACCACCCGTCAACAGCGCGGCAGGGCATCCGGTGCACACTGGTATCCGGCTCCGATCCTCGACTGCGGTCGGAGCCGATCCGCACGCTGAGGGAGGACGACGTGGAACCGGCAGAGGTCAGTCTCATTCGTGCACGTTTCGCCGCCGCCACCTCGTCTACCGACACCCGCGACCGGTTCGCCCGCACGTTCTACACCCAGTTCTTCGGCCGCAGCCCGCAGAGCCGCGCGCTGTTCCCGGCCGGGATGGACGGCCAGCGAGTCAAGCTCGTCGCGGCGATCGAGTTCATCGTCCGCGGACTCGACGACACCGAGCAGCTGCTGCCGTTCCTCGCGCAGCTGGGCCGTGACCACCGCAAGTACGGGGTGCAGCGGGAGCACTACGCGGCGGCCGGGAACGCGCTGCTCGACGCGCTGCGCGATGCCGACTCCGACGAGCCGTGGGACCCGCGGAGCGACGCGGTGTGGCGGGAGTTGATCGCGCTGATCACCACCACGATGTCCGACGCCGCCGACGCCGACGACTTCCCCGCACTGTGGGAGGCGACCGTCGTCAGCCACGAGCGGGTGCTGCGGGATCTGGCGGTCATCCGGCTCGAGTCCGATTCGCCGATCCCCTACTCCGCCGGGCAGTACCTGAGCGTCCAGATTCCGCAGCGGCCGCAGATGTGGCGGTACCTGTCACCGGCGATGCCCACCAACCCGTTCGGACAGCTCGAGTTCCATGTCCGACGCGTGTCCGGCGGCTGGGTGAGCCCCGCGATGGTCAACGAGACCGCGGTCGGGGACCGCTGGCAGCTCAGTTCTCCGCTCGGCGGTCTCCATGTGGACCGCGAGTCGGGGAAGGACGTGCTGATGATTGCCGGCGGCACGGGACTCGCACCGCTGCGCGCACAGATCATGGACATGGCCCATCGCGGCATCAATCCGCGCGTACACCTGTTCGTCGGCGGCACGTACCCGTGCGACCTGTACGACATCGAGACGCTGTGGCACCTGTCGCTCAGCAATCCCTGGCTGACGGTCGTGCCCGTCACCGAGGAAGACGAGAACCCTTGGTGGCATCCGTATCCGAGCCCCGAGGTGCCCGCGGGACTGCACCAGCGTCTGGTCGGTCCGCTGGGCCGGGTGGTGGGGCAGTTCGGAACCTGGGCCGACCGGCAGGTGCAGATCTGCGGTTCCCCGGCGATGGTAAAGACCACCGCGTACGCGCTGCAGCGGGCGGGCACGCCGGTCGAGGCGATCTCCTACGATCCGCTGCGCTGACGGAAACGGACCACTCAGCGGGAGAGCCTGTGGCCTCCCCCGCCCGACAAGACTAGTGCGACGAAAGACTCTGTCGCACAGTTTCATTCGTTCGCCCACGAGCCGGGCGAAACCATTGACGTAATCCATGTCACAGCTCTACTGTCGGCGCATCCAAGCATTCGCTTGCCATCCGTCGTGTCTCCAGTGGAGGAAACTGACATGAAGATCCGACACTCTGCGCTCGTGGCGGCGCTGGCGGTGTCCGCCCTCGCCGTCGCGGGCTGTTCAGCCTCGGCATCCGGCGACGACGCGTCCGACACCGGGCCGTACCGCGTCCTCGTCACCGGAGCGATCAGCGGTCAGGGTTCACTCGCAGCCAATGCACAGACCTCGATCCTCGCGGCGAAGGCCGGCGCGGAGCAGATCAACAAGAGTGGCGGAATAGGCGGCCGCCAAGTGGAACTCACCGTCATCGACGACGGCGGCGACGCCACCAAAGCCGTGTCGAACCTGCGGGACGCAGTCAATTCCGGGAAGAAGCCGGACCTCTACCTCAACTCGGGTCCGTCGACGGTCTCGGCCGCGACACTGCCGATTCTGAAGCAGAACAAGATCCTCTCCTTCAATGTGGGACCCACCGAGGACTCGTCCGACCCGGAGAAGTTCCCGCTCAACTTCGACCTGTCGCCGTCGCCGACCGAGTACGCGGTCTCCATCGCCCGATACGCGAAGAGCAAGGGCTACCAAAAGGTCGGGGTCATCCACGGCAGCAGCGCCTACGGTGAGGCGTTCGGCAAGTCGATGGAATCCGCGTTCTCCGATGCAGGTGTGAGCCAGTCGGGCACCGAGGAGTACGACGTCGCCGCACTCGACATGTCCGCCCAGTTGCAGGCGCTGAAGAACAAGGGCACCCAGGCACTCGTCGTCGATGCCTACGGCGCACCCCTGGGCTATCTCCTCTCGAGCCTCGAACGATTGGACTGGAACATCCCGCTGATCGGCAACACGTCCGTCTCGGGCACCGCCCTCGTCGCGAAGCCGGCGCCCGACGGCGCGCTGGGCACCCAAGCGGCCTCCAACCTCGTCATGCAGGTTTTCCCGAGCACCGTCTACGACCCGGCCGACACAACCGTCAACACGATGGTGAACTCCATGGCAGCGATGGGCTCCATTCCGTCGACGCTGATCCTGGCCGACAACTACGACCCGTTCGGCCTCGTCGCGGCAGCCGCGAACAAGGTCGGATCGACGTCGGATCCGCAGAAGCTCGCGGAGGCGCTCGAGGACCAGCAGGTGCTCGACGACGCCGCGACGGCGTTCCTCCCCCGCTACCACTACACGTCGGAGTCGCACGCGCCCAACCTCGGCGACGACGGCTACCGCTTCGTGCCGCCGAGCAAGCTGCTCAACGGCCAGTACGGAAACCCGGCCGCATGAATCAGACGACACCGACCGTGACGACCCAGCCACTGCACGCGCCGCGGCCGACGCCCGGCGGCTCGCTCGAGGACCGGCTCGCGGCGGTCGAGGACACCCTCGCGATCCTGCAACTGGAGGGCGCCTACTCGCCGGCCTGGGATTCCGGTGATGCCGCCGCGTGGGCGGGCCTGTTCACCGAGGACGGCGAATTCGAACTGGCCGAGGTGGGCGGCATCCCGGGCACGACGATCCGGGGCCGGGACGCGCTGCGGAAGTTCTGCGTCGAGTTCACCGCCCACACGTCCGGTATCCACCTGCTCAACGCGCCGTCGATCGCGCTGAACGGCGACGAGGCAACGGCCCGAGTTCATTTCGAGTTCCGGTCGGGCGCCTCATCGGGCACCGAGACGCGTCACGCACACGTCGCGGGGCACTACACGGTGCGGTATCGGCGCACACCGGACGGATGGCGGATAGCGCACCGGAGCGAGGTGGCGGTCCGACGCGACCGCAGTTGGTTCCACTCGTACTGAGACCGGGCGGCGGTACGCTCGCTGCGGAAGCAGTCCGTGTCGCCGACCGGAGGAGATCCGATGCCCGACCGTCCGATACTGGTTCTCGCCGCCACCGGAGGGCAGGGGCGAGCGGTGAGTGCCGCCCTGCTGGAGCAGTCTGCGCCGCTACGCGCGCTGGTGCGCAACCCCGCCTCCTCCGGCGCGCGTTCCCTCGCCGATCAGGGCGCCGACATCGTCACCGGATCACTCGACGACTCGGATTCGTTGGCCGCCGCGATGACGGATGTCGCGGCGGTCTTCGCGATGACCACACCGTTCGAATCTGGCGTGGACGCGGAGATCGCGCAGGGGCACACGATCATCACGGCCGCCGAACGGGCACGGGTACCCCATCTCGTGTTCAGCTCGGTCGCGGGTGCGAACCAGGACAGCGGTGTCCCGCACTTCGAGAGCAAGGCCGTGATCGAGGCAGAACTGGCGTCCAGCCGTCTCGCGCACACGATCCTCGGCCCCACTTACTTCTTCGACAACGCGCTCGGTGGCGCCGACCGGATCCGCAACGACCGCATCCTCGACCTGCCCCTGCCGCCGGACCGCCCGCTGCAGCAACTCGATCGCCGGGACCTGGGCGTCTTCGCCGCACACGTCCTGCTCTCCCCCGCGACCTTCACCGGACGGCGCATCGAACTGGCGAGCGACGCACCCACTCCCGAGTCCATGGCCGCGGCCCTCACCGACGCGATCGGCTCACCGGTCCGCTACGAGCAGGTGCCGCTGGGCTCGATCGCAAGCCCCGACATGCACGCGATGTGGTGGTTCCTCAACGGGCCCGGCTACCAGGTCGACCTGGCCGCGTTGCATTCGGAGTTCCCGGACGTGGGCTGGACGTCCTTCGCGGACTGGGCGGCGAGCACCTTCGATCCCACTCGGTGACAGCGGCGAACCGGTCCGCCGGGGACAATGTCGGCATGCAGCAGGATACCTGGACCGCGACGGTCGTCGAACATCACCGCCTCCGCAATGATTTGGCGGTCGTGCGCCTCATCGGCGAACCGGTCCCGTTCCGCGCCGGACAGTACGTCGACGTCACCCTTCCGCAGCACCCGCGGCTGCCCCGACGCCTGTCCCCCGCATTGCCGCCGTCGCTCGACGGCAAACTCGAGTTCCACGTGCGCACCGTGCCGGGCGGTTGGGTGAGCCGCAGCATCGTCGAGGACACCAGTCCCGGTGATCAGTGGCAGATCTCCATGCCGCGTGGGGAACTCGCGGTCGACGTGGACGGGCCGACCGTCGTGATGGTTGCGGGCGGCACGGGCCTGGCGCCGCTGCGGTCGATCATCTTGGATCTCGCGCAGGTCGAGGACCCGCCGCAGGTGTATCTGTTCGTCGGCGGCCGGACCACCGAGGACCTGTACGCGTCGGACATGTTGTGGATCCTGACGGAGCATCTGCCGTGGCTCACCACGGTTCCCGTCGTCGAGCACGTCATGGATCCGGGTGCCCCCGACGAGTGGTACGACCGCATCGTCGACGAGGTGGGTCCCGTCAGCTTCCACGAGGACGACCTCCTCGAGGGCACCCTGGCCGACGTCGTCGCCGAGCACGGCGCGTTCGTCGACCACCAGGTGCTGGTGTGCGGTTCGCCGGCGATGGTGCAGTCCACCCGGGACCGTCTGATCGCCACCGGAACTCCGGCCGACGCCATCCGGTTCGACCCGCTCACGTAACCGTTTCCCGGCCCCCGGGGCGTGAAATGCTCGAATCTCCCGCCGAGGTGGACAGGCGTCCATATAGTTCAGCGAGGACGCGTTCGGGGGTACCGCTCCAGGAGATGCGGTGCGGTACGCGCCTGACGGCTTCAGCAGCCGACACCACTTCCGACCGAATGGAGCTCCTCCGTGAACCGTACGACGCTACGACGCGTTGCCGCCGCCGGCGCCAGTGCCGCCATGATCGCCACCGGCATGACCGTCTCGCTCGGCGCCGGAACCGCCGCTGCCCAGGACACCGCCTGTGAGCAGACCGTCAACTTCAACGGTGACGGCGTCGTCGTGCAGCAGACCGTCGACAAGGCCGAGGTCGCCCCCGGCGACACCGTCACGTATCAGACCAAGGTGAGCCGCGGCAGCGGAATCTGGATGCTCAAGGAGATCGGGCAGTTCCACGATCCGGCGTTGACGCTGGAGAACTCCCGCATCAACGTCTGGTGGGCGAACGGCGGGCAGAAGTGGGGCGAGACCCAACTGAACCGCGACCCCGCGAAGAACCTGTACTGGGAGAAGACCCAGGGCTACTGGGAGATGACCGGCGGCAATCACGCGATCCTCGAGATGACCTACCGCGTCGCCGACGACGCTCAGGCCGGTACCCGACTGGTGAGCGGCGTGCAGGCCAAGCCCGTCGGATGGAACAGCCAGGAATGGCCGACGAGCGGCGCCTGCGTGAAGGTGCGCTCCAAGAACCCGGTCGAGTCGGCGAACAGCAGCCTGGACGCGGTCGGCCTCGGCTCGGTCAGCACGGCCAGCACCGAGATGTTCGGGTCCCTGACCAACCCGACCGGGTCCGTCAGCGACGTGATCAACGGCATCGACTTCGGCAAGATCATCGGCGCGGTGGCCGGTAGCTGACCGACCAGCACCGACACCGGAACGCCCGGCCGACGGATCCTCGTCGGCCGGGCGTTCCCGTCACATCCGCGTCGTCGTCACACCGAGCGCGCGGCCCCCGCCCAGAACTGCGCCCGCAGGGCCTTCTTGTCGAGCTTGCCGATCGGCGTCAGCGGCAGGGTGTCGACGAAGTCGACGGTCTTCGGCGCGTGCACCGAACCCTTTGCCGCCCGGACACGTTCGACGAGGTCTGCGGCCTCGACGTTCTGGCCGTCCCGCAGCACGACGCAGGCCTTGACGGCCTCGCCCCACTTGTCGTCGGGCACGCCGACCACCGCGACGGACGCGACTGCCGGGTGCCCGGAGATGACGTCCTCGATCTCGCGCGGGAACACGTTGAAGCCGCCGGTGACGATCATGTCCTTCTTGCGGTCGACGATGTAGAGGAAGCCGTCCTCGTCGGCGCGCGCGATGTCGCCGGTGTGCAGCCAACCGCCGCGCAGCGCCTCGGCGGTCTCCTGAGGCTTGCGCCAGTACTCCTTCATCACCAGCGGGCCGCGGACACAGATCTCGCCGAGTTCGCCCTGGTCGACCTCGTTCAGGTCGTCGTCGAGCAGGCGGACGTCGAGCCACGGCACCGGGCGCCCGCACGACGCGAGGCGCTCGACGTTCTCCGGGTCGTGTTCCTCCTTGCGCATGACGGTGATCGTCATGCCGCATTCGCTCTGGCCGAAGTACTGGAAGAAGATCGGACCGAGCTTCGCGATGCCCTCCTGCAGCCGGGACGGCGACATCGCGGCGGCACCGTAGAACAGCGTCTGCAAGCTGGAGACGTCGCGGGTCTTCAGGTCCGGGTGGTCGAGCAGCATGTAGATCATGGTGGGCACCAACATCGTCGAGGTGATCTTGTACTTCTCGATCGCCTCGAGGACGGCGCCGGGTTCGAACGCCGGCAGCACCACCAGCGAGCCACCGCGCATCAGCGTCGGCACGAAGAACGCCATGCCCGCGTGCGAGAGCGGGGTGCAGGCGAGGAACCGCATCTCGTCCGGGAACTGCCACTCGGCCATCTGGATCTGCGGCAGCGTCACGCCCGACCGGAAGGTGTTGACCACGCCCTTCGGCTTGCCGGTGGTGCCACCGGTGTAGACCATGCTCGACGGGTCGTCGCCGTCGACGTCGGCGGCGACCAGGCGCTGCGGGCTGAACTTCTGGGCCAGTTCGAGGATGTCGACGCCCACCTCGGACGGGCCGAGCGAGAACAGATTCTTCAGCGACGGCACCGATGCCTTCAGTTCGGCGGCGCGGCCCTCGAACGCCGTCGGGTCGAAGATCAGCGTCTCGATCTCGGCGTCGCCGAGGATGTAGCTGTGGTCATCGACCGAGCCCATCGGCGCCAGCGCGGTGTTGCGGCAGCCGAGGATCATCTGTGCACCGACGCTGATGAGCACCTCGGGACGGTTCTTCGAGAGCATCGCGACCGAGGAGCCCTTGCCGATGCCGAGCGACTCGAGCGCCTGCCCGAAACAGCTGATCTGGTCGCGCATCTGACCGCCGGTGAGCACGACGTCACCGAGGTAGAGCGCCGGCCGGTTCGCGTTGCGCTCAAGCGCGGTGATCAGCAGGTCCGCCAGGAAACGCGGGCGGTGGAGAAGGTCGTCGAGCGCGTCGGTCATGTGTGTTCCTTCTGCATGCGCGGGACGCGAAGGCAGCGCTGCGCGCGCCCGTCGCGCCGGATCGGCCGGTGTGGCCCGGGTCACCGACACGATAACCGGATTCCGGCCGAACTGGAACCTGTTGCACTCGCCTGCCCGTTCCGCCCCCACCGTCACTCACGACGCCTCCCCCCACGTCACCGGGCCGCCCCGGACCTGCAGCGAACTCACCGCGCCGGCATGTAACAAATGTTTGCTACGTCATATAGCCTGATTGGAGACCCGAGTTTCACGCGGGTCACACGACTCGAGCGGAGGAAGACGATGGAGTGGTCCGAACGCCACACCTTGATCATGGAGCAGTCGGCAATCCTGTTCGCCAAGAAAGGAATCGCCGGCACCAAGGTCCGCGACATCGCGGAGGGAGTCGGCATCCTCTCGGGCAGCCTCTACCACTACTTCCCGTCGAAGGACGCCATCGCGGAACTGATCGTCACGCAGTACCTCGACGACCTCACCAGCGAGTACACCGCGATCCTCGCCACCCCGCACCATCCGCGGGAACGACTTGACGAACTGGTCAAGGCCTCGTTCCGGGTGAGCCAGGCACATCCGCACGCATCCGAGATCTACCAGAACAACGGCGCCTACCTGCGCACACTGAGTGCTCACCGCAAGATTCGCGACGCGGCCAAGACCACGAAGGATGCGTGGATGTCGGTGATCCACTCCGGCATCGAGACGGGCGAGTTCCGCTCGGACCTTCCCGCCGAGATTCTCTACGGCCTCATTCGCGACGCGGTGTGGCTGTCGCTGAGATGGTTCGCCCCCACCGCCGAGTTCGGCATCGAGCAGTTGGCCGATGCCGTCGTCTCCGTCTACCTCGACGGCGTCCGGCCCCGCCCCTGACGGAAGGGCCGGGTCCACAGATCGACCCGAGCCCCTTCCGCGCCAAACCCCTTCCGTACGAAGCAAATGCTTGATACGCTCCCCGCGTTCGGAACGTCGAGCATTCGATCGGCGTGGCAGAGATCGACTCGATCTCCGGAAGTCACTGGATTCCAATCGATTCCGATCGGACCAGCCCCTGGCGTATCAACGGAAGGGATTCTCATGATCGACCTCCATCACTACGGGCCGTGGGCCGTGATCGCCGGCGGGTCCGAGGGCGTGGGCGCCGCCTTTGCCGAACAGCTGTCCCGAGCCGGCCTCAATCTGGTGCTGATCGCGCGAAAGCCGGAGCCGCTCGAGGCGACAGCCGAATCGGCTCGACGCAACGGCGTCGAGGTCCGCACCCTCGCTCTCGACCTGCTCGCACCGGACGCCCTCGACCGGGTCCGCGAGACCACGCACGACATCGAGGTCGGCCTGCTGGTCGTGAATGCGGGCGCGGGGGCCTACGCCAGCAAGTTCGTCGACGCGGACCTGGAGAAGGTACGTCAGACCATCGACCTCAACATCGCCGTGCCCTTGGCGCTGACCCAATTGTTCGGCGCCGACATGAAGGCCCGCGGCCGTGGCGGCATCCTGCTCCTCGGATCCATCTCCGGATACCTCGGAACCCCCGACATCACCTTCTACGCGGCCGCCAAGGCCTTCAGTCGCGTGTTCGCCGAGGGGCTGTGGCTCGAACTCGCACCGTACGGCGTTCACGTTCTCGAACTCGTTCCCGGCGCGACACGCACGCCGGCCCTCGGACGACTCGGGTTGAACCTGGACGCTCTGCCGGGGCTGGCAGACCCGGCCGACGTGGCGCGCGAAGGCCTCGAGCACCTGGCCGACGGTCCCCTGTGGATCACGTCGGACCACTTCGAGACAGCCAAGGCGCACAGCGCGTTTCCACGAGACGGCCTTCTTCTGGGCACGATCGAGAAGTCGAAGAAACTGATGGGCTCCGCGTAGGAATACGAACAGGAAGAGGACAGGTATGACCGGCCCACTGGACGGCAAGATCGCAATCATCACCGGAGCCGGCAGCGGCATCGGCAGGGCGAGCGCACTGCGCTTCGCCCGCGACGGCGCCACCGTCGTCGCGTACGACATCGGCGAAGGCACAGCTCGGCAGACCGCCGAGATCGTCGAGGCCGCAGGCGGACGGGCGCTGGCGGTCGCCGGCGACGTGACGTCGCCGACCGCGATGGCCGACCTCGTCGCAACGGCCGTCGATCGTTTCGGGCGCCTCGACATCCTGTACAACAACGCCGGCGGGCAGACGCCCAAGCCGACCTGCGAGGTCAGCCCGGAGGAGTTCGCGGACATCGTCGAACTCAATCTGCACTCGATGTTCTACGGGGTCGCGGCGGCGCTTCCCGTCATGCTCGAGCAGCAGTCCGGCGTCATCCTTTCGACCACCTCCGGCGCCGGGATCGGCGCCGTCCCGGGGCTCGCCGCGTACGGCGCGGCCAAGGCCGGGATGATCAGTCTCACCCGCAGCCTCGCCGTCGAATACGGTCCTCGCGGCATTCGCGCCAACGTCATCTCCCCGGGTTCCATCGAGGCGCCGGGGCTGTTGAACTGGCTCGACACGCTACCCGGCGGTGCGGACGCGTACGCCGCCCAGATCCCGTCCGGTCGACTGGGCGTTCCCGAAGACATCGCCGCCGTCGCGGCGTTCCTCGCCAGCGATCACGCGGCGTACGTCAACGGCGCACTCGTTCCGGTCGACGGTGCGGTGCACGCCAGGCTGGCGATCCCGTCTTCCTGAAAGCAGTCTCCCGAGCCGAGGCCGGATCGAAATCGACGCCTGGAAGGACCCAGTGAACATGACGGACAGGACATCCCCCGGTTCAGTCGCCGGCAACGGCGGGCTGGCAGTTGCACTCGCACTCGAAGCACTCGGTGTGGAATGCGTCTTCACGATTCCGAGTGCGCACAATCTCGCCATCCTGAAGGCGCTTCACCGACGTGGTCGCATCCGTGTCGTCGGCTGTCGACACGAACAAGGTGTGGCACACGCGGCGGACGGATACGCGCGGACGACCGGTCGACTGGCCGTCGCAATCGTGAGCACGGGCCCCGGCACGGCGAACGCCATGGGCGGGTTGTACGAGGCCCACCATGCGTCGTCACCGGTCATGCTGATCACCAGCCAGGTCGAATCACGATATCTCGGTCGAGGATTCGGCTACGTCCATGAAGCCGACAATCAGGCCGCGATGCTCCGAACCGTCTGCAGCGAGGTCCGGACGGTCGAGCACGCGGACGCGATCGCCGAGACGATCGTCCGACTCGGGCGGGCGGCGGTACATGGGCGCCCACGACCGGTTGCCGTCGAGATACCCACAGATCTGCAGGAGCAGGAGAACATCGAGATCGACGTCGGAGCCCTCGACGCGGAAGCGGGCAGGCCGATGCGCCGGACGCGACCGTCCACCGACGCGATCGTCCGGGCCGGCGCCGCGCTCGCCACGGCTCGTCGGCCACTGATCTGGGCCGGTGGAGGCGTGATCCGCTCGGATGCTGCGGAAGCGCTGCAACATCTGGCCCGGAAGTGGCACGCGCCGGTGCTGACCAGTCGCGAAGGCCGAGGATCCATCTCGGAGGACGACGAACTGTCCCTCGGCGCGGTCGCCACCACCGCCGAGATGCGGGACTTCGTCGCCGACTGCGACGTCCTCCTCGCGGTCGGCACCAGATTCCAGCAGTATCCGACGGGCGAGTGGACGGTCCCGTTCCCCAGTCGGATGGTCCACCTCGACATCGACCCGTCGGTTGTCGGGCGCAGCTATCCGGCAGAGGTATCGGTGATCGGTGACGCTCGGATCGGGCTGGAGATGCTGGCGGAAGAACTCCCGGAGGTTCCCACCGAACACCTCGCCGCCCGGTCGACCCACATCGGCCGAGGTCGTGCAGCGGCAACCGAGATGCGGAACACGTTGAGCGCGAAAGCCGGCCGCGACCATCTCGCGATCTGCGAGTCGATCAACCGCCGGCGATCGCGTGACGGCGTGGTGGTCCGCGACGCGACCGTACCGGCCTACGTCTGGGGCGAAGGCCTGCTCCACATCTGGGAACCGCGCACGTCGATCCGGTCCACGGCCGCGGGAATCGGTCCCGGCCTACCGTTGGCGATCGGAGCCGCAGTGGCGTCCGGATCGCACGTGGTCCTGTTGCAGGGTGACGGCGGCTTCATGCTCAGCGTCGGTGAGCTGGCCACCGCCGTCCAGGTACAGGCGCCCGTGGTGATCTGCCTCTTCAATGACAGCGGCTATCAGATGCTTCGCAACATCGAGGCCCGGATCGGAGACGGCGAACTGCACGACGTCGACCTCGCCACTCCCGATTTCGCCCAGCTTGCTTCGTCTTTCGGCGTCCGATCGGTTCGGGTTGCCGATACTGCCGCGTTCGACGCAGCATTCGCGGAGGCGCTGAGCACACCCGGGCCGACGTTGATCGACATCGACATGCTGTCGCTCGAGCCCCTGCGGCCGTAACTCCCCGATCCCCGGGCCACAGCCGTGGCCCGGGGATCCCACCTCTAGTCGGTCATACCGACATGACGCAGATCGAAGACGCCGACACTGCGCCAGGGCATGTCGTCCGCTCCGACGACTCTGCCGTTCGAGATCGTGGCGTTGGTGAGGTTGCAGATCGGCACGTACATCGTCTCCTGCAACGTCTCGTCCCAGATCTCGTGATAGAGCGAGGCCCGCTCGTCCTGCGTCAGAGTCGGGTTCGCGGCCTTCGCAGCGAGTTCCGCGATCTCAGGGCTGCCGTTGGACAGGCCCCACTGACCGAGGAGATAGGTGTTCACCGTCTCCGCCGGATCGATCTTCGCGCTGAAATCATTGGAGACGAAGGATTCGAAGTCTCCCGCGGCGTAGCGCGGACCGGACTGCGTGTTCGGCACGGGATTCAGCTCCGCGTCGATCCCGGCCTGTGACAGCGCCTCCTGGATTACGTTCGCGGGCTTCTCCGTGTTGGTACCGGCAGCGAACGTCAGCGTTACCTTCGCCCCACCGGCCGCCTGCACAAGGCTCCGGGCCTTCTCGAGGTCGAACTCGTACGGGTACCGGTAGGTCGGATCGGCCGGCCAACTCCCGGCCGGATAGAACTGACGGTTCGGGGTGCACAGATCGGAGAACAGCGCGCCGATCGCCGCGGGATCGATCGCCGACGCCACCGCCTGCCGGACCTCGGGCTTCGCGAGATCGCCCTGCGATCGCATCGAGACGCCGAGCAGGGTGCGGAAGGGAACTTCGTTCAGTTCGAGTGCGCCGGTGTCCGCGAGGGACTTCGCTGCGACGACCTCGCTCGCCGAACTGACCCAACTGAGGTCCGTCGCACCCGTTCGGAGTCCGTTGAGCCTGGTGCTCGCGTCGGCTATCCACGTGAGCTCCATGCCCGCGAGCTTGCCGGCCTCCGGATCCCAGTTCGTTCCCTCGGCTCGGACCAGGCTCAACGACTCCTCGGGCACGTATCTCTTCACGACATAGGCGCCGGTACCGCTCAGGCCGGGGTCGCTCCGGATGTCGGTGCCGGCTGCGATCGCCTTGGGGCTGATCATCATTCCGGCGTTCGAGCTCAACACACCGGGTAGCTCCGCACCCACTCCAGGTTCCAGACGGAGGCGCACCGTGTGATCGTCGACGACCTCGACACCCGAGATGCTCTTCAGCACGGTGACCACCGTGCTGCCCTCCATGGTCTTACCGCGCTCGATGCTCGCGGCCACCGCCGACGCATCGAACGGGGTGCCGTCGTGGAACGTCACCCCCTGACGCAGCTTCAACTCCAGATAGGCGCCGTCCGGAGCGAACTCCCACGACTCCGCCAGTCCCGGCTGCAGATTGTCGTCGCTGTCGACGACGGTGAGGCGGTCGAAGATCGGAACGAGGTAGCCCACTCCTCCGAACGTGGCCTGCAGATGCGGATCCAGATTGCGCGTCGGAGCGGCCGACGACACCCTCAGAATCGCCGACGGGTCGACCTCTCCCGACAGGGTCTGTGTGGCTGCGCCACCGCCGCAACCACTCATCAGTGCAGCTGCGGTCACGATAACGGCAACGGATGCGGTTGCAGATCCGCGAAGTCTTTTCATCAGCTCCCCTTGTTTCGACGATCGGTACGAATAAGACGGGACACTGCAGCAACACCGAATACACGGACGCGGGCATCCGCATACTCGGATGTAGGTGACAGACGCTTCACTCCGGCGCCTGAAACAGGCACGAACTCAAAGTATTTCGTGACCGGCGACCGGAGGATCGATCGTCGACGACTCTAGCAAGCATCGATGCAATGTCCAGCCGTTCGGCTAGTGGACTCGCCACGGTGAACATCGGCCGATCCGGCGATCACAGCATCCTCCGCGGAGTCGGGAAATCGCAAGAGGCGAAACGGAATCGAACCATCCCCCAGCGGCAGAACCCCCGCCGGCACGGCATGCCACCGCACCCGACCGTTCCACTCAGCGGGAAGTTCCGTTGCAGTTCACGCAGCGACGGTGTGACCTGGATCGCATCTACGCAGCAAACGTTTGATACTCTCAGCGATCCTGGAGGAACGTATGGACGACGGCGCCCCGACACAGCAGACCGGACACCGCTACGGCCGCGTTCCCGCCGACAGCGACAAGCCGGAATGGCCCGTCGGCCCGGCGGCCCCGGAAGGCGCCCCGAACGTGCTGGTCATCATGACCGACGACGTGGGCTACGGCGCCAGCAGCACCTTCGGTGGACCGATACCCACACCGACGTTCGACCTGCTGGCGGAACGCGGGCTGCGATACTCCCAGTTCCACACCACGGCAATGTGTTCCCCGACCCGCGCCGCCCTGATGACGGGACGCAACCATCACCTCGTGGCGTCCGGTCGAGTGACCGAGATGGCGCTCGCGTACGACGGATACACCAGCGCCATCCCCGACAGTGCCGCGACCGTCGCCGAGATCCTGCGAACCGGCGGATACGCGACGGCCCACTTCGGCAAGTACCACAACGTCCCGGACTTCGAGACGGGCCCGTCGGGGCCGTTCGACCATTGGCCCACCCGAATGGGCTTCGAGCACTTCTACGGATTCCTCGGCGGAAGCACCAACAACTGGGCACCGGCCCTCTACGACGGCACCACACCGGTGGAACCTCCGGTCGACGATCCGACCTACCACCTGGAGAAAGACCTGGCCGACAACGTGATCCAATGGGTGCGTAGTCAGAAGTCGGCGTCGCCGGACAAACCGCTGTTCGTCCAGTACGCCACCGGCGCGTGTCATGCACCGCACCACGCACCTGCCGACTGGATCGCCCGTTTCGCCGGCAGGTTCGACGGTGGATGGGATGCGCTACGGACCGCCACCCTGGAGCGCCAGATTCAGATCGGCGTGGTTCCGCCCGGCACGGAGCTGACGCCACGCCCCGATCAGATCGACGCGTGGGACGAACTGTCCCCGGAGCACAAGGTCGTCGCCGCCCGCATGATGGAGGTGTACGCGGCGACGCTCGCGTACGCCGATGCGCAGATCGGCCGCGTCCTCGATGAGCTCGACCGGATCGGCGAACTGGACAACACCCTGGTGATCTACATCCAGGGCGACAACGGCGCGAGCCCGGAGGGTGGCCGGAACGGGTTGCTCAACGAGATGACCTACGTCAACCGGATGGAGGACGGCATCGAGCGCCTGCTCGAACATCTCGACGAACTCGGCGGGCCGATGCACTACAACCACTTTCCGGCGGGATGGGCGCACGCCACGGACTCACCGTTCAAGTGGTTCAAGATGGTGGCATCGCATTTCGGCGGGACACGCAACGGAATGGTGATGAGCTACCCGGCACGGATCACCGACACCGGCGGTGTCCGCTCCCAGTTCCATCACGTCGTCGACATCGTCCCCACCATCCTCGACATCGTCGGGATCGCGGCACCGGCCGTCGTCGGCGGTGTCCCGCAGCTGCCGATGAGCGGTGTGCCCATGACGTACACGTTCGACAGCCCGGACGCACCGTCGACCCACGTCACCCAGTATTTCGAGCTGATGGGGAACATCGCGATCTACCACGACGGATGGGTGGCGGCGACCACCCCGACCGAGATGCCGTGGGAGTTCTCGACCAGCTCGGTGGCCATCGACGAACGACAGTGGGAGCTGTACCACGTCGCGGAAGACTACAGTCAGGCAAGGGATCTGGCCGCCGAGCGCCCGGAACTGCTCCCGGTGCTGATAGACCGGTTCTGGATCGAGGCCGAGAAGAATCAGGTGCTTCCGGTGATACCTGGCAAGGTCGATCGGCCGGGCCCGCCCAAGCCGAACCCGACACTGGGCCGCCCCTCGTTCACCTACTACGCCGGCACCACCCGGGTGCCGCCGGGTGCCGCGCCGGACATCACCAACCGGTCGTTCACCGTCACCGCGGACATCGTGTCGGACACCGACAGAGCGCACGGGATGCTGCTGTCACAGGGCGGACGATTCGGCGGGCACGCCCTCTACTTCCTCGACGGCAGGCTGACGTATCACTACAACCTCCTCGGCCGGGAACGCTACTGCGTCACTGCGGAATCGACCCTGCCACCGGGCAAGCACGTCGTCGAGGTACGCGTGGAGCTGCGCACCGAGGAACGCGGTAGCACCGCCGATGTGACCCTCCTGTGCGATGGCGCCCCGGTCGGTCGCGGCACGATCGACAACACCGCACCGTGGCGGATGACCTACCTCGAGGGCCTCAACGCCGGGACGGACACCGGCTCTCCGGTCTCCGAGGACTACCGCGTCCCGTTCACCTTCAGCGAGACACTCGACCAGGTCACCTTGTCCTTCAGGTGAAGACCGACCAGGAACCGACCAGGATTCCGTTGCCGACCGACCGAAGGAAGACCGAACCGATGTGGGCGTACGAACTGACGGGCCCGTCCGAGTTCCAGCGGGTGGAGATGCCGTCGTTGACTTCCGATGATCTCGAAGACGGCCAGGTCCTGCTCCGGACTCTGGCGGGAGGCATCTGCGGCAGCGATCTTCCGCTGTTCCTCGGCCGGCAGTCCTGGCTGTGGAAGGGCTCGACCACCCAGTCGAAGCCGGGGTTTCCCCTGCACGAGATTGCCGGAGTCGTCGTGTCGTCTCGTCATCACCGGTTGCAGCCCGGTGATCGGGTGGTGGGCTGGGCCAGTGGCTGCGACGCGCTCGCCGAGCTGACGGTCTGCGAGGGCGACGAACTCGCTCCGTACGCCGCCGATCTCCCGGCAGAGGTAGCGGTCCTCCTCCAGCCCTTCGCCTGCGTCCTGTACGCGGTGGACCAGATCGGCCGGGTCGACGGCAAGGTCTGTGCGGTGATCGGACTCGGGCCGATCGGCGTGTTGTTCACGCACGTTCTCGCGTCCCGGGGTGCCGCCCGTGTCATCGGGGTGGACCGGGCTGACAAGGCGGATGTCTGCGCAAGTTTCGGGGTCGACGAGTTCGTCCGTGGGAGCAGCGACATGTGGGCCGCTCGTATCCTGCCGGACGAACGTCCCGACATCCTGATCGAGGCCGTGGGGCATCAGGTTTCGACTCTGACCGATCTCGTGACCGCGGCTGCGCCGGAAGGCCGGATCTACTACTTCGGACTGCCCGACGACCCCGTGTATCCCTTCCCGCTGATGGAGTTCCTCCGCAAGAACCTCACCTTCGTCTCCGGGGTGACCCGTGATCGATCCACCGCCCTCGCCGCGGCGATCCGATACCTCGGTGAACATCCGGATCTTGCGCACACCTACGTCACGAACACCTTCCCGATCGATCAGGTGCAGGATGCGTTCACCGCGGCGGTGCGCCCCGTTCCGGGCCAAGTCAAGGTGTCGCTGGTCATGAGCGAATAGCTATTGATCCGGGTGCTGCTGCCCGAGAACAGCATTCCGCACGTAGCTGTACACCCGCTCGGTCAGTTCGGGTTCCGGCTCGTCCTCCAGGCCCGCGATCACCCGGATGAACGGACCGAACAGCCCCCACCCCATCGCGGTACAGGTCATCGCGGCGGCCTGGATGCGTGCGTCCAGGTCGTCGTCCGCGCCGGCCTCCTCACGCAGTCGCCGACTCAGTTCCTGCAGCGCCGACGATGCCTCGAGGAGCTTTCCGGGATCGCGCCCCTCCAGCAGGGTATGCGCCAACATGCGCACGTAGACGGTCGATTTCGGGCGCATCAGATAGTCCACGGCAGCTTCGACACCCTCCGCCTCGGCGAACGAGGTCGACCATCGGCTGGAAGAGCTACGGAAGACGAGCTTGAGCAGGTCGTCCTTCGAGCCGATGTACTGGTGGATCAGTCCGTAGTTGACTCCGGCCGCGCGCGCGATGTCCCGCAGGGAAACGCGCGCCGGACCGTGTTCGGCGAACAGGTCGGACGCGGCCGCCACGATCTTCGCCACGTCTCGTTCACGCGCGTTCACAATCCCGCCTCCGATTCCGTCTGCCCGGTCGGCGTCAGTGTACGCACGCCCTGGGGTGACACCATCGCGAAAGGTGTTGACATCCAAGCGCCGCGCCCTAATATTAGCCAAACGGCTAGCCACATCCTTTCGATCGGCGTCGCTGCGACTCCGCGGCCGATCGATCACCACCGGCCGAGCGCCTTCGATTCGAAGTGCGCCTGAACGATAGGGAGCAGAATCCCATGAAGTTCGGCGAAGCAGTCGCCCGCATTCTCGAGGCCGAGGAAATCGACGTCGTCTGCGGATACCCCCTGAACTATGTCTTCGAATACGCGGCGGACGCCGACATCCGTCCGGTGATCACCCGGGCCGAACGAACGGGCGGACACATCGCGGATGCGATCTCGCGAGTGACCAGCGGTCGGAAGATCGGCGTGTACGCGACCCAGCACGGACCGGGCATCGAGAACGGCATGGGGGCCGTCGCCCAGGCGTACGGCGAGTCCGTGCCCATCCTGGTGCTCCCGATGGGCTATCGCCGAGACGAGGCCCACCTCGACCCGAACTTCAACTCCACGATCAGCCTGCGGTCGATCTCGAAGTCCGTCGAACCGATCAACGACCCGAACCAGGTCGTTCCCGTCTTCCGCAGAGCCTTCAGCCGATTGAAGAACGGACGAGGAGGGCCGGTCGTGGTGGAAATCCCCCGCGACATGTGGTTCGAGGACGTCGACGAGCCCTTCGAGTACCAGCCGGTCGTCCGGACCCGGTCCGGCCCCGATCCGGACGCCGTGCGGCGCGCCGCGGAACTGCTCGTCGGCGCCGAGCGCCCGGTCATCTACGCCGGCCAGGGTGTGCACTACGCGCAGGCCTGGCCGCAACTCCAGCAGTTGGCGGAGATGCTGGCGATCCCGGTCACCACGAGCCAGGAAGGCAAGAGCGCCTTCCCGGAGAACCACCCACTGGCCCTCGGCACGGGTGGACGAGCGATGCCGCGCACGGTCCATCACTTCCTCGGGAACGCCGATGTCATTCTCGGTATCGGATGCAGCTTCACCCCCACCGACTTCGGAGTCACGATCCCGAAGGGCAAGCGCGTGATCCATGCGACGCTGGACCCTGCCCACCTCGACAATGCCGTCGTGGTGGAAGTCGGGCTGGTCGGCGACGCCGCTCTCACCCTCGACGCGTTGTCGGAGGCGGTGAGCGAGATGACCGGCGGCGCCGTTCGAGACAGCGACGTCGTCGCGCGTGAGATTCGTCAGGTGCACGATGCATGGATGGCGGAATGGATGCCGCTGCTCACCTCCGACGAGAGTCCGGTCTCCGCATATCGGGTGATCTGGGAACTCATCCAGGCGACCGATCCCGCGGACACCGTCATCACGCACGATGCCGGTTCGCCGCGAGATCAGTTGTCCCCCTTCTGGAAGTCCGTCGAACCGCTGAGCTACCTCGGATGGGGAAAGACGACGCAGCTCGGATACGGACTGGGCCTCGCGATGGGCGCGAAGCTCGTTCACCCCGACAAGTTGTGCATCAACGTCTGGGGCGACGCCGCGATCGGCTTCACCGGTCTCGAGCTGGAAACCTGCGTGCGAGAGAACATCCCCGTCCTGTCGATTCTGTTCAACAACTCGTACATGGCCATGGAGACCAACGCCATGGGTTTGTCGCAGAAGAAGTTCGGCACGATGAACATCTCGGGCGACTACACAGCCATGGCCCGATCACTGGGTGCGTACGCCGAGCGCATCGACGATCCGAGCGAGATCGCCGATGCCCTCAAGCGTGGAATCGCACAGACCGAGGCGGGCCGCCCGGTACTCCTGGAGTTCATCACATCACGAGAGTTGCGCATCTCGACGCACGGCGGCGACACGTACATGTCGCCGGTGCCCGACAACTTCCGCTGACCCTCGGGCCGGCCGCGGCCCGGGGCCCGTCGCGTCCGCACGTGCATCCACCATCTCGCAGAGGGGTTCGAACCGTTGACCGCCATCAATTTCCAGTGGCTCGCGAAACGCGAACCGATCACCGTCGAGGACTACCGGCGGCAGGCCCGCCGCGCGCTCCCCAAGATGGTGTGGTCGTTCGTGGACGGTGGTGCCGAGGACGAGACAACCCTCCGGGCCAACCAGAACTCCTTCGACGCCTGGCGGCTCCGGAGCCGTGTGCTGACCGGCGCCGACGGGACGGGACTGTCGACCGAGGTCGACGGTGTCGAGCTGTCACTTCCCGTATTCCTCTGTCCGACAGGCATGACCGGTCTGACGCACTGGACCGGTGAGCGCAGTGCCGCCCGCGCCGCCGAGCGTGCCGGGACGCGCGCGGTGATCTCGACCGCCTCCAGCTACACCGTGGAGGAGATCTCGGCGGCGACCGACCAGGATCACTTCTTCCAGCTCTATCCCTGGACCAGCCAGGCGACGGGAGAGCCACTAGCGAAGAAGTTCATCGATCGTGCCGGTCGCGCGGGATATCGGGGGCTGTTCGTCACCGTGGACGTTCCGGTGGCCGGCAACCGCGAACGTGAGCGCAAGTACGGCATGGGCATCCCACCCACCCTGACGCCGCGACGAACTCTCGACGCGGCGCTGCGCCCGGGGTGGTCCTACGGATTCCTCAGGCACCAGCGGGTGTCCTCCCGCATGCTGGACGACGAACGTGGACCGGCGGCCGCGATTCGGTCGGCCAAGGCGCAGCAGACGCTGATGCGACCCGACCTGTGCTGGGACGACTTCGCGCAGATCCGGGAGTGGTGGGACGGCCCCATCTGCGTCAAAGGCATCCTCGATGCCGAGGATGCCGGCAAGGCGGTGGCCCTCGGCGCCGACAGCATCATGGTCTCCAATCATGGTGGGCGACAGCTCGATGGCGCACTCTCGAGCCTGGACGCCCTACCCGCGGTGGTCGACAGGGTCGGAGACCGGGTGCCGGTGTATCTCGACGGCGGCATTCGTCGCGGATCCGATGTAGTCAAGGCGCTCGCGCTCGGAGCACGTGCCGTCGGGATCGGCAGGCCGTATCTGTACGGACTGGCCGCCGGCGGCGAGGACGGCGTGGTGCACGTGCTCGAGATCCTCCGAGCGGAGATCGTACGGACGCTCGCGTTGATGGGCGTGGCCGACATCTCCGAACTGAACGCGAGTCATGTGATCCGTGTTGCGGGCCAAGACATCAGGTAGAGATGCGGGCCTCGATCCCGCAGGATCGAGGCCCGTCGAGGGGTCAGTTCCGGCCGTCGAACAACGCATCGGGGCGCAGTTTGCCGCTGAGCACCCGCGCCCGCTTGGACGCGAGACGCTCGAACGCCTCCGGGTGGGTGAGGATCCAGAAGTCGTCGCGGGAGATGCCGTCGAACAGTAGCTTCGCAGCGTCGTCCGGGATCATACCCTCACTGATCTGCTCGCGCCAGTATCCGGCATCAGCGACGGTCGCGTCGTGGGCAGGTACGTCCTCGAAGATCCGGGTCGCCACCTGAGCGGGGCTGAAGACCGACACCGCGATCTGCGGGAACACCTGTGCACATTCCAGATACAAGGATTCCGTGAGCGCCTGCACCCCGTGCTTGGAGGCCGCGTAGGCCGTCATCCGCGGTGTGATCGCAACGCCCGCCACCGAGCACGTGTTGACGATGTGCGACGGCCGGGGATCGGCGCCCATCCGCGGCACGAACGACCGGATACCGTGAAACACCCCGTTCAGGTTCACGTCGATCACCCGTCGCCATTCGTCGGCCGGGACCTCCCATGTGAAGCCCAGCGACTCGAGTCCGGCGTTGTTGAGTAGCAATGTCACCGAACCGAACTCACCGTAGGCGGCGTCGGCGAGCGCTTCCACCGCGGCCGCATCGGTGACGTCGGTGGGGACCGCGAGCACGGCGGCGCCGTCCGCCCGCAGATCGGCCGCGACCGCGTCCAGACGCTCGGCCGAGATGTCGGCGAGCACGACGTTCATACCGAGCGATGCCGCGTACCGGGCGGCACTCGCCCCGATCCCGCTGCCGGCGCCGGTCACGACGACAGTGCGTCCCCGTAGATGATCGAATTCCATTGTCCTACCCTCGTTTCCCGACGCCCACATTCCGTTCCGACAGAACGTAGCAAATGCTTGATGCGCCGTATAGTGTATTCACGGAACGTATTTCACGATTCTCACCCGGTCCGCCGATGAGCCACGACCGAGACCCGACGCGGCATGGCCCGCCGACCAGGCATCCCAGGAAGGACCCCATGACGACGACAATGGCTACCGAACCGACGAGCACCCGACTGGAGCGGAACCGACCGGCGTCGGTCGCCGAGCTGACGCACCGTGCGGACTGGCTGCGAATCGAAGTGATCCGCATGATCGACGGCGCGGGCCTGGGGCACTACTCGAGCACGTTCTCGTGCGCGGAGATCCTCTCGGTCCTCTACTACCAGGCCATGCGCCTGGATCCGGCCGTGCCGGAGTGGGATGACCGCGACCGCTTCCTGCTCGGCAAGGGCCACGCCGCGGTCGGACTGTGGCCCATCCTGGCCGACCTCGGCTACTTCGCGCACGAGGAGCTGGACAGCTTCGGCTACATCGGGAGCCGGCTCGGCGACCACCCCGACATGCGCAAGGCTCCCGGCGTCGACTTCAGTTCGGGGTCGTTGGGCCACAACCTCTCGGTGGGGCTCGGAATGGCGATGGCCGCCCGGCTCCGCGGCTCGGATCATCGCACCTTCGTCCTCACCGGCGACGGCGAGATCCACGAGGGTCAGGTGTGGGAGGCGGCGATGGCCGCGTCCCACTATCGGCTCGGCAACCTCGTCGCCATCGTCGATGCCAACGGGTACATCGGCAGCGGCCCCACCTCCGAACTGATGGGCATCGAACCCCTCGCCGCCCGCTTCGAGGCGTTCGGATGGCACGTCGTCGAACTCGACGGGCACGACGTCACCGCTCTGGTCGAGACGTTCGCCGGCCTGCCGTCCCCGAGCGGTGATCGCCCGGTGTGCATCGTCGCCAGGACCCGGAAGGGGAAGGGTCTCGCGCTGATGGAGGAGGCTCCTCGCACGTGGCACGTCGGCTGCCTGACGCCCGAACAGCGCGACGCCGCGATATCCGAGATCACCACCCGCATGCAGGAGGCATCGGCATGACCGCCACGACCACCGATCGATCCGCCGCCATGGAGGACGTGTTCTCCGACGAAGGGCAGGCGTCGTCATTGAACATGATCGGACAGGCACTCGCCGACCTGGCCGACCGCCATCCGGATGTGGTCGTCATCTCCGCGGACCTCGGTTCGGCCGTCACGGCGCTCCGCGAGAAGCACCCGGACCGGTACATCGAGATGGGTATCGCCGAGACCAACACGATCTCGGTCGCCGCCGGAATGGCGGCGTCGGGATTCCGGCCCTACGTGCTCGCATTCGCACCCTTCGGAATGATCAAGTGCGCCGAGCAGATTCGCACCGACCTGGCCGCGACGATGATGCCGGTGACGCTGGTGACCAGGCTGTCCGGCCTGGCGATGGGCTACTTCGGTGCCAGCCATCACGCCGTGGAGGATCTGGCGATCGCACGCGCGATCACCAACCTGACCGTGATGACACCGGCGGACAACGCGGCCACCCGCGCCCTGCTCGAGAAGAGCCACGCCGAGGCGGGTCCGGTACTGCTCAGGATCAGCGAGGCCACCCGTCCGGCGTACGCGGACACCCCGGTTCTGGAGCGAGGGAAGTTCGCCCGGATCCGGGACGGACGCGATCTGACCATCATCGGCACCGGCCTGGGCGTGGGCTGCGCGGTGGGTGCGGCCGAGTCGCTGAAGGAGCACGGAATCGATGCCGCCGTACTCGACGCCGCCTACCTCAAGCCACTCGACGAGGAGGCGATCCTGGACGCCGCGCGCACGACCGGCGCAATCCTGACCGTCGAGGAGCACAACGTGATCGGCGGGCTGGGTTCCGCGGTGGCCGAGGTGCTCGGACGCCACGGTGTCGCCACCCGACTCGGGGTTGTGGCGCTGCCGGACGAGGACCTCGAGGTCGGCGTTCCGGCGGACCTGCTGGCCCACTACGGAATCACGCCGGAGGGCGTCACCAGGCAGGCACTGGCGCTGCTGTCGAGATGACGGCCCCAGCCGTTCCGGCCGACGCCTACGGGTGCCGTTCGGCCGGAACGGCTCTCGTCCCACTCTTCCCTACTTCACGCAGTGGCCGGCATCGACCGGCAGTGTGACGCCGGTGATGTAGCGGGACTCGTCCGACGCCAGGAACAGGCTGGCGTTGGCAATGTCCTCGGGCTCGATCATCGCGACCGGCAGCAGGTGCATCGACTGCGTTCCCGCCTCGAACTGCTCCTGAGTGGGCTCCGCGACGCCGGGGCAGAACGTCCGCATCGTCGACGGATTCTGGATCATCGTGGTCCGGGTGTTCGCGGGATGGATCGTGTTGACCCGCACACTGTGCGGTGCAAGCTCGTTCGCGAGCGACTTCATGAGCCCGACGACGCCGTGCTTGGCGGCGGTGTAGTGCCCGACGCTCACCAGGCCGCGCAGGCCCGCGATGGAACTGATCAGCACGATCGAGCCGCCGCGACCGCCGTCGACGACGTGCGGGATCCCCGCCTTGCACGTACGCCAGACACCGGTGAGGTTGACGTCGAGCATGGTCTGCCAGCGCTCTTCACTCATCTCGACGGCAGGTCCCGCCGAACTGATGCCCGCGGTGGCGCAGATGATGTCGAGGCGACCGAGGGCCTCGACCCCGGTGGCGACGGCCCCCGAGAGCGCCTGCTGGTCGCGGACATCGGCCTCGAACGCGCAGATCTTGCGGCCGAGCGACTCGACGAGCCGCACGGTCTCCGCGAGGTCCTCGGGCGATGCGCCGGGAGTGGTCGAATGTTCGACGGGCGCGCACACGTCGACGGCGATGACGTCGGCACCCTCCTGAGCGAACCGCACCGCCTGGGCGCGGCCCATGCCCCGCGCGGCGCCGGTGATCAGCGCTACCTTGCCTTCGAGACGTCCGCTCATCACGCCACCTTCTGGGTCTGACCGGCGTCGATGACCATCTGCAGGCCTGTGACGTACCGGGATTCGTCCGATGCCAGGAACAGCACCGCATTGCTGACGTCGATCGACTCCACCCACGGCACGGGCAGCAGCATCCGCTGCGCGAGCACCTCGGCGGCGTCGGCCTCGGTGGGGTTCTCGAGGTCCGGCCGCAACCTGGCGAACGTCGTCGGGTTGAGCGTCATGGGTGTCGCGACGGCGCCCGGGTGCACGGTGTTGACCCGGATCGCCCGCCCGCCCAACTCGTTCGCGAGGGTCTTGGCCAGTCCGGTGATCGCGTGCTTGGCCGCCGAGTAGTGCGACGCCCCGGGCACGGCCTTGATCGCGGCCGTGGAACTGACGATGACGACGGACCCACCCGCCGGATTCATCTCGGCGACACCCGCCTTGACGGTGTGCCAGGTTCCGGTGACGTTGACGTCGATCGACCGGTTCCAGATAGCGTCGTCGATCTCCCACGACGGGCCGGGGTTGTCGCTGATGCCGGCGTTGGCGACGACGGTGTCGAGCGGGCCGAGTTCGCGCACACCCGCCTGCACCGCGGCGGCGACCGCGTCGAAGTCACGGATGTCGGCGGTGCCGGTGACGACGCGTCGCCCCTGCTGCTCGACCAGTCGTGCGGTCTCCGCGAGGTCCGCCTCCGATTCTCGTCCGGGCAGGTCCAGCGCGACGATGTCGGCTCCCTCCTCGGCCAGACGGACCGCGTGGACGCGGCCCATCCCCTTGCCCGCGCCCGTGATGAGCACTGTCTTGCCGGTCATCCGCGTCATGATCATTCCTTTCACCGTGACGCGACGCTAGCCAATCGGCCCGAGGGCCCGGCAGACGTTTTCCCGCATGGTGGGAGAACCCCTTCCTGCCCGACATACCGCCTAGTTCTATGAGGCACATCACAGGACAGCCCCCTGATGGCACGGAGGAAACATGTCACTCGACACCGCTCCCACCAACGACTCGACCGTCGACAGCGACGAGATCCGCGAGATCGAGGCCGCCGCACCCCCCACCCGCTTCGCACGCGGCTGGCACTGCATCGGCCTCGTCCGGGACTTCAAGGACGGTAAGCCCCACTCGATCGAAGCGTTCGGCACCAAGCTCGTCGTGTTCGCCGACAGCAAGGGGGACCTGAAGGTCCTCGACGCCTACTGCCGCCACATGGGCGGTGACCTGAGCCAGGGCGAGATCAAGGGCGACTCGATCGCCTGTCCGTTCCACGACTGGCGTTGGGGCGGCAACGGCAAGTGCACCGACATCCCCTACGCCCGCCGTGTGCCCCCGGTCGCCAAGACCCGCGCGTGGACCACGCTCGAGCGCAACGGGCAGCTGTACGTCTGGAACGATCCGCAGGGCAACCCGCCGCCGGCCGACGTCACCATCCCCGAGATCGCGGGCTACGGCACCGACGAGTGGACGGACTGGAGCTGGAAGACCCTGCGCATCAAGGGTTCGCACTGCCGCGAGATCATCGACAACGTCGTCGACATGGCGCACTTCTTCTACATCCACTACTCGTTCCCGCGCTACTTCAAGAACGTCTTCGAGGGCCACACCGCCACGCAGTACATGAACTCGACCGGCCGCGAGGACGTCATCTCCGGTACCAACTACGACGACCCGAACGCCGAGCTGCGTTCGGAGGCGACGTACTTCGGCCCGTCCTACATGATCGACTGGCTCGAGTCCGATGCCAACGGCCAGACCATCGAGACGGTCCTGATCAACTGCCACTATCCGGTGAGCAACAACGAGTTCGTGCTGCAGTACGGCGCGATCGTCAAGAAGCTGCCGGGCCTGTCCGACGACGCATCGTCCGGCATGGCCGCGCAGTTCGCCGATGGCGTGCAGAAGGGCTTCGAGCAGGACGTCGAGATCTGGAAGAACAAGGCGCCCATCGACAACCCGCTGCTGTCCGAGGAGGACGGCCCGGTCTACCAGCTGCGCCGCTGGTACCAGCAGTTCTACGTCGATGTCGAGGACATCACCGACGACATGACCAAGCGCTTCGAGTTCGAGATCGACACCACCCGGGCGGTCACGAGCTGGCAGCAGGAGGTCGCGGAGAACGTCGCGAAGGCCGCAGAGAGCACAGAGAACGCGGATAGCGCGAAGAGTTCGCCCTCCGCCTCCTGATATCCGGTTCGTAGAACCTCACCGACCCGAAGGAAACACACATGAGTTACGAAGTCCTGGCCCGCATCGAGGCGGCCGCCGACGACATCTTCGTCGAGGGCGTCGAGGCGGAGCGCATCGGCAAGGTCGCCGACGCCACAGCCAAGCGGATGAAGGAGGCCGGGTCGATCCGGATGCTCCAGCCCAAGGAGCATGGTGGCCTCGAGGTCCATCCGCGCGAGTTCGCGGAGACCGTCATGCGCATGGCGTCGCTCAACCCGTCCGCCGGCTGGGTCCACGGCATCGTCGGCGTCCACCCGTGGCAGCTGGCGTTCGCCGATCCCAAGGTGCAGCAGGAGGTCTGGGGCCAGGACCAGGACACGTGGCTCGCGTCGCCGTACATGCCGGGAGGCATGTGCGTGCCGGTGGACGGCGGTTACAAGTTCTCCGGCAAGTGGTCGTTCTCATCGGGAACCGACCACTGCGACTGGGCGTTCCTCGGCGCGATGGCGTGCAACCCGGACGGCAGCATGGAGATGCCGCCACGGATGCTGCACGTGATCATCCCGCGCAGCGACTACGAGATCATCGAGGACTCGTGGGACGTCGTGGGCCTGCGGGGCACCGGATCGAAGGACGTCGTCGTCAAGGACGCGTTCGTGCCCGACTACCGGGTGATGGACTGCGACGAGGTCATCGACGGCACCGCGGTCCGCAAGTACGGGCGCACCGAGACGCTGTACCTGATGCCGTGGTCCAACATGTTCCCGCTGGGCATCACGTCGGCCACGATCGGCATCTGCGAGGGCGTGCTGCACCACGCCAACGAGTACCAGCGTGAGCGGATCAACCCGCAGGGCACCGCGATCAAGGACGACCCGTACACGATGTTCGCGGTCGGCGAGGCCACCGCGAAGCTGCAGGCGGCCCGGGATTCCCTGCTGGCCAACGTCGATCGCATGTGGGACCTGGTCGACGCCGGCAAGACCCCAACGTTCGAGCAGCGCGCCCAGGGCCGCGAGACGCAGGTGAACGCGGCATGGCAGGCCGTGCAGGCCATCGACGCGGTCTATGCCCGCTGCGGCGGCAACGCGCTGCGCATGGACAAGCCGATGCAGCGCTTCTGGCGTGACGCACACGCCGGACTGCACCACGCGATCCACGTGCCGGGCACGGTGTACCACGCGGCGACGCTGAGCGGGCTCGGCGTCGATCCGCAGGGCCCGCTGCGGGCGATGATCTGACCGAACCCGAAAGAACAACGGAGACAACATGACGAACCCCAATGTCGGAGGC
The DNA here is from genome assembly GCF_000738775.1 of Prescottella defluvii. Taxonomy (GTDB): domain Bacteria; phylum Actinomycetota; class Actinomycetes; order Mycobacteriales; family Mycobacteriaceae; genus Prescottella; species Prescottella defluvii. The sequence continues at coordinate 122,938 of NZ_JPOC01000024.1, forward strand.
TTCGGCACCGACATCCGTGCACTGGGCTACGTGAAGGTCCAGACCCACGACATCGAGCGCTGGCGCACGTTCGCATTCGACGTGCTCGGCTTCGCGAAGGGCTCCGGGCCGGACCCCGACGCCCTCTACCTGCGAGTCGACGAGCGCGCCGCCCGCATCGTCGTCGTCCCGGGTGACACCGACGAGGTCGTCACCGTCGGCTGGGAGGTCCGTGACCACGCCGCACTCGTGCGGGTCACCGAGGCCGTCGAGCGGGCCGGCATCGCGGTCAAGCCGCTGTCGCTGGAGGAGGCGGACGCCCGGCGCGTCGAGGAGGTCGTGACCTTCCAGGATCCGGCCGGCACGACGCTCGAGGTCTTCCACGGCCCGGTCCTCGACCACAGCCCCGTCGTCACCCCGTTCGGTGCCAAGTTCGTCACCGGTGCACAAGGTCTCGGCCACGTGGTGCTGCCGACGATGGATCCGAACGGCACGTTCGACTTCTACACCGAGGTGCTCGGGTTCCTGCCGCGCGGCGCCTTCCGGATCCCCACCCCGCCGGAGTTCGGCCCGATGCGGGTGCGCTTCCTCGGCGTCAACCAGCGTCATCACAGCCTCGCGCTGTGCCCGGCCCCGCACGGCGGCGCGCCCGGCCTGGTGCACATCATGGTCGAGGTCGACACGCTCGACGCCGTCGGTCAGGCACTCGATCGGGTCGTGAAGGACGGCTTCTCGGTGTCCTCGACGCTGGGTCGTCACACCAACGACAAGATGGTGTCCTTCTACGTCCGCGCGCCCGGCGGTTGGGACATCGAGTTCGGCACCGACGGACACCTCGTGGACGAGACGTTCTACACGTCCGAGGAGATCACCGCCGACAGCTACTGGGGCCACGACTGGTCCGGCAGCGAGCCGCTCGCCGCGATGTAAGACCCGCTCCACAACCGCACATCGCTCCCGTCAGGGGGAACCCCGTCCCACCAGGGACAGCCGGGTTCCCCCTTTCGGCGTTTACCGATCTTGGTGATCCACTTCACAAAACCCGAATCCTGTGCGATTATTCCTAATCGAAACACCCACGTCAGATGGGCATCACGACGATGCTCGACAGAAGTGAGGGAGACATCGATGACCGCACCTGCACCTGCAGACGCCACCCCGACCGCCATTCTCGAGCGGGTTTCGCTCATCCTGGACACCTTCGACGGTCCCGGCCGCCTCACCCTCGCCCAGGTCGTCAAACGCACCGGGCTTCCCCGCTCGTCGGCGCATCGCACGCTCGAGCGCCTCGTCGAGATGCGCTGGCTGCGGCGCGACGGCCGCGACTACGAACTCGGCACCCGGCTGATGGAGCTCGGCTCGATCGCGGTCCACCAGAATCGTCTGCACTCGGCCGCTGCGCCGATCCTGCAGGAACTGCACCGCGTCACCGGCTACGTCGTGCATCTCGGTGTCCTCGACGGCTCCGACGTTCTCTACCTCGACAAGGTCGGCGGACGCCTCGCCGCCGAGTTGCCCACCCGCATCGGCAGCCGCTACCCCGCCCGCAACTCGGCGATCGGCAAGGCCCTGCTCGCGTACACGCCGAACGGCACCGACAGCCTCGTCGAATTCACGCCCGAACTACACAAGGTCCGCGAGATGGGTGTCGCCTTCGAGGTCAGCCAGGTCTCCGGAGGGATCGGCATCATCGCCGTCCCGATCGGCCCCGTCGGCGGGGTGACCGCAGCCCTGTCGATCTGCGGACCCACCAGTCACCTCAAGTTCGATCACCGCCACTCCGCGCCGGTCCGTATGGCCGCCAACGCGATCCTGCAGTCCCTCACCGGACGCAGCCACGGCACGGCATCGATCGCGCACCGCAACCGCCTCCAGAGCATGCCCACCGCGGCACCCCGCACCCGCCTCCAATACGCCTGACCCCCGGGCGTCGGACGTCACCCGCCGACAGGACCAGGGGCGGTCAGGAATGCCCGCCCTTCTCCAGGCCCTCGACGAAATCCTCGATATCACGCCAGGAACCGGCCACCTCGGGAATCGGGTTGCCCAGTTCGTCTCGTTCACGCACGTGTGCGAAAGTCTCTGCGGCCTCGTCGATGTCGTCGAGCATCTGTCGGGCGAGGTCCATCTCGGCCCGGTAGTAGCGCTCCGCCCATTTCAGGCTCAGCTTCGAGAACGCCCACGCCGGCTCGCGTGTGGCGTGGTCGGCGTGCAACTCGGCGCGCTGACGCAGTGCCTCCATGTTGTCGATGTGGGACTCGACGAGCGACTTGAGGTGCTCGGGGTCGTTGAGATGTCCCATCCACAGCCGGAGCAGTAAACCGTGCTTGAGCACGGGTTGGTCGACCGGCGCGTCCCGGGACCAGTTCCGCACCGCCTGCGTCCCGCACTCGGTGATCTTGTAGACGCGCCGGCCCCGCTCCCCGGGTTCGGACACGATCTCGGACTCCACCAGCCCCGCCGCCTCGAGCTTCTTGAGCTCGCCGTACACCTGACTGATGGACGGACTCCAGTAGAAGTAGCCGATGCTCCAGTCGGCCCACTTCTTGAGGTCGTATCCGGTGAGCCCCTCCCCGAGGGTCAGCATGCCCAGAACCGCCCAACTCGTCGCGGGAAGCGACGGATAACCGGCATCGACAGGACCGTTCGCAGGCTCGGTTTCGGGCATGGCCGAAGCCTAACAGCCCAGGTAGATGGTGGTTACAGGCCAGTAGCAACTGACCACTGAGCGGGAGCGCACCTCCCGCTCCGTGGGAGATCTGCAGACGTACGACGCCGCAGTGACTACCGTCACGCATGGAGTCAGGAGGTCCGTTCATGGAGAGCGTCAGCTGCAACAGTTGCGGTAACCGAGTCCTCGTCGAGAAGTACAGCGAGGCCCACACCAGCATCCAGTGGCTCGAGGACGCCGACCAGGCGTGCCCCGAGTTCGCCGAGGCCCGGACCGAGGCCGGACGCTCGTGGACACCCACGTGCCACAAGCTGCGCGAGTCCATCGACGATCTCACCATCTCCGGGCAGATCGGCCTGTCGCTGCGCAGCTACCCGGTGCCCGGCCGCCTCGAGTGATCCACGGTGATCCCGGTCTCTGCTACCGGGATCGCCCAGGCGCACAGACCGATTCGCCGTCTACCTTCGAGCGATGAAGTGGGCACTGCCGGGCGCGATGATCGCGACCCCCGAACTGATTCAACTGGCGCGTGTGGCCGACGAGTGCGGCTACGACGCGATCGCCATGCCGGACTCGGTGTTCTATCCCGAGCACGTCTCCGCGGACTACCCGTATTCGCCGGACGGCAAACGCATGTGGTCGCCCGAGACCCCGATGCCGGATCCGTTCATCGCGATGACCGCGATGGCGGCCGTCACCGAACGAATCGGCTTCTACACCAACGTACTCAAGCTGCCGTTGCGTGATCCGCTGCTCACCGCGAAGCAGATCGCGACGATGGCCGTCATGTCGGGCAACCGGATCGGCATCGGCGTCGGGCTGTCGTGGATCCCGGAGGAGTTCACCTTCACCGGCACCGACATGCGCACCCGCGGCGCGCGTACCGACGAGGCCATCCAGATCCTGCGGGCCGTGTGCGCCGGGCGTGGTCCCCAATGGGTCGAGTTCCACGGCAAGCACTACAACTTCGACCGGCTGATGATCAGTCCCGCACCGGACCTGCCGGTGCCCGTCTACGGCGGCGGACACAGCGAGGCCGGCCTGCGGCGCGCCGCCCGGTTCGCGGACGGCTGGATCTCCGTCAACACCGGAGTTGCGGAACTGGCCGGCGCGATACGGCGTCTCGGTGAACTGCGCGCCGAGTTCGGCCGCGAGAACGAGCCGTTCGAGATCGACGCCTCCCCCACCGACGTCTCGGACATCGACGGCTACCGCGCCCTCGCCGACATCGGCGTCACCCGGATCCGGGTCTCCCCGTGGCGTCTCTACGACGCCGATCCCTCCGACCCGCAGGCCCGCCTCGACGCGGTCCGCCGCTTCGCCGACCACGCCATCGCCCCGTCCTGAACCCCTGAACCCCTGAACGGGAGTTCACGGCACGGTTTCGCTCGCGCAGCGTGCCGTGAACTCCCGTTCAGCGGTTCGCGGGGCTAGGCGTCCCCGAGCCCGACCGCCCACGTGAGGAACGCGTCCACGTCGTCGGCGCCGATGCCGAGCGCCGACGGGCGCACCAGCACGGTGTCGACGCCGAGCGCCGCCGCGTCCCTCGCCGACGCCGCCATCGCGTCGAAGTCCGCGCCGCCGGGGCCGCTCCCGATCGTCGGCAGCATGATCTGCACCTCCGCGGACTGCGGGTCGCGGCCCTGCTCCTCGAAGCAGGTGCGCAGCAGCGTGATGCTCTCCGCGAGTCGGCCCATGTCCGCCGGGGCGGCCGTCCAACCGTCGCCGACGCGGGCGATGCGCTCGAAATTCCGCCTCGACGGCGCCATCCCGAAGACCACCGGCACCCGCGATTGCACGGGCCGCGGCAGGCTGTGGAAGTCGGAGAACGCGTAGCCCGTCCCTGTGAACGACGCCGGCGGCGGCCCCCACAGTTCACGGCACGCGGCCACCGTCTCCTCCAACCGGCCGAAGCGCCGCTCGAACGGAACCCCCGCCGCCTCGTACTCGGCCTGCTGCCAGCCGACGCCCATCCCGATCCGGGTGCGGCCCCGCGACAGCACGTCCAGCGTCGCGATCTGCTTGGCCAGCAACAGCGCCGGACGCAGCGGTGCGACGAGCACGTACACCCCGAGGTCGACGCGCTCGGTCACCGCCGCGATCGCGGACAGCAGCGACATCGGCTCCAGCCACGGCTGCTCCAGCGGGAACGGAAAACCGTTGTCACGGACCCGCTCCTCGTGCGCCTCCCGCGTGAAGCCCAGATGGTCCGACGTCGTGATCAGGTCGATGCCGCGGCGGTCGGCCTCCGCCGCCAGGTCGAGCAGTCCGCGGTGGTCTCCGTCGTACAGTCGCTCCGCGCCGAAGACGTCCAGTCCGATCCTCATGTGTCTCTCCCTTCCTCCAGAAAGCGCTGAACGGGAGTTCACGGCACGCGATCGCTCGCGAAGTGTGCCGTGAACTCCCGTTCAGTGGTTGCGGTGTCGGTCAGACGCGCCCGAAGTACGCGTCCTTGAGGACCGCCAGGTCGTCGATGTCCGACGCCGGCGCGTCCATGACGACCTTGCCGATGTCGAGGACGGTGACATGGTCGGCGACGCTCATCGCAGCCTCGACGGCCTGCTCGACGAGCAGCACCGCCAGCCCGGTCTCCTTGAGCAGTTGCACGCGCTCCATGACCTCGTTGACGATGACCGGGGCCAGACCACCCGACGGCTCGTCGAGCAGCAGCAGCCTCGGCTCGGCCATCAGCGCCGCACCGATCGCGAGCATCTGCTGCTGACCACCGGACATCGAGCCGGCCAACAGGTTCCGCTTCTCACCCAGGATCGGGAACATCTCGTAGATGCGCTCGACCTCGGCCTTGAGGGCGGTGCGACGCTTCTTCGTGGTGTAGCCGCCGAGCAGCAGGTTCTGCTCGATGGTCTGCTTGTGGAAGACGCGCTTACCTTCCTGCACGTACGCCATTCCGCGGCGCACCCGCTGGTGGGCCGGGACACCAGAGATGTCCTGGCCGTCCATCTCGATGGTGCCGCCGTGAACCTTGTTGAGACCGGAGATCGCACGCAGGGTGCTGGTCTTGCCGGCACCGTTGCGTCCGAGCAGTGCCGTCACCTGGCCGGGGTAGACGTCGAAGGAGACATCCCAGACCACGCGCAGGTCACCGTAACCGGACTGCAGATTCCGAACGCTCAGAACCGGTTTCATCGCTCCACCTTCTCCAGCTCGGTAGCGGTGCCCTTGTCGGGATCCACACCGAGGTACTCGCTGAGCACCCGCGGGTGATTCTCGATCTCCGCGGGCGGGCCCGAGGCGATGACCTGCCCCTGCGCCAGCACGACGATGGTGTCGGCGAGGGAGAGCACCAGACGGAAGTTGTGCTCCACCAGCAGCACGGTGGCGCCGGCGTCGCGCAGGGCGCGGATGAGCACCGACAGGCGCACGAGTTCGTCCTCGTCCATGCCGGACGCGATCTCGTCGAGCAGCAGCACCCGCGGTGCGGCGATCACGGCGCGCGCGACCTCGAGCATGCGCCGCATGCCCAGCGGCAGCGAGGTGGCGACCTCGTTGCGCAGGTGCGACATTCCGACGAGTTCGAGCACCCGCTCGGCCTCGGCGATGTCGGCCTTGGCGACCTTGCGGAAGCTCGGCAGGCGCAGCACGGCCGAGAGCATCGATGCCCGGTCGGTCATGTAGCGGCCCGACGCGACAGCCTCGAGCACGGTGACGTTCTCGGGGATGTTCGGCGTCTGGAACGTGCGGGCCACGCCCTCACGAGCCACCCGGTTCGACGAGAACGTCTGGACCTCGGTGTTGCCGATGACGATTCGACCGGTGTCCGCGGTGTAGAAGCCGCAGATCATGTTGAGCATCGTCGTCTTGCCGGAACCATTGGGGCCGATCAGCGCGGTGACCTGCCCCGGCTCGGCACGCAGGGTCGCCGACTTCAGCGCCTGGTTGCCACCGAACGCCTTGGAGATGCCGTCGACCTCGAGGGTCGCGCCGGCGATCGGATCGACGTGCGGAATCGCTTCCGGATCACGCGGTTCCGCACGACCGGCCACACCGATTCCGGCCTTGCGATCGAGCCTGCCCGCGAGACCACGGAACACCTTGGTGAGACCACCGGAGAGCAGCACGCCACCGATGATGAGGAAGCCGCCGTAGAACAGCAGCGAGTACTCCTGGAACGCGGTGGACTGGTTGGGGCCGAACTGCATGATGGCCGCACCGATCACCGCACCGTAGACGCTCGCCGAACCGCCGAGGATCGACGCCGCGAGCACCGCGGTGGCGAACGTGAACCCGAACGCCTCGGGGGCGATGAACAGGTCGGTGTTCGCGAACAGCGCGCCGGCCAGACCGGCCGGGAAGGCGCCGATCGCGTAGCCCAGCAGCTTCATCCGGAACACGGACACGCCCTGCGACTGTGCGAGCACCGGGGACTGCTTGAGCGTCCGGAACGCGATGCCGTGACGCGAGACGACGAGGTTGCGCATCACCACGAACCACAGGATCGTCACGCCGACCACGACGTAGTAGAAGTTGTTGTCGATTTCCTGACCGAACAGCGTCGGCGGTTCCATTCCGGACAGGCCGTTGCGGCCACCGGTGTTGCCGCCGAAGATGGCGAGGATGTCGGGCACCAACAGGATCAGGAAGAACGACGTCATCGCCAGCGACCAACTGCCCAGTCGCAGACCGGGAATGCCGGTGATGATGCCGACCGCGAGTGCGACCGCGCCTGCGGCCGCCAACTGCACCAGGATCTCGGTGTGCCCGGCCTGGGACATCAGCCCGGCCGTGTACGCACCGGCCGCATACATCGCGGCCTGGCCGAGTGCGAGCTCACCGGCGTAGCCGAGGCTCAGGTTCAGGCCGCTGACCACCAACGCCAGGATGCACGCCAACTGGAGCTGACGCGTACTGGTCGAATCCATTCCCAGCATCGGCGCGAAGAACACGACGAGGCCGAACACGAGCGCGAAGATCCAACTCGGGACACCGCGCAGAGTGCGCCAGATCTGCATGGTCACACCACCCGTTCTTTCACCGTGCCGAACAAGCCGACAGGTTTGACCATCAGGACGACGATCAGCACCACGAACACCGCGATGTTGCTGTACTGGCTACCCGCCCACAGTGCCGTGAACGACTCGACCAGACCGACGGTCAGACCGCCGATGAGGGCACCCGGCAGCGAACCGAAGCCACCGATCGCCAGCGCGACGAAGCCCTTGAGCGCCAGTGCGGCACCGAGCGTGGCGACCGCGAACGTCTTGGGCCCGACGAACAGTCCAAGCACGCCGGCGATCGCACCGGAGAACGCGAACGCCCCCATCGCGATGCGCCGCACATTGACACCGCGCAGCATCGCGGCCTCGCGGTCCTCGGACACGCCCATGAGAGCCAGACCGGTCATGGTCCGCTTGCTCAGCTGACCGAGACCGATCACGAGCACGATCGACAGGACCAGCAGCGCGATCTCGACCGGGTAGGTGCGGCCGCCCAGAATGGTGATCGGATCGTTCGACCCGAAGAACGGAACCGTCAGCGGCTCACTGCCCCAGATCAGCTGCGTCGCACCGTTGAGCAGTGTGGCCGCACCCAATGTCGTCACCAGTTGGTTCTGGTGATCGGCAACCGGTCTGATCGCGACCAACTCCTCGACGGCCGCGAGGATCATCACCGTCACGGTGGCCATCACGGCCACCACCAGCACCGGAAGCTTCAACGTCACCAGGCCCGTGTAGGCCACGAACGTGCCGACCATCATCAACTGCGCCTGCGCGAAGTTGAAGGTGTTCGACGAGACGAACACGATGTTGTACCCGATCGCGACGAGTACGTAGACAGCGCCGAGGGCAAGCCCCGACCACAGAATCGTCACAGCGAGAACCTCCTTCGCGTCTTGCGGGAATCAGAGTTCAGGAACGTCATGCGGCCGGGTTGCCGAACTGGCCGTTGACGACCTTGGTGGGCGCGATGAATTCCATCTCGTCCTGCGTCGGGTTCGGGCCGTGGTTGTCTGCGGAGAAGTTGTAGCGCGACAGGAACGCCGTCTTCGCGTTCTTCTGGACCTCGTCGGTCTCGAGCGCCTCCGCCAGCTTCTCCGCATCGGTGGTGGTGCCGGCCTTCTCGGCCGCGGCGGCCATGAGCGGGAACGCGTCGTAGTTGTCGGCGATGATCAGCGTCGACGGGATGGTGCCCAGCGAGGCCATGGTGTCGACCATCTGGTTGACGGCTGCATTGTTCGGGTCGTAGACGGTGCTCGTGAAGACCTGCGAGACAAGGTTCTTCACCTCGGGCGTCCCGAGGACACCGTTCGGCGGCTCGTTTGCGACGAGGTTGGTGCTCGACACCGACGTGTTGCCGATCAGCGGCACGTCCCAGCCCAGACGCTGCATGCTCTGCAGGAGGTAGCCCAGCGGAGCGCCGTACGCGTCGAGCGCGAGCGCCTTGGCGCCGGCGTTCTTGAGCGACTGCAGCTGCGCGGTCATGTCGAGCGCGGTGGCCTCGTACTCCTCGTTGCCGGCCTGCTTCAGTCCGGACTTCTCCAGCTCGGTGGTCATGTCCTTGCCGAACAGTTCGCCGTACGCGGTGCTGCCGTGGATGACGCCGATGCTGTCGTACCCCTTCTCCTTCGCGTAGCCGACGATGCCGCGAGCGTTGTCACCGGCACCGGGCGCGAGGTCGAAGTTCAGCGGGAACTTCCCCGGATCCGTCGAATCCGGCGTGGGCGCGACGTTGAACGACAGGATCTTGTTCTGCTTGAGGATCGGCAGGACCGCGGCGGCGACGGACGACGGCCCGGAGTTGAGGACGAGGTCGGGCTTCTGCTTGTTGATCGCGTCGCGCACCTTGGTGACGGCGATCGTGGCGTCACCGGCGTCGTCGACGACCGTCAGCTCGATCTGGCGCCCACCGATGCCACCGGCCCGGTTCTGCACCTCGACACCGGCCTTGGTCGCGAGGATCGAGGTCTGAGCATTCGCCGCGAGGACACCCTGGCCGCTGATGCCGCCGGTGACGAGAACGCGGTACGGCGCATCGGCGCCGCCGGCCTCGGCCGATTCCGCACCACCACACCCTGCAATCGTCAGGACCGACGCGGCAACGGCCGCGACGAATACTGGACGCCGACTCTTCATGACTGCCCTCCTAGGACACCCGCTACATCTACAGAACCAAGCATTCGCTTGGCCTGCTTGGACACGGAAGAGCCCGGCGAACTCGCCAGTGACGCCCCGACACGTCACCCTGCACTTATGCCCGCCGAGCTCTCCCATCAAGCACTTGCTTGATTCACCAAGCACTTGCTTGACTGGGAGCATAGGGGTGTGATGTGGATAACGTCAACCGCAAGACTCACGAGGCGGGAAATCGGCAACCCCGGTATCGCCGGCATCGCCGAACGGGAGTTCACGGCACGCGTCGGGCCCGAAAGCGTGCCGTGAACTCC
>NZ_JPOC01000025.1 GCF_000738775.1 Prescottella defluvii
CGTCAGGGGACTCTTGTCGCTGCGGCGGGGGCCCGTGCCACTCCTGCGGACGAACGCCCGCGCGACGGCCGCCCCGCCGACGGCGGCGGGGGCGGGGTGGGGGGCGGCGGCGGCGTGGGCGGGGGCGTGGTCTGCGGCGGCGGTGCGCGGTGCGGGGGCCGCCCGCAAAGAGGAGCCCGCCCCGGCCGCGCCGGCCCCCGCCGCCCTCGGATACCCCGCCGTCGCCGACCTCGCCGGCGGCGGGGGGGCCGGGGGGGCCGACGGGCACGATTTGCTCCCCCCGCCATCCTGCCCCCCCCCCGTCGTTCCCGACGGATCCCGCCCGCGTGCAACAATGCCCCGGTCAGGTGATGACGAAAGAGGAAGCCGGTGTGAACCCGGCGCGGTCCCGCCACTGTAATCGGGGAGCAACCCTCCACACGCCACGGTCCCATGGGCCGGAAGGCGGAGGGAAGTGCCGATCCGAGAGCCAGGAGACTCCCGTCATCGCAACCTCCTGTTCGGGGCGGATTTCCCCGAGAGAGGTGGCTCGTCCACCATGCTGAACACCGCACCGTCGTCCCCTCCCCGCCCGACGCCGCACCGCGACGTCCCTTCGGGCGACGACTCTCTCCACATTCACGCCTGACGCTCGATTCCGCCTCACTGCGTTATCGCCCTTCACCAGGCCTGCCCCGTTCGTCGGGTTGCTCTCGCGCGCCGTCGTGTACCCGACGGACGAGTCGGGCCGGAAGGGCCCATCGTCCCGCTCACCTGTGGAGAAGACATGTCCCGACGGTCCATGACCGCTGCACTTTCCGTTCTCGCCGCCGCCACCCTGGTGCTCACCGGGTGCTCGTCGACGTCGGACGCCACCGACGCCGCGCTCGATTCACGCGGCTGCATCACCGATTTCGACGCCGGCACCGACTACTTCCCCGACAAGTCGACGCTCGTCGACGCGAAGAACTTCACCATCGACTACCACGACAGCTACCAGGTGCTGACCGTGAAGCAGCCGTACCCCGGCGGATCCCCGGAGTCGTACGTCCTGGTCAAGTGCGGTGCCCCGACACCGGAACTGGCCGGTGACCTCGCCGCGGCACCGCAGATCACGACGCCGATCCGGAGCCTGTACTCGGCGTCGACCACGCACCTACCGCTGATCACCGAACTGGGTCAGCTCGACATCCTCACCGGCGTCGCGAACGCGGCCAACGTCAACGGTGACGACATCCGCGCCCGCATCGCGGACGGCTCCATCACCGAGTACGCGTCCGGCAAGACCGTGAACGTCGAGAAGGTCGTCGCGGAGAATCCCGACGTCCTGATGACACAGGGCACCGACGACCCGTCCTATGCGAAGCTGCGCGCGGCGGGCGTCCCGGTGGTCGCGAACGCCGAGTACCTCGAGGGCACCGCCCTCGGCCGCGCCGAGTGGGTCAAGATGATGGCCGCGCTGACGGGCACCGAAGCCGAGGCGGCCACGCTCTACGACCGGATCCGCAGCGACTACGCGAAGGTCGCCGCCACGGCCGCGTCCGCGGAGAAGAAGCCCGTCCTGAACGGCACCATGTACCAGGGCACCTGGTACATGCCGGCCGGCGGCAGCTACATCGGCCGACTGCTGAACGACGCCGGCGCCACCTACCCGTGGGCGAACGACCCTTCCACCGGCAGCCTCCAACTGAACTTCGAGACCGTCTACACCGACGGCGGCACCGCTCCGCTGTGGATCGTGATGAGCGACTGGGCAACCACCGCCGACGCGGTCGCCGAGGACCAGCGCTACCGGCAGCTGACCGCCGTCCAGGACGGCCAGGTGTGGTCCGGCACCAAGGACATGGGCCCGACCGGCGGCAACAACTTCTACCAATTGGGTGTGCTGCGCCCCGACCTGGTCCTCGGTGACCTGGTCGCGATCGTGCACCCGGAACTCGCCCCGAACCACGAGTTCGCGTTCTACCGGCCGGTGCCGCGCGCATGACGACGCTCCTGACCCGTCCGACGGCCCCCGACACCGGGGCCGCGGGCGGGCGGGACGTCGCGCCCACGCCCCGCGTCCTCTCGCGCCGGGCAGCACTGACGCTGGCGACCCTCGCGGCCGCCACCGTGGTGCTGTTCCTCCTCGCGTTGGTCCTGGGTCCGGTCCGCGTCCCGCTCGCCGACACCATCCGCGTCGTCGTCGGCGCCGAACCGTCCGATCCGCGCTGGCAGGTCGTCGTCCACGAGCTGCGCCTGCCCCGCGCGATCACCGCGGTCCTCGTCGGTGCTGCGCTGGGTATCGCCGGGCTGCAGATGCAGACACTGTTCCGCAACGCCCTCGCCGACCCCTACGTCCTCGGCGCCAGTTCGGGTGCGAGCCTGGGGGTTGCGCTGGTCGTCATCACGGCGGGCGGCGCAGGATCCGCGTCGTTCACCGCGGGACTGGCCGGCATGGGCCGAGCCGGAATCGTCCTGGCCGCCGCGGCCGGGGCTGCGATCGTCCTGCTCATGGTGCTGACGCTGTCGCGGTGGGTGCGTTCCTCGGTGACCCTGCTACTGGTGGGCGTCATGGTCGGTTCGGCGACCACCGCAATCGTCAGCGTCCTGCTTGTGTACGCCGATCCCGTTCGCGCCCAACTGTTCCTGCTGTGGGGGCTGGGCAGCTTCGCATCGACGACGTGGAGCGATCTGGCCCTGATGGCGCCGGTCGTGCTGGCCGCCGCCGTGGTGGCCCTGGCGACCGTGCGGCCCCTCAACGCGCTGCTGCTCGGCGAGGGTTACGCCCGCACGATGGGTATCGACGTCCGGCGCACCCGCCTGATCACCCTGCTGGCGGCGTCGCTGCTCGCCGGCGTGACGACGGCGTTCTGTGGCCCGATCGGGTTCCTCGGCCTCGCCGTGCCGCACCTGGCGCGGCTGGCCGTCGGCACGTCGGACCACCGCACACTCATGCCGACGGTGATGCTGATGGGTGCCGCTGTGGCCCTCGCCTGCGGCATCGTGAGCCAGGTGCCGAACAGCGACCGTGTCCTGCCCCTCAACGCGGTGACCGCCATGATCGGCGCGCCGATCGTGATCGCCGTGCTGATCCGGGCCCGCCGTGGAATCGATGGAGCCGCCCTGTGACCCCACCTGCCGTGAACCCCGACCGACCGGATGTGGCGCTGCGCCTCGACGACGTCACGACCGGATACTCGGTCCGGCGCACATTGCGGCCGCCCACCGCCCGGACCGTCGCCGCCGGGTTGTCGGCGGTTGCCCGACGCGGCGAACTGACCGTCCTCCTCGGCCCCAACGGCAGCGGGAAGTCCACGCTGCTGCGCACCATCTGCGGACTGCAGCCCGCGCTCGGCGGCACCATCACTCTGGACGACCGGGATGTTCGCGACCTGGCGGCCGACGAGGTGGCCCGCACGATCGCGGTGGTGCTCACCGAACGCGTCGACCCGGGCATGCTGTCCGGGCGCGAACTCGCCGGACTCGGCCGCACGCCGCATCTGGGGCTCGGCGGCCGGATGAGCCCGCGCGACCACGCCGTCGTCGAGTGGGCCCTCGACGCCGTGGGGGCAACCCCGCTCGCCGACCGCCCGGCGAGCGAACTGTCCGACGGTGAACGGCAGCGCATCCTCACCGCACGAGCCCTCGCCCAGGAGCCGACGCTGCTGGTCCTCGACGAGCCGACGGCGTTCCTGGACGTGCCGTCCCGGGTCGCGCTGGTGGAGTTGCTGCGCCGCGCGGCACGCGAGCACCACCTGGCGGTCGTGATGTCCACCCACGACCTCGAGTTGGCGCTGCGCGTCGCCGACCACGTGTGGCTGCTGGACCGGTCGGGCCGGCTCGGCACCGGAACGCCGGAACAGTTGGCCCTCGACGGCCGCATCGGGACCGTGTTCGATTCGCAGGCCCTGCGCTTCGATCCGGCGTCCGGGGTGTTCGTCCTGGACTCCGCGGTCGAGGGCAGGCGCCGGGTACGGGTCCTCGCGCCGGAACCCCAGCGGTCCGCGGTGGGCCGCCTGTTCGGGCGTGAGGGATTCGCCGTGGTGGACACCGACGATGCGGATGCGGACCTGTCGGTGGACGTCACGGACGGCGGCGTGACGCTTCGGCACGCGGGTCACACTCGACGACTGGCGAGCGTCGACGCCCTCCCCGACGCGCTTCGCGGACTCCCCGATTCGCCGCTGCTGATCGCGGCCTCCACCGAGATCGTGGCGACCCTCGACGAGATCGCCACCGTCAGCCCGTATCTCGCGACCACGTCGGGTGCGCCGGGAACGGGCCTGTGGCGGCCGGCCCGCGCCCTGTACGAGGACGCCGACGTTCTCACCGAGACCGTCGACGCCGTCCGGCAGCGGATCGGGCCCACCGAATGGCGGGTCGCGGCGTCGACGCTGTTCTTCGGGTACGCGGCGCGGCTGTGGAAGTCCGCGCTCGGCGGGGTGGTGCTCACCGCATGCCTCCCCGACCTCGATCCCGACGACCTGGAATGGACCAGCGACAACGGGACGATCAGCCTCAACCTCCGCGATCCACGGGGCTGGCGCAGTACCGATCCCGCGGCGCTGGTGGACCTGGCCCGGACCACGGTGCTGGATCGGCACCTCGAACCCTTCGTCGACGCCATCCGCGAGATCGAACCGATGTCCGCGCGGCTCCTGTGGGGCAACGTCGCCGCCGCGGTGCTGGGTGCCGCACGCGTGATCGGGGACGGCGCCGATCCCGACACCGCTCTGCGTGCACGCAGCGTCGCCGAGACGATCCTGCGCGATCCCCGCCTCGACGGCGCCGTCGTTGTCGAGGGCGACGGCCACCGACGCCGCAGTTGCTGCCTGTTCTATCGCACCCCCGCCTCGGGCTACTGCGGTGACTGTGCGCTCACCCGCCCGACCCACGACGAAGAGGAAACAGCATGACCACCACCGGACCCACCGAGATCACCACCGAGAGCGGCGGCCGCGAACAGCGCTGGCCGTTCCCGACCGACGAACAGTCACTGCTGAGGCTCGTCCACATCCTCTTCGAGGAGCATTGGGACGACATCTGGTTCGGCAGCTTCGCCGAGGGTGCCGCGTGGGAGGTGGCCGCCCCCAACGCCCCCGAACGCATCTCGATGTTCGACGGGTACGTCACCGTCGACTTCGGACGCTGGCACTTCCACCTGTGCATCGGCGAGCACACCGCGAGCGGCCCCGAGCTGGGTCGGATCCGGCGCTGCTCGCGCGCGGAGATGTACCGCATGCTCGACAAGAACGGCGCGCCCAGCTCGTGGGGTCTTCGCCTGTACAACGGCCGCGACGACCAGATGATGACCGCGATGCTGCCGAACCCGTTCCTGACCAACCGGCAGAAGCTCCGCGACGAGCCGGACTGGACCCGCCTCGAGCTGTGGAACCGGCTGCGCGTGGAGTTCCTGGATCTGGAACCGGACGCCCGGGACCGGTCCGGAACCGGGTTCCGGCACGGCTGATCACCTCGGAAAACAGTCGTCCGACCGAGACGACGTGCTTCACACCACAAATTGCACTACAGTTCAAAAAGTTGCCCGACCCCCCCTGGGCAGCAACGGGCCCATCCAGAATTCCCCCCCTGCCTGGATGGGCCGTCGGGTGGTGGCGCGTGAGATCACTCCGCGCCACCGCCCGGCACCGTGTACGCCGATCCGGCGACTCGAACTCTCCCGCTGCCTCGAACGGCCCGACGCCTACCTCCTGCTGGTGGAGTGGGACACGCTCGAAGACCACACCGAGGGGTTCCGCGGGTCGTCGGAGTATCAGGAGGGGCGACGACTGCTGCATCACTTCTACGACCCGTTCCCCACCGTCGAGCACTACGTGCGCGTCGACGACGCCTGACGCCGGCGCCGGCGCCGTGAACGGCAGACACAAAAAACTCCGGGCCACGATCGTGATGATCGTGACCCGGAGTTTTCGAGTGGAGCTAAGGGGACTCGAACCCCTGACCCCCACACTGCCAGTGTGGTGCGCTACCAGCTGCGCCATAGCCCCGTGTTGAGTTGTTCTCTGCGCTTCGGGAGTGACTCCCTCGTGCTGAAAGAAAGTTACACCATCGCCGTCGTGGGCAACAAATCGCCTGGTCAGAGGCGAGACGCCCGCAACGGCTGTGGTGGCCGACCCGGAGCGGGCCGGCCACCGCCGGGTCCTACTGCGACACCTGCGACACCCAGTCGGGGTTGCCGAGCGCGTCGATCACCTGGCCGTTGTGGACGACGGCCGGGGTGCCGGTCGCGCCGGACGCGGCGAGTGCCTGACGGCCGGTCTCGGCGTCGGCGGCAGCCTGCTGCATCCGCTCACCGCTGGTGATGCAGCTGACGGCGGCCTCGTTGGCACCCGAGTCCTTCGCGAGCGTCGCGAGTTCCTCGTTGGAGAGGTCCGACTTGCCGTTCTCGGCGGGCTGGTTGGCGGGCGAGAACAGTTCGCCGTGGAACGTCGAGTACGCGATCGCGTCCCCGGTCAGGGCGACGCACTGCGATGCGGCGACGGCACGCGTGGAGAAGTCACCGCTGGCCGAGAGCCGGTTGAGGAAGTTGAGGATGTGGTAGTTGACCGCGATCTTGCCGTCGTCGACGGCCTGCGCGACCTCCTGGCCGTGCTTCTCCTCGAGCTGCGCGCAGTACGGGCACATCGGGTCCTCGAACACGTCGATGGTGTTCGTGACGTCGGGCAGGCCGAGGCGCACGACGCCGGCGTCGCCCATCGTCACCTGGACGGCGGAGTTCTGCACTGCGCCGTATCCCTCGTTCCGCGGCTTCTCGCTGTCCTTGGTCAGGAGGATGCCACCGATCACCAGCGCGGCGATCACGACGATCGCGAGACCGCCGACAAGGTAGGTGGCCTTGCTGGAGGTCGGTTGCGGGGTGTACTTGGCCGACTTCGGCTTCTTCGAACTCACTTCGCGTCCTTCTTCATAGGTGTGAGATCCGTTCCGGGAACTGACTGCTGCGCCGGCACCATCGTGCAGGCACAGCTCGGGGACTACTCTGCCACCGCTGCCTGAGCGGGTACTGAGAGCGGGCCGCGCGAGCGCGGACCGAGGGAGAACGGGCTGCGCGGGAACACCACGAGCCACACCGCGAGCGCCAGGAATCCGACGTCACGGGCAATCTCCCGCGCGTAGTCCCACCCGTCGACGTCGGCGACACCGCCGCCGCCGAAGCAGCCGCAGTCGATCGACAACCCGCGCGCCCAGACGGAGATGATGACGCCGATCAGGACGAGCAGCGCGGCGGCGGAGGCGACGGCGGTCAACCGCACGCCCAGGCCGATCACGAGGAACAAGCCGAGGGCGATCTCGAGCATCGGCATCGTGTAGGCGACGGGCCGGACGAGTTCCTCGGGCAGCAACTGGTACGCGCGCACCGCGACGACCGTCTGCGTGGGATCGATGAACTTGATCCATCCGGAGATCAGCCACACGGCCGCCAGACCGAATCGCGCCAACAGGCTCACAATGGGAATCCACACTCCCCACACGCTACCGAACAGGTATGCCTCAGCTTTCTAGATCAAGTGCGTTTCCGCAGCTAGATTCGGCTGTGTGAACGATTCCCCTCCCGACCCCGACATGTCGAGTACGGAGTCCCAGGCCGGACTGCCGCACGACTTCGACCACACGCATTCGGACGTCGCCGGAGGGTGGCTGCGCGCCGCGGTGTTCGGTGCGATGGACGGCCTGGTCACCAACACTTCGTTGATCGCCGGTGTCGGAGGCGCGGGAGTCGAGGCGCACACGGTGATCCTCAGTGGTGTCGCCGGCCTGGTCGCGGGCGCGTTCTCGATGGCTCTGGGCGAGTACACCTCGGTGTCGACGTCCAACGAGCAGATCGACGCGGAGGTGCGGGTCGAGCGCCGCGCACTGCGTCGGCATCCCGAGGCGGAGGAGGCCGAGCTGGTCGAGACCTTCACCGAGATGGGTATGAGCGAGCAGACCGCGAAGGCCGCCGCCGAGGAGGTCCACGCCGACACCGAGCGCGCCGTCAACATCCACATCACCCACGAACTCGGCGTCAACCCGATGGAGAAACCGTCGCCCCTGGTGGCGGCGGGGTCGTCGTTCGTGATGTTCTCGATCGGCGCGATCATCCCGCTGATCCCCTACCTGCTGGGATTCGAGTCGTTGGTCGCCGGGCTCGCGGTGGGTGGTTTCGGTCTACTGCTCGCGGGCGCGCTCGCGGCGCACTTCACCGCCCAGTCCAAGTTCCGTGGCGCCGTCCGGCAGCTGGTGTTCGGCGCGATCGCCGTCGGGGCCACGTACGTCGTCGGTGCCCTCATCGGTATCGGCGTGCCCGGCTGACGTCGGTCGAACGAGCTGGCGGCGCAGATCCACTGGACCCGCGCCCCTCCTCTCCGGTCGGGAACTTACGACTGGCTGCCGCTCGTGCCATTGGTGAGCTGCGACAGCAGCATCGCGAGGTCGATGCTGCCGACGCTGGAGCTGTTGCCCTCGCCTCCACAGCCCGGGGTCGGGGGGTAGATCAGCAAACAGAGCTTCGGCCCCGGATCCAGCTCCTCCGCGGCGGCGGTTCCGGCCGCCGGCACCGTCAGGATCCCCGCAGTGACGAACACAAGGCCTGCGATAATGCGCCGCTTCATTCCCGATCCCCCAATGTGCTCGCACCGGCGCCGCCGACCGGCACCGGATCCCGGTGTGCGGCACGCTACATCAGCGTTCTCCCCACCACGGGGAAAGGCAGAAATGTCTGGTTCCTACCATCTTCAGCTCAACGATTGCCGCCCTCGCGGGCGCCCTCGCGGCGCACTTCACCGCCCAGTCCGAGATCCGTGGCGCCGTCCGGCAGTTGGTGTTCGGCGCGATTGCCGTCGGGTCCACGGACGTGGCCGGTGCCCTCATCGGGATCGGGGTCCCCGGCTGACTCGCTGTCGGCGTCGTACCGGCCCTTCGGCACCACCAACCACAACACGATCGGCAACAGCATGACGACGCCGCTGACGGCCCAGGCGGCGCCGTAGGACCACGCCTGCGCCACGATCCCGGCCACCAGCGGGCCGGCGAACGCGCCCACGTCGTTCATCATCTGGAACAGGGCCAGGACCGGGCCGCCGCGCCGCTTGGAGCCGATGACGTCGGCGACCGCCGCCTGCTGAGCCGGACCCATCACACCCGACCCGATTCCGCACACCGCGGTCGCGATCAGGAACAGTGCGAGGTTGTCGCTGAGGCCCATCGCGATCGTGGCGACACCGCAGATCGCCAGCCCGATCAGCATGAACGGCTTGCGGCCGATGCGGTCGGACATCCGTCCCGACTGCATGAGGACCGCGGCGTTGCCGAGCGCGAACACGGTGAGCGCGATCGCCGCGGTGGTGCCGTCACCGTCGAGCATCTCGACGACGAACAGCGGCACCAGCGAGATCCGGACACCGAAGATCACCCAGCCGGTGACCAGGTTCGCACCGAGCGACGCCCGGAACATCGACGACCGCAGCCCCTCCCGGACCGTCATGGTGGGCATCGCCCCGTCGGCCTCCGGCGCCACCAGATGCGACTTGCGGAGCGCGAAGAACACGACGGTCGCCGCCATGAGGAGGGCGACCGCGTAGATGACGAACGGGACGCGCAGACCGAACCGCACGAGTGCACCACCGAACAGCGGGCCGGTGATCGTGCCGATCAGGAACGCCGCCGAGTACACCCCCGACACCCGGCCCCGACCGCCAGGCGGGGACATGCGGATCAGCAGCCCCAGCGCCGACACGGTGAACATCGTGGAGCCGATGCCGCCGAGCCCACGGAAGAGCAGCAACTGCCAGTACTCCTCCGCGAAGGCGCACGCACCCGTCGATATCGCGGTGATGATCAGCCCGGTCAGGTAGGTGGGCCGCTCCCCCAGTTTCTGTACCAGCGCGCCGCTCATGGGCGCGAAGATCAGACGCATCAGCGCGAAGGCACTGATCACCGCGCTGGCGGCGGTGACGCCGACGTCGAAGCTGCGGGCGAACGCCGGCAGCGCGGGCGCCACGATCCCGAACCCGACGGCGACGATGAACGCCGACACGACAAGGACCCAGATCTCCTTGGGAAGTTTCGCGTCGACGTTCGCCGTCGTGTCAGTCGTGTTTCTCATTGCCGATGAATCTATCGGCGTGGGTGAACGTCCGTTCAGCCCAGTCCCAGTGCACGGGAAACCACGTCCTGTGCGGCGGCCTGTACCTGCGCGAGATGTTCGGGGCCACGGAAGGATTCGGCGTAGATCTTGTAGACGTCCTCGGTGCCGGACGGGCGGGCGGCGAACCACGCGTTCTCGGTGGTGACCTTCAGCCCGCCGATCGCTGCCCCGTTGCCGGGCGCGGCGGTGAGCGTCGCGGTGACCGGTTCGCCGGCGAGTTCGGTCGCGGTGACCTGCTCCGGCGACAGCCTCGCCAGCACCGCCTTCTGCTCCCGGGTCGCCGGCGCGTCGATGCGGGCGTACGCCGGATCACCGAACTGCCGGGTCAGTTCCCGGTACCGCGCCGACGGGCTCTGCCCGGTGACCGCGGTGATCTCGGCCCCGAGCAGCGCCAGCAGGATGCCATCCTTGTCGGTGGTCCAGACGCTGCCGTCGTGCCGCAGGAACGACGCTCCGGCGCTCTCCTCGCCGCCGAAGCCGAGCGACCCGTCGAGCAGGCCCGGCACGAACCACTTGAAACCGACCGGCACCTCCACGACGGGCCGGCCCAGCCCACCGGCGACGCGGTCGATCATCGACGAGCTCACCAGGGTCTTGCCGACCTTCGTCGTGGGCGACCACCCGGCCCGGTACGTGTAGAGGTAGTCGATCGCGACCGCCAGGTAGTGGTTGGGGTTCATCAGGCCGCCGTCGGGGGTGACGATGCCGTGCCGGTCGGCGTCGGCGTCGTTGCCGGTCGCCAGATCGAAGCGGTCCCGGGCCGCGATGAGCGACGCCATCGCGTGCGGCGACGAACAGTCCATCCGGATCTTGCCGTCGCCGTCGAGGGTCATGAACCGCCACGTCGCGTCGACGAGCGGATTGACCACCGTCAGGTCGAGGCGGTGCCGTTCGGCGATGGCGCCCCAGTAGTCGACCGACGCACCGCCCAGCGGGTCGGCCCCGATCCGCAGACCCGACGCCCGGATCGCGTCGAGGTCGAGGACGCTCGGCAGATCGTCGACGTACTCGGACAGGTAGTCGTACCGCCCGGCCTCCGCGAGGGCGCTGGCGAGCGGCACCCGGGCGATCCCGGACAACCCGGCGCGGAGCAGTTCGTTGGCACGGTCGGCGATCACGCTGGTGGCATCGCTG
The DNA here is from genome assembly GCF_000738775.1 of Prescottella defluvii. Classification (GTDB taxonomy): domain Bacteria; phylum Actinomycetota; class Actinomycetes; order Mycobacteriales; family Mycobacteriaceae; genus Prescottella; species Prescottella defluvii. Next base: position 11,243 of record NZ_JPOC01000025.1, read on the forward strand.
TCGGCCGGGCCGCCGTGCGGCGGGTTGTACTTGAAGCCGCCGTCGCGGGGCGGATTGTGCGACGGCGTGACGACGATGCCGTCGGCGCGGGCTGCCGGACCGGACGCGTTGTGCCGCAGGATCGCGTGACTCACCGCCGGTGTCGGGGTGTATCCGTCACGCGAATCGATCACCACCGCAACGCCGCCCGCGACGAGCACCTCCAGGGCCGTCGCCCACGCGGGCTCCGACAACGCGTGGGTGTCGCGGCCCAGGAACAGCGGGCCGGTGATGCCCTGTGCCGCCCGGTATTCGACGATCGCCTGCGTCGTCGCGAGGATGTGCGCCTCGTTGAAGGCCGAGTCGAGGCTCGAGCCGCGGTGCCCGGAGGTCCCGAACACCACCTGCTGCAGCGGATCGGAGGGATCGGGAATGCGCGTGTAGTACGCGGATACCAGGTGCGCCAGATCCTCCAGATCCCCCGGCAACGCCACCTGTCCCGCTCGTTCGTGCACCATCGACCCCTCCGAATTCTCATGCTGGAAACTCGGTTCCATCGTGCCAGGGCCGGAGGCTACCGGCGCGTTCATGCGGTGATCCGAAACCCCAACCACGCGAATCCGATACCGACCGCGAGGCTGGCCGCGACATACACGACGGACGTGACGGACCGGCCGATGCGAGTGAGACCGACCGACTCCGTCGCGAACGTCGAGTACGTGGTCAGTCCGCCGCAGAAGCCGGTGCCGAGCAGTGCGAACACCGCAGGCGGGAGTGCCGCGCCGGCGAGCAGTCCGAGGATCAGGGACCCGACGACGTTCACCACGAACGTGGGCACCGGGAAACTGCCGTACGACGACAGGTGCCGCCCCGCGAGGTAGCGCACCCCCGCGCCCACCCCGCCGCCCAGCGCAACCCACAGGACCGTCACGACGCCGACCTCCGACGCGTGTGCCACACCTCGCCGATCCCCATCCCGAGACGCGCGGCGAGCAGTGCCGGCACCAACGTCGCGAACAGGTACAGCACCGCCGAGGCCGGGTTCTGCACGATGTCGACCGCGAACGTCGAGAACGTCGTGAACCCGCCCAGCACCCCGACCCCGAGGAACAGCCGCCACAGCCGGTCGGGTCCGAGCACGGCGGCGAGAATACCGAGCAGCAGCGAGCCGACGATGTTGATCACCGCGACCGTCCAGATGCCGGAGTACTGCTGGGAGAGCAGGTACCGCACGCCGGCCCCGATCGCGCCACCGGCGGCGACCACCGCCAACGTCCGCGCCTCCGTCATCGTCTCTCCTGTCTGCCCGAACGGGAACAACTGTGGCAGACCGGTGCGGATCACGGAATCAACGGCGTGGCGGCCTCGGCAGGAAGTAACCGGTGCGCCGCTGGTACTCGCGGTAACCGGGACGCTCCGCCAGGTGCTGTTCGAGGAGGCGCGCACCGGTGGCGTACACGAGGAAGTAGGTCATCGCGAGCGGCGAGAGGACGGTGAGCACACCGGGCCACGTCTGCGCGACGATCAGGAAGATCCCCCACCACACGCAGGCGTCGCCGAAGTAGTTGGGATGACGCGTCCAGCCCCACAGCCCGCGGTCCATGATCGTGCCGCGGTTCGCCGGGTCCGCCTTGAACGCCGACATCTGGGCGTCGCCGACGGATTCGAACACGAACCCGACCAGCCACAATGCACAGCCCAGCGCCGTGAGCACGCCGACGCTGCCGTAGGTGACCGCCGAGACCTGCACGGGCAGCGACACGAACCACAGCGAGACGCCCTGCGTCAGATAGACCTTGCGGATCGCGGTCCACGTCCGGTTGCCGCCGGCGTCGTCGAGCAACTTCTCGTAACGGGGATCCTCGCCGTGCCCGCTGGTCCGGCGCGCCAGATGGATGGCCAGTCGCAGTCCCCACACCGCGACGAGCGCGACCAGCAGCCACCGCCGCCACTCGTCGCCGTCACCGAACGCGGCCGCGACGAGCGCGACGACGACGAACCCGACACCCCAGGACACGTCGATGACGTTGTGCCGGCCCCGCGCGAACCCGAACGCAGCGGTGATCACCATCAGGATCGCGATCGCGATCACACACGTGAGCGTGACGAGCGCGAAACCACCCCAGTCGAAGCCGGTCATCACGAATTCCTCCGATCGAGAACGATCTGCTGCACGTCGAGGTAGCCCGAGCGGAACCCGGCCTCGGAGTAGCAGAGGTAGAAGTGCCACATCCGGCGGAAGACGTCGTCGAATCCGAGCGCGACGACGGCGTCCGCGTGCTCGGCGAACCGCTCGTCCCACAACCGCAGCGTCCGGGCGTAGTGGTCGCCCATCGACAACCGGTGCCGCACGCGCAGACTCGTCTGCCGCTCGGTGATCTCCTCGATCGCCCGCACCGACGGCAGGAATCCGCCGGGGAAGATGTACTTGTGCACCCACGTGTAGGTGTTGCGGGTGGCGAGCATCCGATCGTGCGGCATGGTGATCGCCTGGATCGCGACCCGGCCCCCGGGCGCCAGGAGCCGGTCGAGGGTGCGAAAGTAGGTGCCCCAGAACTGGTGCCCGACCGCCTCGATCATCTCGACCGAGACGACCGCGTCGTACTGTCCGTCCACCCGCCGGTAGTCCAGCAGATCGACCTGCACCCGGTCCGCGTAGCCGGCCTCGGCGATTCGCTTGCACGCCAGGTCCTGCTGCTCGGTGGACAACGTCACCGAGCGAACGATCGCGCCGCGAGCGGCCGCCCGGATCGCGAGTTCGCCCCAGCCGGTGCCGATCTCGAGCACCCGGCTGCCCTCGCGCACCCCCGCCCCGTCGAGCAGACGGTCGATCTTGCGGTGCTGCGCCGGCGCCAGACCGTCCCACGACGGGCTGGTCTCGTCGCGCCCGAACAGCGCGCTGGAATAGGTGAGGGTGTCGTCGAGGAACAACCCGAACAACTCGTTGGACAGGTCGTAGTGGCGCGAGATGTTCGTGCGCGTGTTGCGGGTGGTGTTCTTCTCGCTGCCCGGTGGTCTCGGGATCACCATGCCCCGCAGTCGCTGCAACGGCCTGGGGATCAGCGTCGCGGCGCGGGCCGCGAACACCTCGAGCACCGCGGTGAGGTCGGGTGCCGACCAGTCACCGGCCATGTACGACTCGCCGAACCCGATGAGGCCGCTCTCCCCCACCCGCGCCGTGAAGTCACCGGGCCGGTGCACGAACATGACCGGCGCATCCGGCGTGGCAGGGTCGCCCAGAACGCGGCCGTCGGGAAACTCCACCCGGACAGGCAGTTGCGAGACCGCGTGCCGGAACAACCCGTCGGCGATCCGGCCGGCGGCCTGCGCCCGCACACCCGTCGGAGCCCGGTACAGGTCACCCCACGCGCAGCGGGCCGGGGCCTGCACTGTCGGGAAAACACTGGTCGTCATCACACGAACTCCTGTCGTCGATGCACCGGCCGCGGCCGGACGGGCAAACCTCGTGCCCACAAACGGATTCCCTGCCACCGGATCTGCGCGGCCACCCGCAGCGGCGCGACCGGCACCGCGAGCGCGGCCCGCAGGACCTCGCCGGTCGTCGCCTCCCGCCGGTCGCCGCGCACGCTCGCCACGAACGGCGGCCGGCCCTCACGTTCGAGTGAGATGACCAGCCGAAGGGCGGCGCCCGGGGTCGGCAGGCTCATCCGGTACTCGCCGTCGACGTCGTTGAACGGCGAGACGTAGAACTCCTTGGTGGCACTCGCGGCACCTGAACTGTCCGGCCGCAGCAGGTAGCAGTGCCGCTCGCCGTACGTGTTGTGGACCTCGGCGATCACGCACACCGGCCGGCCGGCCGCATCGTGGCACCAGAACACGCTGAGCGGATTGAACACGTACCCGAACACTCGGGCGTTGCTGAGCAACAGCACCTTGCCACCGTCCAGGTCGATCCCGTGTGCGGCGAGGAAGGCGTCGACGTTCTGGCGCAGACTCCGCGACAGGTCACCGAGGTGGTCCGAGGACGCGAATCCGGCGAGCGGCGCCAACAGTCGCGGCAGGCGCGGCAGGTTGTCGATGTCGACCAGCCAGCTGTAGCTGCGATAGCGGAACACATTGCGCAGCGGCGCGGTTCGCACGTGACTGATCACGGTCCGGTAGATCGCCGGCGTCTCGGGAATCGACCGGGTGGTCATGTCCAGCGCCCTCCGACACTCTCCGCCGCGCGCAGCCCCGACAGCGCGCCGTCCTCGTGGAAGCCCCAGCCGTGGTACGCACCCGCGAACGCGAGAACGTCGTCACTCAGGTCCGGCAGTCGGCGCTGCGCCGCGAGCGAGGCCGGGGTGTACTGCGGATGCTCGTAGACCATCGTGTCCAGCACTCGGCCCGGGTCGACGATGTCCCGGCCACCCAACGTGACGATGTAGCGCTCGCCGGTGTCGGGCAGGCGCTGCAGCCGGGTCATGTCGTAGCTGACGAGCACCTGCTCGGGCCGGGCCGCACAGAAGGGGATGCGGTAGTTCCACGACGCCCGCGCCCTCGTCGACCTCGGCAGCACCGAGTCATCGGTGTGGAACTGGGTGTGGTTGACCGAGTACGGCATCGCGCCGAGAACCTCGTGCTGCATCGGTGTCGGCGCCGCCAGGATCTTCAGGGCCTGCTGCGGATGCGTCGCGATCACCACGGCGTCGAACTGCCGCAGGTCGTCGCCGTCGTCGCGGATCTCGACGTGGTCCGCGTGCCGATGCACGGCCCGAACCGGCGTCGAGATCCGGACGTCGCCGATGTGCTCGGCGATGCGGCGCACGTACTCGACGCTGCCGCCTCGCACGGTCCGCCACGTGGGTGAACCTCCGACACTGAGCATTCCGTGGTGGTCCAGGAACGTGAACAGGTAGCGGGCCGGGTAGCGCAACGCGGTACCGGGATCGCACGACCACACCGCCGACACCAGCGGGGTCATGAAGTGCGCGGTGAAGTACGCCGAGAAGCCACCCGAGTCGAGGAACTCACCGAGCGTGCAGTCGCCGGAGGCCACATCCTCCAGCAGCACGGACGCACGCCTATGGAAACGCTTGACCTCGAGCAGCATCCGCACGTACGAGCCGCGCAGCGCCGTGGAGAAGCTGGGGGCGAGTCCACGAAGACCCTGCCCGCCCGCGTACTCGAGCCCACAGCCGTCGCATCGCACCGACATCGACATGTCCGACTCCTGGGTCGGGACACCGAGTTCGGAGAACAGTCGCAGCAGAGTCGGGTAGGTGCGGTCGTTGTGGACGATGAAGCCGGTGTCGACCGCGAGGGCGTCACCCGCCGACGTCGCCACCCGATGTGTGTCGGCGTGCCCGCCGAGCCGTCCGTCCGCCTCGTACAGCGTGACGTCCGCGCCCTTCGCCAGCACCCACGACGCGGTCAGCCCCGCCACTCCGGCACCCACACCGCATTGCCTGCCGCCCGCTGCCCGTTACACTGTCCACGACCACCCCCCGTGCGCGCCACACGATGATGGGCCGGCCGGCCCTGTGGCATCGGATCGCGGTCGATTTCGTTCTGGACCAATCACGGCGCCTGTCGTCTCCGAATGCCTCGTGACAGCGATGCAGCGCCGGAGGGAACGGGTGGTCGTGA
>NZ_JPOC01000026.1 GCF_000738775.1 Prescottella defluvii
CCCGAACCACCGCCCCATATGGGCTCGCTCAAGGAGGACACGATGACTGTCATGGCCCCCGCGACGAACACCGAAGCATCAACCGATCCGCGCGATCCGCTCGCGCGTCTCGCAAAGCTGTTCGATGCCGGTACCGTCGTACCCCTACATACCCGCGACAAGTCCGGAGTGCTCGCCGCCTCCGGTGAGATCGACGGCGTTCGCACCATCGCCTACTGCTCCGACGCCACCGTGATGGGCGGCGCGATGGGCATCGAGGGCTGCAAGCACATCGTTGCGGCCATCGACACCGCCATCGCCGAGGAGGCGCCCGTCATCGGGCTGTGGCATTCCGGCGGCGCGCGACTGGCCGAAGGCGTCGAGGCACTGCATGCCGTCGGCCTGGTCTTCGAGGCCATGGTCCGGGCGTCCGGTCTCGTCCCGCAGATCTCCGTCGTGCTCGGCTTCGCGGCCGGCGGCGCGGCCTACGGCCCCGCCCTCACCGACGTCGTGATCATGGCCCCCGAGGGCCGCGTGTTCGTCACCGGACCGGACGTCGTCAAGAGCGTGACCGGCGAGCAGGTCGACATGGCCACGCTCGGTGGTCCCGACACGCACACCAAGAAGTCCGGCGTCGCGCACATCGCCGCGAACGACGAGGACGACGCCTACCACCGTGCCCGTCGTCTGGTGTCGATGTTCTGCGAGCAGGGCGAGTTCGATCTCGCCGCCGCCGAGCACGGCGACACCGACCTGCGGGCGCTCATGCCCGAGTCGGCCAAGCGTGCCTACGACGTCCGCCCGATCGTGCACGAGTTCCTCGACAACGTCGAGGGCGAATCGAGCTTCGAAGAGCTGCAGGGCAATTGGGCGCGGAGCATCGTCACCGGCGTGGGCCGCCTCGGTGGCCGCACCGTCGGCGTGATCGCGAACAACCCGCTGCGCCTGGGTGGCTGCCTCAACTCGGAGAGCGCCGAGAAGTCCGCCCGCTTCGTCCGCCTGTGCAACGCATTCGGCATTCCGCTGGTCGTCATCGTGGACGTCCCCGGATACCTTCCCGGCGTCAGCCAGGAATGGGAGGGCGTCGTGCGCCGTGGCGCGAAGCTGCTGCACGCGTTCGCCGAGGCCACGGTCCCCCGCGTCACGTTGGTCACCCGGAAGATCTACGGCGGCGCCTACATCGCAATGAACTCGCGCGCCCTCGGCGCCACCGCGGTGTACGCGTGGCCCGAGTCCGAGGTTGCGGTCATGGGCGCCAAGGCTGCCGTCGGCATCCTGCACAAGCGTGCCCTGGCCGCCGCACCGGAGGAGGAGCGCGAGGCCCTGCACGATCGCCTCGCCGCCGAACACGAGGCCATCGCCGGTGGCGTCGGCCGCGCAATCTCCATCGGCGTCGTCGACGAGACGATCGACCCGGCCAAGACGCGCAGCGTCATCACCGCGGCACTGGCCGCGGCGCCGGCAGCCCGCGGACAGCACAAGAACATCCCGCTGTGACACGTCACCGCTGAGCAAAGAGGCCCCGCACTTGCGGGGCCTCTTCGCTTCTGCGCGCCTATGCCGTGGGAGCAGACGAGTACGCAGGGGCTGGGGCTAGCCGACGTCGCGGCGCAGCCAGGTCACCTCGGCGCCCTCTCCCCCGCTGCGGTACGGCTCGAGCACCTCGTCCCACGGCGTGCCGAGGGCGTGCTCGACGGCGGCGGCGAAGCCGTCGGCGCCTTTCGCGAGCAGTGCCCGCAGCCGCATCTCGCCGACGACGACGTCCCCGTTCGCGCTCGTCGATCCGCGCCACAGTCCGAGGCCCGGTACGTGGCTGAACCGTTCACCGTCCACGCCGTCACTCGCGTTCTCGGTGATCTCGAAGTACAGCAGGGGCCAGGCCCGGAGGGCGGCCGCGAGCCGGGATCCGGTGCCGACGGGGCCGGCCCAGTCGCAGGTAGCCCGCAGTGTGCCGCCGGGGGCGGGCTGCGCCGTCCAGCGCAGGTTGGCACGGGCACCGAGTAACGAGGTGAGCGCCCACTCGATGTGGGGACAGACGGCGGCGGGCGACGAGTGGACGTAGATCACTCCGGTCGTCGCATCTGCGAACTGGTTCAACGAGCGCACTGCTACACCTCCAGCATCGACGAGGGACGTCTTCCCCAACGACCTCGGCAAGTGGAGCCGGCTGTGTCGCAATCGCGACCTTCACTATGCGACACAACGTCGACCAGTGTGCCCTGTGATGCCACTGTTACGCCAGTGATAGCAGTAAATTGATCTAGCGAGAGGGCCGCAGTTCGGCGACGACACCGTCGCTCAGTTCCGGCCACAGCGGCTTGGCCCAGTCCCCGAACGCCCGATCCGTCAGCACGACACACGCCGCGCCGACGGCCGGATCCACCCAGAGGAAGGTCCCGGACTGGCCGAAGTGCCCGTAGGTGGCCGGGGAGTTGCCCGAGCCGGTCCAGTGCGGGCTCTTACCGTCCCGGATCTCGAAGCCGAGTCCCCAGTCGTTGGGGCGCTGCGAGCCGTAGCCGGGCAGCAGGCCCGCCAGCCCGGGGAACTGCACGGTGGTGGCCTCGGCATGGGTCTGCGGCGAGATCAGGGTGGGACGCAGCAGTTCGGCGGCGAACCGGGCGAGGTCGCCGGCACTGGCCTGTCCCCCGTGTCCCGCGGGGCCGACGAGCGCGGAGTCCGCCATCCCGAGCGGCGCGAACACCGCCTCGGCGAGGTAGTCGGCGAATCCGATGCCGGTCTCGGCTTCGACGAAGTCCGCGAGCACCTCGAATCCGGCGCTGGAGTAGATGCGCTTGGTGCCCGGCTCCGCCTGCACCTTGTGTTCGCCGAACGCCAGACCCGAGGTGTGCGCGAGCAGGTGCCGCACCGTCGCCCCCGGCGGGCCGGCGGGCTGGTCGAGCTCGATCGCGCCCTCCTCGACGGCGACGAGAGCGGCATACGCACACAACAGCTTCGTGACGGACGCGAGTGGATACACCCGCTTCTGGTCACCGAAATGCGCAATGCCTCGGCTGCCGTCGTCGACGACGGCAGCCGAGGCATTGTCCACCGGCCATTGCCCGATCCAATCGAGAGTCTGCACCCGATCAGACTACGAGGGGCATCCGATCAGTGATTCACCAGTCCGCTTCGGTGTAGCGGATGACGCCGCGGATGTTCTTGTTGTCGAGCATGTCCTGGTAGCCCTCGTTGACCTGCTCGAGCGAGTAGGTGTTGGTGACCATGTCCTCGAGGTTGAGCAGGCCCGCCCGGTACAGGTTGAGCAGGTTCGGGATGTCGACGCGGGCGTTGCAGCCACCGAAGATGTTGCCCTTGAGGTCCTTCTGCAGCATCGACATCAGGAACGTGTTGAGCTTGACGTCCATGTCGGCCATGTGGCCCATCGCGGTGACGACGCAGCGGCCGTTCTTCGCGGTGAGCGTCATGGCGGGATCGATGTACTCGCCCTTCATCTCGCCCACGGTGATGATCGTACTGTGGCACATGCGGCCCCAGGTGATCTCCATGATCGGCACGATCGCCTCTTCCATCGACGGGAAGGCGTGCGTGGCACCGAACTTGAGCGCCTGCTCCCGCTTGAAGGGCGACGGATCGATCGCGAACACGAAGCGTGCGCCCGACGCGACGGCGCCCTGCAGGGCACTCATGCCGACACCGCCGACACCGATGATGGCGACCGACTCGCCCGGCTTGACCTCGGCGATGTTCGTGGCCGAGCCCCATCCGGTCGGGACGCCGCAGCCGACGAGCGCCGCGAGCTCGAACGGGATGTCCTTCTCGATCTTCACGACCGAGGACTCGTGCACCGTCATGTAGGGAGCGAACGTGCCGAGCAGGCACATCGGGATGACGTTCTCGCCGCGTGCCTGGATGCGGTAGGTGCCGTCGGCGATGGCCTGACCGCTCAGCAGCCCCATGCCGAGGTCACACAGGTTGGAATGCCCCTCCGAACACGACGGACAGCGTCCACACGCCGGGATGAACGACAGCACGACGTGGTCGCCCACCTCGACGCCCGTGACACCCTCGCCGACCTTGACGATCACACCGGAGCCCTCGTGACCACCCATCGCGGGGTAGGACGGCATCGGCGTCGCACCGGTGACGATGTGCTGGTCGGAGTGGCACATACCCGCAGCTTCCATGCGGATCTGCACTTCACCGGCAACCGGGTCACCGAGCTCGATCTCCTCGACCGACCACTTCTCGTTCACGCCCCACAGCAGTGCGCCCTTGGTCTTCATTCCAACCGCCTTCCGTACCTGACTACCGATGGCTGTGACGATAGCCACAAATCCTCCAAATTGGAACACGTTCTAGGTGTCGAGTAGTGAACCGGCCCGCTGAGTGGGAGAAATTCCCAGGTCACCGCTCCCTCGGTCATTCCGAAATCGCACCGCGGACATCGCCGCCCGAACACCGGAACAGGTATACGAACAGGTAGAAGTGCGGCGTCCTCGACGGCTCCGATCGGCCAAGCTGGATCGAACCCGATCCACCGACGTCACGATGAAGCGAGGAACCATGAACAGCGGACTACGGACCTTGATCATCCGCACATGGCGCCTGGCCGGCACGAGACGGTTCCGGCGAGTCGCCGACCCCCTGCCCCCGGATCAGCCCGGACGGCAGCTGTACGAATACGACAGCCTCGGGCTCTAGGGACGCCGCGGCACGCACGTCCCCGACGACGGACCCACGGTCACCGGTCGCGCCGATCACCCTGAGCGCCAGCACGTGTCGACGTGTCGGGACCAGTGGCGAAGAACAACGAATGCCCCTTCCTCGACCTCGAGTAAGGGGCATCGACGTGGGGCGGGCGGGGCTCGAACCCGCGACCAATGGATTATGAGTCCACGGCTCTAACCGACTGAGCTACCGCCCCTTGCCGCGGCGATGCGTTGCGGCTCGCCGAATGTTACCGCCCACCCCCGACGGTTCTCGTGTGCGGGGTGGCGCATGTCGCGTGCCCGCCAGGGCGTGTCGGTGCCTGCCCGCAGACTGGGCAGCGACACGATCGAACGGCACGATCCCGCGACACCCGAAGGACCCCGAATTGAAGAACTGGACCACTCGACCGATCTGCGCGTTCGATCTGGAAACTACTGGCCGGGACCCACTCTCGGCACGCATCGTCACCGCGTGTGTGGTGACGGTGGAGGACGGGCGGCCCCGCACCCGCAACTGGATCGTCGATCCGGGTGTCGACATCCCCGAGGATGCCAGCGCGATCCACGGCATTTCGACGGCCCATGCGCGCGAGCACGGCCTCGATTACGAGTTCGGGTACCGGGAGGTCCGCCGGGCCCTCACCGACGCGTGGGCGGCCGGCTACGCCGTCGTCGCGTTCAACGCCTCGTACGACCTCACCGTGATGGACGCCGAGGGCCGACGCCTGGGCCTGCCCCCGATGGACGACTACGGGCTAGTCGTCGATCCGTACGTGATCGATCGGGAGGTCGATCGCTACCGCCGCGGCAAGCGCACGCTGGGGGCGCTGTGCGAGCACTACGGGGTCGAACCGGGGGCGGCGCACGAGGCGGAGTCCGATGCCCTCGCCGCTGCGGAACTGGCGCGGATCCTGCCGCTGCGATTCCCCGAGCTCGCCACGCTCGACGATGTGATGACGAGCCAGGCCGGTTGGCACGCCGAGCGCCAGCGCGACTTCGCCGAGTACCTGCGCCGCGAAGGTCGCGATGCGTCGGACGTCGACGAGCACTGGCCGATCCGGATCGCCGCCTGACGACCCAGGGACCCGCCCTCCCCGGTCTGCGATGATGCCGTGAATCAGCACACACGGACCGGGGAGGGTTCATGGCGCGACTGTCGTGGCAGGGAATGGGCATCGGTGAACTGGTGCGCGCGTGGTGGGACTACCAGCGGTACCGGATGAGGTGGGGGCTGCCGATCCTCATCGTGGGCATCACCGCCGCGGCGCTTGTTCTGGCAACGGGGCGCTGAGACCGATCGACATCTGCGAAACGCAGAAGGTCCCCCACCCGTTAGGGTGAGGGACCTTCTGTTCGGCTCCCCCGGCTGGACTCGAACCAGCAACCGTTCGATTAACAGTCGAATGCTCTGCCAATTGAGCTACAGGGGATTACCTTGGCGGCACTGCCGTTTCCCGCGGTGCCTGGAAAACTGTAGCCCATACCCCCACCCAAGTACCAAATCGCCTGAACAGAGGCGGATCAGGCAGGATGTATCCAGGCAGTTCGACGGGAGGAATCCGGAAATGTTGCGGTTGTTGGTAGGCGTTGCGGCGGGTTACGTGCTGGGCACCCGAGCGGGGCGCGCCCGATACGAACAGATCAGCAAGGCCGCGAAGGCCGTGGCAACCAGCCCCGCCACCAAGAAGGTCATCGAGACGGGCCGGCAGAAGCTGTCGGACTCGCTCAGCACGCAGCCCAAGCTCGAACCGATGAAGCCGATCGACGAGCGGACCACGATCCTGGTCCCCCACGACCAGCTGAGGAAGAACTAGCGGCACCCCGACTCGACGCCGGCGGCACCGACGGTCAGGCGATACCTTCGCCGCTGGTGTCGCCGATCGCCTGATCCAACAGGCTGCGCCGATACTGCTCGAGAGCCACCAGATCGCCGAGCAGCGAATGGAACTCGTCGGAGTCGGTGGTCGGTGAGACCCGCTGCAGTTTGGATTTGAGCTCCGCGACCTGCTCGCCGACCCAGACCTCCTGCAGACGTGCCAGCACGCCGCGGATGTAGCGGGGTGCGGTGTCGTCGTCGGTAGGTAGTGGCTCGACTGCGAGTTCCATCACGATCGACTGCACGACGAGGTCGTCGGCATTGCGTCCGACCGCGTCCACCCACTCGCCCCCGCCGAGGCCGGCGGAGGTCCCGCCTGCCGCGGCGACCGCCTCCCGCACCGCCGCATAGGCCGGATGGGTGAACGTCTCCCCCGGCAGCGAATCGAAGACCGTGCCCGCGACGGCCGGGTACTGCAGTGCCGCCTTGAGGGCGTCGCGCTGGGGCCACAGCGCCGGATCGTTGGGCCGCGGTCGGGGCACCCCGGCCGCCGGAGCGGCCGCCGGGACGTCGGCGACGGGACGCCGCTTGGTCGGTGCGACCCCACCGCCGCGCGCGAACTTGCGCGCCTCGTCCCGCACCCGACGCCGCACGGCGGGAATGTCGTCCCACCCGACCCAGCCGGACAACTGCACGGCGTACCCGTCACGCAGCGTCGGCTCCTTGATCCGCGCGACCACCGGCACGGTGCGGCGCAACGCCTCCACCCGCCCCTCCGCGGTGTCCAGATCATGTTCGGAGAGAAGGGATTTGACGACGAACTCGAACATCGGGGTACGACGCGCGACCAGATCACGGACCGCCGCGTCGCCCGACTGCTGACGCAACTCGCACGGATCCATCCCGTCCGGCGCGATCGCGACGAACGTCTGCCCGGCCATCTTCTGGTCGCCCTCGAACGCCTTCATCGCGGCGGCCTGCCCGGCGGCGTCGCCGTCGAACGTGTAGATCACCTCACCGCGGAAATAACTGTCGTCCATGAGGAGTCGGCGCAGCATCGCGAGATGTTCGTCACCGAACGCGGTGCCGCACGACGCGACCGCGGTCTTCACCCCGGCCAGGTGCATCGCCATCACGTCGGTGTAGCCCTCGACGACCACCGCCTGGTGGCCCTTCGCGATGTCCCGCTTGGCCAGGTCCAGACCGAACAGCACGTTCGACTTCTTGTAGAGGATCGTCTCGGGGGTGTTGACGTACTTGCCGGGCATGGTGTCGTCGTCGAACAGCTTCCGGGCACCGAACCCGATGACGTCGCCCGCGAGGCTGCGGATCGGCCACAGCAGTCGGCGATGGAACCGGTCGATCGGTCCGCGGCGCCCCTCCTTGGACAGGCCCGCGGCCTCGAGTTCCTTCGCCTCGAACCCCTTCGCCATCAGATGCTTCGTCAGGGTGTCCCAGCCGTCCGGGGCGTAGCCGCAGCCGAACTGTGCGGCGGCAGCGGCGTCGAAGTTCCGTTCGGTGAGGTAGTCACGGGCCGCCTGGGCGTCGGGTCCCTTCAGCCGCTCCGCGTAGAACTCCTGCGCCGCCGCGTTGGCCGCGACCAGGCGCGCCCGGGTCCCCCGGTCGCGCTGCACCGACGGGCCGCCGCCCTCGTACGAGATCTGGTAGCCGATCCGATCGGCGAGCTGCTCGACGGCCTCCACGAAGCTGACGTGCTCGATCTTCTGCAGGAACGAGTAGACGTCACCGCCCTCGCCGCAGCCGAAGCAGTGGAAGTGCCCGTGATTGGGCCGGACGTGGAACGACGGGGACTTCTCGTCGTGGAAGGGGCACAGCCCCTTCATCGAATCGCCGCCCGCGCGCTTCAGCGAGACGAACTCGCCGACGATGTCCTCGATCCGAGTGCGTTCACGAACGGCCGCGATGTCTCTGTCAGGAATTCGGCCGGCCACGAAGGCAGTCTAGGCGCTCCGCGCCCGCTGCCTACCCCCAGCTCGCCTGGGCACCCAGGCTCTGCTTGTCGATCCGTTCCAACCGGCTCTCGGTGCACGAGGCGATCTGGTCGACGATCACCCGCACCCGCGCGGCGTCGTCGGCGGCGGCGTGCCACGCGGGCAGGAACAACGGATCCAGACCGGACGGTGCGGTGCGCAGCAGCCACTCCGCGACCCGGTGCACGCGGTCGCGCTGCCGGTCCTGACGATTCCTGTGACCGGCGTCGGACATCACATAGTGCAGCGCGACCGTCTTGAGCAGCGCCACCTCGGCCGCCACGACCGGAGGCACCACGAGGTCGGCCCGATACCGTGTGTGCGGGCCGGGGCCGACGGCCGCCCGGGTGCCGCCGACGGCCGCCGACGCGAACCGACCCACCAGTTCGCTCGTGAGGTTCTTCAGCGCCACCGAACTGGCGAGGGTCCCGTCGTAGTCGCCGACCGAGGCCACCACCGGCAGCCGCGACAGCCGTTCGGCCGCCTCCGCCAGCTCGTCGACGACCAGGCCCGGGAACTGCCTGGCCCCCACTTCGGCCAGCGCGCGCACCTCCACCGCGTCGCCCAGCACCCGCAGGTCGATGCGGCCGGCGATCACCCCGTCCTCGACGTCGTGCACCGAGTAGGCGACGTCGTCGGCCCAGTCCATCACCTGCGCTTCCATGCACTGCCGGCCCTCGGGCGCGCCCTCGCGCACCCACGCCAGCACCGCCGCGTCGTCGTCGTAGGCACCGAACTTCGCGCCGGGCCGCGGCCGGGTCCACGGGTACTTGATCGCGGCATCGAGTGACGCCCGGGTGAGGTTGAGCCCGACGCTGCGCCCGTCCGGGTCGAGGATCTTCGGCTCGAGGCTGGTGAGGATCCGCAGGTTCTGCGCGTTGCCCTCGAAGCCGCCGCAGCTCGCGGCGACCTCGTCGAGGGCCTTCTCGCCGTTGTGCCCGTACGGCGGATGCCCGATGTCGTGGGCCAGGCCGGCCAGGTCGACGAGGTCGGGATCGAGCCCCAGCCCGTCGGCGATGCCACGACCGATCTGCGCCACCTCGATCGAATGCGTCAGCCGGGTACGCGGGGTGTCGCCGTCCCGCGGACCGACCACCTGGGTCTTGTCCGCGAGTCGGCGCAGTGCCGCCGAATGCTGGACGCGGGCACGGTCACGGGAGAACGCCGAGCGATGCTGCGACGACTCCACCGTCGGCGCCAGTCCCGCGGTCTTGGGGGCCTCGGCCACGCGCCGGTCCAGATCGTGCGCGGTGTAGGCCGCGTGCGTTGCGGGATCGGTCACTGGCCCGCCGTGTACTGGAAGTCCGCCGAGAAGTGGGTGAGCTGGTACCACAGCAGAGCGCCTGTCTCCCTCGTGATTCCGTGCAACTGCGATTCCCTGGTGATCACCGCGGGCCCCTGACGGGTGGGTGCGGTCCACGCCTCGAGGCCCGCGTCGCGGGCCATGGTGCGGGTGCGCAGCGAATGCCACGGATCGCTCACCAGCACCGCCGAGTGCATGCCCCGTTGCCCCATCTCGCGACTGACCGCCTCGACGCTGAGCAGGGTGTCGGAGCCTTCCTCGACGGCGAGAATCGCGTCGGCGGGCACGCCCTCGTCGATCAGGAAGTTCTTCCCGGACGCGGCCTCGGTGTACTGGTCACCCTCCTGCTTTCCGCCGACGGTGACGATGGCCGGGGCCACACCCTGTTCGTAGAGCTTGCGGGCCTGGTCCAGCCGGGCCTCGAACACCGACGACGGGGTGCCCGCGTACTGCGCGGCGCCGAGCACGACGATCGCATCGGCGGGCGTGGTGTCGGTGATCCGCGCGACCTGCCACACCCGGAAGGCCGTGCCGCCGACCAGAACGAGGCCGATCAGCACGGTCCCGAGCACGACCCGCCCGGTCCAGCGGGCCACCGCGGCACCGAACGAACGGCGCGGCACGGGCCGGGGCGACAGTCCCGGGGGGTCGTAACTGGGGGCGGTACTCACGCCCCGATTCTGCCAGTCGCCCGCCCGGGTCGCCGATGACGACGCGCAGCACCGGATAGATTCCTCGTATGGCACACGCACCGTCGCGTTCACTCGCTCGCCAGTTCACGCCGCACCGATCGGTGGCCGCGACGGCCGTCGCCGCGTTGCTCGTCCTGGGCACCCTCCTGTTCGCGCCCGCAACGGCCACGGCGGAGGCCCCGCTACGGCTACCCGACCACATCACCGACCTGTCGGGGGTGCTCGACTCCGGTCAACGCTCGGACGTCCAGGACGCACTCGACACGCTCTTCGACGAGCACAAGGTCTCGCTGTGGGTGGTGTACGTCGCCGACTTCGACGGACTCTCCGAGGAGGCGTGGACGGAGCAGACCGCGAAGCTGAGCAGCCTCGGCAACAAGGACGCACTGCTCGCCGTCGCCACGACGGACCGTTCGTACTACTTCGATGTCCCCGAAGCGCTTTCGGACGTCACCAATGCAGAGATCGCGTCGATCCGCACCGACTCCGTGGAACCTGCACTGCGCGAGCGGGACTGGCCCGGTGCCGCGATCGCCGCGGCGGGCGGGCTCGGGGACGCGATGACCGCCTCGGGCGCGTCGTGGACGATTCTCGGCGTCGGGTTCGGCGTCGTGGCGGTCGCGGGTGGCGGCGTCTACCTCTACTCCCGCAAGAAGCGGGGCGACCGGCTCGACGCCGCCGTCGCCGCGGCCCGCCAGGTCGATCCCACCGATCCCGAAGCTCTTGCCGCGCTGCCCGTTCCGGCTCTCGACGCACTCGCGAAGGACGCCCTCGTCGAGATGGACAACGCCCTCCGCACCAGCGAGGAGGAGCTGAACCTGGCCGTCGGCGAGTTCGGCGCCGACGCCACCGCACCGTTCACGGCGGCCTTCGAGCAGGCCCGCGGGACACTGGCGGCCGCGTTCACGATCCGCCAGCGGCTCGACGACGACATTCCCGAGACGCCGCAGCAGCAGCGCGAGATGCTCACCGAACTCATCACCACCTGCGGACGCGCCGACCGCGAACTGAACGCCCGGGTCGCGGAATTCGACGCGATGCGCGACCTGCTGATCGACGCCCCCTCGCGCCTGGATGCGCTCACCCAGGAGGTCGTCGCGCTCACCGTCCGCGTTCCGTCGGCGGAAACTGCGCTCGCGTCACTGCGAGGCGAGTTCCCGGCCTCGGTGCTGGCGACCGTCGAGAAGAACCCCGACATGGCGCGTGAACGGATCGCGTTCGCGGAGCAGAACATCGCGGCCGGGCGCGAGGCGACGACACTGCCGGCCGGCAAGCAGGGTCCGGCGGTGGTCGCGATCCGCGCGGCGGAGGGTGCGCTGAACCAGGCCCGGCAACTACTCGATGCGGTCGCGCGGGCCGACACCGACATCCGGCACGCCATCGCGACCCTGCCGGCGGCGATGGCCGACGTGCAGGAAGGCATCTCCGCGGCCTCAGCCCTCGCCCAGCAGGGTGGGCCGAAACTCGCCGAAGCGAAGGCCGCCGCCGAGGCGGCACTGCGGAATGCGCAGGCCGCGAAGGACACCGATCCGCTGGGCAGCTTCACCCAGGTCGTCGACGCGGACGCGAAGCTCGACGCCGTGCTCGCCGAGGCACAGGAGGCCCGGCAGCAAGCCGATCGCGCCCGGCAGCGCCTCGACCAGGACCTCACCGCTGCGGCAGCCCAGGTCAGTGCTGCGGCGGACTTCATCTCCACCCGGCGCGGCGCCGTCGGCGCGGAGGCCCGCACCCGGTTGTCGGAGGCGCAGCGGCACCTGCAGGCCGCACAGCAGCTCGCCGACACGGATCCGTCGACGGCGCTGCAGCACGCGCAGTCCGCCACCGAACTGGGGTCCCGGGCACTGTGGGCGGCGCAGGCGGACGTGAACCGGTATCAGGACGATCAGCGCAACCAGCGCCCGCCGAGCGGCGGCGTGTCGGGGGGCGGCGGCAACGCGGCCGGCGCGATCCTCGGCGGCATCCTCATCGACAGCATGCTGCGCGGGAGCCGCGGCGGCGGCAACTGGGGCGGCCGCGGCAGCGGAGGGTGGGGCGGACCCGGCCCCGGATCGTTCGGCGGGCCCAGCAGTTCGGGCCGGATCGGCCGTGGCGGCGGTGGCCGCTTCTAGACCCCGAACGGCCGAATGTCACATGCGTTCAGTCGAACTGAACGCATGTGACATTCGGCAGGGAAATCAGGCGCCGATCAGGCGCTGCGCGAGGTAGCCCTCGACCTGGTCGAGCGAGACGCGCTCCTGCGCCATGGTGTCGCGCTCACGGACGGTGACCGCGTGGTCGTCGAGCGTGTCGAAGTCGACGGTGATGCAGAACGGCGTGCCGATCTCGTCCTGGCGGCGGTAGCGGCGACCGATGGCGCCGGCGTCGTCGAACTCGACGTTCCAGTGCTGACGCAGCGTGGTCGCGAGGTCCTTGGCCTTCGGGGTGAGGTCGGCGTTGCGGCTCAGCGGCAGCACCGCGGCCTTGACCGGGGCCAGGCGACGGTCCAGACGCAGCACCGTGCGGGTGTCGACGCCGCCCTTGGCGTTGGGTGCCTCGTCCTCGGTGTACGCGTCGACGAGGAACGCCATGACCGAACGGGTCAGACCCGCTGCCGGCTCGATGACGTACGGCGTGTAGCGCTCACCGCTGGTCTGATCGAAGTAGTTCAGATCCGTGCCCGACGCCTTGGAGTGCGTGGCGAGGTCGTAGTCGGTGCGGTTCGCGATGCCCTCGAGCTCGCCCCACTCGCTGCCCTGGAAGTGGAAGCGGTACTCGATGTCGACGGTGCGCTTGGAGTAGTGCGACAGCTTCTCCTGCGCGTGCTCGTACAGGCGCAGGTTGTCCTTGTTGATGCCCAGGCCGGTGTACCAGTCCATGCGGTAGTCGATCCAGTACTGGTGCCACTCTTCGTCCTCGCCGGGCTTGACGAAGAACTCCATCTCCATCTGCTCGAACTCGCGGGTGCGGAAGATGAAGTTGCCGGGGGTGATCTCGTTGCGGAAGCTCTTGCCGATCTGGCCGATGCCGAACGGCGGCTTCTTGCGCGACGTGGTGAGCACGTTCGCGAAGTTCACGAAGATGCCCTGCGCGGTCTCCGGACGCAGGTAGTGCAGGCCGGTCTCGCTGTCGACGGGGCCGAGGTACGTCTTGAGCAGGCCGGAGAACGCCTTCGGCTCGGTCCACTGACCCTTGGTGCCGCAGTCCGGGCACACGATCTCGGTCATCGCCACGGCGTCCGGATCGTCGAGCTTGTGCTTCTCCGCGTACGCCTCCTGCAGGTGGTCCTGGCGGTGGCGCTTGTGGCAGTTGAGGCACTCGACGAGCGGGTCGGTGAACACGTCGACGTGGCCGGAGGCCTCCCACACCTGGCGGGGCAGGATCACCGACGAGTCGAGGCCGACGACGTCCTCACGGCCGGTGACCATGTTGCGCCACCACTGCTTCTTGATGTTCTCCTTGAGCTCGACGCCGAGCGGACCGTAGTCCCAGGCCGACTTGGTGCCACCGTAGATCTCACCACACGGGTAGACGAGCCCACGGCGCTTGGCGAGGTTGGCGACGGTATCGATCTTGGACTTGGGTGCCACTTGGGTGCTCTCCATCTGGGTAATAGATGCGTGGTTCACGTGCGGTTTTCGCCTGTCCAGCCTATCGGTACCCGCGGCGGCGTCCACGCACCCCGGTTGACATGCACATTCGTGCATATCAAAATGGATATGATTTGCAATAAGGTGGCGAGTTCGACCCTGCCCGACCCCAGACGAGGAGTTGCACCGTGAGCGTTGCCGACGCGGGAGACCTGCGAGCCGACGCGCACGACCACGGGCCCTGCGCCGACACCCCGGCGGCACCCGTGCCCTCCAAGGAGACACTCGCCTCGGCGGGCGAGATCCTGCGGGCCCTCGCCGCCCCGGTCCGCATCGCGATCGTGCTCCAACTGCACGAATCGCAGCGCTGCGTTCACGAACTGGTCGGCGCGCTAGGAGTCACCCAGCCCCTGATCAGCCAGCACCTACGGGTCCTCAAGTCGGCCGGTGTCGTGCACGGCGAACGCAACGGCCGCGAAGTCATGTACCGACTGGTGGACGACCACCTCGCCCACATCGTCGTCGACGCCGTGGCCCACGCAGAGGAAGAAGGATGACCGAGAACGTGACGGACGGAACCGACAGCCGCCGACGCCCCACCGTCGGCGTGCGCTCGACCAAGCAGCGCAGCGCGATCTCCGCACTGCTCGACGAGATCACCGAGTTCCGCTCCGCCCAGGAACTGCACGACGAACTCCGCAAGCGCGGCGAAGGCATCGGCCTCACCACCGTGTATCGGACGCTGCAGACCCTGGCCGACGCCGGCACCGTCGACGTGCTCCGCACCGACTCCGGCGAATCGGTGTACCGCCGATGCTCGAGCGGCCATCACCACCACCTCGTCTGCCGCGGCTGCGGATTCACCGTCGAGGTCGACGGACCCGCCGTCGAGCAGTGGTCACAGACCATCGCCGACAGCAACGGCTTCACCGACGTCAGCCACACCCTCGAGATCTTCGGCACCTGCCGGGACTGCGCCCAGGCGTCGTAGTCACGGCGACCACGTGGCTCGCCGGCTACGCCAGCAGCCCCTTCCGGGCCTCCTCGGCACCGGACAGCACCAGCAACAGCATCGTGGTGAGCGGCGCGTCCGCCAGCCCCGTCGCGGGGAACGTGTAGCGCAGCACCACATCCGCGAACTTGCCGCGGGTGATCACGTTGATCGACCCGAACTGCAGTTGCGCATTCCGCTCGGCCGCCCGCTTGTGCAGCGCCGGTTTGGCGGTCCGGTCCCAGGCCAGCACCCCGGTCAGCGACAGCACGTCCAGGCCGTCGGCGAGAGTGACCGCCCGCAGCGAGCACAGCGCGCCGCCGTACTCGAACCGCAGCGAACCGTCGTCGTCCGCGTCGACGGTGACGAATCCGCCGAGCGCCTCACGCACCCGCGCCTGCAGCGCCTCCGCGGAATCGATCCCGCCACTCACTGGTACTTCACCCCACCGAACCGTCGGTCCCGCGACGCGTACTCGACGCACGCCGCCCACAGGTCGCGGCGGTCGAAATCGGGAAACAGCTTCTCCTGGAACACCAGTTCCGCGTAGGCCGCCTGCCAGATCAGGAAGTTCGACGTCCGCTGCTCGCCCGACGGGCGCAGGAACAGGTCGACGTCGGGCATGTCCGGCTCGTCGAGGTACTTCGCGAAGGTGGTCTCGGTGATCTTCTCCGGGTCGATCTCACCGGCGGCGACCCGGCGCGCGATCTCCCGTGCCGCGTCGGCGATCTCGGCGCGGCCGCCGTAGTTGACGCACATCGTCAGCGTCATGACGGTGTTGTCCTTGGTCAGTTCCTCGGCGATCTCGAGTTCCTTGATCACGCTGCGCCACAGCCGCGGTCGGCGCCCGGCCCAGCGCACCCGGACGCCCATCTCGTGCATCTCGTCGCGGCGGCGGCGGATGACGTCGCGGTTGAAGCCCATGAGGAACTTGACCTCGTCCGGGCTGCGCTTCCAGTTCTCGGTGGAGAACGCGTACGCGGACAGCCACTTCACGCCGATCTCGATGCAGCCCTCGAGGGTGTCCATCAGGACCGCCTCGCCGCGCTCGTGGCCCGCGGTCCGCGGCAGCCCCTGATCCTGCGCCCAGCGGCCGTTGCCGTCCATCACCAGCGCCACATGGTTGGGAATCAACTCGGGCTGCAGAATCGGCGGACGGGCACCCGAGGGGTGCGGAGAGGGCGGGCGGATCTCGCGGTCAGGCCGAGCTTGCGGTTCGCGTCGTCGAATCACGCTCCCCATCCTGCCTGACCGGGTCCGGGTCACCGACCGCCGCATGCGGACTCGAACGCTCGATCAGCGGCAGCGTGCGCAACTGCCGCTCGAGATGCCACTGCAGGTGCGCGGCGACGAGCCCGCTGGCCTGACTGCGCATCGACGCGGTCGCGGCCTCGGTGTCCTGCCACTGACCGTGCACCAGGGCGTCCATGAAGTCCAGGACACCCGGTGACGGCGTGGCCGCACCGGGCGGGCGGCAGTGCACACACACCGCGCCACCGGCCGCGACGTGGAAGGCGCGGTGCGGTCCCGGGGCCGCGCACCGCGCGCACTCGTTCAGTGCCGGCGCCCACCCGGCGTAGCCCATCGCCCGCAGCAGATAGGCGTCGAGAACCAGTTCGACGGGCCGCGCCTGCTCGCCGATCGCCCGCAACGCCCCGACGGTGAGACTGTGCAGCCGCGGGGCCGGCGCCCGCTCCTCACCGGCCAGCCGTTCGGCGGTCTCGAGGATCGCGCAGGCCGTGGTGTAGCGACCGTAGTCGTCGACGATGTCCGCGCCGAACGCGTCGACCGTGTGGACCTGGGTGACGACGTCCAGGCTGCGGCCGGGATACAACTGCACGTCGATGTGCGCGAACGGCTCGAGCCGGGCACCGAACTTGGACTTGGTACGACGCACGCCCTTGGCGACCGCCCGGACCAGACCGTGCTGCCGGGTCAACAGGGTCACGATGCGATCGGCCTCGCCCAGCTTGTGCTGGCGCAACACCACCGCGTAGTCCCGGTACAACCTCACGACAACCTCACACGGCCAGTCTCCCACGCCGCACCGACGAGTCCCGACAAGCGCGTACGGCAAAGCCCCACGGCGAAAACTGGAACACGTTACTGTTCGCCGGGATCAACAGTCGGCACGACGGGGCGAAAATGAGTACTGAACTGCACGAACACGATGTCGAACAGCAGGCTCCGGGCCTCGAGGAGCAGGTCGCGGCCCTGGCGGCCGGACGCACCTCGGCCGTCGCGGCCACCACCGCGGCCCTCGATCGGATCGACGCCACCCAGGGCACGCTCAACGCGTTCCGCATCGTCCGCCGGGCCGCCGCGATGGAGGAGGCCGCCGACGCCGATCGTCGTCTCGCGGCCGGCGAGCGCCTGCCCCTGCTCGGCGTCCCGATCGCCGTCAAGGACGACGTCGACGTCACCGGCGAACCCACCGCGTTCGGATGTCCGGGTACCTTCCCCGCGAAGACCGCCGACTCCGAGGTGGTCCGGCGCCTGCGCGCCGCGGGTGCCGTGATCGTCGGCAAGACCAACAGCCCCGAACTCGGGCAGTGGCCGTTCACCGGGGGCAGCGCGTTCGGCTACACCCGCAACCCCTGGGGCCGCGGACACACGCCGGGCGGGTCCTCGGGGGGCAGCGCCGCTGCGGTGGCGGCGGGCCTGGTGGCGGCCGCGATCGGCTCCGACGGCGCCGGTTCGGTCCGCATCCCCGCCGCGTGGACCCACCTGGTCGGGATCAAACCGCAACGCGGCCGGATCTCGACGTGGCCCGAGCCCGAGGCGTTCCACGGCATCACCGTCAACGGTCCGCTCGCACGCACCGTCGCCGACGCCGCCCTGCTGTTCGACGTCGTCGCCGGCAACCACGACGGAGATCTGCACAAGCCGCCGCCGGTGACGGTCCGTGACGCCGTCGGCCGCGAGCCCGGACGACTGAAGATCGCCCTGTCGCTGCGCATTCCGTTCACCGCGACACCCACCGCGCTGCACCCCGAGATCCGGGCCGCGGTCGGCCGGACGGCGCATGCGCTGCGCCGGCTCGGACACGACGTCACCGTCGACGACCCGGAGTACGGCATCCTGTTGGGCCTCAACTTCCTGCCCCGGTCCCTCGCCGGCGTGGACGCGTGGCTCGCCCAACTCCCGGACCCGTCGCTGGTCGACGCACGCACCCGCGCCAACGCCCGCACCGGACGTCTGCTGTCCGGGTTGCCGCTGCGCGCGGCGCGGGCCGCCGAGCCCCGGATGCGACGTCGGCTCGGCGAGATCTTCGACGACTACGACGTGGTCCTGGCCCCCACCACCGCGACTCCCCCGCCGCGGGTGGAGGGGCTGGATGCGATCGGTGGCGTCGAGACCGACAAGGTGATCACCGCGGCGTGCCCGTACACCTGGCCGTGGAACATCCTGGGCTGGCCCAGTGTGAACGTCCCCGCGGGCTTCACCACCACCGGGCTCCCGATCGGCGTCCAGCTGATGGGTCACGACAACACCGAACCACTACTGGTTTCCCTTGCGGCACAACTCGAGTCGGTCCAGCGCTGGCAGGAGGCCCGCCCCGCCCGCTGGTGGTGACCGGGAAGGGCCGCCGGCCGTTCGCTTAGAAGCCCAGACGGCCCAACTGCTTGGGGTCGCGCTGCCAGTCCTTGGCGACCTTCACGTGCAGTTCCAGGAAGATCTTCGTGCCGAGCAGCTTCTCGATCTGCTTGCGGGCGTTGGTGCCGACCTCACGCAGCCGCGCGCCGCCCTTGCCGATGACGATGCCCTTCTGGCTGGGCCGCTCGACGTACAGCAGCGCGTGCACGTCCAGCAGTTCGCCCTGCTTCTCGGTGCGACCCTCGCGCGGGATGACCTCTTCGATGACCACCGCCAGCGAGTGCGGCAGTTCGTCGCCGAGACCCTCGAGAGCCGCCTCGCGGATCAGCTCCGCCATCAGGGTTTCCTCGGGCTCGTCGGTGATCTCGCCGTCCGGGTAGAACGCGGGGCCCGGCTCCATCTGCTCGGCGAGAACCTTGACGAGCAGCTCCACCTGCTCACCGGACTGCGCCGACACCGGGATCACCTCGGTCTGCGGTCCGAGGATCTTCGACAGCGCCAGCAACTGCGCGGCGACGGCGTCCTTGCTCACCTTGTCGATCTTGGTGACGATGCCGACCAGCTTGGTCTTCGGCGCCATCTGCCGGACCTGGTCGAGGATCCACCGGTCACCGGGACCGATCTTCTCGTCCGCCGGGATGCACAGGCAGATGACGTCGACCTCGGAGTACGTGTCGCGCACCAGGTCGTTGAGGCGCTGCCCCAGCAGCGTCCGCGGCCGGTGCAGACCCGGGGTGTCGACCAGGATCAACTGGGCGAAATCGCGGTGCACGATGCCGCGGATCGTGTGCCGGGTGGTCTGCGGCCGCGAAGAGGTGATCGCGATCTTGCTGCCCACCAGCGCGTTCGTCAGCGTCGACTTGCCCGTGTTGGGCCGTCCGACGAAACAGACGAAGCCGGAACGGAATTCGTTATCGGTCATGTGTCACTCCTGGCTCACGTGTCCGTCGCCGTCCACGTGGTCGTTCTCGGTATGTTCGTCGGACGCCACGCGCTCGACGTAGATGGTGCTGATCCGCACCCGTCCGCGCACGTCGGCCCCGCCCTCGCCGCGCAGTCGCAGGCCCGCGGTCACGACCTGGGAACCCGGCAGGGGCACCCGGCCGAGTTCGTAGCCGAGCAGTCCACCGACCGTCTCGACCTCGTCGTTCTCGATCTCGATGCCGAACAGCTCGCCCAGGTCCTCCACCGGCAGCCGCGCCGACACCCGGTAGGTGCCGTCGCCGAGGTCCTCGACGGGCGGGGTCTCGTCGGTGTCGTACTCGTCGGCGATCTCACCGACGATCTCCTCGATCACGTCCTCGATGGTGACCAGGCCCGCGATGCCGCCGTACTCGTCGACGAGGATCGCCATGTGGTTGCGGTCGCGCTGCATCTCGGCGAGCAGACTGTCCAGCGCCTTCGAGTCCGGCACGAACACCGCCGGACGCATCACCTGCGCGACCGTGACGCTGCGGCCACCGTCGGACGAGTAGTAGGTCTGCTGCACCAGATCCTTGAGATACACCACACCGAGCACGTCGTCGACGTTCTCGCCGATGACGGGGATCCGCGAGTGCCCGGAGCGCACCGCGAGCGACGTCGCCTGCCCGGCGGTCTTGTCCGCCTCGATCCACACCATCTCGGTCCTCGGCACCATCACCTCACGGGCGGAGGTGTCCCCGAGTTCGAAAACGGACTGGATCATCCGGCGTTCCTCGTCGGCCACCACGCCGCGTTCCTGCGCCAGATCGACCAGCTCACGCAGTTCGATCTCCGACGCGAACGGGCCCGCACGGAAACCCTTGCCTGGGGTGAGCGCGTTGCCGACGAGGATCAGCAGCCTGCTGACCGGGCTGAGCAAGGCGCCCAACGCGACCAGCGGAACCGCCGATGCCAGGGCCAGCGGGTACGCGCGCTGCCGGCCCAGGGTGCGGGGGCCGACGCCGATGGCCACGTAGTCGACGAGCACCATCACCACGATCGTGACGACCATGCCCCACACCGCGCCGAGGAGATCGATCAGCGCACCCGCGAGGAGGACCGCGGCCGCGATCTCGCAGAGGATCCGCAGCAGGACCATGAGATTGACGTAGCGGGGCCGGTCCGAGACGATCCGCACCAGACGCGCGGCGCCGGGGCGGTCGTCCTTGGCCAACTCGTCGACCCGCGCCGGGGACAGCGTGTTCAGTGCCGCATCGACAGCCGCGAACAGCCCACCGAGCGGCACCAGGACGACCGCGAGAACGATCAGGACGACGGCGTCACTCACCGGCCGATCACCGCCGGCCGGACATCACTGCTCGGGGCCATCGAAGAACCCGGCCTTGCCCAGCAACCGCTGGTCGCGGGCCGCGAGCTCGGCCTCGCGTTCGGCCCGGCGCAGATCCTCGTACCATTCGGCCAGCAGCTGGTTCTGCAGCCCGAACATCTCCTTCTCCTCCTCCGGCTCGGCATGGTCGTAGCCGAGGAGGTGCAGGACGCCGTGGACGGTCAGCAGCGCCAGCTCGTGATCGAGCGAGTGGCCCGCCGTCTGCGCCTGGTCGGCGGCGAAAGACGGGCACAGCACGATGTCACCGAGCATCGACGGACCCGGCTCCGGCGCGTCGGGGCGACCGCCGGGCTCGAGCTCGTCCATCGGGAACGACATCACGTCGGTGGGACCGGGCAGGTCCATCCAGCGCATGTGCAGATCGGCCATCGTGTCCGAATCCACGAGCACCATCGACAGCTCCGCCGCGGGATGGACGTCCATCCGGGCGATCACGAAACGCGCGACGCTGATCAGGTCCTCGTCGGAGACTTCCATCCCCGATTCGTTGGAGATCTCGATACTCATTTACGTCGCTCTTTCGTCGTCCGCGGGCGCGCGGTGGCCGTGCTGGGGCGGGAACAACCCTACCGCCGCTGCGAACGCGACTGGACCGCTCGTCGGTGCGCGCGGTTTCCCAGCGGCAGGTCCTCCGCGCGGGACGACTCGAAGCGGTCGTACGCGTCGACGATGTCGGAGACCAGACGGTGCCGGACCACGTCGCTGCTGTCGAGGATCGCGAAATGGATTCCGTCGATGTCGTCGAGGATCTCGGTGGCCGCACGCAGGCCCGAACGCGCCCCACCGGGCAGGTCGACCTGGGTGATGTCGCCGGTGACGACGATCTTGGAGCCGAACCCGAGCCTGGTGAGGAACATCTTCATCTGCTCGGCCGTGGTGTTCTGCGCCTCGTCGAGAATGATGAACGCGTCGTTGAGAGTCCGGCCACGCATGTACGCCAGCGGCGCGACCTCGATGACGCCGGCCTGCATCAGCTTCGGGATCGCCTCGGGGTCCATCATGTCGTGCAGCGCGTCGTGCAACGGCCGCAGGTACGGGTCGATCTTCTCGTGCAGCGTGCCCGGCAGGAAGCCCAGTCGCTCACCGGCTTCGACGGCCGGACGGGTCAGGATGATCCGCGTCACCTGCTTGCTCTGCAGCGCCTGCACGGCCTTCGCCATCGCGAGGTACGTCTTGCCGGTTCCGGCCGGGCCGACGCCGAACACGATGGTGTTCTCGTCGATCGCGTCGACGTAGCGCTTCTGGTTGAGCGTCTTGGGACGGATGGTCTTGCCGCGCCGCGACAGGATGTCCAGGCTCAGCACGTCGGCCGGCGACTCGGACAGGCCCTGCGTGAGCATGCCGACGGTCCGACGGACCGCGTCGGGCGTGATGGCCTGACCGCGACGGACGATGGCCGCGAGCTGTTCGAGCACCCGCTCCGCGAGCGCGACGTCCGCGGGGGTCCCGGTGAGTGTGACCGCGTTGCCACGGACGTGGATGTCGGCGTCGAGGACCTGCTCGAGAGCGGTCAGGTTCTCATCGGACGACCCGAGCAGAGGCGGCACCACCTCGGGCGGGAGTTCCATGCTCGAACGCACGGTGCGCTCGGCCGGCTGCGTGGGATCCTGCGGGGAGCCGCTGTACCGCGACCTGCCGTTCTCGACTTGTTCACTCACGTGAGGTCTATGGCCTTCTTCCAGGTCCGATCCGTCCACGACGGATTGTCGTGCGTGCCCAAAGTCTAGCGCCCGACGGTGGTAGCGCCCACCGGGTCAGCCCTCCGCCGTACCGTCCGGTTCGCCCTGATCCCGCAACCAGGACGACGCCTCCTCCACGACGGCGGCCGCCCGCTCGGGAGGCAACCCGAGCAGCACCAGGCTCGCGGTCGCGAACGTCTCCCCCCGGTCGTCGATCGCCCCCTGATTGGCGCGTTCGAGCAGCGTCAACGTCATGCCCTCGTCCATCGCCACCAGAAGCTCGGCGGGCAGGTAGGACGAGAACAGGCCCTCCCGCTGGCCGCGTTCGACGGTGCCGACCGTGATCGCCCGCAGCGGATCGAGCAGGTCGTGGATCCGCTCCTCCCCCAGTTCGCGCCGGGCGAAGGAGAGCAGCACCCGGAACCGGTCACCGATCGGCCACGTGCGCAGCGCCAGCACCGAGAGAGCCAGATCGGGCCGCCCGGGCAACGGCGGGCCGGTGACCAGACTCACCGCGATCGCCGCGGACGCCTCGGCAACCAGACCCTCGATCAACGCTTCCCGGTTCGGGAAGTGGGAGTACACCGTCCGGCGCACCACCCCCGCCGCGCGGGCCACGTCGTCCATGCTCGAGTCGGGGTCGGCCGCGAACGCCGAGATCGCCGCCTCGAGGATGCGGGCACGGTTCGCCCGCGCCTGCGGCCGCTGCTGCAACGGGGGCACGCGGGGTGTCGGGGACTCGGAACTCACGTACACATCCTCCCCCACCCGCCGGTCCGTCCATCGAATCCCGGATACCGGCGAGTGTCCATCATCACACCCTTCTTGCACACCGGTGTGCAACTAGATAACTTGCACATCAGTGTGCAATGTTCCCGGAGCGGAGGACGCCCGGGGTAGGGAGGGAACGACGATGACCCTGTTGTCGGCACGATTGCCAGGGCTGGCCAGCACCCCGGTGGACCGCATGACGGAGCCGTATCGACGGCGATGGGCTGCCCTCGGCGTGCTCTGCCTGAGCCTGCTGATCGTGGTGATGGCCAACACCGCCCTCATCGTCGCGGCGCCGGACATGACGCGCGACCTGCAGCTGTCGAGTTCGGACCTGCAGTGGGTCATCGACGGGTACACCGTCCCCTACGCGGCGCTGATGCTGCTGTTCGGCGTCCTCGGTGACAAGTACAGCCGCCGCGGCGCGCTGTTCGCCGGCCTGCTCGTCTTCGGCGGCGGCGCCGTGTTCGGCAGCCTCGCCGACAGCACGACGTCGGTGATCGCGGCCCGCATGATCATGGGCGTGGGCGCGGCGATCATCATGCCGGCGACCCTGTCGCTGCTGGTCGCGACCTTCCCCGCCGCCGAGCGCACCCGGGCGATCGCCGCGTGGGCCGCGACGTCGGGGCTGGCGATCGCGCTCGGCCCGCTGCTCGCGGGTTGGCTGCTCGAAAGCCACTCGTGGCACTCCACGTTCCTCATCAACGTGCCGATCGCCGCCGTCGCGATCGTCGCCGCACTCGTGCTGGTGCCGCCGTCGAAGGCTCACGGCCTGGGCCGGATCGACTGGATCGGTGGATTGCTCTCGGTCGTCACGATCGGCGCGCTCGTGTTCTCGATCATCGACGGGTTCCACTTCGGCTGGACCTCGCGGGCGGTGGCCGCCGCGGTCGCCGCCGCCGTCGGACTCGGCGCGTTCGTGTTCTGGGAACTGCGCCACGAACAGCCCCTCCTCAACGTGCGCAAACTCGGCGAGCGCACCGTCGGCGGCGCGGCGCTCGCGGTGATGCTGGTGTTCCTCGCCGCATTCGGCGCGATGTTCTTCGTCGCCCAGCAGTTCCAGTTCGTGCTGGGCTTCGGTCCGCTCGAGACCGGTGTCCGGTTGCTGCCGCTCGCCGTGGCGGTGTCGGTCGGTGCCGCGGCCAGCGCCCGCCTGGCCCCTCGGCTCGGCACCCGCACCGCCGTCGCCGGCGGCATGGCGATCGCCGCGGTCGGCGTCCTTCTGCTCGTCCGCGTCGACGCCGCCTCCGGGTACGCCGACTTCGTCCCGACGCTGGTGCTGCTCGGTATCGGCATCGGGCTGGCGGTCTCGCCCGCCACCGACGCGCTCATGGGCAGCTTCCCCGACAACGACCTCGGGGCGGCCGGCGGACTCAACGACACCGCGATCGAACTCGGCGGCTCGCTCGGCATCGCGATCCTCGGCTCGGTCCTGGCCTCCGCCTACAAGGACGGCATCTCCGGGTTCCTCGCGGCGCTTCCGATCCCGAAACTCACGGGGCCGCAGGCCGATCTGGTGGCACAGGGGTTGGCAGCCTCCGGCGAGTCGGTGGGCGGAGCCGCGATCGTGGCCGAGGAGATGTCACAGAACATGCTCGCTCGAGCGCAGGCCCAACCGCTGATGGACGCCGCCACCGCAGCGTTCGCCGAGGCCATCTCCCAGGCCAGTCTCGTGGGCGGGCTCGCACTCGCGCTCGGCGCGGTGGTGGTCGCGGCCGTCCTGCCCGGCCGCTCGGCCGCTCAGTCCTGAGCGGCGGCCAGCAGCACTTCGCGGGACAGCTTCCAGCACCGCATATTCGGATCGAGGAAGGCGAAGTGGTCCTCGCCCTCGATCAGGTGCAGTTCCACGGGATCGCCGGCCGCGCGGGCCGCGTCGTGGTAGCGGGCGGCAACCTTCGCGGGTACCTGCGCGTCCTCCGTGCCGTGGATGCACACCACCGGCACCCCGGTCGGCACCCGGTGCTGCGGCGACGCCGACCGGTAGAGATCCGGATCGTCCTCGAACGGGACACCGAACAGGTCCTCGATGAAGGAGACCCGACGACCCCGCTCCGCGGCGGACGCCAGGTCGAGCGCACCGGCCTGCGACACCACCAGCTCCGGGCGGACGCTCGTATCGCGTTGCCCGGCCAGCCATACCGCCAGCTGCCCGCCGGCCGAGTGCCCGACGACCCGAACCCTGCTCAGGTCCAACGGCACCGGCGACGCGTCCGCCACCGGACCGGCGATCGCCTCGAGGGCCGCGACCACGTCCGCCGACATCTCCGGCCACCGGCCGCCGGCGCCGATCCGCCGGTACTCGATGTTCCAGACCGCGACGCCACTACGGGCCAGCTCGACCGAGAACGACGTGCCCAGGTTGAGCTGGTACTTGCCGCTCCAGTAGCCGCCGTGGATCACCATGACCACCGGAACCGGTTCTGCGGCAGCGCCTTCCGGGGCATAGAAGTGGCCGAACTGCTGCGAATCCGGTCCGTACGCGATACGCGTCCTGGGCATGTCCGTACTCCTGTGTAAATGGGCGGCTGCACCACCGAGGCGCGGGGCGCCTCAGTCGAGCGGGGCTCCGCCCCAGCGATCCGTCAGCACACCGATCGCGCCCAGCGCGACGGCCGCGGCGGTCGATGTCCGCAACACCGTCGGGCCGAGCAGGACCGCGGTCGCCCCGGCGTCGGTGAGGGCGGCGATCTCTTCGTCGGAGAGCCCGCCCTCCGGCCCGACCACCAGCACCACCTCGGAGGCGTCCCGCAGCGGCAGCGACGCGAGCGGCGACTGCGCGGACTCGTGCAGCACCGCCACCACACCACCACGGCTCACGACGTCCCGCACGAGCCCCAGCACCTGCTGGGTGTGATGCAGTTCGGCGACCTCGGGCACGAACGACCGTCGGGCCTGCTTGGCCGCCGCCACGGCGGCGTTGCGCCAGCGCACCACGCCCTTCTGCGTCTTGGCGCCCTCCCAGCGGGCCACGCACCGCGACGACTGCCACGGCACCACCGCGTCGATCCCGGCCTCGGTGGCCAGTTCGACGGCCAGCTCGGAGCGTTCCGCCTTGGGCAGCGCCTGCACCAGCGTCACCGCCGGGGACGGCGGCCGCTGATCGCGGCGCGCCGTCACCTCGAGGTCGAGGCGGTCCTTCCCGGCGGCGGTGACCGTCGCGTCGGCGATCCCGCCGCGACCGTCCGCGAGGAGCAGACGTTCCCCCGGCTTGATGCGCCGCACCGTCGCGGCGTGACGGCCCTCGGGTCCGTCGAGCACGGCCGGCTGCCCGACGTCGGGCAGAGGATCGAGATAGAAGACGGTGGCGGCCATCAGCGGATCCCGCGCCGATCAGCGTCCACTGAACGCGTCCCGCAGGCGGGAGAACAGGCCCCCACTGTTCTGCGAACCGGTGGACACGACCTCGGCCTGGTCGCGGTCGCGGTGGTTCTTGAAATCCTGCAGCAGCTTGGTCTGCTTGCCGTCGAGGCGCGACGGGACCACCACCTCGAGGTGGGCGTGCACGTCGCCACGGACGCCCGAGCGCAGCTTCGGCATGCCGTGGCCGCGCAGGACCGACACCGATCCGGGCTGAGTGCCGGGTTCGACGGTGATCTCGGTGGGGCCGTCGATGATGGTGTCGAGGGTGACCGTGGTGCCCAGGGCCGCGTCGACCATGGGGACACGGATGGTGCAGTGCAGGTCGTCGCCGTCGCGGACGAAGACGTCGTGCGGCTGCTCGATCACCTCGACGTAGAGGTCACCGGCGTGACCGCCGCCGGGGCCGACCTCGCCCTGCGCGGCGAGCCGGATCCGCATGCCGTTGCTGACACCGGCGGGCACCTTGACGGAGATGTCGCGGCGGGCGCGCACACGACCGTCGCCACCGCACTTGTGGCAGGGGTCCGGGATGGTCTCGCCGGCGCCGCGGCACGTCGGGCACGGACGCGACGTCATGACCTGGCCGAGGAACGACCGCTGCACGGACTGGACCTCGCCGGCGCCGCCGCACGTCTCACAGCGGATCGGCTGCGAGTCGCCGTGCGTGCCGGAGCCGGTGCAGCCGTCGCACAGGATCGCGGTGTCGACGGTGATGTGCTTGGTGACTCCGGTGGCGCACTCGTCCAGCGTCAGCTTGGTGCGCAGCAGCGAGTCGGCGCCCGGCTGGACACGGCCCTTGGGCCCGCGACCGCCGCCGGCCCCGCCACCGAAGAACGCCTCGAAGACGTCACCGAGACCACCGAAACCGGCGCCGCCGAATCCGCCGGCACCGCCACCGCCGCCACCGGACTCCATCGGATCGCCGCCGAGGTCGACGATGCGCCGCTTCTCCGGGTCCGTGAGCACCTCGTACGCGGTGGAGACCTCACGGAACCGCGCCTGCGCCGACTCGTCGGGGTTGACGTCCGGGTGCAGCTCGCGGGCGAGCTTGCGGTATGCGCGCTTGATTTCCTGATCGGTCGCGTTCGGCCCGACGCCGAGCGTGCCGTAGTAATCCCGTGCCACTTTGGGTATCTCGTCCTTCTCTACTTCGTTCGCATCACACGGTGAGCAGCGCCGGCGCCGGAGGATCCGGCGCGGGTGCCCGGCCGCACGCTATCGCTCGGCGAGTACCTCACCGATGTACCTGGCAACGGCAGCCACCGAGGCAATTGTTCCCGGATAGTCCATCCGGGTGGGCCCGAGGACCCCCACACCGCCGAGGACGGTGCCGGCGGCCCCGTAGCCGGTGGAGACCACCGACGTGCCGCGCATCTCCGCGACCTGGGTCTCCTCGCCGATCCGCACGGTCACGCGACCGGCGTCCTGGGTGGCGGCCAACAGCTTGAGAACCACCACCTGCTCTTCGAGCGCCTCGAGCACGGAGCGCAGCGACCCCGGCAATCCTGCCTGCATCGTGAAGTCGGCGGCGTTGCGGGTGAGGTTCGCGGTGCCACCGAGCACCAACCGTTCCTCCGGATGCTCGACCAGCGTCTCCACGAGCACGGTCGCCGATCGGACCACCGCGTCACGCAGGTTCTCCGGTGCGTCCTCCGCGAGTTCGGCCACCGCGATGGATGCCGCCGCGAGCCGTTTGCCCTCGAGCGCCCCGCCGAGCAGGGCCCGCAGCCGCGACAGATCCTCCTCGTCGATCACGTCGCCGAGTTCGACGATCCGCTGGTCGACCCGACCGGAGTCGGTGATCAGCACCAGCAGCAGGCGCGCCGGCGTGAGTGCCACCACCTCGAGGTGCCGCACCGACGACGCCGACAGCGTCGGGTACTGCACGACGGCAACCTGGCGGGTGAGCTGCGCGAGCAGGCGGACACCGCGCCGCAGCACGTCGTCCAGGTCCACACCGGATTCGAGGAACTCGAGGATGGCACGCCGCTCGGCCGACGACAGCGGCTTCACCTGGGCGATGCGGTCGACGAACTGCCGGTACCCCTTGTCGGTGGGCACCCGGCCCGAACTGGTGTGCGGCTGGGCGATGTAGCCCTCCGCCTCGAGCACCGCCATGTCGTTGCGGATCGTGGCACTGGAAACGCCGAGGTTGTGACGCTCCACCAGCGCCTTCGACCCGATGGGCTCCTGCGTGGCGACATAGTCGGCGACGATCGCCCGGAGTACCTCGAATCTCCGTTCATCGGTACTCGACACCGCTGTCCACCTCCACTTCGCCACGAGAACGGGGCCCGACAGGGTGGCCCCCGATGCGCGGACACCAGCGTGCTTCGTGTCCACCTCGGTACCCAGTCTAATGGCCGCGCGGATTCCGAACGCCGCAGGCCGCGCCGGGCATTCGGTACGAACCGAACAGCCGCCGCAGGCCGTAGGGTGACCGTCGGGGTGACCGGCGCTGGTGATCCGGTCCACACGAGGAACTCAGGCGGCAAGAGCGATGATCTTCAAGGGTGTCAGGGACGGCAAGCCGTATCCGGAGCATGGGCTGACGCTGCGGGACTGGGCGCAGATCCCCCCGCGTCAGGTGCGCTTGGACGAGATCGTCACCACCACCAGAGTCCTGGAACTCGACCGCCTGCTGTCGGAGGATTCCACGTTCTACGGCGACCTGTTCCCGCACGCGGTGCTGTGGGAGGGCAACATCTACCTCGAGGACGGCGTCCACCACGCGGTCCGGTCCGCCCTCCGCAATCGCGTCGTGCTGCACGCCCGGGTGTACGACTACGACGCCGCGCTCGCCGACGACTGATCCGGCGCCCGCCCGGTCAGTCGAGGACGTCGCGGACGACGGCGTCGGCGAGTAGACGACCGCGGTCGGTGAGGACCAGGTGGTCGCCGGTGATCGTCGCGAGGCCGTCGGCGACGACCCGTTCGGCCGCGGCACGCTCGCCGGCGGACAGGTCCGCCAACGGCAGTCCGCTCCGCAACCGCACCGTGAGCATCACCCGCTCGACGTGCACGTCTTCGGCGCTGAGGGTCTCGCTGCCGCCGACCGGCAACTCGCCCGCCGCCAGACGGTCCGCGTACCGGGCGGGATGCTTCACGTTCCACCACCGCACCCCACCGATGTGGCTGTGCGCGCCCGGGCCGGCGCCCCACCAGTCGCCACCGTCCCAGTAGCCGAGGTTGTGGAAGCAGCGGGCATCGTCACCGGACGCCCAGTTCGACACCTCGTACCAGTGCAGGCCCGCCTCCGCCAGACGTGCATCGATGCGCTCGTAGCGGGATGCGAGGACGTCGTCGTCGGGGGCCGGAAGTTCCCCGCGCCGAACCTTGCGGGCCAGCGCGGTGCCGTCCTCGACGATGAGCGCGTACGCGGACACGTGGTCGACTCCCGCGCTGAGCACCGCGTCGAGCGAGGCGTCCAGGTCGGCGTCCGTCTCGCCCGGGGTGCCGTAGATGAGGTCGAGATTGACGTGATCGAACCCGGCTGCACGCGCCTCCCGGGCGGCCGCCACGGCCCGTCCCGGCGTGTGGGTGCGGTCGAGCACCTTCAGCACGTGCGGCGCGGCGGACTGCATCCCGAGCGAGATCCGGGTGTAGCCGGCGCCGCGCAGCACGCCGAAGAACTCGGGGGACGTGGACTCCGGATTGGACTCGGTGGTGACCTCGGCGCCCGGAGCCAGACCGAAGCTGCCGCGGACGGCCCCCAGCACCTCCGCCAGACCGTCGCCACCGAGCAGTGAGGGCGTACCGCCGCCCACGAAGACGGTGTCGACGGCGGGCCCACCGGTGATCTCGGCGGCGAGGGCCAGCTCCCGCTTCAACGCCTCGAGCCACGACTGCGGCGACGCGGACGTGCCCAGCTCTCCTGCGGTGTAGGTGTTGAAATCGCAGTAGCCACAGCGCGTGGCGCAGAACGGCACGTGGACGTAGATCCCGAACGGACGCGTTCCCACTCCCGCCAGGGCCGAGTCGGGAAGTTCGAAGGGTATCGAGGCGACGGCAGGGGTCGAGGCAGCAGATCCACTCACCCCTCCAGTGTCCCAGCCGCCTCGGTCGGCGCCACGTTCCCCCAGGAGATCGGGCTATTTCCCGGAAATTCGGGGGAAATATCTCCCCAGTGGTCGGCAGACGGCAAATCCCATGGCACAATGGCCGCCATGACAGATACCGGGGTGCGATTGGTGGCCAGGCGCCACGTCGACCTCAAGCGTGTCTGTAGCTGTTGTTGTCTGCCTTGCGGCGTGTAAAGCAGCCCAGCGTCCCCCTGCCCTGAAAGCAGTCCGCGCTCGCCTGCGTTCGTCTCCCCGTTTCAGCCCGCTTATCCCGGCCGGCCGAGGACGATCCCCGCGAGGAAGCAGCCCTCCTCCCCTGTCTTCGACCGGTGCACCGTGAGATTCACGAAATTCAGGAGCACCCATGACGTCGACCACCGACGCCGAATCCGCCGTGAGCCCGCCCGCGCAGGCTCGCACCCCCCGCCCGAAGAAGCGGGTCTCCGAAGGCCAGTGGGCCCTCGGCTACCGCGAACCGCTCAACGCGAACGAGCAGATCAAGAAGGACGACAACCCGCTCAACGTCCGTGCCCGGATCGAGAACATCTACGCGAAGCAGGGTTTCGCCAGCATCGACAAGGCCGACCTCCGCGGCCGGATGCGCTGGTGGGGCCTGTACACACAGCGCGAGGAGGGCTACGACGGCACCTTCACCGGCGACGAGAACATCGACCTGCTCGAGGCCGAGTACTTCATGATGCGGGTGCGCTGCGACGCCGGCGCACTGAACGTCGCGCAACTGCGGACGATCGGCGAACTCTCCACCGAATTCGGCCGTGACACCGCCGACCTCTCCGACCGGGAGAACGTCCAGTACCACTGGATCGAGATCGAGAACGTCCCCGAGATCTGGCAGCGGCTCGAGGCCGTCGGGCTGAAGACCACCGAGGCGTGCGGCGACTGCCCCCGCGTCGTGCTCGGTTCGCCCCTGGCCGGTGAGTCGTTCGACGAAATCCTCGACCCGACACCGGCGATCGACGAGATCGTCCGCCGCTACATCGGCGATCCGCAGTACTCGAACCTGCCGCGCAAGTTCAAGACCGCGATCTCGGGGCAGCAGGACGTGGTGCACGAGATCAACGACGTCGCGTTCGTGGGTGTGAACCATCCCGAGCACGGCCCGGGCCTGGACCTGTGGGTGGGCGGCGGACTGTCGACGAATCCGATGCTCGCGCAACGGGTCGGCGTGTGGGTGCCGCTCGACGAGGTCCCGGACGTGTGGGAGGCCGTGGTCTCGATCTTCCGCGACTACGGCTACCGCCGCCTGCGTGCCAAGGCGCGGCTGAAGTTCCTGATCAAGGACTGGGGCATCGACAAGTTCAGGGAAGTTCTCGAACAGGAGTACCTGAAGCGCAAGCTCATCGACGGCCCCGCGCCGGCGAAGCCGGAACGCCCGATCGACCACATCGGCGTCCAGAAGCTGCGCAACGGCCTCAACGCGATCGGGTTCTCCCCCATCGCAGGCCGCGTGTCGGGCACCATCCTGACCAAGGTCGCGGCCGCGGCCGAGGCGGTCGGCTCCGACCGCATCCGCTTCACCCCATACCAGAAGCTGATCGTGCTCGACGTCGCCGACGACAAGGTCGAGGAACTGATCGCCGAACTCGAGCCACTGGGCCTGCATGCGCGGCCGTCGCACTGGCGACGGAACCTTCTGGCGTGCAGCGGCATCGAGTTCTGCAAGCTGTCGTTCGTGGAGACCCGCAAGCGCTCCCAGGTGCTCGCGCCGGAACTCGAGGAGCGGCTCGCGGACATCAACGCGCAGCTCGACGTCCCGATCACGATCAACATCAACGGCTGCCCCAACTCGTGCGGCCGGTCGCAGATCGCGGACATCGGCTTCAAGGGCCAGCTGGTCGACGACGGCGACGGCAAGCAGGTCGAGGGCTTCCAGGTGCACCTGGGCGGCAGCCTCGGCCTCGACAGTGCCTTCGGCCGGAAGCTGCGCCAGCACAAGGTGACCAGCGACGAGCTCGGTGACTACATCGACCGCGTGGTACGCAATTTCGTGAAGCACCGTACCGACGGTGAACGCTTCGCGCAGTGGGCAGTTCGGGCAGACGAGGGGGATTTGCGATGACGGTGGATCTGACGACGGCGACCGAGGACGACCTGCGCGCGCTGGCCGCACGTGGTGCGGCCGAACTCGACGGAGCGTCGGCCGGGGAACTGCTGCAGTGGACCGAGGACACCTTCGGGGCCGGGGCGAGCGAAGCGACGGGGCATCGCAACGGCTACATCGTGGCGTCGAACATGCAGGACGGTGTCCTGGTTCACCTTGCGGCACAGGTTCATAAATCAGGCGTGCTGCCGGTTCTTTTCCTGGAAACCGGTTACCACTTCCCGGAGACCATCGGCACCCGGGACGCGGTGGAGCAGGTGTACGGCGTCAACGTCATCAACGCGCAGGCCGAGGCCTCCGTCGCCGAGCAGGATGCAGCCGAGGGCAAGGATCTGTTCGCCCGCGAGCCCAACCGCTGCTGCGCGCTGCGCAAGGTCGCCCCGCTGACGGCGACGCTGAAGAACTACCGGGCGTGGGTCACCGGCATCCGCCGGGTCGAGGCCCCCACCCGGGCGAACGCGCCGCTCGTCTCGTTCGACGACGCGTTCGGACTGGTGAAGATCAATCCCATCGCCGCGTGGTCGGACGACGACATGCAGGCGTACATCGACGCGCATTCGATCCTCGTGAATCCGCTCGTCGACGAGGGGTATCCGTCCATCGGTTGCGCTCCATGCACCGTCAAACCACTCCCCGGCGCCGATCCGCGTAGCGGTCGGTGGGCCGGTTCGGCCAAGACAGAATGCGGGTTGCACGCGTCATGACAATCGACATCTCACTCCCCGAGCCGCGGCTTGCGCTGGACGGCAACAAGTTCGACACCCTCGATGCGCTCGAGTCCGAAGCCATCCACATCTTCCGTGAGGTGGCCGGCGAGTTCGAGCGCCCCGTGATCCTGTTCTCGGGCGGCAAGGACTCGACGGTGCTGCTGCACCTGGCGATCAAGGCCTTCTGGCCGGCGCCGCTGCCGTTCGCGTTGCTGCACGTGGACACGGGCCACAACCTGCAGGAGGTGCTGGACTTCCGTGACCACGTGGTCGCGAAGTACAACCTGCGCCTGCATGTCGCCAAGGTCGAGGACTATCTCGCCGACGGTCGGCTCACCGAGCGGCCCGACGGCATCCGCAATCCGCTGCAGACCGTGCCCCTGCTCGACGCGATCGCCGAGAACCGTTTCGACGCCGTGTTCGGCGGTGCGCGCCGCGACGAGGAGCGGGCCCGCGCCAAGGAGCGGATCTTCTCGCTGCGCAACGCGTTCGGCCAGTGGGATCCCAAGCGTCAGCGTCCCGAGCTGTGGAACCTGTACAACGGCCGGCACTCCCCCGGCGAGCAGGTCCGGGTGTTCCCGCTCAGCAACTTCACCGAGCTCGACATCTGGCGCTACATCGCGCGCGACGACGTCGAGTTGGCAAGCATCTACTACGCCCATCAGCGCCCGGTGTACCAGCGGGACGGCATGTGGATGACCCCGGGCGTGTGGGGCGGGCCGACCGAGGGCGAGGAGTTGCAGACGCTCTCGGTGCGGTACCGCACCGTCGGCGACGGCTCCACCACGGGCGCGGTGCTGTCCGAGGCCGCCGACAACGAGGCGATCCTCGCCGAGGTCGCGGCGTCCCGACTGACCGAACGCGGCGCCACCCGCGGCGACGACCGAGTTTCCGAAGCGGCCATGGAAGACCGCAAGCGAGAGGGCTACTTCTGATCATGAGCGACCTGCTGAGACTCGCTACCGCGGGCAGCGTCGACGACGGTAAGTCCACCCTCGTGGGCCGCCTGTTGTACGACACCAAATCCGTTCTGGCCGATCAGATCGACGCCGTCACCCGGGCGTCGGTCGACCGGGGCCTGTCCACCCCGGACCTGTCGCTGCTCGTCGACGGCCTGCGTGCCGAGCGCGAACAGGGCATCACGATCGACGTCGCGTACCGCTACTTCGCGACCCCGCGGCGCTCGTTCGTCCTCGCCGACACTCCGGGCCACGTGCAGTACACCCGCAACACGGTCTCCGGCGCGTCCACCGCACAGTTGGTGATCCTGCTGGTGGACGCACGCAAGGGCGTCATCTCGCAGACCCGCAAGCACGCCGCGGTCCTGGCGCTGCTCGGGGTGCCGCGTCTGGTGCTGGCGGTCAACAAGATCGACCTCGTCGAGGATCCGGCGCAGGTGTTCGCCGACATCTCCGCCGAGTTCCGGTCGCTGACCACCTCGCTCGGCTGGGCCGCCGAGGACGTGCACGCGATCCCGGTGTCGGCGCTGCACGGCGACAACGTCGCGGTGGCGTCGGAGAACACGCCCTACTACGAGGGCCCGACGCTGATCGAGCATCTCGAGTCGGTTCCCGTGGACAGCGACAATGAGGGCAAGCACGCTGTGGGCCTGCGGTTCCCGGTGCAGTACGTGATCCGTCCGCGGACCGCCGAGTTCCCGGACTACCGCGGCTACGCCGGTCAGGTGGCGGCCGGTTCCGTGGTGCCCGGCGACGAGGTGGTGATCCTGCCGTCCGGCACCCGGACCACAGTTGCCCGCATCGACACGGCCGACGGCGAACTCGACATCGCCCACGCGGGCCGCAGCGTGACTCTGGTGCTCGCCGACGACGTCGACGTCTCCCGCGGTGACACCATCGCGGCGCCGTCGGGCGCGCCGGAGCCGATCGGCCAGTTCGACGCCACCGTGTGCTGGCTGGCGGAGAAGCCGCTGCGTCCCGGTGCGCGTCTGCTGCTCAAGCACGGCACGCGGACCACGCAGGCCATCGTCGGCGCGCTCGTCGAGCGCCTCGACGAGCAGGAGCTGACGTCCGAGTTGAGCCCGGAGACCCTCGAGCTCAACGAGATCGGCAAGATCTCGGTGCGCGTCGCGGAGCCGATCGTGGCCGACGACTACACCGTCAACCGCCACACCGGGTGCTTCCTGCTGATCGATCCGGCCGGCGGCAACACCCTCGCGGCCGGACTGGTCGGCGACGCGATCGCGGCCGTCGAACTCGGTGAGCGGGTCTAGCACTGTGACTGCGCCGCTGATCGCCGTCGCGCACGGCAGCCGTGATCCCCGATCCGCTCGGGTGGTCGCGGCTGCCGTGGCGGCGATCCGTGCACGACGGCCGGATCTCGACGTGCGGCTGTGCTTCCTGGACCTGAACGCGCCGTCCGTGGACCAGGTCGTCGACGCTGTTGCCGCGGAGGGTCATTCCACGGCAATCGTGGTCCCGCTGCTGCTCGGCAGCGCCTTCCACGCGCGCGTGGATCTGCCGGGCATTCTCGCCGGCGCCCGTGCGCGGCATCCTCGGCTGACGCTCGTCCAGTCGGACGTGCTGGGCCACGACCACCGGCTCGTCGGCGCCGTGCGGGACCGGATCGCGCAGTCCGGTGTGGCTGTCGACGACACCTGCACCGGTGTCGTCCTCGCCGCGGTCGGCTCGTCCGACCCGCGGGCGAACGATCGCACCCGCACCCTCGCACCCGCACTCGCCGCGGGCACCCGCTGGGCGGGAACCGCCGTCTGCTTCGCTACATCCGCCGAACCGACCGTCGCACAGGCGGTCTCAATGCTGCGCTCGCGAGGGGCCGAGCGCATCGTGATCGCCCCCTGGTTCCTGGCACCCGGACGTCTGACCGACCGACTCGGCACGGCCGCCCTCGAGGCGGCCCCCGACGCGATCTTCGCCGACACCATCGGCGCACACAGCCGCCTCGTCGACGTCACACTCGACCGGTACCGGTCCGCTCTGCCCGCACTCGCGCGGGCAGAGCGGTCCGCCTGACCCGTCCGCGTTACAGCAACTCTGCGCGCAACTGCTCCGGGGACTTCGGCGACAGCAGGCCCGGGGCCACGTCGTAGACGGTGTGGGCGCCGATCCGGCCGTCGGCGTTCAACCGGTGCACCGCCCGCGCGTATGCCACCAGGACGCTCGCGGTGAACTCGGGATTGCTGCCCAGCGCGAGGCTGTACTCGACGGTCTGCACGTTCCCGGTGCCGGTGGATCCGCTGCGGATCACGAAGCCACCGTGCGGCATTCCCGCGTGGTCACGCGCGAGGGTGTCCGCGTCGACGAAGTGGACGACCG
Organism: Prescottella defluvii; assembly: GCF_000738775.1. Classification (GTDB taxonomy): domain Bacteria; phylum Actinomycetota; class Actinomycetes; order Mycobacteriales; family Mycobacteriaceae; genus Prescottella; species Prescottella defluvii. The sequence continues at coordinate 36,913 of NZ_JPOC01000026.1, forward strand.
TGTCGTACTGGTCGAAGTAGTCGGGCATCGTGACGATCGCCTGCCGCACGGTCTCCGCGTCGGCGCCGTCGGCGAGCACCACGAAGCATTCGCGGGTGTGCTTCTCACGGGTCGCCAGTTCGGGCCGGCTGCCGCCACGCACCTTCGCGATCGCCACCTCCGACGGCAGCGTGTACTGCACGGCACCCGCGACACCGGGCACCCGGCGCACCGCGTCGGAGTGCCCCTGGCTGACCCCGCGCCCCCAGAAGGTGTAGGTCTCGCCCACCGGCAGGATCGCCTCACCGTAGACACGGTTGATCGAGAACAACCCCGGATCCCAGCCGGTCGAGATCAGCGCCGTGCGCCCCGCAGCGCGGGCCGGGGCATCCACCGCGGCGAAGTACTCCGGGATGCGGGCGTGCGTGTCGAAACTGTCGACGGTGTTGAATCGCGCCGCCAACTCCGGGCCCTGCTCCGGCAGATCCGACTTCGAACCACCGCACAGGATCAGTACGTCGATGTCGTTCTCGTGCCCGGCCAGTGCGTCCCACCCGAACACCGCCGTGTCCGGACGCTGCGGGGTGAGCGTCGCCGGGTCACGCCGGGTGAACACCCCCACCAGCGTCATGTCCGAGTTCGCCGCGACCGCGGACTCCACTCCTCGACCCAGATTGCCGTATCCGGCAATCCCGATTCGGATCCGACCGCTCTCCACTACGCCTCCTAGCAGGGCAGACGTCCGTCGGCTGCCCAACCGCCCACCGTACCTGGGCCCGTGACGCCGCCTGCCACCTACAGTGGGTCGGTGACGAGGGAGAAGCGCACCATGGTGAGTGCCGCATCACTGCGCGGCAGATGGAGCCCCGAGGACGTAGCCCTGATCGCACGCCGGTTCGTCGACCAGGCCCGGTTCGTCGGCCGCATCCACGAGATCGCATCCCCACACGGGACGACCGACGAAGGTCGCGTCGACCTGCGTGGGGCGAAAGTAGCCCGCGGACATTCGCTCTCGATCAAGTACCTCACCCTGGAGCGACTCGACCTGAGCCACGCGCAGGGCGCGCTCCACCTGTTCGAGACCGAAGTGAGCGACAGCCTGTTCGACAAGATCTCCGCGTCGGGCAGCGTGCTCGACCGTCTCTTCGTTCGGTGCAGCTTCAGATCGGCGCGCCTGACGCGGACACGGATCGGACGGACATTGATCGACTGCGACTTCACGAATGCCTCGATGCGCAAGCTCGCGCTCGGGGAGAACACCGTGTTCGAGCGGTGCACGTTCCACGGGACCGATCTGGCCGACGCGAAGCTCGTGGGCGGCCGTTTCGCCGAGTGCACATTCGCCGACACCACGTTCTCCGCGCTCACGACGTTCGACAGGTGCGACTTCAGGGGCACCCTGCCCGAGTTCGGATCCGCACGCCGCATCCGCTGCACCCATGACGGCACTCCCCTGCCCGACAGCTGGCCGGGACAGGCCGACGCCGAGGAGCTCGAACGCGACTATCTCGACCGCTACGCGCGCGCGGTGTTGGCGGAGACCGCCGAGACTGTGGAGACCGCCGAGACTGTGGACACAATGCCACTCGACCCCGAGTGACGGCGTCGAGTGTGGCGTTCCCGGCCTGCTGCAGCACCCGGGTGGCGGGCCTGCCGATCGCCGTGGCGTTCGGCACAGTCGCTTTACCTCGAGTGAACTTCAGGTTCTAGCGTTGTAGCCGACACCCCGATGCACCTGACGGAGGATCCCCGTTGACGACCGCCACCCCGATATCCCAGCTCAGCGGCGACTTTCGTCGAGCATTTCGCGGTCATCCCGCCGGTGTCGCCATCATCACCGCCCGGGGCAGCGAGGGCCCCGTCGGCCTCACGTCGTCGTCGGTGGTGTCGATCGCGGCGGACCCGCCGATCCTCGGGTTCTCGCTGCAATCCGATCGGGGCTCGGCCGCCGTCATCGGATCCGCCACCAGCTTCCTCGTGCACCTGCTCACCGCCGAGAACGCATCCCTGGCAAGACTGTTCGCCACGCCCGGTACCCGACGCTTCGGACCGGACATGGCCTGGTCGACTCTGGCGACCGGCGAACCCCTGATCCACGGAACCGGGCACGTGCTGCGCTGCACGCCCCTGTCGGGGGTCCAGGCCGGGCCGGCGACCGTCCTGACCGCCGCGGTCGAGGACGTCCTCGAACCCGAGAACCTCGGGGCGCCGCTCGTCTACCAGGACCGGAAATACCACTGCGTGAGCCCGTGGACGGTCCTCACCTGATCGGTCGTTCGTTCGGTCGGCCCGACGATTGTCGCCCGACAACCTCTACCGCAGATTTATTCTCGTGGGCATGCAGCCAACTGTCCGCCGAACCCGCCGAACCCGTCGGCGGGTCGGTGCCACGGCGCTCACCCTCGCCACTACGGCATCGCTCGCACTCACGGCTGCCACCACGCCGGCACCCGCCGCGATTCTGCAGCTGCCGAATCCGGGATCCGCGATCGGCGATGGCTGGGAACTCCAGACCGTCATGCGCACCGCGGCGACGGTCGTCGGCCACAGCGCACCGGGTATGTCCATCGCGATAGTCAAGCCCGACCCAGACGAGCCCGGCGAGTCGATCACCACGACCTACCATTTCGGTCTGGCGGACAAGGAGAACCAACGCAAGGTCGGCCCGCAGACGCAGTTCGAGATCGCCTCGGAGACCAAGACGTTCACCGCGGCACTGCTCGCGAAGAGGATCCGTGCCGGGCAGTCCGACTTGGCCGATCTCGCGCAGGACTACGAGCAGGACGTCACGTTCCCCACGATGGGCGGAGCAGCCATCACGCTCGGAGACCTCGTCACTCACCGGTCCGGATTGACCGACGATCCCGGCAACCTGCATGCGGGCTGCCCGGGCAGCGACCCCGGCTGCCCGGACGCAATGGCTCGGTACAACCGGACACTCCTGAGGGAGGGGATCGAGGCACCGGGCGCACTCGCGAACGCCCCGGGATCGACCTGGCTCTACTCGGATTTCGGTTTCGGCACGGTCGGCACCCTCATGGCGGACGCCTTCGCACCGGGTAGTCCCGAACCGCAGTTCGCCGACGTCGTCGAGGCGGAACTGACCGGGCCCCTCGGCATGACATCGACCGTCCTCGAGACGCGAACACCGGAGTTGGCTCAGCCGTACAGGAACGGAGCCGAAGCCGATCTCTGGAACAACACCGGAGCCCTCGCGGGAGGGGGTGGACTGATCAGCACAGTGTCCGACATGGCGAGATGGGTCGCCGGCACCCTCGGCTACGGCGACAGCCCGCTGGTACCCGTGCTGCAGTCGATGCTCGAACCCATCGCGGGCGTGGCGCCGACGAATCAGCCCGACATGACGATGGGCATGGCATGGCAGCTGTATCCCGCACAGAACGGGATCACCCGCCCCTACGCCTTCAAGAACGGCGCCTCGAACGGCAGCACCAGCGCCACCTACCTCCTGCCGTCGGAAGGCTGGGGAGTCACCGTCCTGGCCAACGGCCTGCACACCCGCGACGACGGCCAGGCCGATCCGACGACCGATCAGGCAGCTTTCGCCCTGATGCGGGAACTCGCTCCGCTGTTCCCGACCCCCGAAACGGGCAGCGGTTCGTCCCCGTTCGGTTCCGTCGGGTCCTGAACCGCAGCGGACGAGGAGGGCCCGGCCCCGAGAGGAACCGGGCCCGCCTCGTGCGCGGTGTCAGGCGATGATGTGACTCGGTCGCACGTACACCGTCTCGCCCTCGCGCAGACCCAGGGTCTCGGCGTCGCGGCGGGTGATCTGCGCCGACAGTTCCTGTGCGCCGGTCTTGGGCTGCAACTCCACACGGACCTCGAAACCGAGGTGCACCACGCGCGAGACCGTCGCTGCGAACGACTGCGGGATCTGGGTGCGCTCGAGCCGCAGATCGTGCGGGCGCACCAACTGTCCGTTGAGCCGCGCAACCGGCCCGAGGAACGACATCACGAAGTCGTTGGCCGGGGTGTCGTACAACTCCTGCGGCGTCCCGACCTGCTCGATCCGCCCCTTGTTGAGCACCGCGATCCGGTCGGCGACGTCGAGCGCCTCCTCCTGGTCGTGGGTGACCAGCACCGTGGTCACGTGCACCTCGTCGTGCAACCGCCGCAACCACGTCCGCAGATCGTCGCGCACCTTCGCGTCGAGCGCACCGAACGGCTCGTCCAGCAGCAGTACCTGTGGATCCACGGCCAGGGCGCGGGCCAGGGCCATGCGCTGTCGCTGCCCACCCGACAGCTGGGCCGGGTAGCGGTGCTGGAAGCCGTCGAGTCCGACGATCGCGAGCAGGTCGTCGACCTTCCTGGCGATCTCGGCCTTGGGGCGCTTGCGGATCGTGAGGCCGAACGCGACGTTGTCGCGCACCGTCATGTGCTTGAACGCCGCGTAGTGCTGGAACACGAAACCGATGTCGCGCTTCTGCGGCGGGACCCCGGTGACGTCCTTCCCCGCGATCGTGATGGTGCCCGAGTCCGGCTGCTCGAGACCGGCGATCGACCGCAGCAGCGTCGACTTGCCCGAGCCACTGGGCCCGAGCAGTGCGGTGAGCGAGCCCGACGGGATGTCGAGGGTGACGTCGTCGAGCGCGACGAAGTCGCCGTAGTTCTTGCGTGCCCCGGTCACAGTGATCATGTCGTGCTCCTCTTACGGTCGAGCAGGGTCATCAGCAGGAGTGTCACCACGGCGATCGACATCAGCAGTGTCGCCGCGGCGTAGGCCCCGAAGGTGTTGTGGTCGTCGATGTAGCGGGAGTGCACGAGCAGGGTCAGCGTCTGCGACTGGCCGGGAATGCCCGACGAGACCATGATGACGGCACCGAACTCGCCGAGAGCGCGGGCGACGGTGAGGACGATGCCGTACGTCAGGCCCCAGCGGATCGCCGGAAGCGTGATCCGGGTGAACGTCTGCCACTTGGACGCCCCGAGCGTGGCCGCGGCCTGCTCCTGCTCGTCCCCGATCTCGTGCAGCACCGGTTCCACCTCGCGCACCACGAACGGCAGCGTCACGAAGATCGTGGCGATCACCATGCCCGGCAACCCGAAGATCACCTTGAAGCCGAGAGATTCGACGCCGCCGAACCACCCGCCCGCACCCCACAGCAGGATCAGCGAGACGCCGACGACGATGGGTGACACCGCGAACGGGAGATCCACGACGGACTGCAGCAGCCCGCGGCCGGGAAAACGACCCCGCACCAAGGCGAGTGCGGTGATGATGCCGAAGGCGACGTTGATCGGCACGACGATCGCGACGATCAGTAGCGACAAGTTCAGCGCCGAGATCGCGGCCGGGGTGCTGATCGCGTGGTAGAACGCGACGAACCCGTGTTCGAAGGTGCGGTAGAGGATCACGCCGATCGGCACGATCAGGAGCACGAACAGGTAGCCGAGGACGATGGTGCGGAGACTGATCCGCGCCCAGGGGGAGATCTTCACTGTGCCTGCTCCTCTCGGCGCAGATTGCGCGCGGCGAAGATGCGCAGCACGAACAACGTCGCGAACGCGATCGCCAGCAACGCCACCGACACCGCGGCCGCGCTGACGGGACGGTCGATCTCGATCTGCTGCTGGATGTACTGCGAGGCCACCTGGGTCTCGCGCGGGATGTTGCCACCGATCAGCACCACCGAGCCGTACTCACCGATCGCCCGGGCGAACGCGAGTCCGGCACCGCTGATGATCGCCGGCGTGAGTATCGGCAGCACCACCCGACGGAAGATCGTCCAGTTGCTCGCACCCAGTGACGCCGCGGCCTGCTCCACCTCACGGTCGGCCTCCATCAGCACCGGCTGCACCGACCGGACCACGAACGGCAACGTGACGAACGCGAGCGCCATGATCAGCCCCGGCTGAGTCGCGTTGAGGTGCACGTCGATCGGACTCTGCGGCCCGTACAGCGACAGCAACACGATGCTGGCGACGATCGTCGGCAACGCGAACGGAAGGTCGATGAGGGAGCCGACGATCCGCTTGCCCGGGAACTCGTCCCGCACCAGCACCCACGCGATCATCGTGCCCATCACCACGTTGATCAGGGCGACGATCACCGACACCCCGATCGTCACGCGCAACGCTGCCAGCGCGCCGGGCGCGGTGACCGCGTCCCAGAACCCGGACCATCCGTCCTCGAACGACGTCACCGTCAGCGCCGCCAGCGGCAGCAACACGATGACGCTGAGCCACAACGCCGCGATACCGATCCCCAACGGGCCGACGGCGCCGGTGACGGCGAACCGGCGCCGGAAGCGCCCCTTCGGTTTCCGTGGTGGCGGCGTCTGCGCGGTCGGTTGCGGCGCCTGAGTCGTCTCTGTGGTCATCACTTGGTCGCGTTCTCGTAGATGGCGGCGATCCGGCCCGAGTCCTGCTCGAACAGATCCTTGTCGACGGTGTCCCAGCCCCCGAGGTCGGCGACGGTCCACAGCTTCTGCGGCTCCGGGAAATCGGCGGCGTACTCGGCCAGGACGGTCGGGTCGACGGGCCGGAAGCCTGCCTCCGCCCACTGCCGCTGCGCTTCGAGGGTGTAGAGGAATTCACGGAACGTGACCGCGGTGGACGCGTTCGGTCCGGTCGAGACCACCGCCACCGGATTCTCGACCTTGAGAGTCTCCGGCGGGGTCACGTGCTCCACCGGATCCCCCTTGCGTTCGATGAACAGAGCCTCGTTCTCGTAGCTCAGCAACACGTCACCGGTGCCCTGCAGGAACATCTCGGTGGCCTCGCGGCCCGACTTCGGTTGCACCGTCACATGCTCACCGATCAGCTTGCCGAGGTAATCGAGACCGGCCTGCGGATTCTCCCCGCCGTCACTCGCGGCCGCGTAGGGCGCCAACAGGTTCCACTTGGCCGAACCGGAACTGAACGGGTTGGGGGTCACCACCTCGACGCCGGGCCGGAGCAGGTCGTCCCAGTCGCGAATGTCCTTCGGATTGCCCTCCCGGACCACGAGCGTGACCACCGAACCGAACGGAATACCGTTGTAGGCGTTGCTGTTCCAGCTACTGTCGACCAGACCGGCGTCGACGAGCCGGGTGATCTCCGGCTCGACGGAGAAGCTGACCAGGTCCGCCTGGGCCCCGTCTTTGACCTTCCGCGACTGGTCACCCGAGGCCCCGTACGACGGGTTGAATCTCACACCTTCGCCCTCGCCGGTCAGGGCGAACGCCGCAGTCACCTTGTCGTAGCCGGGCTTCGGGACCCCGTACGCGAACAGATTGATCGTGCCGCCACTGCCGTCCGCACCGATGTCGCCTCCGCCCATCACATCGCTCGAGCCGCCGGCGCACCCGGCGAGAACGACAGCTCCGACCGCGACGAGCGCAGCCAGGACCGGGCGGGACCGATGCTTCATACGGATCTACCTTCCTACAGCGGCGGCGGATGCAGAAGAGCCCGCGCGCCGGAAAAACCCCGACCGGACGGTCGGTCGGTTCAAATGGGACCTGAATGCGGGGAGGGGTGTTCGCGGCGCACGTCGCCCCCGAGCGGGGCGGAAGGAAAGAGCGCGTTCGGACCGAACGCGCGTGTCACGACAGAGCGAACACCGAGACTGAGATCAACAACAGTCGATGTCGGCGACTGCGAGGCGGCCGACAGCGATCAACGCCAGTTCATGGCGGACCTGGTGCGCGGCGACTACAGACACGCGGCAGACTTTAGCAGAGCACGGAACCGACGTCCGAATGACGCGATTCGCGCACGAACGTCAGCGGGGGTCAGCGGGTGAAGTACCAGGCGATGACGACCAGGACGAGCAGCGCGATCAGCGCCAGGGTCACGCGTGAGCGCGGCATCAGGAACCCTCCACCTTCGTGTGTGCGTCCACGCGGACGTCGGAATCAGCCGGCTCGGCCCGACCGAACGCGGCGAACAGCGCGGACAACACGCGGTCGAGCACCCAGGCGATCCCGAAACAGGCAGGAATCATCACCACGATCACCAGGACGACCTGGGGAATGAACGGCAGGCCGGCGACCCACAGTTCTGCACCGTCCCACCAGCTCGCGAGTTGATCCACGCGACCACCCTAGCCGCTGACGAAACGGGGACCGAACACGGCGCAGCCGTCGCCATGTCCGGTCCCCGTGGCCGCGCGGTGTCCGCGCGACCCCTACTGCGTCGCGTTCTCGTAGATGACGGCGATGCTGCCCGTCCCCTGCTTGAACAGTTCCGCGTCGACGGCCGGCCAGCCACCGAGATCGGCGACGGTCCACAACTGCTGCGGCTGCGGGAAGTCTGCCGCGAACTCCGCTGCGACAGCCGGATCGACGGGCCGGAAGCCGGCCTCCGCCCACAGTCTCTGCGCCTCGGAGGTGTACAGGTAGTCGCGGAATGCGATGGCCTGGGGGGCGTTCGGGCTGTTCGAGATCACCGCCACCGGATTCTCGATCTTGAAGGTGGTCGGCGGCGTCACGTGCTCCACCGGATCGCCGTTCCGTTCGGTGAACAGTGCCTCGTTCTCGTAGCTCAGCAACACGTCGCCGGTGCCCTGCAGGAACATCTCGGTGGCCTCGCGGCCCGACTTCGGCTGCACCTTCACGTGCTCACCGATCAGCCTGCCGAGGTAGTCGAGACCGGCCTGTGGATTCTTGCCGCCGTCACTCTTGGCGGCATAGGGGGCCAACAGGTTCCACTTCGCCGAGCCGGAACTGAACGGGTTGGGGGTCACCACCTCGACACCAGGCCGGAGCAGGTCGTCCCAGTCCCGGATGTTCTCCGGATTGCCCTCCCGGACCACGAGCGTGACCACCGAACCGAACGGAATCCCGTTGTAGGCGTCGTTGTTCCAGTTCTCGTCGACCAGGCCGGCATCGACGAGCCGGGTGATGTCCGGCTCGACCGAGAAGTTCACGAAGTCGGCCTGCGCGCCGTCCTTGACCTTCCGCGACTGGTCCCCCGAGGCCCCGTAGGACGCGTTGAATCTCACACCCTTGCCCTCCTCGGTCTCGGAGAAGGCGGCGGTGACCTTGTCGAATCCCGGCTTGGGGACCGCGTAGGCGAACAGATTGATCGTGCCGCCGCTGCCGTCGGCGCCGGCGTCGGCGCCGCCGACGACGTCACTCGAGCCGCCGCTGCACGCGGTCAGCGCGACGGCGCCGATCACGGCGAAGGCGGTCAGGAACGAACGGGAACGATGCTTCATGGGATGACTTCCTATCGGGCTCACGGGTGCTGCGGATGACGGACGAAACCGGCCCGGCGCAGGCCGGGCGGAGGATCGCGTCAGCGACAGTGAACGTCCGCAACTGCAAGCCCGCCGACGGCAATCAACGCCAGTTCGTGGCGGACGCGATGAGGGGTGGCAACAGGCACGTCGCAGAACGTAGCAGACGTCGGCGCGGATGCCGAGGGATGAAATCAGGGCAGCTCTCGCGAACGGTGGACGCGGACGGACGGCCGGGTCGATGATGAGGTGATGACGTCTCAGGCCGAACAGCCCGTCACCACGCCCATCGCGGATTCCGACGAGGTGGCACCGAGGCGCCGCAGCGCCTTCCCCCCGATCGACGACTACGCCTTCCTGTCCGATTGCGAGACGAACTGCCTGGTCGCACGCAACGGCGCCGTCGAGTGGATGTGCGTCCCGCGCCCCGATTCCCCCAGCGTGTTCGGCGCGATACTCGACCGCAGCGCCGGCCACTTCCGGATCGGACCGTACGGCCAGAACGTGCCGTCCGCGCGCCGCTACCTTCCGGGCGGGCTGATCCTGGAGACCACGTGGCAGACCCAGACCGGGTGGCTGATCGTGCGCGACGCACTCGTGATGGGCCCGTGGCACGCCAACGAACAACGCTCACCCACGCGCCGGCGGACACCGTCCGACTGGGACGCCGAACACATCCTGCTGCGGACCGTCAAGTGCGTCAGCGGCACCGTCGAGGTGGAGATGAGTTGCGAGCCGGCGTTCGACTACCACCGCGCCCCGGCGCACTGGGAGTACACCGGCAAGGTCTACGAGGAGGCCACCGCGACGTGCCGCGGCGCCTCCCACGGCGAGCATCCGACACTCCGGCTGACGTCGAACCTGCGTCTCGGGGTCGAGGGCCGCGAGGCCCGGGCCCGCTCCCGCATGGTGGAGGGCGACAACGCTTTCGTCGCACTGTCCTGGTCGGAGATGCAGGCCCCCAAGAGCTTCGCCGAAGCGGCCGACAAGATGTGGCAGACCACTGAGTGCTGGCGGCAGTGGGTGACGATCGGACGCTTCCCCGACCATCCGTGGCGGAGCCACCTGCAGAGCAGTGCACTGACCCTCAAGGGGCTGACCTACGCACCGACCGGCGCGCTGCTCGCCGCACCCACCACGTCACTTCCGGAAACACCTGGCGGCGAACGTAACTGGGACTACCGGTACGCCTGGGTGCGGGACTCGACCTTCGCGCTCTGGGGTCTGTACACCCTCGGCCTCGACCGCGAGGCCAACGACTTCTTCTCGTTCATCTTCGACTCGGCCCAGTCCGACAACGGCGACCCGGCGCCGCTGCAGGTGATGTACGGCGTCGGCGGCGAGCACACCCTCGTCGAGGAGGAACTGGGGCACCTGAAGGGCTACGACGGGGCCCTGCCCGTGCGGATCGGCAACGGCGCCTACAACCAGAACCAGCACGACATCTGGGGCACCCTGCTCGACTCGGTGTACCTGCACGTCCGGTCCCGCGACCAGGTCCCCGAGACGTTGTGGCCGCTGCTCCTACGGCAGATCGAGGAGGTCGTCGAGCACTGGCGCGAACCGGACCGCGGGATCTGGGAGGTGCGCGGCGAACCGCAGCACTTCACGTCGTCGAAGATCATGTGCTGGGTGGCGCTCGACCGCGGCGCCAAACTCGCCACCCTGCACGGCGAGAAGGCCTTCGCGGCGCAGTGGACCGAGATCGCCGACGAGGTCAAGGCCGACATCCTCGAGCACGGTGTCGACGACCGCGGGGTGTTCACCCAGCGCTACGGTCATCCGTCCCTGGACGCCTCCCTGCTGCTGGCGCCGCTGTTGCGGTTCCTGCCCGCCGACGACCACCGGGTCAAGGCGACCGTGCTGGCGATCGCCGACGAACTCACCGAGGACGGACTCGTGCTCCGCTATCGGGTCGAATCCACCGACGACGGGCTGTCCGGGAAGGAGGGTACGTTCACGATCTGCTCGTTCTGGCTGGTGTCCGCGCTCGTCGAGATCGGGGAGGTGAAGCGCGCCCAGGACCTGTGCGAACGACTCCTCGCGTTCGCGAGCCCCCTCAAGCTCTACGGCGAGGAGATCGACCCTCGGACGGGCCGGCACCTGGGCAACTTCCCCCAGGCCTTCACCCACCTGGCACTGATCAACGCCGTCGTGCACGTCATCCGCGCCGAGGAGTCCGGCCACACCGGAACGTTCCAGCCGGCACACGGGCACTCCTGACGGTCGCGCGGACCGCCGCGAATCGCCGCGAACTCACGTGGCCTGTGCCACGATCGACACATGTTGGATCACTTGGGAATTCAATGTGCCGACCCCGCGGCGAGCGCGGCGTTCTACGACAGAGCGCTCGCCCCGCTCGGCGGGGTCCGGATCATGGAGTACGGGCAGGTCATCGGTTACGGTGTGCCACCGCACCCCGACTTCTGGATCAGCCCGCTGGTGCCCGCCGACGCCGGCTTCCGGGAGAATCACATCGCGTTCGTCGCCGACACCCGAGCCGCGGTCGACGCGTTCTTCGCCGCCGCAGTCGAGGCCGGCGCCGAGGTGCTGCACGCGCCGCGCGAGTGGCCGGAGTACCACCCCGGCTACTACGGCGCATTCGTCCGCGACCCCGACGGCAACAACGTCGAGGCGGTCTGTCACCACCCCGAGTAGTTCGGTCGTCAGTAGGTCCGGCGGAGCAACCGCTCCGCGTCGGCCGCGATGGTGCGCACGACGTCGCCGGCCGGACGCTCCGACGTGACGAGACCCGCGGCCTCGCCGGCATACACCACGCCGACGCCGGTGTCCGCGGGATCGTATGCAGCCGAGAGGGTTTCGTTGTCCGCGCCGCGTCCGTGCCACTTCGCGGTGTAGTCGTTGGCGAGGGCGCGACCGCCCCAGCGGGCCGGCCACGGCTGATCGCGGGCCTGATCGAAGATCGACGTGTAGACGGTGTCGGCGCTGCCGGCCTCGATCAGCTTCTGCCGCGCGTACTCCGGGCCGATCGTCTCGGGGCTCGCGAGCAGGGCGGTCCCGATCATGGCACCCTCCGCTCCCGCGGCGATGACGGCCGCCAGTCCGCGACCGGTGCCGATGCCACCCGCTGCCAGCACCGGCAGGCTCGTCGCGTCGAGCACCTCCTGCAGCAGCGGCAGCGTGCCGATCCGTCCGGTGTGCCCGCCGGCCTCGCCGCCCTGCGCAATCACGAAGTCGACACCCGCCCGCTCGACGACGCGAAGATCCTCGACGGTGTTGACCTGTGAGACGGCCAGCGCGCCGGCCGCGTGCACCCGTTCGACGTACGGCGCCGGATCGCCGAACGACAGCGACACCACCCGGGGCCTCTCGGCGAGCGCCGCGTCGAGCAACGAGTCGTCGACGTCGAGCGACCACGTCATCAGGCCGATGCCGAGCAGCCCACCGCCGATCTCGCGGGCGATCGCCGACTCCGCCGCGATCCATTCCGGTGTCGCGTAGCGCGCCGCGCCGAGCAGACCGAGTCCGCCCGCCCGAGTGACCTCACCGGCCAGTTCGCCGCCGGCGCGGCCACCCATCGGGGCGCCGAAGATCGGCACCTCCAACCCGAGTTCGCGGGTCAACCAGGTGCCGATCATCGTGTGAACCTCCTACTTGCCCTTCGGCTTGTCGGCCACAGCCTCGTTCGACAGCGCCGCCACGAAGGCCTCCTGCGGCACCTCGACGCGGCCGATGGTCTTCATGCGCTTCTTGCCTTCCTTCTGCTTCTCGAGCAGCTTGCGCTTACGGGAGATGTCACCGCCGTAGCACTTGGCGAGGACGTCCTTGCGGATCGCCCGAATGTTCTCGCGCGCAATGATCTTCGAGCCGATCGCGGCCTGGATCGGCACCTCGAACTGCTGGCGTGGAATCAGCTCACGCAGCTTGGTGGTCATCTTGTTGCCGTACGCGAAGGCCGCATCCTTGTGCACGATCGCGCTGAACGCGTCGACGGCCTCACCCTGCAGCAGGATGTCCACCTTCACCAGCGCGGCCTGCTGCTCGCCGGACTCCTCGTAGTCGAGGCTCGCGTAGCCCTTGGTCCGCGACTTGAGGGCGTCGAAGAAATCGAACATGATCTCGCCCATCGGCATCGCGTAACGCAACTCGACGCGGGTCTCGGACAGGTAGTCCATGCCGCCGAGCTCACCGCGGCGGGACTGGCACAGTTCCATGATCGCGCCGGTGTACTCACTCGGCGCGATGACGGTGCACTTGGTCATCGGCTCGTACACCTCCCGCACCTTGCCCTCGGGCCAGTACGACGGGTTGGTCACCTCGTGCTCGGTGCCGTCCTCCATCGTCACGCGGTACACCACGTTCGGTGCGGTGGAGATGAGATCCAGACCGAACTCGCGCTCGAGCCGGTCGCGGGTGATCTCCATGTGCAGCAGGCCGAGGAAGCCGCAGCGGAAACCGAAGCCCAGCGCCACCGACGTCTCCGGCTCGTAGGCCAGGGCCGCGTCGTTGAGCCGCAGCTTGTCGAGGGCGTCGCGCAGCACCGGATAGTCCGAGCCGTCCATCGGGTACAGGCCGGAGTACACCATCGGCTTCGGGTCCCGGTAGCCGACCAGCGGCTCGGTGGCACCGTTGCGGAAGGTGGTGACGGTATCGCCGACCCGCGACTGGCGGACGTCCTTCACGCCGGTGATCAGGTAGCCGACCTCGCCGACACCGAGTCCCTCGGTGGCCTTGGGTTCGGGCGAGATGATGCCGACCTCGAGCAGTTCGTGGGTGGTGCCCGTCGACATCATGGTGATCTTCTCGCGGGGACGGATCTTGCCGTCCACCACACGCACATACGTGACGACGCCGCGGTAGGTGTCGTACACCGAGTCGAAGATCATCGCGCGGGCCGGGCCGTCGGCGTCACCCACGGGGGCGGGCACCTGCTTGACGACCTCGTCGAGCAGTTCCTTCACACCGATGCCGGTCTTACCGGAGACCCGCAGCACGTCCCCCGGCTCACAGCCGACGATGTGCGCGATCTCCGCGGCGTACCGGTCCGGGTCGGCCGCGGGCAGGTCGATCTTGTTGAGCACCGGGATGATGGTGAGTTCCTTCTCCATCGCCAGGTACAGGTTGGCAAGGGTCTGCGCCTCGATGCCCTGCGCGGCATCCACGAGCAGGACGGCACCCTCGCAGGCCTCGAGCGCGCGGGACACCTCGTACGTGAAGTCGACGTGACCGGGCGTGTCGATCAGGTGCAGCACGATCTCCTCGGTGCTGCCGTCCTCGTGCTCGACGGTCCACGGCAGCCGCACGTTCTGCGCCTTGATCGTGATGCCGCGCTCGCGCTCGATGTCCATGCGGTCCAGGTACTGGGCGCGCATCGCGCGCTCCTCGACGACACCGGTGAGCTGCAGCATCCGGTCGGCGAGCGTCGACTTGCCGTGGTCGATGTGCGCGATGATGCAGAAGTTCCGGATCTTCGACGGATCCGTGAATGTCTTTTCTGCGAAGTTCCTGGTCAAGCCCTATTCCCTCGTCTCACTCGCGCACCTGTACCGGCCCGGTCCGGCATCGACTGCCTCCCGCGCCCTCCCATCATCCCTTGAACACCGGTGTGCGTACACATCCAGGGTCGCCGGGGCCGCTCTATCGGGCGCCGATCGGGTCCGCGACGATGTCCGCGACCACCCGATCGGCCACCGCGGACATCCCGGCGTGGGTGAAGTGCAGTCGCTGCGCGTCAGATTCGGAGAACATGCCCTCGAACCAGCGGTCCGCGGGGGCGGCGCACGCGTCGTGCCCGCCGGCGAGCGCCGGGGTCGCGATGTCGACGACGCGGGCCCCGTGCCGGGCGGCCACCTCCGCGAACGCCCGGTTGTAGTCGGCGAAGTAGCTCGCGTACCAGGCCGCGTCGGCGTCCGAGAACGGGATGTTGGGCCAGCAGCCTCGCGGGCCGATGGTGCCGCCCTGCCCGATCACGTAGATCCGGGCCTGCGGGGCGCGCGCGGTCAGGGCCACCAGCACCCGGTCCAGCCCGACGGCCGCCCGCTCGATGCCCGAGCCGGCGACGTACCGGGTGAGCGGATCGTTGCGGCAACCGCGGTCGATGCCCGGCGCCGGCGCCACGCACAGGATCCCGAGCGGCAGGTTGTTCGAATCGTTGCCGCCCACCGACAGCGTGACGAGGTCGGTGTCGGGGCGGACCGAGTCGACCTGCACCGGATTCCGGCCCGGGAGGATCTGCGGGGTGTCGAGAATGTTCTCGACCCGGGCCGCACTGCAGGAGACGTCGGTGAACTCGGCCACCTCGAGCGCCGCGGCGATCTTGCCGGCGTAGTTGACGTACGACCGCGAGCAGTCGTCCGGGTACGAGGGCTGCAGCCGCGGCCCGGACGCGCGCGAGTCGCCGAGCGCGACGAACACCAGGTCCTCACCGGGGGCCGGTGCCGATTCCGCCGCCGGTGCCGGCACGACCGGCGTGCCCGCGTGGGCGGCGCCTCCACCGGCCAGCGAAACCGCCAGAACCGCCGTCGTCAGCCACACGGCCCCGCGTAGTGCTGCGCCCACAGAAACGCCCTCCCCCAGTGTTCGGGCCGACGCCGTCCGCCGGACCGTGCGCACGGATTATTCACGACGATCGGTGCGCCGCGAACGCCGCCGTTAGTTTGATGACATGGCTTCGAGATGGGCAGAGATCGGTCGACAACTCGGCGGCATCGCACGACGCGAGGGTCCGAAGCTGCTGAAGCAGCTACAGAACAGTGCGCCTGTCAAACGTGCGACCGACGCGATCAGCGGATCCCCGCACCGGGCGGCCGAACCCGGCCGCCCCGCCGCACGCACCTCGGCGCCCACCGCGCACCGGGCCCGCCGGGTCGAGTACGCCCCGGACCTCGACGGCCGGGCCGATCCGGGCGAGGTCGTCTGGACGTGGGTCGCGTACGAGGACGACCCGAGCCAGGGCAAGGACCGTCCGGTCCTCGTCGTGGGGCGCGACCACCACACCCTGCTGGGTCTGATGCTGTCGTCGAACAGCGGGCGCGACGACGACCGCAACTGGCTGGCGCTCGGCGCCGGCACCTGGGATTCGGAGCACCGCCCCAGCTGGGTGCGGCTCGATCGCGTCCTCGACGTCCCGGAAGCGGGCATCCGGCGCGAGGGCGCCGTCCTCGACCGGACCCGGTTCGAGACCGTCGCCGCGCGACTGCGCGCGGAATACAGCTGGAGCTGATCCACCCTCGACACGACGCGGGGCCCGGCGCACGAAACGTGCACCGGGCCCCGCGCCTGTCCGTGTCAGTCTGTCAGTCGTTGAGCCGGTCGAAACGACCGAACAGGGCGCGGTAGATGACCGCACCGAGCGCACCACCGATCAGCGGGAAGACGATGAACAACCACACCTGCCCCATCGCCCCGTCCTGGAAGGGCGCGACGGCGAAGCTGCGGGCCGGATTGACCGACGTGTTGTCGATCGGAATCGAGATCAGGTGGATCACCGCCAACGTGAAGCCGATCGAGACACCCGCCAGCGGAACGTCGGACAGCTGGTCGGTCGACGCCAGCACCACGAAGACCAGCAGCGCGGTCAGCAGGATCTCCACCGTCATGGCGGCGCCGATGCCGTAGCCCGACACCACCAGCTGGCCCAGCGGGCCGGACTCCGCCGAAGGACTGTGCACACCCCAGCCGTTGGCGGCGAGGCCGTCCTCGGCACGGCTGTAGGTGGGCAGGCTCTGGGCGATCGTGTAGACCGCCAGGCCCGCGGCAAGACCGCCGACCACCTGCGCACACACGTAGATGCCGGCCTTGGCACCCGAGATGCGCCCGAGAATGAAATGGCCCAGCGTCACCGCCGGGTTCACATGGCAGCCCGAGATCGGGCCGATCGAGTAGACCAGGAACATCAGTGTGAGACCGAACGCGAGCGCGATCCCGAGCTGGCCGACCCTGGCCCCGGCGAAGACCGCCGTGCCGATCGCCGAGAAGACCAGAACGAAAGTGCCGATACCTTCCGCCAAGTACTTCTTTAGATCGGAAATCTCTTCCTTTTCCGCAATTTCCTGTGCTGTCGACATACCCACCCACCTCTCGAACCCGATGTTGAATTTCGCTGTCGGGCGGGACTTTACGTACAAGTTGGTCTGTTTGCGCGATCTGGAGCGTGTCGCCGTCCGAATCGATATGTCCGAGTGATGCCCGAGCGCCCGAGGACCGCCCACCCGGCCGTCGGCGCCGTCGATCCGCCGGGGCGGACGGCCGCCGGGTTGAGATCGCGGCGCGGATGCTGGTAGTGTCGTGCGTCGGTACATTCAAGTGCCCAGAGCTTTTCGACAGTAACCAGCAAAGACGACAGGATTTTACGCGTGGCCAACATCAAGTCCCAGGTGAAGCGGATCCGCACCAACGAGCGCAACCGACTCCGCAACCAGTCGGTCAAGTCCTCGCTGCGCACGGCGATCCGTTCCTTCCGCGAGGCCGCGGCAGCCGGTGACAAGGACAAGGCCAACGAGCTCCTCGTCGCCACCAGCCGCAAGCTCGACAAGGCAGCCAGCAACGGCGTCATCCACGCCAACCAGGCAGCCAACAAGAAGTCGGCGCTCGCGCAGGTCGCCAACTCTCTCTGACAAGTTTCTGACGGTTCCGCCGTCGCAAGCTCTGTAGAGAAAAGCCCCCGATCATCGATCGGGGGCTTTTCTTCGTGTGCGGACGGCGGTCGACGCCACGCCGGTGCCGCCGAGTCCCGCTAGCTGGGCGCCTTCGGTGCCTGTCAGTCCACGTTCAGTGGCCGCCGTGGAGCGCCACGACCCGCTGCACCGCCCACTCGACGGCGAAGTCGGCGTCCGCGGCCTGGCCCTTGACGTCCGCATTGAGCTGGGCGACCACCCGCAACGCCTCGCCGATCGACGCCGGGTCCCACCCCCGCGCCTGCCCCTGCGCCTTCTTGATCTTCCACGGCGGCATGCCCAGCTCCGACGCCATCCGGAACGGATCGCCGCGGCCGGCCGAACCGACCCGCGCGATGGTGTGCACGGCATCGGCGAGGGCATCGGCGAGCAGGACGTGCGGGACACCGCGATGCATCGCCCACCGCAGGGCCTCCATCGCGCCACGCCGGTCGCCGGCCACGGCCTTGTCGGCGACGTCGAAGCCGGACACCTCGGCCTTACCGGAGTAGTACCGCTGGACGGCGCCGGCGTCGATCTTGCCGCCGGTGTCGGCCACCAACTGCGAACAGGCGGCGGCCAGTTCCCGCAGATCGGAGCCGACCGATTCCACGACCAGCTCGATCACCTCGGGCGAGACGCGGACACCCAGCGCCTGGAACTCGCCGCGCACGAAGCCGGCCCGCTCCCCCTGCTTGAGTTTGGCGCACTGGTGCACGGTGGCACCCGACTTCTGGAGCACCCCGGCCATGGCCTTCGCCCGGCCGGCGCCGGAGTGGAGCACGATCAGCACCACCCCCTCGGGGAGGTCCGCGGCGGCGTCCTGCACGAGGGCCACCGCGTCCTTGCCGGCCTCGGCTGCCGCCTCGAGCACGATCACCCGGTCCTCCGCGAACAGCGACGGGCTGAGCAGCTCCGCCAACTCGGGCGCACTGGCGTCCCCCGCGCGCAACCGGGACACCGGAATGTCCTCGGCGGCCGAACCGGCCGCGGCCCGGACGGCGGCGATGACCGCGGCGACCGCCCGCTCCACCAACAACTCCTCGTCACCGAGAACGAGGTGAAGTGATTCGGGCCGCGTAGAGGTGCTCACCGGACGATGGTGCCATGAGAGCGCGCCACCACCGCAAGGGCCCCGGACCCGGACCGGACCACCGCGATGTCGCCGTCGCGGTCGGTGCGCTGCGTCACCGCGCCGAGCGCTGCGACCTTCGCGACGATGCCCGGATTCGGATGCCCGAATGAGTTGTCCGCGCCCACGCTGGCGATCGCCACCCGGGGCCGGACCGCGGCAAGGAATTCCGGCGTGGTGGTGCGGGATCCGTGGTGCGGGAGTTTCAGGACGTCCGCCCGCAGCGACATCCCCGACCGGAGCAGCGCCTGTTGGCCGGGCACCTCCACGTCACCGGTCAGCAGGATCCTGCCGGCACGGGTCTCGGCCATGATCACCAGCGAGCCGTCGTTGGCGGCATCCTCGGCGGCAGCGGGGGCACGGGGCGTCGGAATCAGCGGCCCGAGCACCGTCAGGCGCAGATCCCCCACCACCACCTCTCGCCCCGGTTCCAGCCGCACCAGACCGACTCCCGACCGTGCTGCGGCGGCGGAGACGAAACGGAAGCCGCCCGCCGGCAGGTCGGCCGGACCGATCGCGACCGCACCCACCGCCCGGTCGTCGAGGACGCCGTCGAGTCCGCCGTAGTGGTCGGCATGCAGGTGGGTGATGATCACGAGCGCGATCTCGTCGACACCGAGACGCCGCAGGCACTGGTCCATCGCCCGCGGATCGGGTCCCGCGTCGACCACGACGGCCCGGCCGTCCCCCGCCGACAGGACCAGACCGTCCCCCTGACCGACATCGCACGCGACGAACTGCCACCCGGCCGCCGGCCATCCCGGCGGGGACAGCCGCGTCGGCACCCAGACCGCGGCGACACCGACGGACAGTGCCAGCAGCATGCGGCGCGAGGCCCGATGCCGCGCCGCCAGCCCGGCCAGCACGACGGCGGCCGAGACGACCAGCGCTCCGGTGAGCCCGCCGGCGACGATCACGGTGCCGCCCGGCACGGCGGCCGCGCGGTCCGCCACCTCGAGCAGCCACCACAGCGGCGGGCCCGCGATCCGGACGACGAGGGTCGCCGCGGGGAGCCACACGGACGCCAGGATCGCGGTGACCGCCCCGACGATCGTGATCGGCGCGACCACCGGTGCGACGAGGATGTTCGCGGCGATCGACACCACGCTGACGGTGCCCGACATCGCGGCCACGATCGGTGCGGTCACGACGAACGCCGCCACCGCCACCGCGCACATCTCGGCCACCCAGCGGGGCCACCCGCGCGCCCGGAGTCGGTCCACCAGCACCGGTGACACCAGCACCAGCCCGGCGGTCGCCGCCACCGACAGCGCGAACCCGAAATCGACGGCGAGCGCCGGGAACACTGCGAGCAGCACGACGACCGAGCCCGCGAGGGCGGGGATCGCCTGTTTCCGTCGTCCGGTCGTCAACGCCAGCAGTGCGACCGAGCCCATCGCCGCCGCGCGCAGCACGCTCGGCGACGGCCGGGCGACGACGACGAACGCGGCCAGCGCCACACCGGCCACCAGCGCCCCCGCCCGTGGGCCGACCCCGATCCCCCGCACCACCAGCAGGACGGCACCGAGCACGATCGAGATGTTCGCGCCGGACACGGCGGTGAGGTGCGAGAGTCCGGCCGCGGTGAACTCGTCCTTCACCTCCTGCGGCAGCGCGGAGACGTCGCCGACGACGAGCCCGGGTAGCAGCCCCGCCTGATCGGCCGGTAGCGCCGCGGCGGTCGCCGACGCCAAGCGGTCCCGGATCGTCCCCGCCCACCGCTGGACCACCGGTGGCGGGTCGATGGACGACGGCGGACCGCTGGCCCGCACCACCGCGACGGTGAGGTCGCTGCGCTGCGGGGTGTCGAGACGACCCTGCAGCGTCACCCGCTGTCCGGGCAGCAGGGTCGCCCATTCGGTGCCCTCCGCGAACACCAGCACCGCGCCGCCCGCACGCGTCGGCGTTCCCCGATCGGTGACCTCCCGCAGCGACGCCCGGATCAGCAGCTGGCGCCCACCGCCGAATCCGTTGCTCCGCAGTGGCTTCGGGTCGTCGTCGAGCACCACCGACAGCGTGACGGACCCGCCGGCCTCGGCGCGGGCCGCGAGGGGATGGACGTCCACGGCGTGGGTGCGCACCGCGATCGCCGCCGCGAACCCGGAGCCGATCAGCGCGGCCGCCATCAGCCCCGCCCCGACCGTCGTCCAGCGCGATCCGCTGTCGGCGCCGGCCGGACGGCGGAGCAGCACCGGAACGGCCGCCGCCGCTCCCACCAACGCGAGCACACCCGCCGCCACCGCCGCATTGCGCCATCCGCCGTGCAGGCCGAGGAGCGTGACACCCCAGCTCACCAGCGCGGCCGGAACCAACCGGAGATCGAGCAGGTGCTCCCGCTCGGTCACAGCACCACCAGATCGCGCAGCTTCGCCAGCCGCGCCGGCCCGATGCCGTCCACCTCCCCCAGCTGCGCGATGTCGGTGAACTTGCCGTTGGTCCGCCGCCACGCCACGATCGCGGCGGCGGTGACCGGACCCACCCCCGGCAGCGCGTCCAGCTCCGCCTCCCCCGCGGTGTTGAGGTCGACCCTGCCGACCGGCTTCGCGGCCGCACCTCCGGTACCGCCGCCACCGCCCGCCCCCGAACTCACCCGGGCGCTGCCGACCGTGACCGGGGCGCCCTCGGGCGGCGCCACCCCGACCAGGATCTGGTCGCCGTCGTCGACACGCTCGGCCATGTTGAGCCCCAACACGTCCGCGCCCGGTCGTGCGCCTCCGGCCGCGGCGAGCGCGTCCGCGACCCTCGACCCCGGTGGCAGCAGCACCAGCCCCGCCTGGTTGACGAGGCCGACGACACTGACGACCACCTGCGTGTCGGGTCCCGGTGCAGCCGAGGACGGCGCGGTACTCGCGCTCTCGGTGCTCTCGGTGCTCTCGACGTCTCGGCCCACGGCGGCCCCGCCGTCCGCATCCCGCACCTCCACGACAGGAAGCGGGGGCACCGCCTGCGCGGTGGGACGGTCCCGCCACACCGTCACCGCCGCGATCCCGGCCGCGACGAGCGCGACCACGATCAGTGCCGCGGCGCCACGACGACCCGGATTCAGCCGGGCGGCGGACCGTCGGGCCGACGGACGCTCGTACTCGGGGGCGGCGGCGGAGCCGTCCGCCTCGGCGAGCCACTCGGGCGCCCAAGCGCGCGAGTGATCCTGCCCCACCACGTCATCGGAAGTGCCGTCGTCGCGGCCGGTCGGCCCGGCACCATCCGACGGCTGCAACACGGAAGCCGAGGCGAGCCGTCGCCGCACCCGAGCACGATCCTGATCGGTACCCATGGCGACGACCGTAGGGCCGAGCCTCGACCGCGACACCCCGCAGAACCCGCCGGAAAGAAAACCTGTGGATCAACGATCGGCTGTGGATGAAGGACCACAGTCGTGTTCCGGCAGCGGCGCATCGGCGCCCCCGGGGCACACGACGACGCCGATCGCGCCCGGCCCCACGTGCGCGCCGAGCACGGCCCCGATCTCGGTGACGATCAACTCGCTGACGTCCGGGATCCGGTCCCGCAGCTGCGCGGCGACCTCCTCGGCGCGCTCGGGTGCCTGCGAGTGGTGGACCGCGATCGCGGACCGCTCCGCACCCGCCTGCTCCACGGCCGCGTCGACCAGCTTCGCGAGCGCCTTGGTCGAGGTCCGGGTCTTCTCGCGCAGCACCAGCTTGCCGTCCACCAGGTGCAGCACCGGTTTCATCGCCAGCGCGGTGCCCAGCAGCGCCGCGGCGGTTCCGATCCGGCCACCGCGTCGCAGGTGGTCCAGACGGTCGACGACGATCGACGTCCGTCCGCGCGCCGCGACCTCGACCGCCTTCTGGTACACCGCTTTGAGGCTGCCGCCCGCCCGCGCGGCGCGGGCCGCGGCCAGCGCCGGATAGCCCAGGCCCATCCCCGTCGACTCCGAGTCGACGATGCGGACCGTCTCCCCCAGCCGCTGCGCGGCCTGCCGGCCGGCCTCCCACGTCCCCGACAGCTGCCGCGAGATGTGGACGGCGACCACCCCGTCGCCGCCGCTGTCGGCCAACGCCGCCGCGTAGGCGTCGCCGAGTTCGCCGGGTGAGGCGCCCGAAGTGGTCACGCCCGTCAGATCGGCGGGGATGTCGTCGATGCCGTCCAGCAGGTCCCTGCCACCGCTGAGCAGATGCAGGGGCACGACCCGAATGCCGTACCGGTCCGCCAGTTCCGGCGACAGGCTGGCGGACGAGTCGGTGACCACGACGACAGGCACGCCGCTACCCGATTTCGATCTCGGCGGAGGTGGTCGATCGACGGACGTTCTTGATCGCGTCGATCATCGCGGCCGCCACTTCCTCGTGTGCGTCCCAGCCCCAGTGGATGCCGTCGGGATTCGCACGGTCGGAGAAGACGTTCTCGCGCACCGCGGCCGCGAGGTCGACCATCGGCACGCCCTTCTCCGACGACCAGGTCTCGAGGGCACGGACGGCGGGCGCGCGTCCGGTGTGGACCCGGCCGTAGGCGTCGCAGCGGTGCACGGACGGGTAGGTGCCGATCACCGGTAGGTCCGGGCGGATCGCCGCGAGGGCGTCGCGGCAACTCTCCAGGTATTCGACCGACAGCCTGGGCGGCAACGCGACCGGCCGGCCCAGCTTGGACAGCCGCGGCTGCAGCCACTGGTAGCCGGATCGGACGACCCGGCGCAGCGCCGGCGGCCGGATGTAGCGCAGCTGTTCGCGCAGTGCGGTCGGCAACGGTGACGGCAGCGAATCCATGCCGCCGACCGCGAAGACGACGGCGCCGGCCTGCGGCACCGCGGCCCACACCCGCGGGTCCTGGGTGATCGCCCACCACGCGTCACGGCTGGTCCAGCCGATGCGCGCGACGAGTTCCACCCGCCAGCCCAGTTCCTTCGCGACCAGGCTCGGCCAGATCCGCGGATGGTCGGCGGGAAGCCCGCCCTTGGGCCCGTAGTACGCCAGCGAATCCGCTACGACCAGCAGAACGGGCTGTGCCTCGACGGCGGGGCCGTCAGAGGACGTCACTGGCCACGCTCGCCGACGCGTTCCACACATCCAATCGCCATACCGGATCTGTCCCCTCCCCGTGTCCGCTGAGCTGCACCCAGCTGGTGTTTCCGAGTCCACCGAGCACCGGCCACCGATCCACCGGCAGGTCGAGCAGTCGCGCCGTGAGCGCGGCGATGAGGCCGCCGTGCGCGACCAGCACCAACGGATCCGCACCCCAGGATTCGTGGCGTTCGAGCAGTTCCCGCACGACGGGCACGCTACGTGCCGCGACGTCGATGCGGCTCTCACCGGCGGGCGGCGCCCAGGCCGCGTCGGTGCGCCACCGGGCGCGCGCACCGGGCGCGACGCCGTCGACGTCGGTGTGGGTCAGCCCCTGCCAGTCTCCGAGATGCGTCTCCCGGAGCCGGGCGTCGGTCTCGACCGGCATCCCGATGTGGTCACCGAGCGCGAGCGCCGTGTCGTGTGCACGACGCAGATCCGACGACACGATCGCGAACGGCCGCTTGTCGGCGAGCGCCTGCGCCGCCGTCTTCGCCTGCGCGCGACCCAGATCGGACAGGTCGGTGTCGAGCTGTCCCTGCATCCGGTCCGACGCGTTGTATTCCGTCTGCCCGTGCCGGAGCAGGATCAGACGTTTGACCGCGGGCCCGGCCGCGGCCGAGGTCACTGCCCCGACTCCCCGGCGTCGTCCGCCGAGTCGGGCTCGATCGACAGCTGCCGGGGCTCGACGCCCTCGACCGGGATCTCCGGGCAGTCCTTCCAGAGCCGATCGAGCGCATAGAAGTTGCGCTCGTCGACGTGCTGGACGTGGATGACGATGTCGACGTAGTCGAGCAGGGCCCAGCGGCCCTCACGGGTGCCCTCGCGGCGCACGGGCTTGTGCCCGGCCTCGCGCAGCTCGTCCTCGATGTTCTCGACGATCGCGTTGACCTGACGCTCGTTGTCGGCGGAGGCGATGACGAAGCAATCCGTGATCACCAACTGCTCCGAGACGTCGAGCACCACCACGTCCGTGGCCAACTTCTCGTCGGCCGCCAGTGCCGCGATGCGTGCCATTCCGATGGCGTCGTTCGATGCGCTCACTCAGTGTTCTCCCGGTTCTGCTTGTACTGAAGATTGTGAAGGTTCGGCGGTCGCGTGTCGCGCCGGGACCGGCTCGGACATGGTGACCGCGCCGTCCAGTCGTGCCGCGCCGCTCGGCTGGTACAGGTTGCGCTTGCTGATGTACTGGACCACGCCGTCCGGTACGAGGTACCAGACCGGCCGGTGCTCGCTCGCGCGCCGTCGGCACTCCGTCGACGAGATCGCCAGGGCCGGGATCTCGATCAGGGTCACCGCGTCCTGCGGCAACCGCTCGAGGTGCGACGAAAGGTGTTCGGTGTGCAGTTCGTAGCCGGGCCGGGACACGCCGACGAACTTGGCGAGCGCGAACAGTTCCTCCCAGTCCTGCCACGACAGGATGCTCTCGAGCGCGTCGGCGCCCGTGATGAAGAACAGTTCGGCGTCGGGATGCTGCGTCCGCAGGTCCCGAAGCGTGTCCACCGTGTAGGTGACCTTGGCCCGGTCGACGTCGACACGGCTGACCGAGAACCGCGGATTCGACGCCGTGGCGATCACCGTCATCAGGTAGCGGTCCTCGGCGGGGCTGACCCGGCGATCGTCCTTCTGCCACGGCTGACCGGTCGGCACGAAGATCACTTCGTCGAGGTCGAATCGATCCGCGACCTCACTGGCCGCCACGAGGTGACCGTGGTGGATCGGATCGAAGGTGCCACCCATGACGCCGAGGCGGCGCCGTCGGGTGATCGCTGTCGGCTGCTGCACGATGATCCAGCTTACGGGTTGACGCAGCTCACGAATTCACACAGGCAGCAATCCGGCGACCACGGCGGCCAGTTGCTGTGCGGATCGGCACTCGTGCATGTCGATCACCTCGTTGTAGACCAGCGCCGCCGAGTCCCCGGTACCCCACTGACCACGTGGTTCCGGGTTGAGCCAGTGCGCGTGCTTGGCCACCGACACCAGGTGCTCGAGCGCGGGCAGACCGGCCGGCCGATAGTTGTTACGCCCGTCACCGAGGACCAGCAGCGAACTGCGACTGGTGATGGTGTGCGCGTACCGCTCCGCGAACACCCCGAGCGCGTGGCCGTAGTCGGAGTGGCCGTCGTACGTGATCAGGTCGGCCTCGCGGACCATCCGCGACATCGCGACGCCCAGGTCGGAGCCCGCGTCGAAGAACCGGGTGACCTCGTCGGTGGTGTCGATGAACGCGAAGATGCGCACCCGCGAGAACTGCTCGCGCAGCGCATGGACCAGGAGCAGGGTGAAGTGCGAGAACCCGGCCACCGAACCCGAGACGTCACACAGCAGCACCAGTTCGGGCCGGGCCGGGCGCGGCTTGCGCTGCACCAGGTCGATCGGGACACCGCCCGTCGACATCGACTTGCGCAGCGTGCGGCGCAGGTCGATCGCACCTGCCCGGGCTCGACTGCGACGCACCGCCAGGCGGCTCGCCAGCAGCCGCGCCAGCGGCGTGACGCTGCGCCGCAGCGCCGTCAGTTCCGAGTCCGACGCGCGCAGGAAGTCGACCTCCTCGGCGAGCTTGGGCACGCCGTAGTTCGCGACCCGTTCCTTGCCGATGTGTTCCGCGGACCGTCGGCGGGTCTCCGCCTCGACCATCTTCCGGAAGTCGGTGATCCGCTGCACCGCGGCGCGCTTGGCGACCTCCGACGCGTAGTCCCCGCCGGGGCGTTCGCCGTCCTGCTGATTGCCGAGCAGCCCGGAGAGGATCTTCTCGATCAGCCTGTCGGGGGCGACGTTGCGTAGCGCCTGGTACGCCGAGAACGAGGGACCGTTGGACCATTCGTACCGGCCGAGTTCATCGACCATCTGCGCGACCAGCACCTCGAGTTGCGCGAGCGCCTCCGGAGAGTCGTCGGAGAGGAGGTCGGCGAGCAGTTCCCGCAGTGCATCGAGGTCGATCTCGCCGTCCGGCGACCGCGGCAGCGACCGGTCCTGGTCACTGTCGTCGCGCCGGCCGACGCCGACCGGGAACCACAGGTCGAACAGCGCGTCGAAGGTCGCGCGGTGCGTGGGGCGACGCAGCAGCGAGCAGGCGAGCCCCTCGCGCAGCGCTTCCCGGTCGAGCAGGTCGAGGACCGCCATCACCCGGCCGGCGTCGACGGTCTCGGACGGGCCGACCGCAATCCCGCGCCGCCGCAACGCCTCCACGAAGTCGACGAGATGACCGGGGATACCGAACGGCGCGGGCGGGCCGCCGCGGCGGGCAGACGGTGTGACCATCGGCTCGGCCCTCTCAGTTGAGGCGCAGCTCGGCGGCGGCGCGCTGCTGATCGGCGCGGTGCTTGAGCACCACACCCATCGTGGCGCGGACCGCATCGTCGTCGAGGGTGTCGAGTCCCAGCGCGAGCAGGGTGCGCCCCCAGTCGATGGTCTCCGACACCGACGGCACCTTCTTGAGCTGCATCCCGCGCAGCACGTTCACCGTGCGCACGAGCTGTTCGGCGACGGCCTCGGGCAGCTCCGGGACCCGGCTCGCGAGGATCCGCCGCTCGAGTTCGGCGTCGGGGAACTCGAGGTGCAGGAACAGGCAGCGCCGTTTGAGCGCCTCCGACAGTTCCCGCGTCGCGTTGGAGGTGAGCACCGCGAACGGCTTGCGGGTCGCGGTGATCGTCCCCAGTTCGGGGATGGTGACCGCGAAGTCGCTGAGGACCTCGAGCAGCAGGCCCTCGATCTCGACGTCCGCCTTGTCGACCTCGTCGATCAGCAGCACCGTCGGGTCCTCACGCCGGATCGCGGTCAGCAGCGGGCGCGACAGCAGGAACTCCTCGGAGAACACGTCCTGCTTCGTCGCGTCCCAGCTGTGGTCGCTGCCGGCTTGGATGCGCAGGATCTGCTTCGCGTGGTTCCACTCGTAGAGCGCACGGGACTCGTCGACGCCCTCGTAGCACTGCAGGCGCACCAGCTCCGCGCCGGTCGTCTGCGCGACGGCCCGCGCCAGCTCGGTCTTGCCGACACCGGCAGGCCCCTCGATCAGGAGCGGCTTGCCCAGCCGGTCCGCGAGGAACACCGCGGTCGCGGTGGCCTTGTCGGACAGGTAGCCGGTCTCGGCGAGACGCGCGACGACATCGTCGACGCTCGCGAACAGCGGCGGTGCGGTCGGCAGGGCGCGATCCACGCTCGCTCCTTTCGGGCCGTCAGGCCGGTCGGGTATGACCGTCTCCCCAGACAGTCCACTTGGTCGAGGTGAGCTCGCCCAGCCCCATCGGGCCGCGAGCGTGCAGCTTCTGCGTGGAGATTCCGATCTCCGCACCGAACCCGAACTGCTCACCGTCGGTGAACGCGGTCGAGGCGTTGACCATAACCGCGGCGGCGTCGACACGGGCGGTGAACTCGCGTGCCGCGGACAGATCGGACGTCACGATGGCCTCGGTGTGGCCGGTGCCGTAACGGTCGATGTGCTCGACGGCGGCGTCGAGACCGTCGACGACCTTGAGCGCGATGTCGAGGGTCAGGTACTCCTCGGACCAGTCGGCGTCGGTGGCCGGGACCAGCCCGGGCAGGTCGCCGTGCACGGTGACGCTGTGCATCTGCAGTGCCTGCAACAACTTCGGCACCGCGGTGTCGGCGATCGCGGCGTCGACCAGCAGTGTCTCCACGGTGTTGCACACGCTGGGGCGGCGGGTCTTCGCGTTGAGGACGATCTTCTCGGCCATCTCCAGATCGGCCGCGGCGTGGACGTAGACGTGGCAGTTGCCGACACCCGTCTCGATCGTGGGCACGGTGGCGTCACGCACGACGGCATTGATCAGCCCGGCACCACCGCGCGGGATGACGACGTCGACGAGCCCGCGCGCCTGGATGAGGTGGGTGACGCTGGAGCGGTCGGCGCTGGGCAGCAACTGGACGGCGTCCTCGGGCAGTCCCTGCTCGGCGAGCGACGCACGCAGCACCTTCACGAGCGCGGCATTGGAGTGCGCCGCCGACGACGATCCGCGCAGCAGGGCCGCGTTGCCGGACTTGAGCGCGAGACCGAACGCGTCGACCGTGACGTTGGGGCGGGCCTCGTAGACCATGCCGACGACACCGAGGGGGACACGGACCTGACGGATCTCGAGGCCGTTGGGCAGCGTGGAACCGCGGACGATCTCACCGACCGGATCCTGCAGCCCCGCGACCTGACGCAGACCCGACGCGATGCCCTCGACACGGTCGGCCGTCAGGCGCAGCCGGTCGAGCAGCGACTCCTCGGTGCCGGACGCGCGCGCGGCCTCGATGTCCTCGGCGTTGGCGGCGAGGACCGCGTCGGTGGCGGCGAGGACGGCATCGGCGGCCGCGTGCAGCGCGGCGTCCTTCTGTGCCGTGGTCAGCAGGGCCAGGACCCGGGACGCGACACGTGCGCGACGGGCGGCGTCGTGCACCGCCTCCCGGGTGTCCCCGGCTTCGCCGGCTGCGGGTGAAGTATGCGTCGCGGCAGTCATGTCTACAGATTAGCCACCGCACCGGGCGCATAATCTATCTGCCCACGCGCCGTCTGCGTAAGGAAATGTCAGTGTCACGACACGGGACGATCGACGAAGCACCCTCGGAGGGGTACAGCCGCGGACTGAACTCCCGCACCATCCAGATGATCGCACTCGGTGGCGCCATCGGTACCGGACTGTTCTACGGCGCCGGCGGCGCGATCGAGGAGGCCGGACCGTCCCTGATCCTGGCCTACCTCGCGGCCGGACTCGTGATCTTCGTCATCATGCGGGCCCTCGGTGAGCTCCTCACCTACCGGCCCGTGTCGGGCAGTTTCGCCGAGTACGCCGAGGAGTTCCTCGGCCGCTTCTTCGGATTCGCGACCGGGTGGGCGTACTGGGCGGTGTGGGCCGCGACCTGCATGGCGGAGATCACCGTCGCCGGCAAGTACGTCGAGTACTGGTGGCCGAGTGTGCCCACATGGCTGACCGCGCTGGTGGTGCTGCTCGTGCTGTTCGGCGCCAACCTCATCTCGGTGAAACTATTCGGCGAGGCCGAGTTCTGGTTCTCCGCCATCAAGATCACCGCCATTCTGGGCATGATCCTCATCGGAATCGGGGTGCTCACGATCGGCTTCGGCCACGCCACCAACCCGACCGTGACGAACCTGTGGGCCGACGGCGGCGTCTTCCCGAACGGCTTCGGCAGCGCACTGATGAGTCTGCAGGTCGTGATGTTCGCATACGTCGGCGTGGAACTGGTCGGCGTCACGGCAGGCGAAGCCGAGAATCCCAAGCAGACGCTGCGCAAGGCGATCAACACGCTGCCGTTCCGCATCGGCCTGTTCTACGTCGGATCCCTCGTCGTCATCCTCTCGGTGGCGAGTTGGCGGGACTTCGAGGCCGGCAAGAGCCCGTTCGTCGAGGTGCTCGAACAGATCGGCATCCCGGCCGCCGCGGGCATCATGAACTTCGTGCTGCTCACCGCGGCGCTGTCGTCGTGCAACTCCGGTATCTACTCCACCGGCCGGATGCTGCGGAGCCTCTCGCTGCGCCGCGAGGCGCCCGCGGCGCTGAGCAAACTCAGCCGCCGACAGGTTCCGTACGCCGGAATCACCATGTCGGCCGGCACGATGGTCATCGGCGTCGTCGTCAACCTGCTCTCCCCCGATCGCGCCTTCGTCTACATCACGTCGGTGTCGACCATCGGGATCATCTTCGTGTGGGGCGTGATCCTCGTGTGCCATCTCCGGTACCGACGGTTCGTCAACCGCGGCGCACTGCCCGCATCCGACTACCGACTCCCCGGCGCGCCGTACACCAACTGGATCGCACTGACCTTCCTGTCGTTCGTCGTCGTGCTGCTCTTCTTCACCGAGGCCGGCCGGATCGCACTCATGGTCGGCGCGGTGTTCGGCGTGCTGGTGGGCGGCGGCTACTACGCCCTCCTCGGCCGCGCGTCGTCACGGTTCTGACGGCAGCGCCGCCACGGCTAGCCTCGATCCATGACGGAGAACAGGGTGGTCGTCGTCGGCAGCATCAACATGGACCTCGTGGCGAGGACGCCGCGAATGCCCGCACCCGGCGAGACCGTTCTCGGCACGTCGTTCACGACGACGCCGGGTGGGAAGGGCTCGAACCAGGCGATCGCGGCGGCGAAGGCCGGGGCCGACGTCGTCTTCGTGGGCGCGGTGGGCGACGACACCTTCGCACTGGAACTGCGTCAGGCCCTCGTGGACGCGGAGGTCGACGCCGAGCGCCTGCGGGAGGTCGAGGGACCCAGCGGGGTCGCCGTGATCACCGTCGACGACGACGGGCAGAACTCGATCGTCGTGATCCCCGGCGCCAACGCGCTCGTCGCCGACCCGACGGACGCGGAACTGCGTGCGGTCGCCGGCGCCGACGTCCTGCTGTGTCAGTTGGAGATTCCCCTCGACACGGTGACCGCGGCGGCCCTGCACGCCGCCCGGCACGACACCGTGGTGATGCTCAACCCGTCTCCGGCACAGCCCCTTCCGGCCGAGCTGATCGAGGCGGTCGACGTCCTCGTCGTCAACGAGACCGAGGAACGGCAACTCGGTGAGAACACGCTCGCGCGGGTCGCGCACGTCGTGACGACCCTCGGCGCCGACGGCGCCCGCTACCGCGGCCCGCAAGGCGAACGGGTGCACGTCGACTCCCCCACCGTCGACGCGATCGACACCACGGGTGCCGGCGATGCTTTCACCGGCGCGCTCGCCGTCGCCTGGCACCGCGGGCCGCGGGAGGCGTTGGCCTTCGCCTGCGCCGCGGGCGCGCTGGCCACGACACGACCCGGGGCGGCCGCGGCGTCACCTACCCGGGCCGAGACGGACGCGCTGGTGGCCAGACAGGGCTGACCCGGAAAAGCTGACCCGGAAAGCTGACCAGAAAACGGGTTGGCACCCCGAACCGCCGGGCGTACGGTCCACAGGATGAGCACATCGATCGACCCCGTTCTGCGCCCGTGTCACGGCCCGACCGAATGGCCGTCCCTCGTCCGGATCTGGCGCAGCGCGGTCGAGGCGACGCACACCTTCCTCACCGCCGAGGACATCGAGTTCTACGCGTCGCGGATGGCGAGTGACTACCTGCCGGCCGTCGAACTGACGGTCGCCGACGTCGACGGCACACCCGCAGGCTTCTCGGGAATCGCCGGCAACTCCCTCGAAATGCTGTTCGTCGACGACGCGTATCGCGGGCGCGGCATCGGTTCCGCCCTGCTCAGGCGCGCACTCGCAGAACACCCCGACCTGATCCTCGACGTCAACGAACAGAATCCGCAGGCCGTCGGGTTCTACGAGCGCCACGGGTTCGTCACGTCGAGCCGCTCGGAGACCGACGCCGACGGCCGCCCGTTCCCGATCCTGCACATGGTGCGGTCGACCGACTGAGCTCGACCACCGCGATACCGGGCCTGTCGGCCCCCTCGGGCACGATGGACTCATGACGACCGCGACCAGCACCGAGTCCGCCGCCGATCTCCGTGACGAGGCCGAACGGCTGCTCCGCGAACTGGCCGGCCCGCAGGCCACGCTTCGTGAGGATCAGTGGACCGCGATCGAGGCGCTCGTCGTCGGGCGACGGCGCGCGCTGGTGGTCCAGCGCACCGGCTGGGGCAAGTCGGCGGTCTACTTCATCGCCGCGAAACTGCTCCGGGCGCACGGCCACGGGCCCACCGTCATCGTCTCGCCACTGCTCGCGCTGATGCGCAATCAGGTGGCTTCCGCCGAACGTGCCGGTGTGCGCGCGGCGACGATCAACTCCGGCAACATGACCGAATGGGACGACATCCACAGGCGTGTCGCAGCGCGCGAACTGGACGTGCTGCTGGTCAGTCCCGAGCGGCTCAACAACCCGGACTTCCGCGACCAGGTGCTGCCGTCGCTCGCGGCCGACGCCGGTCTCGTCGTGGTCGACGAGGCGCATTGCGTCTCGGACTGGGGGCACGACTTCCGTCCGGACTACCGCCGGATCCGCACCCTCGTCGAGGACCTCGGCGAGGGCATCCCGGTCCTCGCCACCACCGCGACCGCGAACGACCGCGTCGTCACCGACGTCGCCACCCAGCTAGGCGTGGGCGGCGCCGAGACCCTGGTGCTGCGCGGCGGGCTCGAGCGCGAGTCGCTGCACATGTCCGTGGTCCGGATCGAGAACACCACTCAGCGCGCCGCGTGGCTGGCCGAACACCTCGACGAACTTCCCGGATCCGGGATCGTCTACACCCTCACCGTGTCCGCCGCGCGGGACCTGGCGAGCCTGCTCGCCGACCGCGGCCACCGGGTCGCGGCGTACACCGGGCAGACGGACGCCACCGAACGCGAGGCGCTCGAGAACGACCTGCTCAACAACCGCGTGAAGGCGCTCGTCGCGACGTCGGCGTTGGGGATGGGCTTCGACAAGCCCGACCTCGGCTTCGTGGTGCACCTGGGCGCGCCGTCGTCCCCGATCTCGTACTACCAGCAGGTGGGACGCGCCGGCCGCTCCACCGACAGCGCCGAGGTGGTCCTGCTGCCGGGCAGCGAGGACCAGCAGATCTGGAGCTACTTCGCGTCGGTGTCGTTCCCCCGCGAACACATCGTGCGCAAGGTCATCGACGTGCTCGACACCGAGCGCCCGCAGTCCACGATGGCACTCGAACCGCTCGTCGAACTCAATCGGACCCGCCTCGAACTGGTCCTCAAGGTGCTCGACGTCGACGGTGCCGTCCGGCGTGTCCGCGGCGGCTGGCTCGCGACCGGGCAGCCCTGGACGTACGACGCCGACCGCTACGGCCGCCTCGAGGTCGCCCGGCAGGCCGAACAGGACGCGATGCTCGAGTACGAACGCACCGACGAGTGCCGGATGACGTTCCTGCGCCGTCAGCTCGACGACCCCGGACTGGGCGACGGGGACGCGCGCTGCGGTCGCTGCGACAACTGTGCGGGCCCCAAGTACAGTGCCGCGGTCAGTGAGGCCGCGATCGCCGATACCCGGCAGCGACTGGAGCGGCCCGGCATCGACCTGCTCCCCCGCAAGCAGTGGCCCACCGGCATGGCGAAGCTGGGAATCAGCCTGTCCGGCAAGATCACCGACGGCCCCGACACCGGACGTGTCCTGGGACGGTTGTCGGACCTCGGTTGGGGACAGCGCCTGCGGACGCTGCTCGACGGTCCCGACGCGCCCGTTCCCGACGCCGTCGTCGACGCGTGCGTCAAGGTGCTCGCGGCCTGGGACTGGGCGGAGCGACCGACCTCCGTCATGGGCCTCGAGTCGCCCACCCACCCGATACTCCTGCGCTCCCTGACCGCCCGGCTCGCCGAGGTCGGTCGCCTCACCGACCTCGGAGTGCTCCGCGAGCGGCCGGAACATCCCCCCGTTTCGGCAGCCAACTCGGCTTATCGCGTCGCCGGCCTCCACGACGCATGGGAGGTGCCCGATCTCACCGGCATCGACCGTCCGGTGCTGCTGCTCGACACCGTCACCGACACCGGCTGGACGCTGACGATGGCGGCACGGACCCTCCGCCGGGCAGGGGCGCCCTCTGTCCTCCCTTTCGCGCTCGCCACCCCCAAGTGATACCGAACGTGACCAGGCTCACATTAGCTGCCCCACCTGCACGACTACAGGGTCTCTTCTGCCCGATTTCCGGGGATCCGTGAAATCGTGGCGCCGGGTTGTTACGTTCGATTCATCAATGACGCCAATACAAACGCGAGTTACCCCGACCACCGTGCCGGACGCGGTGGAGTTCCGTAGGCCTCAGATCTCAGACGGAGTCCGGCTCTGGGAGATCGCCAAGGATTCACAGACGCTCGACGTCAATTCGAGCTATTCATACCTGTTGTGGTGTAGAGACTTTCAAGACACATCGATCGTCTCCACCGTCGACGGCCGGGTGACCGGATTCGTCACCGGATACATTCGCCCCGAGGCCCCGAACACCCTGTTCGTGTGGCAGGTGGCCGTCGATGCCGCCCAGCGAGGCCAGGGACTGGCCGGACGCATGCTGAACGATCTCCTGGACCACGTTGCACTGCAAGGTGTCTGGAACCTGGAGACCACGATCAGCCCGGACAATGTCGCGTCCGTCGCACTGTTCACGTCCGTGGCCCACCGCAGGGGTTCGACGATTACGAATCGAAAGCTGTTTTCCCCGAACGACTTTCCAGACGCGCATGCAGCCGAGGATCTCTACACAATCTCGCCGCAGCACGCTTCCTGAGGAAGGAACATTCACTCATGACCACTATCGAGACCAGCATCTTCGAGTCCCTCGAGTCCGAGGTGCGGAGCTACAGCAGGAACTGGCCGACCGTCTTCGAATCGGCGTCCGGCGCCTGGATCCGCGACGAGTCCGGCCGCGACTACCTGGACTTCTTCGCCGGGGCGGGCGCCCTCAACTACGGGCACAACAACCCCGTCATGAAACAGGCCCTGATCGATTACATCGCGGGCGACGGCATCACCCACGGACTGGACATGTCGACCGTCGCCAAACGCGACTTCCTGAAGAGCTTCCAGCGCAACATCCTCGAGCCCCGCGGGCTCGATTACAAGGTCCAGTTCCCCGGGCCCACCGGCACCAACTCGGTGGAGGCGGCGCTGAAGCTGGCCCGCAAGGCGACCGGCCGCGAGTCGATCATCAACTTCACCAACGCATTTCACGGCATGACGTTGGGTGCACTGTCGGTCACCGGCAACTCCATGAAACGTGCCGGCGCAGGTGTGCCGTTGGTGCACGCGACGCCGATGCCGTTCGACAACTACCTCGGCGGAGCCACCGACGACTTCCACTGGTTCGAGCGCGTCCTCGACGACTCGGGCAGCGGGCTCAACCAGCCGGCCGCGGTGATCGTCGAAACCGTGCAGGGCGAGGGCGGCGTCAACGTGGCGCGACCGGAATGGCTGCGCGCCCTGTCGGATCTGTGCACCCGACGCGGCATCCTGCTGATCGTCGACGACGTCCAGATGGGGTGCGGTCGCACCGGCCCGTTCTTCTCGTTCGAGGTCGCCGGAATCACCCCGGACATCGTCACCCTGTCGAAGTCGATCGGCGGTTACGGCCTGCCGATGGCGCTGACGCTCTTCAAGCCGGAACTGGACCTGTGGGCGCCGGGTGAGCACAACGGCACGTTCCGCGGAAACAATCCGGCGTTCGTGACCGCGACCGCCGCCCTCGACCACTACTGGTCGAACGACGCGCTGCATCGATCGACGCTCGCGAAGGGCGCGCGGATCAACCAGATCTTCTCGAACCTGGCCGTCACCTTCGATGGCGTCAGCACCCGCGGACGCGGCATGGTCCAGGGACTGGTGTTCGACGATCCCGGGATGGCCGTGAAGGTCTGCGGCCTCGCGTTCGACGAGGGACTGCTCGCCGAGACGTCGGGCCCGTCGGACGAGGTGGTCAAGCTGCTGCCGCCGCTCACCATCACCGACGCCGAACTCGACCACGGATTGAGCATCCTCGCGGAGGCCACCGCCAAGGTCTTCGCCTGACACCTCCGCTCCAACCGGAAACGTAGCGCCGAGAGGAACTTTCATGATCGTCCGCACCACCGACGACATCACCGACACCGACCGCGACATCACCAGCGACGACGGCAACTGGCGCAGCAAGCGCATCATCCTCGCGGGCGACGGCGTGGGATTCTCGTTCCACGAGACCACGATTCGCGCGGGATCGGTCAACGAATTCCACTACGCCAACCACGTGGAGGCGGTGTGGCTGGTCGCCGGCGACGGCATCCTCACCGACCTCGAGAACGGCGAGGTGTACCAACTGCGACCGGGCACGATGTACCTGCTGGACGGGAACGAGCGGCACCGTGTGGAACCGGTCACCGAGATGCGCATGCTGTGCGTGTTCAACCCGCCGGTCACCGGACGTGAGGTGCACGACGAGAACGGGGTGTACCCGCTGATCACCCTCGACGACGAGCGCGCCGCGTCGTAGTCCCGACGAGCAGGCAGGGCCCGGTCGATTCGTCGACCGGGCCCTGCCTGCTGCGAGATCAGCTGATCCGCTCCATCACGATGGTCGGATCGTCCATCGGGGGAATCTCCTCGACCACCGGTTCCTGCCGGCGGCGCCACCAGATGGTGAACGCCACGGCGGCGACGACGAGCGCGGCGAGTGCGGCGACCGCGATCCAGAAGCGCGGTCCGTAGTACCCGACCAGCACCATCCGCATGGCGTTGCGGGCCCATGTCAGCGGCATCAGAGCGTGCAGCCACTGCAGCGGCGCCGGCATCTGCTCGATCGGGTAGACCGCGCCGAAGGCGAAGATCTGGATCATCAACGCACCCAAGGCGATGAAGGTGCCGTTCACGGCGCCGAAGACCACCGTGAAGAGCCGTCCCAGCGCGACCGCCGCTGCACCGACCAGAATCATGACCGCGGTCAGGGCCAGGGCACTCGGCGGATCCGCGTCGGCGACGACGAGCGACACCACCGACGCCACGAGTGCCGCGACGAGCGTGACCGCCGCGGGGACCCGGTACCGGCGCAGCCCCTCCCGGATCACGTTCTCGTGCACGCGCTGCGGACGTCCCCGACGCGGGCGAACGACGAACCAGATCAGGATGCCGCACAGGAACAGCAGCACCGACATCACGGCCGGCACCGCGCCGGGCCCGAACCCGGCCGCCGGGTAGGCGTACGTCTCCTCGACGGCGACCGGTGCCGAGAGCAGCCCGGCGGTGGTGGCCCGCTGCTCCTCGGTGAACTGGGGAACCTGCGCGGCGCCGTCGGTCAGGCCCGTCGCGAGTTCGTTACTGCCGCTGTCGAGCTGGCCCATGCCGGTGGACAGCTGCCCCAGACCGTCACGGAGCTGGATGCCACCGGCGTTCAGCTGGCCGAGGCCCGACGACAGCTCGTTCGCGCCGGCGCTCAGCTGGTGCGCCCCGGACGACAGCTGCCCCAGACCGGTGTTCAGCTCCCCGGCACCCGCGGCCGCCGACATCAGGCCGCCACGGTAGTCGGCCGTCGGGTCGCTGAGCTGGCGTGCCAGTTCGCGCGCACCGTCCCGCAACTCGACGAGCTGGGACTGGATGTCACCCTCCTCGCCGAGCACGCTGAGCAGCGGTCCGGTCACCGTGTCCACCAGTTCACTGATCTGCTTCGCCCCGGCTCCCAGTTCGTCGGTGCCACCCACGAGCTGGTTCAGACCCGCACTCAGCTCGCCCGACCCGGCCGCAGCCTGGTCGGCACCCGTAGCCAGCTCCCCGGCACCGGCCGCGAGCTCCTTGCCACCCTGGTTCGCCTCGCCGAGACCGGTCGACAGCTCCTTGCTGCCCGCATACAGCTCGTTGGTGCCGGCGAGGGCGTCCTTCGTGCCGGCCGAGAGCTGCTGTGCACCGGCGGCGGCCTCGCCGAAGCCCTTTCCGATATCGCCGAGACCGATGAGGACCTGATCGACGGACTGCTCACCGATCGACTCGGACACCGCCGAGCGCACCTGCGCGACGACGCTCTCCCCGACCGGGGTCGCGACGAGGCTGTTGTAGTCGTTGTAGACCACGTCGAGCTGGGCCTTGCGGCCCGCACCGCTGGCGGCGCTCGCGACATCGGCGCTGAACGTCTCCGGGATCACGACCGAGAAGTAGTACCTGCCGTCGTCGACGCCATCCTGGGCCTGCTGGGCCGAGACGACCTTCCAGTCGACGTCGCCGCTGTCGACGAGGGCGGCGACCACGTCGTCGCCTGCAACGAGCCGGGTCCCGTCGAGGTCGGCGCCCGCGTCCGCGTTGACGATCGCGACCGGCAGCCTGTTCACGGTGTCGCCCGGATTCCACAGGGCCCACATGTAGAAGCCGGCAATCGCGAGCGGCGCGATGACGAGCACCGCCAGTATCGTGCGGACGACGTGAGCCCGGCGCGTGGAAGCGCCGGACTCACCGGACGGGGATGTGGACACCATGAAGGGCTCTCTCGTTGTGGGGACCGAGGGTGGCCGACCACCGCGAACGGCGCCGACGTGGACATATGTCCAATTTGGTCACGATAGAGAGTGAAACCGCCCACGGTGGCGTTTCCCGCGAATTCGACGCACCGTGTCGCAGTCAGGACACCGGATCCGGAAAGAACAGTTCCCGGGCGCGCCGCGCCACCTCGGCCGGCGTGACGTCCTCGATGCGGGTGCAGACGGCCCAGCGGTGCCCGAACGGATCGAGGAACACCCCGTGCCGGTCACCGGAGAACGCGTCGGCCACGGGAGTGATCACGGTCGCGCCCGCCCGCACCGCGGAGTCGACGAACGCGTCGGTGTCCTCGACGTACACCACGAGCGACGAGTGCACCCAGCCCTGCTCGGGCGCCTTCAGCCCGAAGTCGGGCATCTCCTGCGACAGCTGGAGCATCGAGTCGCCGATCCGGATCTCGGCGTGCATCACGGTGCCGTCCGGGGCATCCATCCGGTCGACGATCACCGCGCCGAGGCCGCGGACGTAGAAGTCGAGTGCGGCGTCGCCGTCGGGGACCGCCAGGTACGGCGTGAGGGTTCGGTATCCGTCGGGAATCGGGTTCACGGTGGTCATGGCGACCAGTCTCCGGCGCCGACCACCGCCGGGGATTGAACGGATCGGACACGCCTACCCTGGATCGGGTGATCGACCGAATGCTCGAACTGCTCCACGGCCGCCGTGTGTGCGTGCTGACCGGGGCGGGAATCTCCACCGACTCCGGGATCCCCGACTATCGCGGCCCCGATTCGCCGCCACGGAACCCGATGACCTACCAGCAGTTCGTGGGCGATCCCTCGTTCCGGCGGCACTACTGGGCCCGCAATCACCTCGGGTGGCGGCACATGGACGCGGCCCGGCCCAATGCCGGCCACCGCGCGCTCGCCGCGCTCGAGGACGCCGGTGTCGTGCACGGCGTGATCACCCAGAACGTCGACCTGCTGCACACCAAGGCCGGCAGTCGCAGCGTGATCGACCTCCACGGCAGCTACGCGCAGGTCCGCTGCCTCGACTGCGGCGACCGGACGTCCCGGATGACACTCGCCGACCGGCTCGACGCCGCGAACCCCGGCTTCGCCGAGACCGTCGCCGCCGCGAGCGGGGTGGAGATCGCACCCGACGCCGACGCCGTCGTGGAGAGCACCGAGCACTTCCGGATGGTGGACTGCGCCGTGTGCGGCGGCATGCTCAAGCCGGACATCGTGTACTTCGGCGAGAGCGTCCCGAAGCCGCGGGTCGCGGCGGCCTTCGAGATGGTCACCGGCGCCGACGCACTGCTGGTCGTCGGCTCGTCGCTCACCGTGATGTCCGGGCTGCGCTTCGTGCGCCGCTCGTCCCGCGACGGGATCCCGGTCGTCATCGTCAACCGCGGTTCCACTCGCGGCGACGAGTTCGCAGCCCTGAAACTCGAACAGGGCAGCTCCGAGGTCCTCGAGACCCTCGCCGCTGCCCTGCCCCGCTGATCGAGTTCCCTACAAGGGCACCAGATCGTCGGCGTGGACCACCGGCCGGTGCATGTCCGCCGGCAGGTCCGTCGTCGAACGACCCAGCATCTCCTCGATCTCCGACGAGTCGTACGCAACCACGCCGCGCGCGACGGGCCGCTCCTCGGGACCGATGAGGGTGACGACGTCGCCACCGTAGAAGCGGCCACCGACGGTGGTGATACCCGCGGGCAGCAGCGACCGTCGACGCTCCACCACCGCCCGCACCGCGCCGGCATCCAGGTGCAGCGCACCCTGCGTGTCGGCCGCATGGCGCACCCAGAACTTGCGCGCCGACATCCGATGCGGCCGGGCCGCGAAGACGGTGCCGACATCGGCCGTCGTGAGGGCGGACGCCGCGTCGGATGCCGCGGTCAGCAGCACCGGGACACCCGAATCGGCGGCCAGGCGCGCGGCCGACAGCTTGGATGCCATTCCGCCGGTGCCGAGTGCGCCCCCGGAGCCGGCCACCACACCGTCGAGATCCTCGGGGCTGTTGACCTCGGGAATCAGTGTGGCCCCGCCCTTTCGGGGATCACCGTCGTACAGGCCGTCGACATCCGAGAGCAGAACCAGCGCGTCCGCGCCCACCAGGTGCGCAACCAGCGCCGCGAGCCGGTCGTTGTCGCCGAACCGCAGTTCGGTGGTCGCGACGGTGTCGTTCTCGTTGACGATCGCGACCGCGTGCAGCGCCCGCAACCGGTCGAGGGTGCGCTGGGCGTTGCGGTGCTGGGTCCGCCGAGCGATGTCGTCGGCGGTGAGCAACACCTGGCCGACGGTGCGGCCGTACCGCGCGAACGAGGTCCCCCACGCGTGGGCCAGCGCCAACTGGCCCACGCTCGCCGCCGCCTGCTTCGTCGCGAGATCCCTTGGGCGATGCGTCAATCCGAGCGGTGCCAGACCAGCACCGACCGCACCGGACGAGACGACGACCACATCCGAACCGGCCCGCATACGCGCCTCGAGCGCATCAGCGAGCAGGTTGAGCCGCCCTACGTCCAGCCCGCCGATCAGGCTGGTGAGTGCCGATGACCCGATCTTGACGACGATGCTGCGCGCCGACGCAATGGCGGCTCTGGTCTCACTCACTTGTCTTTGGGGTCCTCGGTCGGCAGTCCACGCCGCGCCCGCTGCGCATGCTTACGTTCGTGGGCGCCGATGCGGTCGACCTGGTCGAGTCGGGCGTCGGTGCCGCGACCGGTCCGCACGACGTCGACGCCGGCCGCGGTCTGCGGCTCCCACTCGAAGCCGACGTCGCCGATGGTGACGAACGCGCCGGGCTCGGCACCCTGCTTGACCAGTTCGTCCTCGACACCGAGGCGAGCCAGACGGTCCGCCAGGTAGCCGACGGCCTCGTCGTTGTCGAACGCCGTCTGCCGCACCCACCGCTCGGGCTGGGTACCGCGCACGATGAAGCCACCCGGGTTCTCCGGGTCGGCGATGACGCTGAAGCCGGTCTCCTTCGCGGCGACCGGGCGAATCACCTGACGCTTCGGCTCCGCCTTCGGATGCGCCTCGCGGTAGTCGGCAACCATCTTCGCCAGCGCGAAGGTCATGGGCCGCAACCCGTCCCGACTCACCGCGGAGATCGTGAACACCGGCCAACCACGGGCCTCGAAGTCCGGGGTCACCATCTCGGCGAGCTCCGCGGCCTCGGGCACGTCCGCCTTGTTGAGGATCACGATCCGCGGCCGGTCCGCGAGGTCACCGAGTCCGGCGTCGCCCTGGAGCGCAGGCTGGTACGCGGCCAGTTCGGCCTCGAGGGCGTCGACGTCGGAGATCGGGTCCCGACCCGGCTCGAGGGTCGCGCAGTCCACGACGTGCGCGAGAACCGCGCACCGTTCGAGGTGTCGCAGGAAGTCCAGACCGAGTCCGCGGCCCTGACTGGCGCCGGGGATCAGACCCGGCACGTCGGCGACGGTGAACGTCGTGTCGCCGCTCGACACCACGCCGAGGTTGGGCTGGAGCGTCGTGAACGGGTAGTCGCCGATCTTCGGCTTGGCAGCGGACAGGACGGACACGAGCGACGACTTGCCGGCGGACGGGAAGCCCACCAGTCCGACGTCGGCGACGGACTTGAGTTCGAGGACGAGGTCCCCCGCTTCGCCTTCCTCACCGAGCAGCGCGAAACCCGGCGCCTTGCGCGCCCTGGAGGCGAGCGAGGCGTTCCCGAGTCCACCGCGACCGCCGTGCGCCGCGACGAATCGGGTGCCGACCCCGACGAGGTCGGCCAGGATGTTGCCCTCCTTGTCGAGGACGACGGTGCCGTCCGGCACCCTGAGGGTCAGGTCGGAACCGTTGGCGCCTTCACGGTTGCCGCCCATTCCTTGGGTGCCGTTGGTCGCCTTCGCGCGGGCGTGGAAGTGAAAGTCGAGGAGGGTGTGGACGTTGCCGTCCACCTCCAGCACGACATCCCCGCCGCGACCACCATTTCCACCGTCGGGGCCGCCGAGCGGCTTGAACTTCTCGCGGTGGACGGAGGCGCAACCATTGCCGCCTCTTCCGGCGCTGACGTGCAGCACCACGCGGTCAATGAATCGGGACATGACTGCCGGATCCTTCCTCAGTCAAAAATCTTGCGGTTGATGCGGTGTGACGTAGACGACGCACCGCGGTGAAAACGACAGTAGG
This sequence comes from Prescottella defluvii, assembly GCF_000738775.1. GTDB lineage: Bacteria > Actinomycetota > Actinomycetes > Mycobacteriales > Mycobacteriaceae > Prescottella > Prescottella defluvii. The sequence continues at coordinate 79,862 of NZ_JPOC01000026.1, forward strand.
GGCGGGCAGGGTTTGAGACCCTGGCCCGCCCCCACTGGGAGATCGGAACGGAATCGGACTGCTCAGCTTGTCGAGACGCTGAGAGACCGGACCGTAAGTGGCAGCAGACCTAGGCCTCTGCCGCGACCGGAACGATGTTCACGGTCTTGCGCCCACGCTTGGTGCCGAACTCGACGGCGCCCGCGGAGAGAGCGAACAGGGTGTCGTCACCGCCACGGCCGACGTTGACGCCGGGGTGGAAGTGGGTGCCACGCTGACGCACGAGGATCTCGCCGGCGCTGACGGACTGGCCGCCGAAGCGCTTGACGCCGAGGCGCTGTGCGTTTGAATCGCGACCGTTACGGGAGCTGGATGCACCCTTTTTATGTGCCATGTCGAATCCCTCCCAGGGTTCGGTGAAAGCTGAATCGGTGAAAGTTCGAGCTACTTGATGCCGGTGACCTTGAGGATCGTCAGCTTCTGCCGGTGACCCTGGCGCTTGTGGTAGCCGGTCTTGTTCTTGAACTTGTGGATCCGGATCTTCGGGCCCTTGGTGTGCTCGACGACCTCACCGGTCACAGAGATCTTCGCCAGCTTGTCGGCGTCGAGGGTCAGCTCGGACCCATCGACCACGAGGACCGGGGCAAGCGAGACAGCGGTGCCGGGCTCACCCTCGATCTTCTCGACCTTGACGAGGTCACCAACAGCGACCTTGTACTGCTTTCCGCCGGTCTTGACGATCGCGTACGTTGCCATCGGACGGCTACCCCTTGCTACTTCGAACGTGCTCGCGCCGCTGCCGTGGAGGCTTTCAATGCTGCGCGACTGGTCTGTTGTGGCGGCTACCCCTTGCGCGCCCATATTTGCCCAAAGCGGGCGCAGCAGAGCGGTATCGCCGGGTAGCGACCGGTCAAGATTACGGGACGGCGACCGTCAGGGTCAAACTGGCGGGTCGACCGGTCCCGTTGTCGCAGTGCGCCGCCCCGGGGTCACCCACGGAGCGGCGCACTGCCACGACATTCGTCAGGCCTCGACGTCCACAGGCGGGCCTGCGGGACGTCCAGCGGCACGACGGCGGCGCGGACGACGTGCAGCGGGCACCTCGCCGTCCGGCGGCGCTGCCGCCTCCCCGGCCGCAGGAGCTGCGTCCGGAGCCGCCTCGGGAACACTGGCAGGCTCGGGTGCCGGCGCGGGTTCGGTGACCGGAATCACGAAAACCGTTCCCGTGTCGGAAGTCTCACCTTCCGGCGCGGCCGCGGCACGCGACACCCGCCGACTCCGTCGACGTCCCCGGGAAGGGACGTCCCTGTCCGTCTCGGCCGTCTTGTCCGACTCGGTGGCTTTGTCCGACTCGGCGGCGTGCGCCACAGGCGTCGGCTCCGGTGCGGACTCGGGCTCCGGCGCGGGCTCGACGTGCGGCGTCGACTCGACGTCGACCCCCGCACGCTCGTCCGACCCGGTCTCGTGCTCATCGTGATGCGAGGCCATCGCAAGGGCCACCGGATGCGCCCGCTTGACGGTCGCGTCCGCGGCCGACTCCTCCGTACTCGGATGCGTCGGCTGTGCGTCGGCCACCGGTTCCGGCGCCGCCGCGGAAGTCGCGCGGTCACGACCACGCTTCTTGCGGCCACTGCCCGATTCCTTCGACTGACCCCGGCCGCCGTCGTCGGCCGACTTCACCTCGACGGGCTCGCTGTGCACGATGATCCCGCGGCCGTGGCAGTGCTCACACGTCGTGGAAAAGGCCTCGACCAGGCCGGTGCCCAGCTTCTTGCGGGTCATCTGGACCAGGCCGAGCGAGGTCACCTCGGAGACCTGATGACGGGTCCGATCCCGGCCCAGCGCCTCCGTGAGCCGGCGCAGGACCAGATCGCGGTTGGACTCGAGCACCATGTCGATGAAGTCGACGACGATCATGCCGCCGATGTCGCGCAGCCGCATCTGCCGCACGATCTCCTCGGCCGCCTCGAGGTTGTTCCGCGTGACGGTCTCCTCGAGGTTGCCGCCGGCACCGGTGAACTTGCCGGTGTTGACGTCGACCACGGTCATCGCCTCGGTCCGGTCGATCACCAGCGTTCCGCCCGACGGCAGCCAGACCTTGCGGTCGAGCGCCTTGGCGAGCTGCTCGTCGATGCGATGCGCCTCGAAGACGTCCGGGGCACCGGACGACACGTCGTACCGCTCCACCCGGGACAGCAGATCCGGCGCCACGGTCTTGATGTAGGTCTCGACGGTGCTCCAGGCCTTCTCGCCCTCGATCACGAGCTTCGAGAAGTCCTCGTTGAACAGATCGCGGACGACCTTGACGAGCAGATCGGGCTCCTCGTACAGCGCCTGCGGCGTGCCCGACTTGCCGTCCTTCGCCTTCGCGGCCTGCTCCTCGATGGTCGCCCACTGCGTCTGCAGCCGGGTGACATCGCGCGCCAGCTCTTCCTCGCTGACCCCCTCGGAGGCCGTCCGGATGATCACACCGGCGTCGGCGGGCACGATCTCCCGCAGGATCTCCTTGAGACGCTTGCGCTCGGTGTCGGGCAACTTGCGGCTGATGCCGGTGGAGGTGCCACCGGGCACGTACACCAGGAACCGTCCGGCGAGGCTGATCTGTGTGGTCAGGCGGGCACCCTTGTGACCGACCGGATCCTTGCTGACCTGGACCAGCACCTGATCGCCCGGCTTGAGAGCCTGCTCGATCTTGCGCTCCCGGCCACCGAGGCCGGCCGCCTCCCAGTTGACCTCACCGGCGTACAGGACGCCGTTGCGGCCACGCCCGATGTCGATGAACGCCGCCTCCATGCTGGGCAGCACGTTCTGGACCCGACCGAGGTAGACGTTGCCGACCATCGACGTCGAGGACGATCCCGTGACGAAGTGCTCCACCAGCACGCCGTCCTCGAGGACCGCGACCTGCGTGGACGCCGCCGGGTTGGTGCCGCCGACCTTCTCCCGCACGACCATGACCCGGTCGACCGCCTCGCGGCGTGCCAGGAACTCGGACTCGCTCAGGATCGGAGGACGGCGACGACCGGCATCCCGGCCGTCACGACGGCGCTGACGCTTGGCTTCCAGTCGCGTCGATCCGCTGATGCCCTGGACCTCGTCCTTGACGGCCCGGGTCTTGTTGCGCGGTTCACGCTCGTGGACGACGGTGTTCGGCGGATCGTCCTCGGACGAGACGTCCCCGTCGCTGCCGCCCTTGCGGCGACGACGCCGACGCCGGCGACGGCTGCTGCCGTCACCGGACTCGTCCGACTCGGCCTGCTCGTCCTCGGCGGATTCACCGGATTCGGACGCCTCGGCCGCATCCACGGCCTCGCCCTCGGCAGTCGGCGCCGTATCGGCGTCGACGACCGTGCCGGTCCTGCCTGCGCCGCCTTCGGCGGACTCGGCAGACTCATCGGACTCGTCCGACTCGGTGCCGTCCGCGTGCTGCTCGCCACGGCCACGGCCACGGCCACGGCGTCCACGACGACGCCGGCGCTGCTGCTCGCCGCCCTCACCGTCGGTCTCGGACGCTTCGGAGGCCGCAGCGCCCTCGGAGGCCTCGGAGGTCTCGGCCGTCTCGGCGGTGCGGGTCTCCCCCGCGCCTGCACGGTCGACGGCGCCGCCGGCCGGAGCCGCCGATTCCTCGGCGACGGCCGGTGCGGAGTCGGTGGCCTGGGTCTGCGACTCGTCGGTCACCTCGGGGGCTGCGGCGGCACGACGGCTGCGCCGACGACGCGGCGCGGTCTCAGCAGTAGCCGCGTCGGGCTGGAGGAACAGCGGGGCCTGCACCACGGCAGGCGCGGCGGCGGGCTCGTGCTCGGTACCGGGTTCGACGTTGGTGAACAGCCCGGTGAAGTCGTCGCCGGCGCGTGCCGGTGCCGCTTCCGCGGTGGGGGCCTCGGTCTCGGCGGTGGCCTCGGAGGTGGCCTCGGTCACCGGTTCGACGACGGCCTCGGCCTTCGGGGCGGCCTTCTTGCGGGCCCGCTTGCGGGGCGCAGGCTTCTCGACGGGCGCGGCCTCCGGTTCGGCCTCGACCAGCGCGGTCTCGGCGGCGACCGGCTCCGCGACGGGTTCGGCGGCCGGTTCCGGAGCAGCGGTCTCCGTTGCACCGGACACGGTGGCATGGATGCGCTCGGCGATCTCGCGCTGGAGGCTGGACTGCGCGCTGCGCAACTCGGTACCCAGCGCAGCGGCCTCTGCGAGCACCTGCTTGCTGGTGACCCCGAGCAGTTTGGCGAGCGCGTGGACTCGGATCTTCTCGGGGAGTACCGGAGTGGTACTCGGGTCGACCGATCCTTCTGCGATCGGTTCATTAACGTTTTCGGGCGGCGCTTGATCGGCCACGTATTCTCCTCGAGCCCCCGGGCGCGTCCACCCGTCTGTCGATCGGATGTGACGCGGCCGCGCGAGGGCGATGGTTGTGTACTCGCACCGAGGGTCCGAGATTGTATGGTCTCGCTCCACGTGGTTCGCAGTGTCCGTTGATCACTGCGGAATCGCGCGGTGCCTGGCTGGATGGCGGTGATCCACGGCGCGGGCGCCTGACCGATCACGACACGAGCGCCTGATCATCCAGCGTGCCGGACGGAACAGGGATTACCTGCGCCGGTAGGGCAGCGATGACGGGCTTCGCACCGTGGTGTCATCCGATCGGGTCCGCGTGAAGCAAAATTGCGGTCCGACCGATTTCAGTATCCCACACCGGAGCGGAGTGTCGTCTCATCGGCGCACCGGTAGGTGACAAAACAAAAGGACGCTCCGCGGGCACGACGGCCCGGGAGCGTCCCGAGTTGTGGGTCTCAGACCCGAACGAGCTGGGGAAACCAGAGGGCGATCTCGCGCTCGGCGGACTCGACCGAATCGGATCCGTGGACCAGGTTCTGTCCACCGTCGAGAGCCAGGTCGGCGCGGATGGTGCCGGGGACCGCCTTCTCCACCGGATCGGTGCCGCCGGCGATCTGACGGAACGCAGCGATCGCGCGCGGCCCCTCGAGCACGGCGGCCACGAGCGGTCCGGAGGTGATGAAGTCGAGCAGCCCCGGGTAGAACGGCTTGCCTTCGTGTTCGGCGTAGTGCGTCGCGGCGATATCGCCGGATGCCGTCCGCAGCTCCATCGCCGCAATGGTCAGACCCTTGCGTTCGATGCGGGAGAGGATCTCGCCGACGTAGCCACGGGCCACGCCGTCGGGCTTGATCAGTACCAGGGTGCGCTCAGTCACGGCGAACAGCCTAGACGGTCAGTCTCGTTGCCCGGGCAGCAGACCCCGCTCGATCCGGCGCGCGATGTCCCTGCGCAGGTACACGATGTACAGCCACACCGCGCCGAACAGCACGCCGATCACGCCGAGTGCCGTGTCGATGAAGAAGCCGAGGATCGTGAACACCTGGAGTGTCAGGTTGAACGTCATCGCCCACGGGCGTCCCTGCAGCCCGGCGCCGAGGATCATCAGCAGCGCCAGCACACAGATGTACAGACCCGACACCCACGTCAGGCCCGTCGAGTTGACGACGGCAACGACCGGCAGCGCCAGCAGCACCACGATCGACTCGAGGATCAGGGTGCCTGCCATGACACCGCGGAACCCCTTCCACGGATCCTTCGCCGGTGGCCGGAACCCGGACGGGGAGTTGTCTGGAGTCTCCGGGGTCTCGCTCACGCGGGGTCCTTTCCGAACAGGGAGCGGGCAACGCCCGCAGTGACAACCGAACCAGTGACGACGACGCCCGCCCCCGAGACTGCCTCACCGGGCTCGGCGACTTCCTCCGCCAGCCCGATCGCAGTCTCGAGCGCGTCCGCCAGCGTCGGCGCGACGACCACCCGCTCGTCGCCGAACCGCGCCACGGCACGGTTCGCGAGGTCTTCGACATCCATCGCCCGGGGCGATCCGTTGTGGGTGACGACCAGTTCGTCGAACACCGGCTCGAGGGCGTCGAGGATGCCGTCGACGTCCTTGTCTCCCATGACGCTGACGACACCGACGAGCTTGCGGAAGTCGAACTCCGCGACCAGCGCGGCCGCGAGGGCCTGCGCCCCGTGCGGATTGTGCGCGGCGTCGAGGAACACCGTCGGCGCACTCCGGACCCGTTCCAGCCGGCCCGGATTGACGACGGACGCGAAGCCCGCGCGGATCGCGTCCGCGTCGAGTTGACGGTCGGGTCCGGCGCCGAAGAACGCCTCCACCGCCGCGAGCGCCAGCGACGCGTTGCGCGCCTGGTGCTCACCGTGCAACGGCAGGAAGATGTCGTCGTACACACCGCCGAGGCCGTGCAACTCGAGCTGCTGGCCACCGATCGCGATCTGCCGGCGCAGCACCTTGAATTCGGATCCCTCGCGGGCCACCGCGGCATCCGCCTCGACGGCCCGGCGCAGCAGCACGTCCATCACCTCGGGACTCTGCTCGGCGATGATCGCGACGGTGTCGGTCGGGGCGACGCCCTCGACCCCGCTGTCGCGGCCCTTCTTGATGATCCCGGCCTTCTCCCCCGCGATCGATTCGAGGTCGGGGCCGAGATAGTCGACGTGGTCGAGGCCGATCGGGGTGATGACCGCGACCTGCGCGTCGATGACGTTGGTGGCGTCCCATTTTCCGCCGAGACCGGTCTCGACGACGGCGACATCGACGGGCGCCTCCGCGAAGGCGGCGTACGCCATCGCGGTGGTGACCTCGAACTTGCTCATCGCGGGACCGCCGGCGGCCTCGGACTGCCGGTCGATCATCGCGATGTACGGCTCGAGTTCCCGGTACGTGTCGATGTACGTCCGCACCGGGACAGGGGCGCCGTCGATGCTGATCCGCTCGGTCGCCAGCTGCAGGTGCGGGCTGGTGGTCCGTCCGGTCCGACGGTGCAGGTGGGTGAGCAGCACGTCGATCATCCGCGTCACCGACGTCTTGCCGTTGGTGCCGGCGACGTGAATGGACGGATAACTGTCCTGCGGCGAGCCCAGCAGGTCCATCAGCGCGGAGATCCGGGTCAGCGACGGCTCGATCTTGGTCTCGGGCCAGCGTTGATCCAGCTCCGCCTCGACGAGTGCGAGCTCGGCGAGATCGACCGGGTCCGGTGCGCCCGGGCGTTCGGTGGTCACGCTCCGCCCAGCTCCTTCAGACGTGCCGACATGCGGGCGATCTCCTCCTGCGCCACCTGCTGGCGGGCACGGATCTTGTCGACCACCGCGTCGGGGGCCTTCGCGAGGAACGCCTCGTTGCCCAGCTTGGCGGTGGTGCCGGCGAGCTCCTTCTCGGCGACCGCGAGATCCTTCTCGAGCCGCTTCTTCTCGGCGCCCAGGTCGACCGCGCCCGAGGTGTCGAGTTCGACGGTGACCGTGGCCTTGCTCAACCGCACCTCGACGGACGCGGTGGCCGCGAACGTGTCGGACGGTTCGGTGAGCTTCGCGAGGAACGCCACCGACGCCAGCTGGCTCTCGATGTCGGCCTCGGCCACGCCGGTGAGGCGTGCAGCCACCTTCTGCGACGGCTTGAGACCCTGGTCGCTGCGGAAGCGGCGGACCTCGGTCACCAGGCGCTGCATGTCCTCGATGCGCTGCGCCGCAACGGGATCCGTCGCGATACCCGTCCCGGCGGGCCACTCGGCAATCACGACGGACTCGCCGCCGGTGAGGACCTTCCACAGGGTCTCGGTGACGAACGGGATCACCGGGTGCAGCATCCGCAGCAGCGTGTCGAGCACGTTGCCGAGCACTGCCTTCGTTCCGTCGGCGTACACGCTGCCCTCGGCGAGCTGCGGCTTCGCGAGCTCGAGGTACCAGTCGCACACCTCGTCCCACGCGAAGTGGTACAGCGCCTCGCAGGCCTTGGAGAACTCGAACTTCTCGAACGCCTCGTCGACCTCGCCGCGGACCTGCTCGAGCCGGTCGAGGATCCAGCGGTCGGCGTCGGTGAGCTGCTCGCGGGCCGGCAGGTCCGCGACGACCGCACCGTTCATGAGCGCGAACTTGGTGGCGTTGAACAGCTTGTTCGCGAAGTTGCGCGACGACTGCGCGTGGTCCTCACCGACGGCCAGGTCGCTGCCCGGGTTGGCGCCGCGGGCCAGCGTGAAGCGCAGAGCGTCCGCGCCGAAGCGGTCCACCCAGTCGAGGGGGTCGATTCCGTTGCCGCGCGACTTCGACATCTTCTTGCCGAACTGGTCACGAACCAGGCCGTGCAGGAACAGGTCCTTGAACGGCACCTTCCCGCTCGCCGTGGCGTCGTCGCCGGCCACGTACGTACCGAACATCATCATCCGGGCGACCCAGAAGAACAGGATGTCGTAGCCGGTGACGAGAACGCTTGTCGGGTAGAACTTCTCGATCTCGGGAGTCTTGTCGGGCCAGCCCATCGTCGAGAACGGCCACAGCCCCGACGAGAACCAGGTGTCGAGGACGTCGGGGTCCTGCTCCCAGCCCTCGGGTGCGGTCTCGTCCGGTCCGAAGCACTTGACCTCGCCGTTCGGGCCGTACCAGATCGGGATGCGGTGACCCCACCACAGCTGACGCGAGATGCACCAGTCGTGCATGTTGTCGACCCACGCGAACCAGCGAGGCTCCTGGCTGGCCGGATGAATCACGGTGTCGCCGTTACGGACCGCGTCACCGGCGGCCTTCGCGAGCGCGTCGACCTTGACCCACCACTGCATCGACAGGCGCGGTTCGATGGTCTCACCGGAACGCTCCGAGTGGCCGACGCTGTGCACGTACGGACGCTTCTCCGCGACGACGCGGCCCTGCTCGGCGAGTGCCTCGCGCACCTTGACGCGGGCCTCGAAACGGTCCATGCCGTCGAACTGCGTTCCGGTGTCGGCGATCTTGCCGGTCTTGTCCATGATGGTGGGCATCGGCAGGTTGTGCCGGACACCCATCTCGAAGTCGTTGGGGTCGTGCGCGGGCGTGATCTTCACGGCGCCGGTGCCGAACGCGGGGTCGACGTAGTCGTCGGCGATGATCGGGATCTGCCGATCCAGGAACGGGTGCGGCAGCGTCGTGCCGACCAGATGCTTGTAGCGCTCGTCCTCGGGATGGACGGCGACCGCGGTGTCACCGAGCATCGTCTCGACGCGGGTGGTCGCGACGACGACGTGCGGCTCGTCGTCGCTGAGGGAGCCGTAGCGCAGCGAGACGAGCTCGCCCTCGACCTCCTCGAACTTCACCTCGATGTCGGAGATCGCGGTCTGCAGCACCGGCGACCAGTTGACGAGGCGCTCGGCGCGGTAGATCAGGCCGTCGTCGTAGAGGCGCTTGAAGATCGTCTGGACGGCGCGCGAGAGGCCCTCGTCCATCGTGAAGCGGTCGCGGGACCAGTCGACGCCGTCGCCGATGCGCCGCATCTGGCCCTGGATCGTGCCGCCGGACTCGCGCTTCCAGTCCCAGACCTTCTCGATGAACTGCTCACGGCCGAAGTCTTCCTTCTTCTTGCCGTCGGCTGCGAGCTGCTTCTCGACGATGGTCTGCGTCGCAATGCCCGCGTGGTCCATGCCGGGCAGCCACAGCACCTCGAAGCCCTGCATCCGCTTGCGGCGGCACAGCGCGTCCATCAGGGTGTGGTCGAGCGCGTGGCCCATGTGCAGGCTGCCGGTGACGTTCGGCGGGGGCAGCACGATCGAGTAGCCGGGCTTGTCGCTCGACGGGTCGGCCGTGAAGTAACCGGCGTCTACCCAGCCCTGATACAAGTCGGCCTCTACCGCGCTGGGATCCCAGCTCTTGGGGAGGGCGTCTGCGGGGGTCTGGGGAGTCTCTGGCGCACTGGTCACCCCCCAATCGTAGTCAGTGACGCCGAATCGCCCGGACCCGGCTCGGATCCCCCGTATCCGCCGCCCCGC